>JAKSPT010000001.1 GCA_024404495.1 Lachnospiraceae bacterium
AACGCGGACCTTTTTATCTCTATGTATGTTCGGAAAGAGGCATTGATTTCTTCTCAAATTGAGGGGACACAATGCACACTGGATGATATTCTTGATCCGTATAATGAAATATCCGTAAATCTGGATGTTTCAGATGTTATCAATTATATCAATGCGGTCTCCTTTGCGATAAACAGACTGAAGGAATTGCCCTTATGTTTACGCCTAATCAGAGAAACTCATGCGGTCCTTTTGAATAATGTCAGAGGTGAAGAAAAGAATCCGGGAGAATTCAGACGGTCGCAAAACTGGATCGGAGCATCGGGATGTTCCATAAAGGATGCAAGATATATTCCTCCGAACGTCGATGACATGAACGAGTGTATGTCACAGTTGGAAAAGTATATAAACGAATCCGATGAATATGATGCCTTGATACGCGCCGCACTCATTCATTATCAGTTTGAAACCATTCATCCTTTCCTGGATGGAAACGGAAGAATCGGCCGTCTGCTGATACTGTTGTATTTGATAGAGCAAAAACGCATAACGAAGCCGATTCTGTATATTTCGTATTTTCTTAAAAAAAATCAGCTGGAATATTATGACAGAATATCCGAAGTCAGAAGAAGCGGAAACTACGAGCAGTGGATCATGTTTTTCCTGGAAGCCGTATCGAGCGCTTGCGAAGACTCACTGAAAACGATTACTGCGCTTTCGCAGCTGCACGAAAAAAATCTTACGGTGATTCCGCATACCGCCCGAATCATTGATAACTCACATCTGTTGTTTGATTATATCGAGCAGCATCCGATTATCGATATCGGAAAAACAGCAAAGGCTTTGAATCTCAGTTATAATACGGTTTCCGCATTGGTAACGAAATATGAAAAACTCGGTATACTGAACAAAACAACCAACAAGTCAAGAAATAGGGTATATGAGTATACGGATTATTTGAACTTACTCAGAAAAGATACGTGACCGGCTCCGATGAAAATCGGTGGTCATTTGAGCGGAATACTTGTGAAAGCTTCTATCTTCACCCTGCCACCAAGCGACAATCTCGGTCTTTATTCCCACGAATAATACCAACCGGTTACGCTATTACTCCTCGCTTTCTGACCGAAAAAAGCCATGTTTTTGCTGCCCCCAAAGGCAAAAATCAAAGAAAAATTATCGCCTTCGGCTTCTGTTTTTCGGGGGCCTCGTGGTGGCATTTTGTTTTTGAAAGCTCTGAAATGGGCGAAATAGCCGAAAAATCCGCATTTTTGAGGGGTAAAACCTCAATTACTCACCGGCCATTGAAAGGATTTTCAGCTTTGAATGTTCCCCTAGGCGGAGTGGGAATAATTCGACGAGGTTTTTGATTACAGGATCAGGCACAAAATGATCGGTTAAAGGCAGATATGAGATAAAAATCGTATCTGCCTTTTTTCATTTTTCCGGACAAAATACTGCCGCTTTTTTCACACGAAATATCGCCTCTGTTCCCACTGCGGTATTTCCTTTGGAAATACCTTTTCCGCTGTCAGTCAATAAAAGTTTTCGCCAAACATTTGACATCAGGCATACGATGATATATAATAGAATAAATCGCGTTATTTCGCTTGTTATTATCGGCTTCAGGCAGCAATCGTTGCGGTACCTTTTTGTTTCGGAACCGGGGAAAAACAGTATCGCACGTAATTACAATAAAAAGAAAGCAAATCACCTCATTCTCCAAAGAGCATAATATTTCAGCAATACAACGCCCTTTGCCGAAACGGCATCCGCCGCAGCGCGGTGACGAAACACACAACGGGAGGAACCATCCGTGCGCTTTACCTATACCGAGCCCGACGGCGCGGGCAACTCATACAGAGAACAGTACGAAAAGGGCATCCTGAACGTCATGGAGAAGCGCCGGCGGGAACTGGACGAGCGCCGTATGGCAGGTCACGCCGATATTCTGCGCGACCCCGAACCGCGGAGAGAAAAGCTGAGGCTTCTCCTCGGATGGCCTCTGACGGAGGAAAGATCCGGTCTGCCCTCTTATACCGAAGAATTCGTGACGGAAAATGAAGGAATCCGGATAGACCGCATGGTCTTTGAGGTCATGCCGGGGCTCCCCGCCTACGGGATGCTTTTCCGCCATACGGACGACCGACGCCGCCCGCTCGTCTTCTCGATACACGGCGGGATGGGTTCGCCCGAGCTCAGCAGCGGCATTATGGAGCGTGGGACAACCAACTACAACGATATGGTCGAGCGGTTCCTTTCGGGCGGGGCGAACGTGTTCGCGCCGCAGCTTCTTCTGTGGGACCCGGGGCTGCACGCCATGAACGACGCGCGCACCGCGGATCAGATACGTCTGATCACGGATACGAGGCTCCAACTGATGGGCGGCTCGATCACCGCGCTTGAGATCTGCTGTATGCAGCGGGAATTGGACCTGTTCTGCACGATGCCGTGGGTCGATCCCGATCGCATCGGGATCGGCGGGCTGTCCTACGGGGGCTTCTATTCCCTTTATACGGCTGCCGTGGAAACGAGGTTCAAGGCCGCGATGGTTTCCTGCGATTTCTCGGACCGGTTCACCTATTGCAGTACCGACTACGTCTGGAAGGGCGCGGCGGAGAGCGTCACCGACGCCGAGGCGGCACTGCTGATCCATCCGCGAAGGCTGATCGTCCAGATGGCGGACGAGGATCCGCTGACCGATATCGAAGTCGCAAAGCACGAGGCGGAACGAGTCGGCGCCTGCGGAAAAGACTGGTTTACGTTCCACGTGTTTCACGGCGTGCATGAGTTTTCACCGGATGACGGCGACGTTACGCTGTTTCTGGACGCCTTGCGATGAAAGGCAGCCATCCTGCTTTCCGCGTTCCGCGTTATCATACCGTTCGGCATCCGAAGTCACGACGAGAGGAAAGGACTGTTTTTATGAAAATATGGAAGAAAGCGACGGCGCTTCTGCTGCTCGTCTGCATAATACTGCCGCTCGCGGTATCCTGTTCGGGAAAGGAAGACGCAAATCAACTCGTCCTTTTTACCGCAAAAGGCAAACGCAATTATACGGTCGTCCGCCCCGAAAACGGCTCCGGCAGGGTCGTTGACGCCGCGAACCGGATCGCCGACACGCTGAAAGAAAAGCTCGGGATCACGGTCAGCGTCGTTTCCGACGGGAAGCAGACGGGTGAAAAGGACGCTTCTGATACCCGTGAGCTCCTCATCGGCGAGACCTGCCGCGCAGAGAGTGCCGAGGCGAAAAACGCCCTCGGTGATTCGCCCTACGTCATCAAGGCGTTTGAAAACGGAAAAATCGCGATCGTCGGCGCGGACGACGTGATGACCGCAAGCGCCGTGCATTACTTCATTCAGAACTGTGTGGAACCCGCCGGGGACGGCAGGGTCGTCCTTGCCCGTGACTTCTCCTTCTCCGCCGAGGTGTCCGATCAGCCGATCAGCCGGTATTCCGACGGTGCTTACCGGGTCCGCTTCGCGGGAATGCCGATCGTTTACGGCGCGGACTCCGGCTTCGTATTCACGGCAGGCTTTGCGCAGGCGTACGCGCGCCGCGCGGCTTTGAATTGTCAGGACGATTCGACCGCGCCGACGTCGGATTATGAGATCCTGCTCGGCAGGTGCGCAAGAGACGAATTCGTCGGTTCCCCCGAAGCGCTTCTGTTCCGCGATTTCTTCGTTTCGGTCAAGGATAATAAGGTATCGGTCGACGCGGTCAGCGCCTACGGCTTCGAGGCTGCCTTCCGTTTCCTCGACGACGCGCTGACTGCCGGTTACGCCGATATTCCCGCCGATGGCCTTCTCGTCCGGTACGACTACGGCGACACCCAGCTCGGCAGGCTCCTCGAAAACTACGAAAATCCCTATATTGAAGGCGCGCGTCCGGTCGCCGTCGCGCACAGAGGCAACTACTCCTCCTCTTCCAAGGACCCCGAAAACTCTGTCGCCGCGTACACCGCCTGCATCGAGGGCAACGTCGATATCATCGAGACCGACCTGCGTCAGACGCGGGACGGTCATTGGGTCATCTGTCACGACGCCAACCTCCGTCGCACGACGTCGGGCGCCGCCGCCTATACGAACATGGAGATCTCCGCGATCACTCTTGACAAGATCAGACTGTTGAATCTGAAACAGGGCGAGGGCGGCGACAGCGCGCGGGAAACCGATCAGAAGATGCCGACGCTCGACGAGATCATCGCGCTCGGCAAGGACAGGGTCATGTATAATATCGACAAAACCACCTCGCTCGAATCGTTCAAGCCGGTTTACGACGTCTTTGAGCAGTACGGCGCCGTCGACAGCGCGATGTTCAAATCCGGCGAGTCCGCCGAAATGATCGCGGGATGGTTTGCCGGGCTGATCGAAGCGGGCAGAAAGCTGCCGCTCTTCGCGCCCATGATCTACGTGGGCGACGACGAAAAGCCCGCCGTCATCCGGTCCTTCAGGGGGCTTACCTCGATGACCGAAACGAGCGCAGAACTGCCCGATTCCCCGAAGCTTGACGTCGTCCTGAGCGCCGCGAAGGAAGCAAACATCCGCCTGATGGTTCTGACGATCTATTCGGACCTTGAAGGCGTTGCCCTGTGGAAATCCTACGCCGCAAAAGGGATCACGGGCGTCATGACGAACCGCGCGTCCAAATTCGTCGGGCTTTATCAGAAGGATTGAGTTTCATAGAAAAAGCTCCCGCATCCGGGAATACGTTTCCCCGGATGCGGGAGCTTTCCGTTCTGTTCAATCGGAGCGCGCGGCGGTCATTTGATCCTCGGCAGACGTTCTTCCGGAGGAAGCATCGCCGGGAATTTCTTGTGCGGCTCGTCCTGATACCAGTACGCGACGCTCGCGATATCGTTCTCGCGGTCGTTTGCGTGGCCGTGCTCGATGCTGACGCGCAGCTTCTTCGTGAACGGGACGGGGTCCACGATGTGGTAGCGGTAAACCGCGACCTTACCGGAGCTGTGATGCTCCCACACGGGTTCGTCCGGTGCCTCGGACCACGGTTCGCCGTGATAGAGGCTGTGCGTGTGCTGCATCCCCCACGCGTGGCAGAGATAGTCCTCGCTGCCGGTACCGTGGAGATCCGGCGGCCACGAACCGCCGCAGTCGTCGGTGCCGTCCTCGCGGTCGATGAAGAACATATCGTCGCCCTCTCCCCACCAGCCGCCGATGAGGTTATCCACGCTCATATTCATACCGATGAAGTTGCCTCTGCCTTCGGCGTTCAGGATCAGATAATTATACCGGTCGGTCAGGTTGACCTGCTCGGTGAGCATAGCCGCGCACTCTTTGCTGCCGTCCTTTTTCACGACGGCGGGGTTCTCGCGTCTCCACATCGCGTGAAAATACAGCGTGTCCTCCGGCAGGGATTCGTGCTTTTCCCAGTCGATATAGAAGTAGAACGCGTTGATCGGCATATCGTCCGCCTGCTCGTTGACGACCTCGATCCTTGCGGACTTTCCGAACGGCATCGGCAGCCAGCAGTTCATTGCCACGCCCTCGCCCTGCCGTTTGGGATCGTTCGCGGAGCAGGAAAACGCCGCGCAGCTGTAGGTATAGGAACGGCTGTGACCGAGCCCGAAGAAATCGCCGACCGGGCAGAGAACGGAGGGCTCCTCTTCGTCGTCCCAGGTGATCCGGAGCAGGATGCGGCGGAGATAGAACGGGTCGGGAGAAGCGATGGTGAACCAGATATGTCTGATGATGCCGGGACCCTTGAGCTCGGCAAGGGTCTTCGTTTCGTTGGGTCCGATAAACCACGCGTCACCGTTGCGGCCGGATCTATCCCAACTGCTGTCACGTTTTCTCGTAAAGTCGGATACCTTGGTCAGATTCATGAAATCGTTCATGGAGATTCCTTTCTGCCGGTTTTCCGGCTTCCCGAACCCGCTTCGGGAAAGATGATTTGATTCAGTCGACCATAAAGATCTCTTCGTCCAGCTTTTCCACTTTTTCGTAAAAGTCTTCCATCGTGGACTCGATCTTCTTCTCGTATTCGGCGTAGATCGTCGTGATGTTCTTGTTCCTGAAGCCGGGATTCGAGAGCTGACGCAGGTAGGCGCTTGCAAAGCCCGAGAAGTCATACACGTCCGCGAAGTCGATGACGCGGTTGGAGAAGATCAGGTCAAGCATCGCCTGCGATTCGTCGTCGCGGGCGGACTTGGTTTTCAGGGTCACGTCGTAGAAGGCGTCCTGCAGATCGTAGTAGGAATCGGCGGCGAGGGCTTCCATAATGAAGCCGACGTTATCCGTATCCTCTTCACAGCGGAGGACCGACATAAAGCCCATTCCGTGCTTGGAGAGGTAGCTGATGTAATCGGTCTGCGCCTCGTCGTATTTGGGGTGCGGGATGACGCCGAAGTCGATCGTGTCGATGCCGCGCATTTCAATGACCGCCCAGAGCGCGTAGCTCAGAAACAGGCTTTCGCCGCTTTCAAAGTTGCCGACCGAGCCGCCCATATCCGCCGGGAATTGGGTGGTATCGGTGCTCGCGTAGTTGGGATGCGTCATAATATCGGTGACGAGCTCGGTGATCTCGTAGTTTTCCTCGGTGTTGAAGGTGTATTCCGGGACGCCGTATTTGTCCTTGGTGACGAAATGACCGCCCGCGCCGAAGAAGAGTGACATCACCGCGAAGTCGTTCGACACGCAGGGGAGGATATCGTCGCCGGGACGGAGAACGCTGTCGCCGTTGAGGTCCCCGTCGAAGGTATTGACGATATCAAAAAGCTTGTCGAGCGTCCATTCGCCCTTGTTGACCAGCTCGTAGAAGTCGGGCATATTGTGGTCGGCGGCGATCTGCTTGTTGAACATCATGCCGACCGTTTCCTTTTTGTCCTCCGTGTTGATCGCGGAGGCGGCAAGGAAGAGATGATCCATAAAGGAGAGCGTTTCTCTGAGGCTCTGGTCCCAATAGGGCTTGTCGAGATCGACGTATCGGAAGGAGGTCTCAAAGTCAAGGAAATCCCCCTCCAGAACGTTCGCCTGAACGTCGTTCAGACGGATGTAAACGAGGTCGTAGACGTCGTCTCCCGCGCGCACGAGCGAGCGGACGTTCTGCACGATGACGTTGTATTCGTCGTCCGTATAGGAGATGTCAAAATGATATTTTTCCCCGAGCCGGGAATTGCGGCGGAAGATCGCCTCGTTGACCGGGTCTCCGTCAAGCTCCTCGGCGTAGAGGTCGTTATACAGGACGCCTCCTCCGTTCAGGACCCAGTGATAGACGGAAAACGTATATCCGCCCAGATCGAGGTCCGGCAGATCGGCGGTGATGCGTGCCTCGGTTTCTTCCGCTTTCGTGGCAGGTAAGGTATCGGACGGTTTTTCGCCGCCGGGGGCGCAGGAAAAGAGAGAAGCGGCGAACGTGAGAAGAACCAGAAGCAGGGAGATCAGCCGGACGGGATAATCGTGTTTCATCATGAACTTCCTTTCTAACCGAATCTTTTTGGCTTCGGACTGCGGGAAAGAGCGGCTCCCGCGCTATTCCGAATCAATTATAGCCGAATATCGGGATAATTGCAAGAGATACCGAAAAATACCGCCGCGGATTTGCATTCTTTCTCCCGCTCCGGATTCCCGCAGCGGCAGCCGGCGCGTTCCTTATTGACTTGACGGTGACGGTATGCTATAATGAAATCATCAAACAATCGTGAAAGGCGGCGTTTTATGAAAGGCTTTTCTTTGAAAACAAGGGGGATCGCGGCGGCTTTGCTGGTCGTTCTGACGCTGCCGCTTTTGCCGTTCCGGATCTTTGCTGCCGGCGGGAAAGTGATCGGGGAACCGACCGCCCTCCGGGCAGAAGACTTCGTTTCTGTCAGCGGGGGACTTACCGTCAGAGAAACCGAAGGCGATTCCTTCATCATTGACCGAACGGTCCCGTGGGTCGGAAAGAAAACCTCCGCAAACGATTCCGTCTCGGCGGAGGTCACGGTGGATCTTGACAAGACCCCGGTCCTTTTTCTGACGATGGGCGCGTGCGGAAATCAGTACGACGCGTTCTATGAGATCCTTCCCTTCGGCGGAAAACATTATATCAACAATAACGACGCCGCAAGCTGGCGGTGGAGCGGTTCCTACCGCATCAACCTTGCCGAGCGGCACAACCTCACGGGAAAAGTCGTTCTCCGCGTGACGATACAGTCCATTCTGTACGAGGCGCCGTTCGTTGACCTTGAGCGTTATTCGGTCAACGTGAAGGAGATCGGCTTCGGGTACGAGGAGGACCTCTCCTTCCCTGCTTTTGTCGGGGACGGTATGGTATTTCAGCAGAATACCGGGATCTGCGTTCCCGGCACCGCAAAGCCGGGCGCGTCGGTCAGCGCGGCTCTGACCGATCCTCACGGCAAGGCGGAAACCGCCTCGGTCAAAGCGGATGAAAACGGCTCGTTCCTTCTGACCTTCGGGCAGAAGAAAGGCGGTTACGACGCCTATACCCTGACGGTGACCGACGGGGAAACGGTAAAAACGTTTGACGACGTCCTTGTCGGCGAGGTATGGCTGACGGGCGGTCAGTCCAATATGGAGTATCAGCTCCGCTGGACGGTCGAAGGGAACGAAATGGGTCCGGAGGCGGCGGACGACCCGTATCTGCGCTGCATCTGCTTCGGGACCGATTCCGTCTGGGCAAAGGCGGATTCCTATACCGGGCTGCGCCGCTTCAACGCGGTGGGCTATTACTTTGCGAAGGAGCTCCGCCGGACGCTCGGCGTTCCGGTCGCCGTGATTGATTCGTCGCACGGCGGTTCGTCGATCTATCAATGGCTCGGCGAGGAGATCCTGAACGACAATCCCGATCTGATGGCCTGTTACAAATCAAGAGAGAGTGCCTATCCCCGCACGCCGCAGTTTCTTTACTACGACCAGCGGATCGTGCCGCTGACCGGCTTCCGCTTCCGCGGGCTCGTGTGGTATCAGGGCGAGGCGAACGTCGGGGACGCCGAAGGAACGTACGCCAAGGCGCTGACGCTTCTCCGCGAAAGCTGGGGCAGGCTTTTCGGCTTTGACGACGGGAAAATGCCGATGATCGTAACGCATCTGGCACCCTATCTCTACGGGCCCCCCCTCGAAGGGATCGCGGCGACGGACGCGGAATTTTCAAAAGCCGTCCGCGAAATGGGCGGTCCGGCGGCGGAGGTCACGGTCTACGATCTCCCGCTCGAATACAAAACGGAAGCGCAGTTTGCGCCGGACGGCGCGGTACACCCCGCACACAAGGAAGCGCTCGGAAAGCGGCTTGCCGCCTCCGCGTCGGCGCTCCTGTACGGCGCCGATCACGAAAGCACCGCTCCGGTCATGAAATCCTTTGAGGCGAAAAACGGCGCGGTCTATCTGACGTTCGATCACGTCGGCGACGGTCTGAAAACGGCAGGGACGGATACCGTGCGCGGATTCTGCGTCTGCGCGGCGGACGGCGTGTTCTATCCGGCGGACGCGGTGATCCTTTCCGGCGATACGGTAAGGGTAACGAGCGACTATATTGAAAACCCGGTCGGCGCGTCCTACGCCTACACGACCTATAATATGGCGGCAAATCTTTACGGCACGGACGGAAACGAGGTCCTTTTCCCGGTCGTTCCCTTCCGGACGCCAAACGTCACGGCGCCGCGCTTCTTCCACTCCTGCGAGTGGACGTACTGCGACGGGGAAACGATCTGGCGCGGCTTCCCGCAGGGTCAGGCGGAATATTGCCCGGCGTGGGAAACCGAGGACGGCGTGATCTCCTTCAGCGAAACGGATAAGGTTGCCGGAACGGCATCCCTGAAGCTTGACTATCATTCCGACGGGGAGGGGCTCGTAACGCTTTGCCCGAACGTTTCCGTTTCCGGAACGGCTGTGGACTACGACGCCGATTTTTCAAATTGCAAAGCGCTCCGTCTGTACCTGAAGGCAGACGGCACCGTCTCCCTGAAAGCGGTCCGGATCAATGACGGCGAAATCGCGGTCAACGAAAAGCTCGGCTCCGAATGGACGGCGGTCAACGTCGATCTGAGCGGCGTCGGAGAGCGGAATCCCGTAAAGGATATCGGCTTCGTGTTTGAAACCGATCCCGGGGCACGCGGAACGCTTTATCTGGACGAGATCACCTTCGGCGCGGACGCGGCGTCCTATCATCCGTACGTCAGTACGGAGGAAGCAGATACTGCCGACAGCGCGAGTGCCGAAACAACCGACGTGCAAAAGAAGACCGGCGGCGTGGATCCGGTAATCGTCATAGCTCCCATCGTCGGAATCGGGATCGGCGTTCTCGCTTTCGTCATTACGAAGAAAGCGGGCAAAAAAGAGACCTGACGCCGCATTGCCGCATTTTTCCATAAAGATATTGAAAACGCGGCGAAGCTATGTTATAATCATGGCAACCAAATAATCATGGAGGGCAGTCATGAGAAAGAGAAACAAAATCTTCACGGCGGTCATTACGGCAGCGCTGCTGCTGATATTGACGTGCGCCTTTGCGGGCACGGTATCCGCGGAGACTCTGCGCGGTTCCTGCGGTACCGACGTGTATTACGAATACGACCGGACGACGCACACGCTGAGCATTGCTTACGAGGCTCCGGCAGGCACACCGGGACGCGCAAGCGGTGAGATGCTGCAAGGTGAATGCTTCCGGTCGATCCGCGATGAGGTCGAGCACCTGATCATCGGAGAAGGCGTCAAAAAGCTCAAAAATGAAAATTTTCTTAAATTCACAGCGTTAACGGATATTTCCGTTCCGGAAAGCGTAGAGGAGATCGGATCCAGCACGTTTTTTGGACTGCCGTCTCTTGAAACGATAACGGTCGATCCCGACAACCGGTGGTACTATTCCCAAACGGGGTGCCTTGTTCAGCGTGACAGAACCGCCGCCGGCAGAAACACCCTGATATTAGGCTCAAACCACTGCCGCATTCCGAACGACGGTACGATAAAGGTCATCGACAGCGGTGCCTTTTATGAAAGCCGCTGCGAATTCCAGAACGGCTATCTGCTGATCCCCACCGGAGTGGAGACGATCAGACCCTCTGCCTTCTACGGCTGTCGGAGCATACATACCCTCGTCCTGCCGGATACCCTGCTCTTCAGCCCGGGCGAAGGTCTGTTGATCGATGCTTTCAACCAGTGCAGCAATCTGAAAACGGTATATAACGAATGCAGCATAATCACTCTGGATCAGGACGATTTCGTAAACCCCAATAACTCTTACGATCACGTGCTGCCGATGATTATCCACAACGCGCGCAACGCAGACAACGTCACCAGTGATATTGTTGTGCGCACCAACTACGGCACCTCCTACGTCTGCGTATGGAACGACGGAGCGGCCTTCGTTCGCGGCTTCGGAAGCGCGTCTCGTAATTCCACCAGTCCTTATTTTCGCACCACCGCCAGAAAGATCGTCTTTGAGGAAGGGATCACGACGATTGCAGCCAACGGCTTCTCCGGCTGCTGCGCCGAAGAGCTCCTCTTCCCCGATTCCCTCAGTACGATCAAGTCGAACGCTTTCAGTGATATGAGCCATCTGAACGGGGGTCTCGTGATCCCCAAGGGAGTCACAAGGATTGAAAGCTCTGCCTTCTTAAACTGTGCTAACCTCCAATTCACGGAGGTGTACGCCGACGATATCGTTATCGGATCGAACGCGTTTGCGGGCTGCACCGACAATACGCTGCTGATCAACCACGGCAGCATGGAATTCGTTCCCGGAAGCAAGGAAAACGGTTGTATCGCCTATTACTGCGACGATATCTACCGCGACGAGGATATCACGGCAGTCGGCAGCGCGGGTGATGACGTGACCGTCACCTGTTGGAGCAGCGGTCTCATCCGTTTCGAGGGAAGCGGCTCCGCCGACCGCGTCTTCTCCGAACCGACCTCCGGACTTTTCCGCCGCGACGCGAGAAAGGTCCTGCTTCTGGACAAAGATATCACCTGCGTCGACGCGGAAGCCTTCCGTAACTCGGGCTTTACCTTTGACCGGATCGTTGTCGAAAGACCCAACGAAGTGTTCTCCGACAACAAGCTTTATCTGATCGAGGAATCCGGGAAAAGACTCGTTCTTGCGGCGAACCGATGCGGCATCCCCTCCGACGGCTCCGTCCTCGTCATCGGCGCGTATTCCTATACCGGAAATCAGGTCGTCGACTGCGCCGGCGAATACAGCGGTCTGATCTTCCCCGGTTGTATCGAAGAGATCGAAGACTGTGCTTTCCGCGGCAGCTTAGGCATCGACCGCATATACAATCTCAATCCGAACTTTGAATTCAGAACCCGTTCCCGGGGATACGGTGACATCGCAATATACGCACAGACGGTATATAACTTCATGGGCAGCGACTCCTCCCGGCATAAGTACCTTACGGAAGAGCTGGAGAGCCACTACGCGCGTGACGAAATGCTCCGTGCACTTGCCGAAGGTCACATGATCTTGAGGAGCGACGATCCCCCGCCGCACATGGATTATTCCGGGGGAGGAACCGATTCCGTGATATGTCATCTCGTCCGGATCGGGAGACTCGACGCTGCTTACATTGCGCGCCCCGTGTACCTGCTTCTGTTCGAGGGAAGCGGCAGTATCAACCCGAACACGGCACTGAGCAGAAGCCTGAACAACCCCCGGGGTGTGTGGCAGAGCGAATACACTTCCGGTGTAAAGGGCGTCGTTATCGCACCCGGGATAACCGGGATCGGGGGCAGCGCTTTCTCTTCCTACGTCAGATCTCTGACCGAGGTCCATCTGCCCTGTACCCTTACGCATATCGACAACCGGGCTTTCACTTATTGTCCGAGCCTTCGTTTTGTCACTTCCATAACGCAGGATAACGGATGGCAGAACGCGCTGCCGATGAAAATCGGCGAACATGCCTTTGAAGCGTGCCCGCTTCCCGATATTATGATCGGCGCGAACGTCAGAGAGGTCGCAATTGCGGCGTTCGTCGAGGTGGACGACTGCGCTTCGGTCAAGGTCGATGAAAGAAACAGATTCTACTATTCGTGGGGAAACTGCATCATCAGAAAAGTCGGCGGGGTCGTGATGAAGGGCTGCAAGATCAGCGAGATCCCGAACGACGGTACCATAACCTCGATCACGAACTACGCCTTTTACAAGAGCGCCATCCGCAGCGTGCTGATCCCCGAGGGCGTGACGTACATCGGAGAATACGCGTTTGCAAGCACGGCTCTTACCTCTCTGACCCTGCCTTCGACCATCAAGAAGATCGACTCCTATGCGTTTGAGCAAACGGCCAAGATAACGAACGAGCTCGTGATCCCGTACGGAACGGAATTCATCGGTCCTTGGGCCTTTGCCTCCAGCTCGGTGACCGGATACCTCGTTCTTCCCGAAACCCTGACGACTCTCGCATATCATTCCTTCCACGCGAGCAAGATCACCGGGCTGCGGCTTCCGTATTCCCTCTCGGAAATAGAATACGGTACGTTTATGGACTGCAAGCAGCTCAGAGAAGAAGTGTTTATTCCCGGATCGATCAGAAAGATCTGCGCTTATGCGTTCAAGGGCTGCTCCGCCCTCGAAACGGTGACGTTCGCAGACGAAGAGCCCATCCTTGACGTGAACGGAAACGGACCCGCGTTCGGTCTGCAAAAAATCAATTTAGAGGCGTTTATGGACTGCACCTCGCTCAGAGGGCAGCTTTTCATCCCACAGACGGTAGAAATAATTGGAGAAAGAGCGTTCAAAAACTGCACGTCGCTCGAGGAGCTCGTCATCGCTGACGTGCCGGCAGGCATCAGACGCAATCAGACGTCCTCCGGCTGCAGTTACGGCATGGAGATTTGGGATGAAGCGTTCATGAACTGCTCGGGGCTTGACGGTCAGCTTGTCATCCCTCCGAGCGTCGGTCTCATCTCCCTCTCGGCATTTGAAAACTGCACAGGGCTTGACGGCGTCGTTTTCCGGGTCCGCGAGGCACACATGGAACGGGACGGTAACGGAAGATACTTTGAAGTGCCCGAACTCGGCATCCGCGAGATCGAAGATTATGCGTTCGCCAACTGTACCGGATTCAAGCTTGATCTTACGATCCCCCATACGCTCAAGTATCTGGGAGACAGGGCATTCAAAAACTGCTATTCCGTCAATTATCAGCTCGGCATCCATGCAAATTATCCGGTGCGGCCGAATCTGCTCGTCGAGCTCGGTACTGACTATATAGGAACGTGTTCGTTTGAGAACTGCCCGTACATCAGCGGTCGGATTTACGTGGATTCCCATACGCAGGTCGAATCTCCCGTAGCGCCCGGTTCCCCGGACATCGCCATCGTACGGATCGGCGGCGTCCTGCCCTTCACGGGCACCGTTACAAGCGCACCGCCCCCTGCGTTCACGGCAGCGGATGACAGACGCGTCACCGTTCAATATCTCTGATACCGAATAAAAACCAAAGGACCCGGTTCATCCGGGTCCTTTTGATTCTGCATTTTCATTCCGCTCATTTTTTCTTCGCGATAAAATCACGGAGGACCGAGGCGACCCTGTCGGCAACGACGGCGTAGCCGATCGGGGTGAAATGACCGCCGTCCTCCCGGATCCCCTCCGGTCCGATCCCGGCGCTGACGGTGTAAAGGTCGTTCAGCGGGACCGAAAGCTCGTCCGCGATCCCGGCGATCGTTTCGTTCATCTGCGGGAGCAGCGTGATCCAGTTGTGATCGGGCTCCATCGAGCGCGGCTCGTATAGAACGGTGCAGTTCGCAAGGACGATACGCTCCGTTCCGATCCTCTTTAACAGCTCTACCGTCTTTTCGCGGTAGAGATCAAGCGTTTTCATGTGGCCGCAATGGTGCCCATGATTGAAATGGATCACGTCGTACCGGTTTTCCCGCACGAAGGTCATGATCAGTCTGTGGAAGATCGGCATATCCACCGAGTAGGCGAGCGCGAGGTAATCCACGCAGAATTCCCCCTTCAGCCGCTCCTTCACCGCCTGATAATACCCTTCCGTGATCGAATCGCCGATCAGCAGAACGCGCGGAAGATCGTGCTTTTCGGTATCAACGCTGTTGAATCTGACCCATTCGATGTCTTCTCTTCTGACTCTCATCTGTTGTCACCAGTCCACCTTGATGTCGGAATAGTCCATCTGCATCAGATACAGCGGTTCCTCGTCCTCTTCGATCTTGGGGAATCTGCCGGGGACGCTGTAAAAACGGTTGTCGACGCGGTCGTCGTTGACCTTGGAGACCTCGCCGATCAGCACCGGGGCTTCTTCCGCCCAGAACTGATGGTAGATGCCGGGATAATAGGTCACGCTCTCGCCCGGCTTGATCTTAATGATCGAGCCCGCCTTGACGTAATAGTTTCTGCCGTCCTGACTGACCATGACGTCGGTATCCGCAAATTCGCCGTCGGGCGTGGAATTGTAAAGCTGCATGGCAAGCACACCGCCGCCGCGGTTGATAATGTCTTCCATCTTTTTGAAATGGAAATGGAAGGGCGTGATCTGCCCGACCTTGGAGATCAGAAGCTTTTCGCAGTAGGACTTGATATACCTGTCGTCGTTGAAGTTGCCGTTGCGGAGGGTGAACATCAGAAGACCGACCTTGTCGTAGTCGCCGCTGCCGAAATCGGTGATATCCCAGCCCAGCATATTGTCCTTGATCTCGTCGTATTCCGCGCCCTTGGTCGCCCATTCCTTTTTGCCCCAGAAGGCGTACGGGGGCAGTAAGAACTGCTTCTCGTTCGCAAAAGCGACCGCTTCGCGTAAGATCCGATTGATTTCGCTTCTCTTCATCGTTTATCTCCTTTTATTGTTCGATCAGGTTGATTTCTTTTACGGTTTCCCCGTCGATCAGTACCGTTCTGATCTCGTAGGGCTTCATGCGGATCGGGAAAACGTTCCCGAAGAAGGTGACCTTTGCTTCGGTCTTTTTTCCCGCCGTTTCCACGAAGCGGAGGACGGTCCCCTCTCCGTCGGTCTTGTCCTTGATGACCGTGAACGCGACGTTTTCGCTGTCGATCCCGGCGTAAGACCGGGTCGGGGGAAGCGTTCCGCCGTGATTCGCCTCGATAACGATATGGGGCGGATTCTGAAACGCGCTCACGTTTTTTGCGGTCGTTCCTTCGAGATCCACGCGGAGCTTCCCCTCCGTGACACCGCGGGAAAGGATATCGTAATCGTAATCCTTCAGCTCTTCCAGCCGCAGGTCGCCGCAGATCACGTTGCGGAAAACCGTGATGCCGAGCTTCCCGCCGCAAAGATTGTAGGCAAAGGCGGAATCCGGCAGATAGGTGACGCCGTCCGCCGTCAGCCACTCGCCGAGGGGGACGTCCCTTTCCGTTTTCCCGCGTTCGATACTGCCGTAGGGGACGGAAACGCGGTGTCTGCCGTTCTTCACCCGGCTTTCAAGCTTGAAGACGACCGCTTTTTCATTGCTGTTGACGACGTATTTCAGATCAAAATACCGTTCGCCCGCGTAAACCGTGTAATACAGGTCGATCACGGAATCGCGGAATTTATAGTTTTCGCGGATGACCGTGCGCAGCTCCCCGCTTTCGAGGATCTCCGTCCCGCGCAGCTTCATTCCCGGCAGGATCCTCCCGTATTTTTCGATATTGAACGCCCACGTGTCACCGGGGTCCTCCCGGAACACCGGCTTCAGCAGTTCCTTTGCGATCGGAACGCCGTTTTCGTCCCGTATCTCCGCGATCCCGCCGCGCTTTTCGTCAAATACGAATACGTATTTCCCGTTATCGACCGTAGGATAGCCGCAGGGGACCTTCCGGTCGTCCTCGTTCGTCTGTATCACCCGATAGGTTTTGTACCCGAACGGGGGCACGTCGAGCTTCGTGACGAAGCGGGAACGGAACTTCGGGATCACGGCTTTTGCCTCGATGATCTGGCAGGGATAGCGCTTTCCGGTCTCATCCTCAAGCGCAAGCCCCTTGTCGTACCAGTCGAACTCGTGCGCCCACTGGAGCTCACTTTCGAGATAGCCGTCAAACGCCTCCCCGTTGAAATTCCATACGATGAGGTTCCACACCGTGTCGGGGTTTTTGCCGACGGTGTCGATTTTGCGGCAGACCGACTGCACGGCGTAATTCATGATCTCGTCCGCGGTGGAGATCGCCCTGCCGTAAAGATCACGGGAATCCTCGTACGCTTCCTTAATGCAGGAGCCGCCCATGATATCGTGGAACTGATTGAAAAGCACGTCCTGCCAGCATCCGGTAAGTCTTCCGTCCTTTCTCCCGGCGAAGACGAGTGCCTTCTCGGCGTTCAGGAGGGCGTTTTCCGCGATACGGTTATACCGCTTCGTCGCCGGATGATCGGCAAAAACGCCGAAATCGCCGGTCATCAGCTCGCCCTTCACCGTGGTTCCGGGGTGCTGATGCAGGAAGAAGTTTTTTACCGTGGAAAAGACCGCGTTCTCCCGGCTCTCGATCACCGCGATATCCTTTTTCGTCGGAGCGCCGCCGTGGTCGGTGACGCCGAAGACGACCATGCTGTCCTGTTCGGCTTTTTCGTCGGAACGGTCGAGCGTCTTTTCAAGCTCCTTGCTGTACACGTCGTCCGAACGGCAGGCGGAAACCGTCGAGCCGTCGAGTCCTTTCCAGAGGAAGCAGTCCTTTTCCAAAGGGAGATATTTCTTTTCCGGGCGGACGAAGCAGTAATACTTAACCCCGCTCTTTTTTAAGATCTGGGGAAGCTGCGGGCTGTGCCCGAAGCTGTCGACGTTGAAAACGCATTCGGAGCGGACGCCGAAGGTATCAAAAAGGTATTTCTGCCCGTAAAGACCCTGCCGGACGTAGCTTTCGCCGCTCGCCGAACAGCAGTCGGGCTGCAGCCACCACGCCTCGCAAAGATCCCAGCGTCCTTCCTTTACCCGTTCCCTGATCTCTTCAAAGAGTTCGGGATCGGTGTTTCTGATCCACTCGAAAACGGGAGGCGTCGCAAAGGAATAGGTAAACTCCGGCGTTTCCTTCATCCGGTCCAGTGCCGAACGGAAGGTCGCGCGGATCGACGCCATCGCCTCGTCCCAGGTCCAGAGCCACACCGGATCGAAGTGCGTATTCCCGATCATATAATTCTTTTTCATCCGGTCCTCCTTGTCTGCAATCGGCGCGGGAAGCCGTCTGTTTTACAGTCCGGCAAAGACGCGCATCGCTCTTTCCGCGTTGGCTTCCATCGCGTTCGTTGCCTCGAAGGCAAGCTCGTGGAAGAAGGTGACCTCGCGGGTGTTCAGCATCTCGCGGACAGCCTTGACGCCGTCGTTCGACATATAGCTGAAATAATTGATCTTGCGGAGCCCGTAGGAAATGCCCTTGCGGTAGTCGTCCTCGCTGACGCCGCTGCCGCCGTGCATGACGAGGGGCAGACCGGTCTTTTCGGCGATCACGCGGACGCGCTCCAGATCGAGCACGGGCTTGGAACGGTAAATGCCGTGCGCGGTGCCGAAGCTGGGGGCAAGCGCGTCGATGCCGGTCGCCTCGCAGAATTTCACCGCCTCGTCGGGATCGGTATAGACCGGACCGCTCGCGCTCGCGCTTCCGCCCTCACGGGAAGCAAGCGCGCCGAGCTCGGCTTCCACGCCCGCGCCGTAGGGATGCGCCATCTTTACAGCCGTGATCGTGTTCTTCAGATTTTCCTCATAAGGAAGCGTACTGCCGTCGTACATGACGCCGGTAAAGCCGAGCTCGAGCGCTCTTGCCATATAGCTCAGCGTTTCGCAGTGGTCGAGATGGACGCAGACCGGCACCTTTGCGCTCTTTGCCGCCTGCACCATGATCGGCCCGATGATCTCAAGGGGCGCGACCGGCTCGTGGAGCTCGCCGTGGGTCAGCATCACCGGGACGTTCAGCTTTTCGGCGGCGCGGACGACGGCAACGATGCACTCGAGGTTCGGGGTGTTGAAGGCGCCGTACGCGCATTTTTTCTCTTCCGCGAGAGCGAGAATTTCATTGAAGGTAACTAACATGATGATATCTCCTTGTAAATGGCTCTGAGCCGCTTGTAAAGCTCATAGCGTTTATGATAGATTTCCCGACGACCGGGATCCGGTCTGATCGCTTCGCCGTATTTCCGGAAGCGCGGGGCGATCGCAAAGGGGCTTTTTCCGGTCACGGCGGCAAAAGCGAGAATGGCGCTTCCCATCGCGCCGGTCTCCTCGGCACGGACGGGAACGATCCCGCACCCGAGGATATCCGCCTTGATCTGCAGCCATATCGAAGAGCGCGCACCGCCGCCGCAGACGAAAAGCCGCTCCGGTCGGATGCCGTTTTCCGCCAGCTTTTCCATATTGTACCGCATCTCGAAGGTGATCCCCTCCAGAATGGCGCGGTAAAGCTCGGGGAGCCGCGTTTTCGTGGTCAGTCCGAACACCGTTCCGGTCGCTTCCGGGTCCACGTCGGGCGTTCCGCCCATCCCCTGAAGGAAGGGCAGCACGGTCAGCGAGGTCGGTTCCTCCGGCGCGGTCCCGTTCAGCACGTCGTACACGCTTCTGCCGTCCCCGCCGAGGTGGTACGCGATCGCGTCGCGGTACCAACGGATGACGCTTCCCGCCGAAATATTGTAGGCGTAGGTGACGAAGCCGCCGGTCTTCAGATAGGGCACGCAGGCGAAATTGTTCTTCTGAAAAGCAAGGGATGCCGGAATCTTCTCAAATAACGGCGTCAGACACTCGCAGGTACCCGAGGTATCCACGGCGTCCCCCGGATCGCACACACCCGCGCCGAGCGCGTTCACGATCTGATCGTGCGAGCCGATCACGACCTGTACGGTCCCGGGCAGACCGAGGATCGGGGCAAGCTCCGGAAGAACGGGTCCGAGCGGCGTTCCCGCTTCTGTGACCTCGGGAAGCATTTCCGGGGGAATCCCCGCGGCGGCGGTCAGTTCCTTCGACCATTCGCCCTTTTCCACGTCGTAGAGCAGACTGCGGCAGGCAAGCGATACGTCGGTCGCCGCTTTTCCCGAAAGACGGTAACAGACGTAACCCGCGACGAACAGAAACTTCCATACGGGTCCTTCCGCCGTCCGGAGCGTTTCCGACATTCCCGCAAGGGAATAGGAGGAATCGGGAAGGACGCGGCAGATCCTCATGATCTTTTCCGCGCCGACCTTGTTCACAAGCGCGTCGAAGGCGCCGTTTCCGGTATTTCCGAAATACATCCGGATATCCCCGACCGCTTTCCCGTCTTTTCCGACCGCCGCGAAGGACTCCCCGAACGAGGAAACGGCAAGCGCCGCGATCTCGTTTTTGTTTCCGATTTTGTCGGCGCAGCCGCGGATCACGCGGAACACCGAGCCGATCAGGACCTCGGTCGGCAGATCGACCGCTCCGGGCGGCAGAGGATATTCCTCAAACGTGACCGCAAGCTGCTCTCCCTCTGCGGAAAAAGCGGCGCACTTGCAGCCCGTTCCGCCGACGTCAACGCCAAAACAGATCATATCGTTTTCCCCCGTCCATGCGATCCTCTCTTTCGGTATTCGGTTTTATTATAACGTAAACGGCGGCTTTTTTATATAGATTTTCGTTCGTTTTCCTTTGAAATCGTTCACACCGCCGACCGTTCCCGCCCTTTTTCCGGGCGAAAAATCCGGTACTGCGGCGAAAGAAAAAGAGACGGGGGTGTTGCACTAATGTGCAACAGCCCCGTCCCGTTTTTCCGGAAGTCAGTTCCCGGAAGTATTTCTTTTAACGTCTCTTTTTGGAAGCGACGAGAACGATGCCCATAGCGGCGACGGCTGCGACGGCGATGGAAGAAGCCGCGTCGAAGGTGATGGGATCAACGACGGGATTGACGGGAGCGTCGGTCGCGGGAGCGTCGGTTGCGGGAGCATCGGTCACGGGTGCGGCGGGATGGACCTGCGCGCGGATCGCGTCGGTCATCGGCGCGACGTGGAGATTATCGAAGAAGAGGTTCGCGGTACCCGCACCGCCGCCGGCAAGCTGGATCACGACGCTGCTTCCGGCATCTGCCGCGGTCATGGAAGCCGCCGCGCTGACCGTCCATTCGGCAGGCTCGGAGGCATCTGCCGCCCAGACCTTCGCGTAAAGGGTGTTGCTCTCAAAGATGAACTTCGCCTTGTACCAGGTGTCGGTCCCGGTCGCAACGGGTGCGTGATCCGCGAGGACGTGGTTGGCGTTATCCTTGATCTGGCAGTTGTAGATCGGGGAAAGGATCGTGTAAACGGAAGCATCCCCGTTCTGGTAAATCGCGGTGTAGAGACCGCCGTAGGTGCCGAAATCGCCGGAATAGAGGAAGTCAAATTCGACAAGCTTTTCGGCATAATCGGTCTGAACGGTGATCTGGGAGTCTCCCTGACCCGCTCTGCTGGCAAGGTAGACGACCTTGCCGTAGGTCGGATCGCCGCTGTCGGTTGCAACCGCGTAGAAACCGCCGGTCGTAGGTACGGAGGAATCCATATCATAATTGAATTCGGTGCCTGCGGCGGAAACGGAAACGGTGAGAGCTGCGAGGAGCACTGCGAGGGTAAGGAGTGCTGAGAGAAGGTGTTTCATGGTGTTTTTCCTTTCTTTATATTCGTATTATCTGAAATACGTTTATTTTTTCTTTTTCTTTGAGAGAAGCGCGCACACGACGCCGATTGCCGCACCCGCGAAAGCGCAGCCGATGACGGCGATGGTGACGGTATTTCCCTTTTCGTTTTCTCCTGCCGCTTCGGTATCGCTGCCGGGCGCCGCGGTTTCGGGATAGGTCTCGCCGGGATTCAGCTTCGGAATCTCGCGGGTCTCCTCCTCGCCGCATTCGCAGACGCGTTTTTCAAGACCTGCCGCGGTCTCGGTGGGAGCGGTCACGACCGTCCATTCGCCGTAGACGTGCTCGTGCGCGGGCGCGTTCGTGATTTCGGGAGGAAGCTGATCCTTCAGACAGCCTGCATTTTCGGTGACAGCCTTGTAAACGGGATCGGAGGAGCCCTTCTTCGGCGCGACGCCGAGGAAGTTGTTCCCTTCGTCCATCAGCTTGTTGCAGGCGGCTTCTCTGCCGTTGAAGAACGCGTCGGGTTTATGGTAGAAATAATTCTGGAAGACGCTGTAAACGATGTTGTTTCTGATCTCCGCGTATCCGCCCGAGCCTTCGTCAAAGTAGATGCCGCCGAACTTGATCGGGGAATCGTGCATCAGGTTTCCGACGATGCGGCTGCCGGGCATCAGGCTGAGGGAGTAAATCGTGCCGCCGTCGGCAAGACGCTGGCAGACGTTCGAGATATCGTTACAGGTCACGACGTAGCGTGCCTGTACGGAAGCGGTTTCCGGGAAGTCGTAGTAGCTTCCCTTACGGGAGTTGCCGTTGCCGTCGAACGCGCCCCAGCCCCAGCCGATCGAAATGCCGGTATAGGAGGTGTTCGTGATCCTGTTGTGGGAAACCGTAACGTCGGCAACGTGTCCGACCGAAATGGCGATCGCACCCTTGAACCGGAGACCGACGCCGTCGATATCGTTGGAGAAGACGAGGGTGTACTGCGTGACTCTGCCGGGATCGGGCTCAACGTCGGTCAGGACGCCTTCCACGTAAGCCTTTTCGCTGAAGGGCTGGGCGTCACGGATCGAAACGCCGCCGACCGAGATGCCGTTCGCGCCGACGTTTTTGATCGTATTGCGGACGAACTGACAGCCGACGCAGCCGATCTCGTAGTCGAAGGCGGAAGCGGACATACAGGTGAAGACGCAGTGCGCGACGCGGGCGCCCTCGGCGTAGGCGACGGTGATGCCGCCGTCGGTTTTCAGATAGGAGTCGTGCTGAATGAATTTCTTCCATTTCAGCGCGTCGGTGTTCTGGATGTAGCACGCCTGGATCTCCGCCTGCCCGTAGGTGTGCGGACGGAGGTAAGCGGTGTATTCAAAGCGGAGGTCCTTGAGGGTGAAGCCGTAAACGCGGTCCTCGTCCTCGCCTTTGACCGAGATCAGACGGTCGATCGTCGGGATGACGATATCCATCGTGTTGGGGTCTTCGCTTTCCGCGGTGATATAGTAGAGCTTTTCCTCGTCGCGGTCGTAGTACCATTCGTTCTTTTCGTCGAGTCCCTCGAAGCAGAAGAGAATGGCGTTCGGGTCGGTGATCTGCACGCCGCCCTTTTTCAGCGCGGCGTCGAAGGCGGACTTCTTCATCGTGATCTTGGAGCCGCTGCCGCTTTCTTCCACGTATTCAACGGGAACGATGGAGTAGGTCCAGCCGACCTCGTACTCGAATTCAAGGTCGGTCACGTTTCTCCAGTCGTACATTCCTGCAAGCGAACCGGAAGCGATGTAGCCGAAGGAGGTGTCGATCTTCAGATCGTCGATATCCGCCATTTCCCAGTTGCCGGCGGTGCTGTCGTCGAGGACGAGGCGCGCGATCTGCGCGGGCGCGCCGTTGACGTAGAGATCGCGGGAGAAGGGAACGTTCTTCGCGTCGTATTCCCACGCCTTGAGCCCCTTGCCGACCGTGACTTCCCTGGTTTCTTTCCAACCGTCGTTCAGGTGCATACCGCCCGAAAGAATGACGTCGTTCGGGTTGCCGGTCGCACCCTGCCAGATCACGGCGTAACCGCGCTCCGCGGAATCCTCCGCGGTAAAGGCAAGCGTTTCGTCGATCAGGTAATTGCCGGCGGCAATGCTGACCACGACGTCTCCGCTCCAGCTTCCGATCGCGGCGACCGCTTCCTTCGCTTTTCCGAGGGTGGCGAAGGCTTTTTCTGCGGAAAGACCGTCGTTACTGTCGTTTCCTTTTTTGCCGTTGACGTAGAAGGTCTTCATGACCTTGTTCTGCACGGCGGTGACCGTCCATACGTTATCGCCGCTGCCGACCGTCGCCTTGCCGGAGGAAAGGTCCATTCCGGCAAAGGAAGCCGATTCGGTCTCGCTCACTCCGTCGATATAGAAATAAGGATAAACATTTTTCAGATCGACGTCGGAGGCGAAACGGAGAGAGACCGTCTTTTTGTCGTTGTCGATCTCTGCGGCGGTCGTCAGACCCTCCGCCATAAAGGAACGGAGTTCGACCGGCATATCCGTGAAGTTCGCCTGAAGCACCGTATCGGCGGTCAGCTCAAAGCGGTAGGTCAGCTCGTCCGAAACCACCTTGCCGTCGGTGTCGGTCCAGTTCAGAAAGAGAGAACCGTCGTTCGGGACCGCGGTGACCGAAACGGTATTGCCCTCCGGATACTGCCCGTCGCCGGTCACGGTGCCCTTCCGGGGATCGTTCACCGCAAGAGAAACGGTGCAGAGCTCGGCGGTAGAGGAAATATCTTTTCTGATCTCGTCGTTCATCGGGCAGACGTGAATGTTGTCAACGTAAGCGTTGCCGTTGTCGGCACCGCAGCCCGCGAACTGAATGACGAAGACACTGCCTTCGTCCTTGATCGGAAGCGTGGTCGTGCCCGTGACGTTCCAGACGGCGGGCTCGTCCTCCCCCGCTTTCCAGGTCTTCGCGTATGCGGTAGCGCCCGCAAAAGCGATCTTTGCCTTGTACCAGACGTTAACCTCTTCCATCATCATACCGCTGTCGCCGAGGACGGAATTGGTCGCCTTGGAATCTTTCACCTGAAAATGGTAAACCGGGGAGAAGATCGTATAAACGGCATCGTTTCCGTTCTGATACGCTGCGGTGTAGAAGCCGCCGATCTTATCGAAGTCTCCGGAATAGAGATAATCGAATTCGATCAGCTTTTCGGCGTAGTCGGTCTTCAGCGTCAGCTGGGTGTCGCCTCTGCCGGCTCTGCTGGCAAGATAGTACACCCTTCCGTTATTCCCGATCATGTCCTGATCGACCTGATGGAAAAATCCGCTCGGGACAAGCTCACCCCCGGAGAGCTGGGCGCCGACCGAGTATTTTTCAAAATCGAAGAAGTATTCCCTGTCGCCCGCGGCACTGACCGAAAGCGCGGGGAACGAAGCACCGAACGCTCCGAAAAGCGTCAGCACCGTAAGCAGCAATGCGAGATAGCGTTTCATAGGAGTCCCTTTCTGTTTCTTTACAGTTTTCCATTATTATTATATAATGATCTTTGCGGTTTTTATATAGATTTTCGTTCGTTTTACTTGAAAATCGTCCGCAAATGTGATAGAATTCTAATAGAACGGACGCAAAGGAGAAAACGGTATGATTTCGGTATTCGACACCAAAAAACTGCGCGAGATCCTGAAGGACTTTTACGAGATCACGAAGATCCGCATCACGGTCATTGATACCGACCGCAACGAGCTCGTTTCCTATCCGGAGGAGCTCTCTCCCTTCTGTCGGATCATCCGCCGCACCGAGCCCGGGCGCATCGCCTGCGCCTCCTGCGATAAAGAGGCGTGCGACCGCGCCGCGGGACAGCACAGGACGCAGATGTACCGCTGCCACGCGGGGCTGACCGAAGCGGTGACGCCCCTGATCGTCGACGGGAAGCTGCTCGGCTATCTGTATTTCGGGCAGGCGTTTTCCTATCCGGATCACAAGACCGGCTGGGCGGAGATCGAAAAGCTGTGCGCTTCCTTCCCCGTTGACAAAAAGGCGCTTTACGAAGCCGTTCTGGAAAAGCCGCTCGTCACGCAGGAGTATATCCGCTCTTCCACGCACATCATGCTTGCGGTCGCTTCCTATCTCGTGATGGAGCGGATGGTCGCGCTCCGGCCCGACCGCGTTTCCGTCCGGCTCGACGATTATCTGTCGAAGCACTTTACCGAGGATCTGAACGCGAAACAGCTTTCCAAAACGCTCGGGATCGGCAAGACCCAGCTCTATAAGCTCTCCAAAGAGCTGTACGGCTGCGGGATCGCGGAGCACGTCCGCACGCTCCGCATGGAAAAGGCAAAGGCGATGCTCCTCGACCCGGATCAGATCTCTCTCGCGCAGATCGCACAGCATTGCGGCTACGACGATTACAATTATTTCATCGCGGTGTTCTCCCGCACCGAGGGCTGCCCGCCCGGCGAATGGAAAAAAAGGCAGTCTTCGGGAGCCGGGGCAGAACGCGGATAACGGAAATGTCGAAATGAAAACAGCCCCGCCGAAAGCGGGGCTGTTTTCTTCATGGATGAATCATTGATCCTTCCGGATCGGAAACTCAATGTCTCTTCTTGGATGCGACGAGGACGACGCCCATAGCGGCGACAGCGACGACAGCGATGGAAGAAGCGGCGTCGAAGGTGGTGGGATCAACGACGGGGGTGACAGGAGCATCGGTTGCAGGTGCTTCGGTAGCAGCCTCAGCCTTCTTCATGTGAGCGGAAATGTCAGCGCCCTCAGTGTAAGCGAACATATCGTCATATCTGATGATAACGTCCTTCATCTCGGAAGCGTTGAAATACATACGGAAGAAGTTGAAGTTGGTCCAGTCAGGCTCACCGTTGGTGAATTTGTCGGGAGTCTTGATGGGCATACGGACGAGGTTCCAGCCGTCCTTCGGGCCTTCGGGCATAAAGTTCGTGCCGAAAGCGCCGTTGAGGTACCAGTAAGCTTCTTTCTGGTCACTTCTGCCGCTGGAGGTGAACTCGAGCTGGCCGGAGCCCATCTTTTCGAGCTTGGAGGCGTCGGAGACGAAGAACCAGAATGCGACGTAGTCGCAGCCGGAAACGTCAACGGCGTCGAAATGTGCCTCGAAGACGTCGGGGTTGTTGCCGCCGATTTTGAAGGTGTGGCAGCCGGTGCCCTCAAACTGATTCTCTTCGTCAAGAGAACCGCCGTTGAAGACTGCGGTGTCAAAGGTGCAGACCTGGACGACCTTGCCTTCGTCAGCGCTGACCGGGATGACACAGGCAGCGATGACAGTGATAAGTGCGAGGATAAGTGCGAGTTTTTTCATGGTGTTTTTTCCTTTCTTTTTATTTATATGGAATTTTCCATATTTTCAGTATTCAGATGCCGGGGCTTCGTTCTGACAGGGTTCAGAACGGTTTGTCGGTCAGAACGACGATGGAGTCGGGACGCATCACGAGGGTGTCCGTTACGGTTCCTTCCTCGTAGATCTTGTCGGTGTGCTCGGGATCGACGGTAAAGCACTGATAGGTCACGCCTCCGGGAAGCGTGATCTCAGCCGCGTCGTCACCGTCGTTGACAAGCAGGATGGACTTGCCGCCGTCGGGACGGACGCCTGCGCACGCCCAGACGTGCTTGTAGGAATCCTCACAGCCGGTCACCGCAGACTCAACGATGTCGGTGCCGCCGGGGAGGTATTTCATGATCAGCGCGGAGGGGTAGAAATACTGCTTGTCGGGAACGATGCGCTGGGGATCCTTCGGATCAAAGTCGAGCATCGTGTGATAGGAGTGATAGTAGCAGTTGTAGATCCAGAGGCCGTAACCCTTGACGCCGGCATTGAAGATCTCGATCGCTGCTTCCGCGGCAAAGAGACGGGTGCGGTAATCCTTGATCGCTCTGCCGTCGGGACCGTCGCCCTGCTGGAAAGCAAAGGTGCCGAGCTCGCCGAGCACGAGAGGTTTGTCTCCCGCCTGCCCAAGCAGACGTTCGACCTCGGGGATCAGGTGCCCGGAAATGACGCCGCGCACGTCATTCGATCCGACCATTTCTCCGGATTCAATGGTGGAAAGATACCAGTGGAGGGAATAGAGGTCCATATTATCGCCGCAGGTTTTTTCCATCTGCGTGATGCGGTCAGCCCTGCCGCCGTCGACAGCCATCCAGGTGATGCTGCCGTCGAACGCCTGGATCATGACCTCGTCACGGATCCCGAGACGGTCGAGATGCTCGCCGAATTTGTTGTAGACCTCCGCGAGAACGGTGGGAGCCTTGCTGAGATTTTCGGGCTCGTTGTAGAAGGAGAAGCCCTTGACACAGGTGTAGCCTTTTTCCTCGACCAGATGATACATCATCGCGGCGAAGGTCTCGGCGTACTCGTCGAGGTCCTTTACGTTGAGATTGTTTCCTCTTCCGAGCTGGTTGCCGGAAGCGTCGACCGAGGCGAGCCAGTTCTTTTTGTCGGGGCAGAAGCCGAGCGCCTCGGAGCCGTTATCCCAGTTGGCGAGGATGACGAACAGCCCGCGCTCCTCGAAATGATCGAGCAGGCGGTAGAAGGCGTCGAGATAGGCGTAGTTCAGAGCCGGGAAACCGTCCGATTTCCCGACGGCGTCGGGACGCTCCGAAAAATGCGGAGAGAAAATGAATCCGCTGTCAAAATCGGTATCGAACGGATCGTCGTTGTCGTTGACCGGCTCCCACATCGTGAAGGAAACGTTCAGACGGACGTACTGCATCCCGGTCTGGTCGATCAGATCGAAATAGTCCTCCCAAAGCGAGTCGGCGACCTTTTTGCTGTGAGAAAAAGGAATGTGCTGGCTGCGGAGAGGACCCGTGCCCCATTCTCCGCCGTTGGTCAGGTTGATGAAGACGTAGGAGGAGAAGTCAAAGTTGACGCCGCCGCCGATGATATCGGGGTTGATGACCTCGCCGAAATCCACGTCCAGCGTGCCCTTCATCTCGTCGGGCACGTAAATCAATTCGCTGTCGTCGTAATACACGTCAAGCGTATCGGTAAAGGCGAAGCCGTCGGCAGTCACGAAGTCCTTCAGAAACCGCTCCACGCCGAGCATGAGCGTTTCATCGTCCGAGCCGAGAATGACGAGCTTGTTGCCGACG
Organism: Lachnospiraceae bacterium; assembly: GCA_024404495.1. Lineage (GTDB taxonomy): Bacteria > Bacillota > Clostridia > Oscillospirales > CAG-272 > CAKRZE01. The sequence continues at coordinate 28,499 of JAKSPT010000001.1, forward strand.
AGGCGGATGAGATAATCCCCGATGCCTCCTGCCTTCAGCCCCTCTGCTTCGGGACGGTTCGTATTGCCGACGAGGATCTCCTGCGCGGTCGATACGGTGCCCGCCTTGAGGCGGTCGGTCTTGAGCTTCAGCGCGGTACCGGTCTTTTCCTCGATCCCTGCGGTCAGTCTTTCCGCGGCGGAGGTCTCGCCGGCGGTGGAGCTGTCGCCTCTTACGACCGCGATGCCGTCGCCGAAGAGGAAGGGCTCGTTCTTTTCCGGAACGGTCTCCTCCGTCGTATCACTGCCGGGATTCTTTTCGTTATTGCAGCCGCTCAGCGCGGGAAGCACCAGAAGCAGCGCAAAAAGCAGAGCGAGAACGCGCGTTGAAATGGACGTGCGGTTCATATCGTGTCCTCCTGTAAAAAACTGAAATATACTTGCCGGGGTTGTTCAGGTACCTTACGCCTAATCAATCCTGCCGGTTTCGATCCTCAAAGGGTAAAGACCCAAAACAATAACTGCCCCTTATGCCTCTTTGGTTCTTTCTCTCAGAGAAAGAACATCGCGTCCCCGCGTCCCTTATACGAAAAGGCGCTTCAGCTTTTCGTCGATCGCGGCGGCGAGCTGATCGCGGGCATCGTAACATTCGATGATGCTGTGCAGACCGTCGGGCGAGGGGGTGAAATACGCGACGCCCCCGGCGTCGATCGTGATCCTGCCGGGCATCGTCTTCCAAAAATAAGGGCGGGTGCCGTAAACGGCGTAGAATGCGGTCGCGGGATCCCACGAATGGTGTCCGTGCACGTTGCAGTGATAGACCTCCATGCAGTAGGAATCGGGAGTGGCGCCCTTTCCGGCGTCGTAGATCGGCTGACCGGAGAAGAGATTGTAGCCGAGCTCAAAGGGACAGCTTACGAGCGGGACCGGGCATTCGTCGAACATATACCGTGCCGTCGGGATATCGGCGTAGATGTTCCACTCCCAGACGGGCTTCACCGAGCCGTCCGGAGCGATCGCCTGAGGCTGCGGATTGAAGGCGTTCAGATGGGAGAAATTGCATCCCATCACGGCGATCTCGTCCACGGAGCGCTTCATCAGCTCCTTGCCGCCGAGGGGAGAGATATCGTCGGGGCCGCTTGCGATCAGCGCCGCGATATTCATCATGGAACCGACAACGGCGAGGGTCACGTGTTCGTTTTCCGAAAGAAGACGGCGCAGGACCGGAACGGCGTCCGGTACGGTATCGTAGGTGGGCGTGTCTTCCCTGCCGAACTTTGCGACCGCGTGGGGAGAATAGGTCCCGCGGTATTCCTTCCGCCCCGCGGGGATCGGCAGGCGTCCCATCGGAACGGATTCAAAACCGTGCTGACGAAGGAGCTCGTAAATACATCCGCAGGCGTCGCGGCATAAATACGAATAGGTGACCCCGATCAGGTCACATTCCCCCGCTTTTGCCGCGGAGAGCAGAAGGTCGAGCGCGATGACGTCGTCGCAGTCAAGACCGAGGTCGGTATCGAAAATGATTTTTTTCGGTTCCATAATGATTCCTTTCCGAAAGCGATTATTTCAATTTGGTTTTGGGGCTTCTTTTCGCAAAGCGAAGCAAAGGTCCGAAGAAAATCCGCCGCTGCAGAGGAATAGCCGTAATGATCTCAATCCCATTCTGTGAATAAGGAATTCCCCCGTAATGAACGCGGGGAACGGAAACGGTTTTCCGGGAAAGCTGACTCGCGGATCACTGATTTCTCAGCTCGTCGATCTTGTCAACGGCTTCCAAAAACGCTTCAATGCCGTCTTCGATCGACTTTTCGGCGCTCTCATACTTGGAAACGATGCCGTAGCCGCCGACCTCGGTCGGGAAGGACAGGAAGGTCGCGGGGAAGTTGCCGAACTGGCAGAGCTCGCCGATATCGAGAACGCGGTGCGCAAAGATGATGTCGAGCATATCCTGCGATTCGTCGTCACGGGCGGATTTGGTCTTCAGCGTAACGTCGTAATACGCGTTCTGCAGATCCGCGGACGCGCCCGCCATCGCTTCCATGATGTAGCCGACGGTCTCCACGTCGCTTTCGCAGGTGAGGATGCTCGGCAGACCGGTGTTGTACTGGGAGATCATGGCGATGTAGTTTTCCTGCAGTTCGTCGTTCTTCGGGGTAGGAAGGACGCCGAAGTCGATGTTTTCATCGGTACGGAGGGAGACGACGCCGTCCAGACGGGTCCAGTAGAAGAGACCGTTGCCGGCGCGGAAGGCGGCGTTGAGCGGGTTGCCGTCAACGTGGGCGTTTGCAAAGGAGGGCTCGTACATCATATCGAGGATACGGGTGACGAGGTCGATGTTTTCTTCGGTGTTGAAATCAAACACGGGGAGGTCGTACTGGTCCTTGACGGTGAAATGTCCGCCGCCGCCGTAGAAGGTGCTGAGTAAGACGTCGTTCTGCCCGAGATAGCCGAGAACGTCGACGTTGGGATCGAGCTTGCCGTCGCCGTCGCGGTCGCCGTCGAAGGAGGTCATCTGCTTGTGGAATTCATCCAGCGTCCATTCGCCCTTTTTGACCATGTCGTAGAAATCCGGCATCTCATAGTCGCGCGCGATCTGCTTGTTGAAGAGGATACCGTCGGTCGCGGTCTTATCAATGACGTTGATATCGCAGGCGGTCATGAAGAGGTGATCGTTGATGGAGATCTGCTGACGGATGCTCTGATCCCAATAGGGCTTGTCAAGGTTGATATAGGGAATGTCGTAGTTGAAGTCGAGGAAGGAGCCCTCCAGCAGAACGCCGGAAACGTCGTACAGACGGACATAGTAGAGATCGTAAAAGTCGTCGTTCGAGCGGATCGCCTGACGGATGACCTGATTGATCTCGTTCTGCGGGACCTCTTCAAATTCAAACGAAATGTCAAGCGATTCCGAAAGACGCGTGTTGCGGGTATAGACCGCGTCGTTGATCGGGTCGGAGGTCAGATCCTCCGCGTAGAGGTCAATGCTGTGCATCCCCCACTTGGCGAGATACCAGTGGACCATACCGAAGGTGTAGCCGTCGAAGGTCATCGGGGGGAGGTCCGGCTTCGAGTCGTCCTTCTCGGTCTGAGCGGGATCGCTGCCGGCAGGGAGCGTTTCTTTCGTATCGCCCGTTTCGGCGCAGGCGGCAAGCGTACCGAAAATCATCAGGAGCGCAAGGAGAAACGCCGCGATTTTCATCTTTTTCATGGGATTATCCTTTCTGCTTATTGATTTTGCTTTCATTTTATTATTGGAATTGTTATGCAAAGAACCGCTTTTCAAGCGCGGCACAGAGCCAGTGGTAAACCGGGAGAGTCAGCTCCTGCACGCGGAAGGTCTCCGTTTCGGGCAGGGCAATAACGACGTCGGAGAGCCGCGACAGCCTTCCGCCGCCCTCTCCCGTGATCGAAACGACCTTCATTCCGAGTGCTTTTGCCGTTTCGGCGGCGTAAACGCAGTTTTTCGAGTTCCCGGAGGTGCTGAGCGCAAGCAGAACGTCGCCCGCTCTGCCGTAGCCGAAGACCTGCTGCGCAAAGGTCATCGACGCGTCCTTGTCGTTTCCGAACGCGGTGGAAAGCGAGGAATGTCCGCAGAGCGAGATCGCGGGAAGACCCCGTTCGAGCTTTTGGAATAATGCCGCACCGTCCTCCCCGAAGGAAGCAAACCGAAGTGCCATATCCCCGGTCATCGGACGCTTCAGAAGGAAGGATTTCATCAGCTCGCCCACGATATGCTCGCAGTCGGCGGCGCTTCCGCCGTTGCCGCAGAGAAGCAGCTTTCCGCCGTTTTCAAACGATTCCTCCAGAACCGCGTAGGTTTTTTCGATGCTTTCCCGACAGGTATCAAGCGCCGGATAATTTGTCAGTAACCGTTCCATATCCATATCCGTAACCTCCCTCAATAGTTGCCGTCGGCGATCGAGAGCGCCGCGTAATCCCCGACGTTTTCGCCGAGCCCGGCTTTCAGGATCCTGCAGGGGCAGAGCGCTTCTTTTTCCATCGTTTCGAGGATGCCGGCGGTCAGAAGACCGTCGCTCCGCATATAGATCCCGCCGATCACGATCGCTTCGGGATTGACCACGTCGCATAAGATCGCGGCGGTCCTGCCGAGCTTCTCGGCGCATTCCCGGTAAATGCCGATGCAGATCCCGTCGCCCGCTTCGGCGAGGTCGCCGATAATCTTGGCGGTCACCTTTTCGGGATCGCCTCCGCACGCCCGGAAAAGCGCGCTGTCGGGAGGACCCGCAAGCATCGCGCGGACGCCGAGCTGCGCGATCCCGCCGCCGGAGCAGAAGCCCTCGCAGGAGCCTGCCTTTCCGTAGCCGACCGGACCGTCCTTTTCGAGCCTGACGTGCCCGATCTCGCCCGCCATATCGGTGTGTCCGCGGTATAGCCGCCCGTCGAGGATCAGCCCCGCGCCGAGCCCGGTGCCGAAGGTCAGGAACACCATATCCCGGTATCCCTTCCCCGCCCCGTAGCGCCATTCCGCGACCGCGCAGGCGTTCGCGTCGTTCTGGAGGCGGCATCCGATCCCGGTCTTTTCGGTGAAGAACCGGCAGATCTCGATTTCGTCCCATCCCGGCAGATTGGGAGGGGAAAGCACGATCCCGCGCCCGGCGTCAAGCGGACCGCCGCAGCTGATCCCGATGCCGGCGATATCGGCGTAGGTCAGACCCGTTTCGGCAAGAACTCCGTCGAACGCGGTCAGAAAATCCGAAAGGACGGTCATCGGCGCGTTCTTTGCGGTCGGAAATTTCACTTTTTTCAGAATGACGGGCTTGTCCGCCGCGGATTCCGCGAGCGTGACGGCGCATTTCGTGCCGCCGACGTCAAATCCCGCAAGATACTCTTTTTTCATATCAGAAACCTTCAAATTCGTCGTAGCCGCATTTTCCGATATAAGCCAAATACTCGGAAAAGTCGATATCGCGGATATTCGTCATATAGTGGTTGGTATGCTTTATGCCGTCCAGCGTCCACTCGATGAAGTAGAAATGCTTTTCTCCTTTTTCGATAATCACTTTATCAAGAATTACCGATTCGTCTGCTTTTGCGACGGCAGTACCTTCCGATACGACTCTTCCCGTAGTCAGATCGGTCACGCGATACGAAATATCCCTATCAGCCGGCGTATCATTCACCGCGTGGAGTGCAATTAACGTACCGCTCTCCTCCGGCTCGTCAAACATCAGACAAACGGGGCTCTGCGAACGCTTGATGTAGGAATACGCCAGCTTCTTCCGGTAATAGTAGTCCACGACCGCGTCGGAGACCTGAGGCCATCCGTCAAGGAGGTTCCACCAGATGATGCCCGTTCTTCTCCATTTCCCGATACGGAAGCGCTCGATGAAATATTTCTTCGCCTCCGCCTGCGAGATCTGACTCTGCCGGACGAAATCCTCAAGCCCGGGCTCGGCGCTGCCGAAGAGCGTGACGACCTGCTTGTATGCCAGCCTGATGCGGTACGCGTAGGGCGCGCCCTCCTTCGGCTCCATGCAGGCGGCGTGAACGAGGTATTCCCTCGTCGTATTGCCGTTTTCGTCAAACAGTTTTTCGGGTTCTTTCAGAAACGTCCGGAGCGAATCGACCGACGGGAATCCGTGATAACCCGTTTCGCTCGCGAAATGACACCTTGCGTTCCGGTAATAATCGCCCTTGAAATAATCGCGCGGACCCCAGAGATGGTCCTCCTGCAAAGGAAGATGATCGCGGTAAGCGTTTTCGCTGATATACGGGGAACTCGGCAGATAGCATCTTGCGTAGTCCCACGTCATCACGGCGCGTTTCAGCACCTGACGGGTCAGAAGATTCTGCCCGGGATCGATACGGACGCCGTTCCACCCGGTCGCCGCGGCGTCGCATTCGTTGTCGCCCGCCCAGAGCGCGAGGGAGGCGTGATTGCGCAGACGCCTGATCTGAACGACCGCTTCCTCCTCAAGCTGCCGCATGGAACGCTCGTCGTTCGGATAGCAGGCGCAGCCCATCGAAAAATCCTGCCACACGAGGATGCCGTGCCGGTCGCAGAAATCGTAAAAGGTGTCGGATTCGTAGACGTTTCCGCCCCAGCAGCGCACCATATTGCAGCCGATATCGTCGAGCAGCGCGAGCGCTTTGGGATACCGTTCCCCGTCCGAGCCGTGGAAGGGGCTCACCGGGACCCAGTTGGTACCCATAATGAATACTTTTTTCCCGTTCACCTCGAAGCGGAACTCGCCGCCCGTTCCGTCCGGATCCATATCCTCGTTGACGAGGCGGATCTGACGGATCCCGAGGCTGAACCGATAGCAGTCGCACGGTTCTCCGCCCCGGTAAAGCTCGACCGTCACGTCGTAAAGGTCGGGCGAACCGCAGTTTTTCGGCCACCAGAGATACGGATTTTTCACGGAAAAGCGGATCAGCCCGTCGGTGTGCCAGAGAACGTCCTCGCAGGAAAACGAACTGTCCCGGCAGGTTCCGCGTACTTTTATCGAATATTCCGTGGTGAAATCTCCGTCAACGGCGACCGAATAGTGAAGATTGACGCCCGCCCATCCGCCGCCGAGCGAGACCGTCGCGGCGTAGACGTCGCGGATGTAATTGCTCTTTTTCGGTTTGAGCGTTACGGGCTTCCAGATCCCCCCGGACACGATCCGCGGCATGATATCCCAGCCGAACATATGCCCCGCCTTGCGGAAAACCATCGAGGGATAGTTATAGCGCTGCGAGGTCGAGGACGGCGGCAGTACGTGATCGCGCGCGGCGATGCAGACCGGCCTGATATGGACGAGCAGCTCGTTCTTCCCGACGTGAAAATCGGGGGAAAGCTCGAACGCGGTGAACATATTGTCGTGACTGCCGGCGAATTTCCCGTTGACGTAGATTTCCGCGACGGTATCGACGCCCTCAAAACGAAGGACCGACGACGGATCGGCGACGTCGACCTCCGTCATATACCATAAATGAAGATTTTCCAGCTTCTGTGCCAATAAAGTATTGTCCGAAAAGAACAGATCCGGAAGAAGCCCCGCTCGCATCATATCGGTCTCGAAATTTCCGGGGACCTCCGCGGGGATCACCGGAAAACCGAGCCGCTCGATATCCGCACGCGAGCGGATCTCAAGCGTTTCGCACTTCCGGTTCTCGCAATATGCCAACTCCCAATGATTCATACTCTCATTCCTGCTTCTTTTCTCGGTAAAATTTCGGGGACAGACCGTATTTTTGCTTGAATCCGGTCGAAAAATTAGACGTGTCGCGGAAACCGCATTCCGAGCTGATCTGCGCGACCGACATATCGGTACGCTCCAGCATCTGTTTGGCAACCGTGAAACGCAGATCGGATAAATACTGCTTGAAGCTGACGCCGGTATACTCTTTGAACCGGGTATTGAAATAATTCGGCGAATAGTTGATAACGTGCGAAACCTCCGGCAATTTCAGCGGTTCCATAAAGTGATTCTGAATATAGAGCATCGCGTACTGGATCGGAGAGATTTCCTGCATTTCCGATGCGTTTGCCGAAAGTCTGCGGACTTTTCTCAGAATGCAGTCCAGCAAGCCGCGAAGATAGCCGATGTCGGCGTCGGAGGCACCCTGCGCTCCCGGAAGGCAGTCGATCAGTTCATTGGCGATCACCTGAATAAAGGAAATGTCGTTATCAGACAAATGACAGTTGACGTAGGACTTATCGCTGAACAGCCCCGCCAGAACGTTTGCGTCACACATCTCGATCGGAAAGGTGATATTGATCAGTTTTGTCGGTTCATCATAATGGACACTGTGAAAGCTGATCGGGCTCATCAGGTACAGCTCGCCTCTTCGGATACGGTGCTGATTGCCGTCAATGCAGTCATATCCGTCTCCGGAGAGAAACAGCTCCAGTTCATAATATTCATGCCTGTGAGGCGGCCAGTCACGCTCCAGATTGCGGCAGGCGGCCTGAATAATACCGTTTTTTAAGTAATCCCGGTTAGAAAACAGTGCAATCGGCATTTTTGTCTCTCCCAACTGTCTGTAATGAAACGTGGTCGCGCATACGGATCAATTCATCTATACGGTGACCCCTGCCAAATCGGAAATCTGCCCGGAAAATACGATCCGGTTCTCGAAAACTCTTTTTCATACTCATTATATAGGAACCATACCGCAAAAGCAATCACACCTTTCAAAGATAATTACATTTCAAAAGAATATCGTTACTTTTACAATGTTTTTTACCCATCCCGAACCGTGTCCATTCTCGCGGAAACCGCGCTTCTTTTACAATATTAAATAGTATCATACCATTTCCCGTCTGTTTCGTCAATCATTATCCAAAAAAGAAACGGGAAGACAAGTGATAGGCGTTATATTTACCAAATCGCCGGAAAGTGAAAGCTCCCGCCCTCCGGATACCGGAGGGCGGGAGACGATGGTTTATTATTTCATGATTCCGGGCATTTTCCGGTCCGCGGTGTGGTCGCTGTGGAGCAGATGATGTGCCTTTTCGGAGAGGGGTTTTCCGAAGTATTCCGCGTAGAGCGCCTGCACGTCGGGGTTCTCGTGGGAGAAGCGCACGGCGTTGGCACCGTCGTAACGGCAGAGGACCTTTGCGCGGTCGGCGGCAGGCTCTTCTCCTTCGCGGATGGGCTGTCCGCCGCCCCCGGGCAGCCCGGGAAAAGGAAGCCCGGCTATTATTGCCAAATTGTGTACTTTTTGTATAATCGGTGTTGACAAAAGCCATACAGCGATGGTATAATAGGCTATCGGATAAAAAGGAGGTATTTTCTTATGAAAAAGACGTTTATTCGATTCATTACGCTTCTGCTGACCCTGATCATGGTCGCAGTCCCGCTCTCCGTCAGCGCGCAGTCCCCCTTCACCACGACCACGAGCATTTCCGTCTCCCGCGACAACGTGCTTCCGCTTGCCCCGGTCAACGAGCTCCCGTACACGATGCCGCTTCTCGGCATTTCCACCGGTGTTGACCAGAGAACTCTGGTAAACGAGATCCGCCGCGTCACGAACGCTGCCCGTTGCCTCTCCTTTTCCACCACCTACCGCACCGAATACGATGCCGGGCGCTGCACCGTCTGGAGCTTCGGCAACGGCAACTTCAAAGGCTTTAACGGCACCGCCAGCCTGACGTACTACGTCCCGACTTGGGCAGACCTCGATTGGGCTGATTATACTCCTTATTATGAGTTCGTCTTCACCCCCGACCGCAACGGTCCTCTGTGCTATTATCAGAATGATTATCTTGAATATAAGCTGATGTTCGAGCTCATCATCAGCCATTATTGCCGTTACGACAGTCTCCTTGAATACATCGGAGGCACTTACTACGGCGAAGGTCCGAACGGCGAAATTTTCCAGGTCGATTACTACGGGGACGCTCTTCACTACACCTTCGTTCTTCCGAACGCCTGATTTCCGTACCGCTGCCAAACCTTTGCCTGCAAAGGTCGGACGGATCCATCCCATCTGAACAAAACCGTGCTTCCTTACGGCTGCTGCCTTAAGGAAGCACGGTTTTTTCTGCCGCGGACCCTCAGCGCCCGGAAACGCCTCCGGGCAGCCCGGGAAAAGGAGATTCGGTTATTATTACCAAATTGTGTATTTTTTGTATGATCCGTATTGACAAACGTCATACAGCGATGGTATAATAGGCTATCGGATAAAAAGGAGGTATTTTCTTATGAAAAAGACGTTTATTCGATTCATTACGCTTCTGCTGACCCTGATCATGGTCGCAGTCCCGCTCTCCGTCAGCGCGCAGTCCCCCTTCACCACGACCACGAGCATTTCCGTCTCCCGCGACAACGTGCTTCCGCTTGCCCCGGTCAACGAGCTCCCGTACACGATGCCGCTTCTCGGCATTTCCACCGGTGTTGACCAGAGAACTCTGGTAAACGAGATCCGCCGCGTCACGAACGCTGCCCGTTGCCTCTCCTTTTCCACCACCTACCGCACCGAATACGATGCCGGGCGCTGCACCGTCTGGAGCTTCGGCAACGGCAACTTCAAAGGCTTTAACGGCACCGTCACCCTGAAGTACTACGTTCCGACGTGGGCTGACCTCGATTGGGCTGATTATACGCCTTATTATGAATTCATCTTTGAACCCGACCCCAACGGTCCTCGCGGCGTTTATGAGGATTTCACCGTGTCGTACGCCGAACTGTTCTACTTCAGAATGTATCATTACTGCTGGTATGATGACTGTCTGGAGGGCGACGTCTGTAATTTCTACGGCGAAGGCCCGAACGGCGAGGTTTTCCAGGTGGAGTTCTCCTTTTACAATACGCTTCACTACACCTTCGTTCTCCCGAACGCCTGATTTCCGTACCGCTGCCGAACCTTTGCCTGCAAAGGTCGGACGGATCAATCACATCTGATTCCGTCGTTTCATAAAACACGGGAAAGGGCTGCCGCACGTCAGTGCGGCAGCCCCCTCTTTTTTCTCACGGTTCTTTCGGGGATCCGCCGTCCGTACCGACGCCGCTTCCCCCCGTTTACTTTTTCTTTTTCGTGTAATTGCCCCCGTACGTCATAAATCCGCTGCTCCCGCATTTCATCACGAAGACGGGTCCGTTTTCGCTGTCCAGCCAATAATTGTCGGAGACCTTCGTCAGGGTCCTTCCGTCCGAGGAGATGACCAGATTCTTTGAAACGGAGGTGTAAATATTCCCATCCGAGTCGAAAGCCGTACTGTCGGACACCTGCTGATAATACTTGCCGTTGGAATAATCAAAAAACATTTTTCCCATGCCGCAGTTCCTCTCTTTCAAATTAAAATAAACCGGGGGGTGAAAAAGCGGTCGGCGCGTCTGCCCGATACCGCTTTTTCCTTCTATATTTATTATACCGCAGTATTTTCAAAATGTGTGAACAAAGTGAAAATAACATGCGTTTTCCAAAGTATCCCTGAAACAGCTTCTCCCGCCCTCCGGATACCGGAGGGCGGGAGACAACGATCTGTTATTTTTTCATGATTCCGGGCATTTTCCAGTCCGCGGTGTGGTCGCTGTGGAGCAGATGATGTGCCTTTTCGGAGAGGGGTTTTCCGAAGTATTCCGCGTAGAGCGCCTGCACGTCGGGGTTCTCGTGGGAGAAGCGCACGGCGTTGGCACCGTCGTAACGGTAGAGGACCTTTGCGCGGTCGGCGGCAGGCTCTTCTCCTTCGCGGATAGGCTGTCCGCCGCCTCCGGCACAGCCGCCGGGGCAAGCCATGACCTCAACGAAATCGTATTCCGCTCTGCCGGCGCGCACGTCCTCGATCAGCTTTCCCGTCGCGGCAAGACCGCTGACGACCGCCGCGCGGATCTTCGTTCCGGCAAGCTCGACCTCGGCTTCGAGGCGTTCGTTCGCCTTGGCGCGGACGGCACGGAAGGCGTCGGGATCGGGATTCTTCCCGTTCACGATCGCATAGCAGGTGCGGAGCGCGGCTTCGGTCACGCCTCCGGTGGAGCCGAAGATGACGGCGGCGCCGGAGCCCGAGCCGAGCGGAGAATCGAATTCCTCCTCGGGAAGGGACGCCACGTCGATCCCGAAGGCTTTGATCAGACGCGCGAGCTCTCTCGTGGTGAGGACCTCGTCAACGTCGGAGTACCCGTCCCTGCCCATTCCGGGGAGGGCGCGTTCGTTCTTTTTCGCAAGGCAGGGCATCACCGAGACCGAGAAGATCTTTGCGGGGTCTTTGCCGAGCTTTCCGGCGAAGTAAGTCTTCGTCACGGCACCGAACATCTGCTGCGGCGATTTCGCGGTCGAAAGGTTCGCCGCCATATCGGGGTACTCGCTCTTTAAGAATCTGACCCAGCCGGGGCAGCAGGAGGTGAACATCGGCCACGCGTATTTTTCGCGATCCGCGAGGCGTTCGAGCAGCTCGCTTCCCTCCTCCATAATGGTGAGGTCGGCGGAGAAATTCGTATCGAAAACGTAGTCGAAGCCGATGCGGCGCAGCGCGGCAGCCAACCGCTTTTCGGTCGCGAGCTCGGGAGAAAGACCGAGGTCCTCCCCGAAGGCGGCACGGACGGCGGGCGCGATCTGAACGACCGTGACGACGTCGGGATCGGAAAGGGGAGAAAGACGCCCGAGAAGCTTTGCGGTATCGTCACGCGCGGTGAGCGCTCCGGTCGGGCAATGGGTGACACACTGACCGCAGAGGGCGCAGTTGATATCGGAAAGGCTTTTTCCGCCGCGCACGCCGATCGCCGTGCGGGCGCCGGTCCCGGTCACCTCCCAGACGCCGAGCCCCTGCACCTTTTCGCAGACGCTGACGCATCTCATGCACCTGACGCATTTCGAGGCGTCGCGGATCAGGGGCAGACCGTCGTCCCAATCCTTTTCGGCGGGCGTGACGGGCAGACCCACGGAGGTGATATTCAGCTCGTTTGCGAGCGACTGCAGCGTGCAGTTCCCGCCGCGCACGCAAGTGGTGCAGGCGGTCTTATGCTCCGAAAGGATCATAGCGACGTTTTCGCGTCTCGCGGCGATCGCCTTCGGGGTATGGGTGAAGACCTCCATCCCCTCGGCAAAGACGGTATCGCAGGCGGCGAAAAGCTTTTCCGCGCCCTTGATCTCAACGACGCAGACGCGGCAGGCGCCGATCTCGTTGATATCCTTCAGATAGCAGAGCGTCGGGATGCGGACCCCGACCGTCTTCGCGGCCTCCAGCACCGTGGTCCCTTCGGGGACGCACACGGAGATGCCGTTGATGAATCCGTTTACCATTCCCTGTCACTCCCTCCTCCGATGCAGCCGTAACCGAATCTGTCGCAGCGCAGACAGCGGCCAGCCTCCTGCGCGGTCTCTTTGTCGCTCATCGGTTTTTCCATCAGGCAGAAGTCACCCGCGCGCTCGGCGGCGCTTCTCTCGCCCATGTTGACCCGTCCGCAGACCGGCTTGTCCTCGGCTGTGGGCGCGGGGACCTCCACGTCAACGGCGATCTTATGGCAGAAGCCGAGATACGCGTCGATGTTCGCCGCGGCGGTCTTTCCGGCGGCGATGGCGCGGATGACGGTCGCGGGTCCGGTCGAGCAGTCGCCTCCGGCAAACACGCCGGGGAACCCGGGGACCGCGCAGTCGGAGCCGGCGCAGACCGCGCCGCGCTTCACGGGCATTCCCGCCTGCTCGAAGTGGGCGGAATCGATCCCCTGACCGATCGCCATGATGACGGTATCGCAGGGAATGCGGATATCTTCAAGACCGGAATCGGCGGGCGCGGGGCGTCCGCTGCGGTCGGGCTTTCCGATGATCTTCGGCGAGACCCAGAGAGCGGCGACTCTGCCGTTTTCGTCCTTTTCAATGCGGGAGGGCGCCAGAAGCTCGCACATTTCTGCGCCTTCTGCGATCGCTCCCTCGATCTCCTCGGGGAGAGCGGTCATATCGGAAACGCGGCGGCGGTAGACGGTCATGACCTTCTTCGCGCCGAGGCGGACCGACGAGCGGGTGACGTCCATCGCGACGTTGCCGCCGCCGATGACGCAGACGGTGCGCCCGGTGAAGTCCGGTCTGATCCCGTCCCCGATCGCGCCGAGCAGCTCCACGGCGGAAAGCACGCCCTCCGCGTCCTCCCCCTCGATCCCGGCGAGCTTGCCGGAGTGCGCGCCGTGGGAAAGATAGACGGCGTCGTAATCGCGGCGGAGCGCGTCGACGGTGACGGTCTCGCCGACGTTCGCGTTGGTAACGACCTTCACGCCGGTCGAAAGGATGCAGTCGATATCGCGCTTCAGGGTCGCGGCGGGCAGACGGTATTCGGGGATGCCGTAGATCAGCATACCTCCGAGCTGACCGCGCTTTTCATAGACGGTGACGTCGTGTCCCATCAGCCGCAGATAATACGCGGCGGTGAGACCGGAGGGACCTCCGCCGACGACGGCGATCTTCTTTCCGGTCGGTTCGGCGCAGGCAGGCGCGGGAACGGTTCCGCATTTTTCGATCGCCGAGCGCTTGAGCCCTCGGATGTTGACCGCGTCGTCCACGATGCCGCGGCGGCAGTGTTCCTCGCAGGGGTGCTCGCAGATGAGGGCGCAGGCGACCGGGAACGGGTTATCCTTGCGGATAAGGCGGACGGCGTCGGCGTATCTTCCGGCGCGGACGAGGGCGATATAGCCGGGAATATCGACGTGCGCGGGACACTTCGCGACGCAGGGGACCGCGGCGCCGTGCGCGGCGGGGCAGCGCCCGCTCTCAATATGGGCGCGGTATTCGTCGACGAAGCAGTCAAGGGAACGGAGCACCGCCTTTGCGGTCTCGGTCCCGATGGCACAGTCGGCGGTGGAGGCGGCGGTCTCGGCGAGCTCACGGATCTTTGCGGGCACCGAGGCGTCCGCTTTTCCGTCGAGGATCAGCTCCAGAAGCTGATAAATTTTGTTCAGTCCGATCCGGCAGGGCGTGCATTTGCCGCAGGTCTGCGAGAGGCAGAGGCGGACGTATCCGGCGGTCAGGTCGATCTGACACGTTCCGGGCGGGGCGGAGATCAGGCGTCTCGCGAGGTCCCGGCGGAGGCCGTCCGAGGTCTGTTCGGCGGCGGAATCCGTCATAAGATTCAGTCTGCTCAAAGCGAATGGTTCCTTTCGATGATGGCGTTTGAAATCATACTATTATACCATACTCCCCCGCGTTTGGCAATAGGATAATATCGTTTTCCGCATAGAACGGAAAACTTCGGAAAAAGCCTTGTGAAACGCCCGCGTTTGTGATAAAATGGAAAAAACGACCGAAAAGGAGTGCTTCCGATGAAACTGCAGAGCTTTTCCCCCTGCGAATACGGCTTCCTTCTCAAAACCGACGCGGGCACCTGCCTCCGCCTCGAGGCGTGGTCGCCCCGCATCCTCCGTCTGACCTACGTCAAAGACGGAATGCCCGACCGCACCCCCTCGGGCGACCTCGTCGTCGCCTCCCCGCAGGGAAACGGGCTGACCGTTGCCGAAACCGATACTGCCGTCGTCTTTTCCGCCGGGGAAGCGGCGCTTTCGATCCGCCGCGCGACCTTCGCCCTGCGCTTTTTACGGAACGGAAAGGAGATCTGTGCCCTGTCCCCCGCCGGGATGCGGCTGATCGACACGACGATCACGAAGCCGGTGTGGGTCACCGATCCGGAGGATCAAAAAAAGCTGAAGCTCCTCCGTACCGAGGAACGGCACGGTTACCGCTTCCGCATCGCCTTTGATTTCGGGCGGGACGAAAAGATCTACGGTCTCGGGCAGGACTGCTCGGGCGTGCTCGACCGCAGACAGACCGTTTCCTATCTCCATCAGCAGAACAACAAGGCGCCCGTGCCCGCCTTCGTCTCCTCGCTCGGCTACGGCGTCTTCGTGAATACCGAGGCGTTTTCAAGCTTCCTCCGGGACGATACCGGAACCGTCTTTGCCACCGATCCCGTGGAGGCGGGCGACTGGTTCTTCCTTGCGACGGAAAAGCCCGACGACGCCGTCGCGGATCTCCGCTTCCTCACGGGCAGCGTGCCGATGATGCCGAAATGGCTGTTCGGCTACGCGCAGTCGAAGGAACGCTACTGCACGCAGGACGAGGTGCTCTCGGTTCTGAAGGAGTACCGCCGCCGCAGGGTCCCGCTCGATCTGATCGTGCAGGACTGGAACTACTGGCTGCCCGGAACGTGGAGCGACAAGTCCTTCGACCCCTCCCGCTATCCCGATCCGACGGGGATGTGCGACGAGATCCACCGGGAGCACGCGCACGTGATGATCTCGGTGTGGCCGAACACGGCGGGCGGCGACGATTACCGCGAGCTTGCGGAAAAGAACCAGCTCCTTGCCGTTGACAGCACCTTCGGCGGCGGCGGGACGCTGAACGTCTTCGATCCCGAAGCAAGGAAGACCTATTGGGATCAGCTTGACCGGGGCATTTTCCGCCGCGGCTTCGACGCGTGGTGGTGCGATTCGAGCGAGCCCTTCGAGCCGGAATACGGCTGCTTCGACGAGCCCGACCGGATCAAGGACAAAACCCTCGCGGTCTATAAAAAGTGGATGGATTCCTCCCGCGTCAACGTCTATTCCCTGCTCCATTCGGGAGGCGTGTACGAGCATCAGCGGGAAACGACCGGAAAAAAGCGCGTGGTCACGCTGACCCGTTCCTCCTACATCGGGCAGCAGCGGTACAGCGGCATCGTATGGAGCGGCGACATCGGCGGCTCCTTCGAGGAGCTGCGCCGTCAGATCGCGGAGGGGCTTTCGTACAGCATCTCCGGTCTGCCCTACTGGACGCTGGACATCGGCGGCTTCTTCCCAACCCACGGCGGCGCAAAATACTGCGCGCACGTCCCCTACCGTTCCGGAAGGGACCCGGGCTACCGCGAGCTTTACGCGCGCTGGATCCAGTTCGGCTGCTTCCTGCCCGTGATGCGCTCCCACGGGACCGGCTTCCCGCGCGAGATCTGGCAGTTCGGCGAGGAGGGCGAGCCCGTATATGACAGCATCAAAAAATCCATTGAACTCCGTTACCGCCTGATGCCTTATCTCTACTCGGTCGCGTGGCAGGTCACGAAAAACGCCGCCTCCTTCCTCCGTCCGCTCGTCTTTGATTTCGCCTCCGATCCCGAGGCGCTCGCGCAGGGCTCCGATTCCTATCTGTTCGGTCCTTCCCTGCTCGTCAGCCCGGTGACCGAACCGATGTATTACGAGGGCGCGGATACGCCGCTTACCGACGTCCCCCGCACGAAAGACGTCTATCTCCCGGCGGGGACCGACTGGTACGGCTTCCTTAGCGAAGAGCGCTTTTCCGGCGGGCAGACCGTGACGGTCGACGCGCCGATCGACGTCATTCCCCTCTTCGTCCGCGCGGGCAGCGTGCTCCCGACGACGGAGGTCATGCAGTACGCCGACGAGGAAAAGGACGCGCCGTACTTCATCACGGTATATCCCGGCGCGGACGGTTCCTTCACGCTCTACGAGGACGAGGGCGACAATTACAACTATGAATCGGGCGCGTACGCCGAGGTCGATTTCGTCTGGAACGACGAAGCGCGCACGCTGACGGTTTCCGACCGGCGCGGCTCCTTTGAGGGGATGTGCGCCGAACGGAAGCTTGAGGTCCGCGTGGTCGGCGGCGGAAGCGTTTCGGTCGATTACGACGGAAAAGCGCAGACGCTCGCGTTTGAAACGAAAGAGGCAAGGTAATGGGAGTCGGAAACGAATACGGTCTGCGCTTCGGCAGGCTGGAAAAAGGAGAACGGAACCTGATCACCGACGTTCCGGGCGTCACGGTCGGGCACCGCACGCTTTCGGAAGGAAAAATACAGACCGGCGTCACCGCGATCGTTCCGCACCCCGGGAACTGCTTCCGGGAAAAGTGCCCCGCCGCGATCCATATCATCAACGGCTTCGGCAAGAGCGCCGGGATGATGCAGGTGCAGGAGCTCGGAACGCTCGAAACGCCGATCTTACTGACGAACACGCTCTCGGTCGGGACGGCATCGACCGCGCTGATCCGGTATATGCTGGAGGGGAATCCCGATATCGGCGTCACGACCGGGACGGTCAATCCCCTCGTTCTCGAATGCAACGACGGACGGCTGAACGATATCCGCGGTCTGCACGTCGGGGAGGAGCATATCTTTGACGCCCTGCGCGCCGCCTCCGCGGACTTTGAGGAGGGCGCGGTGGGCGCCGGGACCGGAATGTGCTGTTACGGGCTCAAGGGCGGCATCGGCTCCGCCTCCCGTATCGTTCCGATCGGCGGAACGGATTACACGCTCGGCACGCTGCTGCTGACCAACTTCGGCGCCCTGCGCGATCTCACGGTCTGCTGTCAGCCGGTCGGACGGGAGCTCGCCGACAGACCTCTGCCCGATCAGGGCTCGGTCATCGTCATCACGGCGACCGATCTTCCCCTTTCCTCCCGTCAGCTCGGAAGGGTCGCGCGGCGCGCGCAGAACGGGCTTGCCCGCACCGGAACGATCACCGGAACGGGAAGCGGCGAGGTGGTCGTCTGCTTCTCGACGGCGAATAAGATCAGCCATTACCCCGAAGGTCCCGTCACACGGGCGGAATATCTGCACGAGGACTATATCGACACCGTTTTCCGCGCGGTCGGCGAATGCGTGGAGGAGAGCGTCATCAGCTCCCTGCTCCACGCGAAAACGACGCCCGACACCGCGCCGATAATCAGAACGCTCACGGAGTATCTGAACCGTTTCTGACCCGCCCGCAAAAGAGAACCGCGGCTGTTTCCCATCCCGGGATCAGCCGCGGTTGTTATTGTTATTGAATTCTCAATGCGCTTGAACGGATAAGATCATGAAGCGGCTTCCGTTTGCTTTGTCAGAACGAAGCTTTCCCCGAGGCGATCGGCAAAAACGCCGTCGCTTGCAATGATTCTGAATGTGATCTCGTTTTCGGTTTTCTCCGTAACCTCGGCAAGATAATTGTGGAAAACTTGATTATTTCCATCCTGCGTCTTGAAATCCACTTCCATCACTTCATCTGTTGGGAACACGGAAACCCATCCGGTAAACTCCTCACCGTTATACGTTCCTTTCCACGTTCCGTCGCTGAAATAGAACGTGGAACCATCCGACAGGTTTACCCATTCGGAATCGTTCTTCAGAACGTTTTCCGGTGCGTCAGAATACGATACCAACTTCATCGACACCGTTTTTCCGGCATAATCAAAATAGTTGTCCGTTTCAATCGTGAGATCAAGCTTTCCCGAACCCATTTTGTAAGACGGGATCACGCCGAGCATTACATCCTGTTCCGATTTTCCCAAGACCGCATAATTTGAATACTCATTCGACAAATGTACTTTGTTACCGGGGGCATTGGTTGAAATGTCAAAATAATACGCCGACCCATCAACAACGACCTTTGCCAGATAGGAACAAGCATCTATAACGAAATCGCCGTTTTCCGTTGTCCAATAGCCCTCTTCGTCTCGGAAACACTTCGGAGTACATCCGAAAAGCAAGCTCAGACAGCAAATCAAAACCAATACGAAAGCAATTTTACGCTGTTTCATACTCGTTTTCATGCGGTTTCTCCCCTTCTCCATATGCCTTTCACAACATTATTATATAATATTAATAAAGAATTGTCAATATCATTATCAAAAAATATAAAAAGCAGCCAAAAAGGTTCCGAAGAAAAGCTCTAAACAAATGATTCTGCGGAAATTACATCGAAAAACCTCCTATGATTTCAAAAAGGGACTTTTTTAACGGTCCCTTTTTATTGTTTTTGAGTTCAAAGTACGTTTTCCGCGTTCTTCACTTCGCCCATTCCTTTTTCCGCCGTCTTCGGTCCGGAGGAAGCGGGCGCGTCGTTCACTGCCTGCGTATGCTCTTTGAGCTGACCGAGGTACTGTCTGTTCAGCTCTTCCGGATCGTTCTTCGCCAGCTCTGCAAGCTGTTCGATCTTTTCGGGCGTGTCAGTCATCGACTTCATGGTATTGCCGAACCGGACGGTTCTGTAAGCCGCTTCCGCGTCAAGACCTTCCTGCTCCCCGGAGAGCTTATCTGCGATCACGCGGGACGCTTCCGCGATCGCCGCGGAGCGGTTTTCACCGACTTTTTTCAGGATGCCGCCGATCGCCTTCGCTTCCTCGACCTCTGCGGCGACGATGCGGTGTTCTTCCTCGGTCAGATGCTTTCCGTTGTCCTTTGCGGCGGTTTCCTTTCCTTTCGGTCTCTGCTTCAGGTTTCTGGCTTCGTTTTCCAGTCTTTCGACCGTCTGCTTCGTCTTCAGATAAGCGCGGTCCTGATACGTGCCGTTTTCCTGCCTGACGAAATACGCTTTTTCCTGCCCGTTCAGTCTGCCGTATTCCTTTTCGGTAAGGGTGTGGGCGGTCTCCTCGCGCTTTCTCTCCTCGTTGACCAGCCCCTGACTTTCCGCCCTTTTCTCTTCGAGATAGCTGAGCTTTTTCGCGGCTTCGATATACATCTCATCGGTCAGACGGTCCGGAACACCGTCGAGCATACGGAAGCCCTGCATGGTTTTCAGAGCGGCTTTTTCGTCGCCTTTTGATGCACGGAGCGCGCCGAGCACCACTTTCATGTAAGAGCTGCCGCTCATTTCCTCGAAGTCGTGCTTGTTCAGTTTGGTTTCCTTCACGAGCTTCCGCTCCGCCTCGGGGATCGGAGCGACGTCTTCCGGAGCGGTCGGCTTGGGGTCCGAAGGTGCCAGATCGCCGATCTGGAGTTTTCCGTCTTTCAGTTCGACCTCGGGCGCCTCAACGGCGCGCTCGCCGCGGCCGGAAAGATGCTTGCCGAAGAGCTTGCCCGCGGGATCGGCAAGCGCCTGATAATCCTCTTTGAACTCGGGCTCCTCCTCGGTCCCCTTGCCCATCGCGTAGGCGCGTTCTTCTTTTTCGTACTTTTCAAGGTCTTTTTCGTATCTCTTGAGAAGTTCCGCTTTTCTGTTGTATTCGGAATACCGACGGTAGGAAGCGGTCTTAATGCCGACGTAGCTGAGCATCTTCGAGAAGAAGCCGGGTTCCTTCGGTTTCTGTTCGGACCGGAATGCGGTAACGTCGAAGTCCACTTCCGGGGCGGTGTGCTGCGGGACCTCGGCGATATCCTCGCCCGTGAAGAGCGTCAGACCGCGTTTGACGAAGGGGAAAGCGTCGGGAGCGCTCTTGTGCTTCGCGACGAGGGGATAATCGCCGTTGAGCTGCGCGACCGCCTCGTCGGGCGTAAGCTCTTTGCCGCCCTGATGCGGGTCGCCGTCGTAGAAGCGAAGGTCGTTCATATCCAGATCTTCGGAGATCATGGCACGGAAATAGTTCTCGATATTCTGGATCATTTCGTGATTGATCTCTTCCTTTGCGGTGAGGGTGCCTCCGGACGCGGTAAGCTTCGCTGCGGTCTTGTTCGGATCGATCGTATTTTTACCAAGTGAAAGTCTCATGGTTTGCTCCGTTCCGCCGCCCGAAGCGGCGATTTTTTCTTTTATGATATCGGCTTTTCGCCGGAAGTTCAAGCGGTTTTCCGGATTTTTATTTCCGTTCCCTTGCCCTTTCATCCTCAATACCCCGGAAAGAGGGAAAAGATTACACGGCTTTGTCAAAAAGTCAAAAAAGTTTTTCTTTTTCCGGAAAGATATTGCGTCCCGCACCGATCCGTGTTACAATACCCTTGACGGCAAAGCGGAGGATACGACCCGAAACGCGCTCCGTAATCTATCGGATACCGTGAGGAAAAAACGATGTACGAATATCTTTCCGACGAAATGCGCGGTCTGCGCGAAGAAATCGACTTCTTTCAGAACTACGTCTGGCTCCAGTGCGAGTACAGAAACAAAGCGGGTGCGGCGGAGGTCATCGCGGAGCTGAAAAACGCGGTCCTTGCCGCGCAGGAAAAGCTTGCGGCAATGCCCGGCGATCCCGCCCTGAAAGCGGCGGAGCCCGACGACTACGAAACGATCGTTTCGCTGTCGAAGGGCGGAAACAAGGCGGCGAAGGAAATCCCCGACCTCGAAAAGAAAATGCTCGGTGCGCTGACCGGGCGGTTTATCGGCTGTATGCTCGGCGTTCCGGTCGAGGGGTGGCGCTATCCCGACCTGAAAAAGTACGCGGACGAGCTCGGGATGCAGTTCCCGCCGGTCGATTACTGGACGAAGGTCCCCTACCCCGACGTCGTCCATTACGGCGTTGACGTGCGGACGCATTACCAGAAGGGCTGCGTGGACGGCGCCGCGGTCGACGACGACGTGACCTACACCCTCCTCGGCTATCAGATCTTAAAGGATTACGGTCCGGACTTCACGACCGCCGACGTCGGCGAGGCGTGGAAGAAGTATCTCCCGGTCGCCTGCACCGCAGAGCACGAGACCCTGCAGAACCTCCGTGCGGGCATCCCGGCGGAAAAGGCGGCGGAGCATCACAATCCCTACGTTCTCTGGATCGGCGCCGACATCCGCGCCGACGGCTTCGCCTTCGGTGCCGCGGGCGATCCGCACCTCGCGGCGGAGTACGGCTACCGCGACGGCTTCCTCAGCCACCGCAGAGGCGGCGTCTACGGCGAAATGTACTTCGCGGCGGCGGAAGCGGCGGCGTTCACGGTCGACGAGCCGATGGACGCGCTCCGCATCGCGCTGAACGAGATCCCGGTGGGCAGCCGGCTCTACGAGGACCTGACGTGGGCGTTTGAGACCTGCCCCTCCATCCATAACTGGGAAGAAGCAGCGGCGGCAGTTGACGCCCGCTTCGGCGAGCAGGCGCGCATCCACACGAACAACAACGCCTGCCTCACCGTTTTCGGCGTTTACCTCGGCGGACGCGACTTCACCAAGGCAGTCGGAGGAACCGTCGCGCTCGGCTGCGACAACGACTGCACCGGCGCGACGGTCGGCAGCATCATGGGCGCCTGCCTCGGCATCGACAATATCCCGGAGCACTGGCATAAAGATTTCCACGACGTGGTACGCACCTATATGTACGGCAAGCCGGAATATAAGATCAGCGAGGTCGCCTCCGACCTCTGTGCGATGGTGCGCGCAAGACTCGGCAGATAAACCGGCATCCGGACAAACGACAAACGCAAAAATCCACTCCCGCGAGGCGGGGGTGGATTTTCGGTTTTCATGCGGTTTTCGTCCGGATCGGTCAGGAGCCGATAATGGCAAATCCTTCCGTTCCGTCGAGGATCTTCCGCTTCAGCTCCTTGAGGGGATTGCCGTTGTTGTAAAACTTACAGGGAGAGCCGCTGACCTGATCGTCAAACAGCATCGGGTAGCCCTCGTACGCTACCGCGCAGGTCGGCGGCGCGGAAAAGGAGACCACCGAGGCATCGCAGGAGGCGATCCTTGCGGACAGGGTGAAGTTCTCAAACAGTATCGCGGGTTTTTCGTATTTTTTCATACAATCAAATTTCCTCTTTCCGTTTCGGTTCCGTATCAAAAACGATCTTCCGGGGAAGGCGCTGCCGGAAGGAAAACAGCCGGCGCGTCCGGTCCCGCGTCCGTCCGCCCCGTTTCCGCGGCGGGGACGCGTCCCTTATTAAGGGTAACGCATATTATAGATTTTGTCAAGTGAAAAATGTGAGACGTTTTTCTTCTTTCCCGTGAAAAACGCTTCCGTACTTCCATTTCGGTGCGGTCCACGGCGCCGTTTTTTCACGTTTTTGCGAAAAACCGTCGTTTCGTTGCTTTGATTTAACAAAAAAGCCATTGACCGCAGGAAAAAAAACGTTATAATAGAAGATAGGTGCGTATGCCCCAAGCCCGATCGGAACGGTTTTTCCCCCTCGCGCGCCGTATTACGCCGTTTTTCCCGTCCCCCGACAGCCGCACGGCTGCCCCCGGGCGGACCTCACGATAAAAGGAGTACCCGAAATGAAGAAAAAAATCGCGGTCGTATCCTGCCTCATCCTGCTGCTTTCCGCTCTTCTGCTTCCCTCGCTGCCCTCGGCGGCGATCGAGCCGGAGGGGAACGTGTTCGTCACGGTCAACACCGAACCGGAAAACGTCTGCTGCGGGATCGACTATCCCCTCCCCGCACCGACTGCGGCCGACGAGTCGGGGAACGATCTGACCGAACTGATCACCGTCACCGTTCAGCGTTACGACGGAGACTGGACCGACGTCGGCGGCTTCACCTCCGTTCCGTGGCAGCCCGGCATGACCTTCCCGGTCACGGAGCACGCCGCGTACCGCGTGATCTACGCCGTCCCGGAGGGCGGCGAGAGCGCGCAGGCAGTCAAGACCCTGACCGTCATGGACACGCTTCTGAGCGTCTCGGTCTCTCCCGCCGAGCTCCGCGTCCCCGTCGGCTCCGCGATCCCCTCCGACGCGCTGACCGTCACCGCGTTCCTGTCGGGATCCGGCAGCACCGTCCTTTCCCCGGACGGCTACTCCCTGAATACCGACGGCGTCGATTTTGAAACCGCCGGCGATTATTCCGCGGTGATCTCGGTCACCTCCCCCTACGGCGGCACGAAAACGGCGGAGCTCCGCGTCATCGTGGAAGCGGACGAGCCCGACCCCGGCACTGATCTCTCCTCCCTTTCCGTCAGCGTCAACGCGGAGGGAACTGCCGCCGATATCCCCTTCGGCGGCGAATATACCGCCCCGGGCGTGACCGTCACCGCGACCGACGCCGAAGGAAACCCGATCGATCTTTCCGGCAGCGTCCTCGTTTCGGTTTATCTGATCGACGACGACGGCAGACACCCCGTCGAGGGACACGAAAACCAGCCCGATTCTCCCGCCGCGCGCCGCTTCCCGATCACCGTTCACGGCACCTACGCCGTCGTTTATTCGGTCACGAACGGCTCGCTTTCGGAAAGCGCCGAATACCTCCTGACCGTTCACGACACGCTTCAGAGCGTTTCGGTCCTGCCGGACACCCTGCGCGTTCCCGTCGGGGAAGCGCTCCCGCTCGACACGCTTACCGTCAGAGCGGTATATTCCCTTTCCGGTGAGGTCACCGTTCCCGCAGGCGGCTATACGCTGAACGCCGACGGCGTTGATCCGGATACCGCCGGGGAATACACCGTCACCGTCTCGGTCACCGAGGCTTACGGCGGCACGAAGACCGCGGAGGTCCGCGTCACCGTTTACGAGGACGTTCCCGGCGCCGATCTTTCCTCCGTTTCGATCGCGGTCAGCGCGGACGGAAGCGAGGCAAAGATCCCGTTCGGCGGTACTTATACCGTTCCCGGCGTGACCGTCACCGCGACCGACGTCAACGGCGATCCGATCGACCTTTCGGCAAACGCCGTCTTTACCGTCGAGCACGGGGACGGCGAGGGCGACTGGACGCCCGTCGCGGGTCTGACCGGAAGTGCCGCGGACGATGCGGCGCGCCGCATCCCGATCACCGAGCACGGCGTCTATCGGATCGTTTATTCGGTCACGAACGGCACTCTCACCGCCGAGGCGAAGTACTTCCTGGCGGTTCAGGACACCCTCCTTTCGGTTTCCGTCTCCCCCTACGAATTCAAAACGCTGACCGGAAACGCTCTCTCCTTTGACGGGCTGACCGTGACCGCGCTCTATTCCCGCTCCGGTGAGGTCGCGCTTTCCGCCGGCTCCTATACCCTCGATACCTCCGCCGTGAACACCGATCAGCCCGGTGAATACACCGCCGTCGTTTCGTTCACCGACACCTACGGCGGCACGAAGACCGCGAGCCTTAAGGTCACCGTCTATTCCGACGCGCCCGAGGTCGATCTTTCCTCCCTTTCGATCCGTCTGAACGCGGCTTCCAATCAGGCGAACGCCGCTTTCGGCTACGTCTTCACCCTTCCCGACGTCACCGTCACCGCCACCGACAAAAAGGGCGCCCCGCTCAACCTCGCGAACGCCGTCGTCCTTTCGGTCTATCACGCCGACTCGTCGGGATGGCAGCAGGTCTCCGGCTTCATCAACGTGAAAAACACCGCCGCGGCGCGCAGCCTGCCGATCTCGCTCCACGGAAGCTACCGCGTCGTCTACTCGGTCGATAACGGCGACCTTCACGGCGAGACCGAATACCTCCTGAACGTGCAGGATACCCTGACCGGGATCACCGCGCAGGCGACCGCGGGAACCGTCTTCCATCCGGGCGACCGGATCGATCCCGGACTCCTCAACGTCACCGGCACCTTCTCCCGCACCGGAAACCGCAGACTGAACGCCTCCGAATTCACCGTTTCTCCCGCGACCGCGCCCCAGAAGACCGGAAACTTCACCGTAACGATCACCGTGACCCGTACCTACGAGGGCGTGACCGTCAAAAAGACCGCCGCGCTCACGATGACCGTCGTCCCGGTCGAGCAGAAGATCGACAAATCCCGCGTCACCCTCACGGTCGGCTCCGGAAAGGACGCGATCGCCTTCGGTGAGCTCTGCCGCCTTCCCGACGTCACCGCCGCCGCCTTCGACGCGGACGGCAACGAAAAGGACGTTCACGATTCCGTGACCTGGACGCTGCAGCACACCTTCGGCGAGGACGGTGAGGAATGGCAGGACGTGGAAGGCTTCGTCGACCTCCCGATCACGCAGGCGATCACCGACGGCAAGCCCCTTCTCTTCCTCCCCGCCGAGCACGCCTATTACCGCGTCATTTACAGCGTCGAGGCTTACGGCAAGGAGGACAGCGCCGCCTTCGGCTTCACCGTGATGGACACCCTCCTTTCGATCAGAGCGGATCTCTCCACCATCCCCCTCGAATATTCCCTCGGCGAAGACCTCGATTTCAGCGGCTTCGTCGTCAACCGTGAGTTCTCCTGGTCCGGTGCCTCCCCCATCCCCTACGGGGAATACCGGATCGACCGCGGCGGCTACGACCGCAACACCGCCGGTACCTACACCGTCACCGTCAGCTACTCCTACGAATACGGCGGAACCAAGACCGATTCCTTTACCGTCACCGTCTCCGACCCGTTCTCGGACTTCAAGGTCTCGAAATACCCCTCCAAGCGGGTCTACGCGATCGGCGAGCCGCTCGATATCAGCGACCTCGAGGCAAAGGCGTTCCTGCCCGAGATGGGCGAGGTCCTCATCAAGACCTCCGCGCTTGAGATTATCGGCTTTGATCCCCACACCGCCGGCACCCAGACGATCGAGATCCTCTTCCACGGCGTTTCGGGCGGCACCTACGAGATCACGGTCAACGACGCGCTCTTCTCGATCGAGATCGACGCCTCCGGGGTTGCCGGGGAGGTCGGTCCGGACGGCGTTCCGGATTATTCCGGACTGAAGGTCACGTGGATCGGCGTTTCCGGTCAGCGCCGCCTTCTGACGCCGGAGGAATACACCGTTTCTCCCTCCTCCTTCAAGGGTTACGATCCCGGGAGCTATTCGGTCACCGTCTCCTGCACCGACGGCGTCACGGGAGAAGAGCACACCGCCTCCTTCCGCGTTACCGTAACGGGAACGAAGAAGAACTACGTTCCCTTCTTCATCGGAGGCGCGGGGCTGCTCGTCATCGCGGCGATCGTGATCGCGGCGGCAGCGAAGAAAAAAGGGCGCTGAAAAAATGGGACTGTTTTTCAAAAAGAAAAAGGAGAAGGAACCGAGCGTCGCCGAACGCCTGAACGGCACCGAAACGCTCTATATGGCGCGCAGGTACGTGGACGAAAACGGCAATCCGCAGGAGGACGGCATCGGCAAGGGCGGACGGATCAACACCGCGAACGGGCACGTGATCCTCACCTGCGGCGATCGCGACGTCTTCGTCAACGGGGATATTTCCTCCGTCCGCTGCGGCGAGCTGATGTCGCTGAACGGCGCGATCTTCTCGGGCTTCAACGAGGTCACGGGAAAGGAAGACACGGTCGTCGTTTATTACGCCGCGCTCTTCCGGAGCTGATCCTTTCTTTCACCGTTCCGGGACCCCACGACCCCTTTCCGGGTTTTGGGGTCCTTTTTCATTTCCGACAGAGAACGGCTCCCGGATAACCTTCGTTTTATTGGAATTTCCATTGACTTTTCCCGGGCAAGATGATATAATATATTCTGTATAGTTATGAATGAATATCCGTTTTTCGGTCTCTGACCGGGAATTGAGGCTTGCTGTGGAACTGAAACCCTTTGAAAAAAAGATATGGCTCTCCTCCCCCACGATGCACGGGGATGAGCTGAAATACGTGACCGAAGCGTACGAAACAAACTGGATGTCCACCGTCGGCGCGAACATCAACGAGGTCGAGCGCCTCGCCGCGGAAAAGGTCGGCGTGAAGTACGCCGTCGCGCTCTCCGCCGGAACCGCTTCCCTTCACCTCGCGATGAAGCTCGCGGGCGAGCGGATGTACGGTCAGCCCGAAACCGGAAAGGGCGCGCTCGCGGGACGAAAAGTCTTCTGCTCCGATATGACCTTCGACGCGACGGTGAACCCCGTCGTCTACGAGGGCGGCGTTCCGGTCTTCATCGACACCGAATACGACACGTGGAATATGGATCCCGCCGCGCTGGAAAAGGCGTTTGAACTCTATCCCGAGGTCAAGGTCATCGTCGCCGCGCATCTTTACGGCACGCCCGGAAAGATCGACGAGCTCCGCGCGGTCGCCGACCGGCACGGTGCCGTCATCGTCGAGGACGCGGCGGAATCGTTCGGCGCCGCCTACAAGGGAAAGCAGACCGGATCCTTCGGCGACTTCGGCTGCATCTCCTTCAACGGCAACAAGATCATTACCGGCTCGTCGGGCGGAATGTTCCTCACCGATTGCCTCGATGACGCGAACAAGGTCCGCAAATGGTCCACGCAGAGCCGCGAGAACGCGCCGTGGTATCAGCACGAGGAGCTCGGCTACAACTACCGGATGAGCAACGTCATCGCGGGCGTCGTCAGAGGGCAGCTTCCCTATCTGGAGGAGCATATCGCGCAGAAGAGAGCGATCTACGAAAGATACAAGGAAGGCTTCCGGGAACTTCCCGTACGGATGAATCCATACGACGAAGAGAATTCGGTCCCGAACTTCTGGCTCTCCTGTATGATCATCGATAAGGACGCCATGTGCCGTCAGGTCCGCGGCGAGCAGGACGCGCTTTACGTCAGCGAAGCGGGAAAATCCTGCCCCACCGAGATCCTTGAGACCCTCGCGAAATACAACGCCGAGGGCCGTCCGATCTGGAAGCCGATGCACCTGCAGCCGATCTACCGGATGAATCCCTTCGTCACCGCGGAAGGAAACGGCAGAGGCGGCTCCAACGCCTACATCGCGGGTTCCGCCGCGGACGTCGGTTCGGATATCTTCGCAAGAGGCCTCTGCCTCCCCTCCGACAACAAAATGACCCCCGAAGAGCAGGATACGATCATCGCGATCGTCCGCAGCTGCTTCGACTGAGAGCCTTATGTACGCAAAATTCTGGAAGCGCTTTTTCGACCTCGTGCTTTCGTTCCTCGCGCTGGTCGTCCTTTCGCCCCTCCTTCTCATCCTGATCGCGGTCGGCGCGGTCGCGATGCGGGGCAACCCCTTCTTCACCCAGCTCCGCCCCGGAAAGAACGAAAAGATCTTCCGCCTGATCAAGTTCCGCACGATGGACAACAGGCGGGACGAAAACGGAGAGCTCCTCCCCGACGCGGTCAGACTGAACGGGTACGGGCGGTTCCTCCGCTCCACCAGCCTTGACGAGCTGCCCGAGCTTTTCAACATCCTCGTCGGCGATATGGCGATCGTCGGACCAAGGCCCCTGCTCGCCAAGTATCTGCCGCTCTACAACGAACGTCAGCACCGCCGCCACAGCGTCCGCCCCGGACTCACCGGCTGGGCGCAGGTGAACGGACGGAACCTCGTATCGTGGGAAGATAAGTTCGAAATGGACGTCCGCTATACCGAGAACATCCGCTTTCCGACCGACGTAAAGATCATTTTCCTCACCGTGAGATCGGTCTTCAAAAAGGAAGGCATCCACGCGGAAGGCTCGGAAACCGTTGAAGAATTCAAAGGAAACGTAACGGTATGAAAACGCTTTGGATCATCGGCGCCGGCGGTCACGGAAAGGTCGCCGCAGACATCGCCCGGAAAACCGGATACGAAGAGATCGCCTTTCTGGACGACAGAGACGGTCTGACCTCGTGCGGCGGTTACCCGGTACGCGGAAAAACGGCGCTTCTGCGCGAGCTTGACGGCGACTTTATCGTCGCCATCGGGAATCCTTCGGTCCGCAGACGCTTTCAGGAAACGCTGGAGGCGCTCGGAAAGAAGGTCGCCGTGCTCGTTCATCCCTCCGCCGTCATCGGCGAAAACGTCACGGTCGGCGCAGGCACCGTGATCGTCGCGGGCGCCGTCGTCAATCCCGGCACCGTGATCGGAAAAGGGTGCATCGTCAATACCTGCGCCTCGGTCGATCACGACTGCACCGTGGGCGATTATTCTCACGTCGCGGTCGGCGCGCATATCGCCGGAACGGTCACGGTCGGAAGCGGCGTGTGGATCGGCGCGGGCGCGACCGTCATCAACAATCTGTCGGTCTGTGACGGCGCCTTCCTCGGCGCGGGCGCGGTCGCGGTCAAAAACGTAACGGAGCCCGGTCTCTATCTCGGCGTTCCGGCAAAAAAGAAACATGAAAATCCTGATTCTTGCAAATAACGACGTCGGGCTGTATCAATTCCGCAGAGAGCTGATCGCAGCGCTCCTGAAAGAGCACGAGGTCACGGTCTCCCTTCCCTACGGGGAACTCGTGGAGCCTCTGAAGGAAATGGGCTGTGCCTTTCTCGACACGCCGGTCGACCGCCGCGGGATCAACCCGTTCGTTGACCTGAAGCTGTTCCGCAGCTACAGAAAACTGCTGAAGGAGCTTTCTCCCGATCTGGTCGTCACTTATACGATCAAGCCCAATATCTACGGCGGCTGCGCCTGCAGAACGGCAAAGATCCCGTATTGCGTCAATATCACCGGTCTGGGTTCCGCTTTTCAAAAAGAAGGCGTTCTGAAAAAGCTGGTCGTCTTTATGTACAAGGCGGCGCTGAAAAAAGCGAGAACCGTCTTTTTTGAGAACACCGCCAACCGGGACGTTTTTCTGAAAGAAAAGATCGTCCCCGAAGAAAAGACCTGCGTCCTGAACGGCGCGGGCGTCAATCTGGAGCGTTACCGCGTCACGGAATACCCGGACGGGGATACGACGAAATTCCTGTTTATCGGCAGAGTGATGAAGGAAAAAGGCGTGAACGAGCTGTTCACGGCAATGAAGCGCCTCGTTTCCGAGGGATACGACGTTCACCTCGATCTGCTCGGCGGATACGAGGAAGACTATAAATCGGTCATTGAAGAAAACGAAAAAAGCGGCTGGCTGACCTATCACGGCTATCAGACCGACGTCCGTCCGTTCATCGCCGCGTCCCACTGCTTCGTCCTCCCGTCGTGGCACGAGGGGATGGCAAACACCAACCTCGAATGCGCCGCGTCGGGCAGACCGCTCATCACGAGTAATATCCCGGGCTGCAAAGAAGCCGCAGAGGACGGAAAAAGCGGTTTTCTCTGCGAAAAGCAGAACGCCGACAGTCTGTATGACAAAATGAAAACGTTTCTCGCCCTTTCGTATGAAGAAAGAAAGCAGCTCGGTCTCTGCGGACGGTATTTGACGGAAAAGCGATTTGACAGGGAAACCGTCGTCAGGAAAACGATGGAACGATTATTCTGAAAAGGAGGAGCCATGACAAAACTATTCCCGATTCTGATTTTCAGCCTGATCATGGCTTTTCTGTCGGAAAAGAACTCGCTGAAAAAGAAGGACGACCTCGGCGGAAGCTATTACACCAAAAAAGACTGGCTGTTCTACCTCATTATGGCAGCCGCGATGGCGGTGTTCGTCGGACTGCGCACGAGCGGCAACGACACTTTGGCATACAGAATCATGTATGAGATGCTTCCCACCGGGTGGGACAGCCTTTCCACCGTCGACTGGACCTCGCTCGCGGGCGCGCCCGGGCATCAGTCAGTCAACATTATCATGAAAACGCTTGGCTTCACCACGCAGGATTATCTGATGGTGTATTCCCTGTTCACCGTTTCCGTCTATCTGTGGTTCCTCCGTAAATACACGAACAACGTCCCGTTTTCCGTTTTTCTCTTTTTCACCATGGGCGTTTACACCTTCACCATGGCGGCGATCAAGCAGACCGCTGCGGTCGCCTTTCTGCTGATCGCGACCGACAAGGCAATCCGGAAAAAATACTTCGGGTTTGCGCTTTTCGCCGCGATCGCGATGCTGTTCCACCCGTACTCTTTCATATATCTCATCATCCCGTTTCTGGATTTCGCTCCGTGGACGAAAAAGACCTTCTTCTTTCTCGCCGGAACCGTTTTCGTCTCGATCGCGTTTAATTTCCTGCTGGAACCGCTGCTTGACATTACGGGTGCTCTGGGTGCCGGATATACCGCAGAGGAGCTGACCGGTGAAGGCGTCAACGTCTTCCGCGTCCTCGTCGTCTGGGTCCCCGTCCTGCTGTCGTTCCTGGTCCGTCCGCATTTTTATCAAAAGAACGACCGTGTCGCCAATATCGTGATCAACGCCTCGATGATCAACGCGATGATCATGTTCGTCGGTCTGTTCGGGACCGCAAACTATTTCGCGAGAATGGCGAACTATTTCCTGATCTTTCAGGCGATCGCGCTGCCGCTCCTGCTCGACGCGTTCGACCCGAGCAACAGAAAACTTCTTTCAGTCGGCGCCGTCGCCGGGTATTCCGGGTATTTCTACTACGGTACGGTGCTCGCAAACGGCGTTTTCGACAATTTGTACCGTTTTTTGACCTTCTCGGAATATTTCGAGCAGCTGTTCGGGTGAAAAAATGATCAGAGTATTGCAGGTCGTAACGCATATGAACCGGGGCGGACTCGAATCGATGCTGATGAATTATTACCGGCATATCGACCGGGAAAAGGTCCAATTCGACTTTCTGACGCACCGCCCGTACGACGGCGATTTCGGAGAGGAGATCAGTGCGCTCGGCGGAACGGTCTTCCATCTTCCCCCCCTCAATCCCTTCGGTACCTCCTACAAAAAAGCGCTGCGCGGCTTTTTCGCGTCGCATCCGGAATACGGGACCGTTCACGTCCATCTGGACTGCATGAGCGGCGTCGTGCTGAAGGAAGCGAAGCGCGCGGGGATCCCCGTCCGCGTCGCGCACAGCCACAGCTCAAGTCAGGATAAGGATCTGAAATACCCGCTCAAACTTTTTTTCCGCCGTTCGATCCCGGAATACGCCACCGATCTGTTCGCCTGCGGCGAGGAAGCCGGGAAATGGATGTTTTGCGGCGCGCCGTTCACCGTGCTGAACAACGCGATCGACGCCGCCGCCTTCTCGTTCGATCCGATGACCCGTCAAGCCGTGCGGAAATCGTTCGGTTTTTCGGATCATCAGCTCGTCGTCGGGCACGTCGGAAGATTCTCTTATCCGAAAAATCACGAATATCTGATCGACTGCTTCGGCGCGCTCCTCAAAAGGGCACCGGACGCGAGGCTTCTCCTCGTCGGTGACGACAAAAACGGCCTCGGCGCTCAGATCCGCGAAAAGGTGCGCGCACTCGGAATTGAGAATACCGTCGTTTTCGCCGGTCTTCGCTCCGACGTTTCCGACCTGATGCAGGCGATGGACGTTTTCGTCTTTCCGTCCCGTTATGAAGGTCTTCCGGTCACGCTGATCGAGGCGCAGGCGGCGGGGCTCCCCTGCCTGATCTCCGACAAGGTGCCGATCGAGTGTAAAAAAACAGATCTCGTCCGTCAGCTTCCGCTCGCGGAAGCTCCCGCGTTCTGGGCGGACGCGATCCTTTCCGCTTCCGGAACCGAACGGAAAAACGTACTGTCGGATATCCGTGCCGCCGGCTTTGACGTTACGGAAAACGCTTTATGGCTGCAGAATTACTATTTGAAGCAGGGCGACTGATATGAATGAACCGATCCTGACCGTATTTACCCCGGCGTACAACCGTGCCCACACCCTGCCGAGGACCTACGAATCCCTGAAACGGCAGGACTGCCGCGACTTCGTATGGCTGATCGTAGACGACGG
Source organism: Lachnospiraceae bacterium (assembly GCA_024404495.1). Classification (GTDB taxonomy): domain Bacteria; phylum Bacillota; class Clostridia; order Oscillospirales; family CAG-272; genus CAKRZE01. The sequence continues at coordinate 61,828 of JAKSPT010000001.1, forward strand.
CTCAACGGACGATACCGCGTCCCTCGTCGCCGGATGGCAAACGGAAGAGAACGGATTTGAGATCCGCTATCTCCGGAAAGAAAACGGCGGAATGCACACGGCGCACAATACCGCTTACGCGAATATCGGCACCGAGCTGAACGTCTGCATCGATTCGGACGACTGCCTTGCCGACGGAGCCGTCTCAAAGATCCTGAAAAAATGGGACGAGGTAAAGACGTCCGGCTGCGCGGGCATCATCGGTCTCGACGCCGATATGACCGACGGAAAGATCATCGGAAAAGGATTTCCCGACGGGCTAACCGAAACGACCCTCTGCGGCTACTACGCAAACGGCGGGCAGGGCGACAAAAAGCTGGTCTACCGTACCGACGTGATCAATTCCTGCCCGGATTATCCGGTATTTCCCGGCGAGAAATACGTCGCTTTGGCGTATAAATACCGCCTGATCGACCAGAAGTACAAGCTTGCCGTTCTTGACGACGTGCTATGTAACGTTGAATATCAGCCGGACGGTTCCTCCCGCAATATGTACGGACAGTATCTGAAGAATCCGCAGGGCTTCGCTTTCTGGCGAAAAGTCTGTATGCAGTACCCGGAAAGCAAAAAAAGGGTATTTATTGACTGCGTCCACTACGTTTCGAGCAGCATCCTCGCGAAAAACAGGCGTTTTATCAGAGAATCGCCGAAAAAGGTACTGACCGTTCTCGCGATTCCGTTCGGCTTACTGCTGACGCTCTTCATCAAGCGGAAAGCCCGGAGCTGAATCGCGTATTCAGCTTCAGTGCGTCCGATTCCGAAAGGAAGGTCTACGAGAATGACAACCTCACAGCCCGCGCTCCGCGAAAGCCCGAAAACCTACACCGGTATCGATCTCTTCAAGCTGCTGATCGCTCTGTTCATCGTATTCACTCACACTTACTGCTCCGATTGGGGAGCCGCAGGGCTATGGATCAGAAACAATCTGTCGCTGTCGGGCGTTCCGTTCTTCTTCATCGTTTCCGGTTTCTTTTTTGAAAAAGGGTTAAAAAAGGCAGAGGACGCCGGATCCTATCTCAAAAAATATCTCGTTCGGATCGGCGGAATGTATCTGTTCTGGTTCGTCATAACGCTTTCCGTCGCGTGGTACAGCTGGATCCTGACCAAGCCGTCCGAAAACACCCTTTTCAGAGTGTTCCGCGTTTTCCGCAGTTTCTTTTTTGCGGGCGGAATGGGTGTCTACTGGTATCTGCTTTCTCTGCTGTGCGTGTGCCCGATCCTGTATCTGCTGTACCGCCGTCCCCGGATGAAGGCGGTGGTCTGGCCGCTTGCAGCCGTATTGTTTGCGGTGGGCGCTCTGTATTATATGGGCAAGCTCGACGGAAGTCTCGTATACACCGGGATCCACGTCGTGTTCGGCTCCGAAAGAAACTTTCTGACGACGGGACTATTTTATATGTGCATCGGCACCGCATTTGCGGAAAACGAAGCGCGTCTCCGGGTCCCTTTCCCTGCCGCTCTGCTGCTCCTTCTCGCCGCTCTTGCTGTCGGGACCTTCACGGTCAAGCCCTTCGGAAACGCGCTGATCGCGATCTTCCTCGTCGTTTTCGCATTGAATCTGAATCCCCGGATCCCGGAAAAATGCTCTCAGGGCATGAGAAAGCTCAGCACGGGGATCTACCTGATCCATTTCCCGTTCATTCTGCTGTTTGACTTCTATCTCAAGCGCGGAACGCTGATCGATTATCCTCTGACGCTGGCGTTCTCGGTCGCCGTTTTCCTCGTCTCCTCTCTTCTGCTTCCGAAAAAAATCAAAAAAATCATATACGGATGAAATCACAATGATCCTGAAAAAAGCCCATTACTGCCGGTTCAAGGAACCCGGGATTATGGAAAAAGGTCAGCGGAACGTCAGCCTTGACCTCATCCAGATTATCGCCACCTTCCTTGTCGTAATGATTCATCAGGCAGCGAACGTCAATTTACCGGACGATGCAAATCCGGTTTCATTAACGATTCTGAATGCGATTTGCGAAGCTTGCGTTCCTCTGTTTTTGATGAAAACCGGAGCCCTCCTTCTGAAAAAAGAGCGTCCGTGCTCATTAAAAAGTACATTTCGGAGAATCGGGTATATTTCCGCCGTCATCGTTTTCTGGGGTTTATTCTATAACGTCGTTTCCTATACGATCATCGACGGCTTTTCCGCATCGGTACTGCTCAGATCAGTCAAAAGCGTAATCACCGCCGATACCGCGTACAATTATCAATTCTGGTATCTGTATATGCTGTTGGGTCTGTATGCGGTGATTCCGATCATAAAACCTTTTTTCGACAATGCCGAAAAGAAAGACCTGCTTTATCTGCTCGGATTCTGCTGTCTGTGCGGATGTCTGCTTCCGTTCCTGTCACCCATAATTAAAATCAATAAGACCTCCTTTTGGCTGATCCGGTATTTCCCCTGGTTTTCGGGTTTTCTGTTCTATTGCGCATTGGGCGAATATCTGAGTCGATACCCGCTGAACAAAGCAGTGCGTGTCATCGGCGCGGTGCTTGTCATTCCGCTTGGTGTGATCACGGTATTATATCCCGATATCTGGCTGACGTATTTTTCTCCGTTTACCATCCTCTATTCGATCTCGGTTTTTTGCGCGCTTCAGGATATTCCGTCCGATCGTCTCGGTGAAAAATGCAGACGGTTCATTCAAAAAGCCTCCGAGCTCTCTTTTGGCGTTTACATTATGCACCCCATCCTGATTTTGGCGGCCCGGAAGATTCTCCATATCGGCAGCGAAATCCTTCCGCCTGCCGTTCTCGGCGTCATCGTTTTCAGCCTGATCAATTATTCCGTCTGCACCTTCATTACCATGATTATCAAAAAGATCCCGATTCTCCGAAAAATCGTATAAACCGATATCTCACCTTCTTTTCCGCATCAAGGTATGATCTGAGAGCCCCGGATTCCGGACGTTTTCCCCGTGACCTCTCTTCTGCTTCCGAAAAAAATCAAAAAAATCATATACGGATGAAATCACAATGATCCCGAAAAAAATCCATTACTGCTGGTTCGGCAGAGGCGAAAAGCCGAAGCTCGCGCAAAAATGCATCGCGAGCTGGAAAAAATACTGTCCCGACTACGAGATTATCGAGTGGAACGAGGACAACTTTGACGTCAACGGAAACGCCTACACGAAAATGTGCTATGAAAACCGGAAGTTCGCCTTTCTGACCGACTATCTGCGTCTTCTGATCGTCCGGGATCACGGCGGGATCTATTTTGATACCGACGTCGAGGTAATAAAAAACCTCGATCCTCTTCTTGAGAACAGCGCGTTTTTCGGCTTTGAAAACGAAGCCTACCTGAACACCGGCGAGGGTTTCGGCGCGGAAGCAAACAACGCCGCCGTTTTGCGGATGATCGACGAATATTCCCCTCTTCTCGACGGAGAACACGGGACCGTCGGCTGTCCGATCCTGAACACAAGCGCACTCTCCGCGCTCGGCTTCCGTATCGACGGCAGTTATCAGGAAAAAGACGGCGTGATCCTTCTTCCTCCGGATTATTTCAATCCGTACGACGATCCCACGGGGGTCCTGACGAAAACGGAAAACACCTACTCCGTTCACTGGTACGGAAAAAGCTGGATGAGCAAAAAAGCCGTGCTGAAAAGCAAACTTACCAAACCGTTTCACCGTATCTTCGGCGAACACTGCTTTGATTGGTTGAAAAAATAATGGAACTGTCTAAAAAAGATTCCAAAATGCTGCAGGGGCTTTCCGTCCTTGCCATGGTCTGGCTGCATCTGTTTAACCGGGAAGCCGGGGATCTGTTTACGCCGCTGCTCTTTATCGGTCCGAAGCCGCTTTCGTTTCTGATCGCTCAGCTTGCGGATTTCTGCGTCTTCGGCTTTGCCTTCGTCAGCGGCTACGGGCACATGGCGCAGACCGGGGAAAAGGGATGGTACCGCAGCCGTCTCAAAGGACTGCTCTCCGTTCTGATCAGTTACTGGAGCGTCCTCGCCGTTTTCACCGTCGTCAGCGTGATCGCGGGAAACGCCGCCTCCATGCCGGGGGACGTATGGACCTTCCTGAAACACGTTCTGACGACAGACAGCTCCTACAACGGCGCGTGGTGGTATATGTTCGCCTATGCCGTGATCGTCCTCGCCTCCCCGCTGATCCTGAAAGCGGTCGAAAAATGGCACCCCCTACTGCTGATCCCCGCGGGCGGGGCGCTCTATATCGCCGCTTACGCGGTCCGCTTTTGGATCCCCAACGGCGGAAACTGGTTTCTTACCAAATTCGGCCCGCTCGGCATGACGGCCGCCGAGTACGTGATCGGCGCTTTCTTCTTCAAATACCGGATTTTTTCCAAAACGTACGCCGTATGGGAAAAGATCAACCGGTATCTGCGCGCCGTGATCGGGGCTGCTCTGATCGCCGTGCTGCTGATCTGCCGGACTTACGTCGTTCCCGCCCTGTTTTTTGCCCCGGTCAGCGGGATCGTACTCATCACGCTGTTCCATTTTTGGAAAAAGCCGAATTGGATCGAAAAAGTTTTTGCGTTTGTCGGCAGCCAGTCCACGAACGTCTGGCTCACTCATTTGTTTTTCTGTCAGTTTCTGTTCAAGAACCTCGTCTATCTCGCAAAATATCCCCTTCTGATCTACCTGTTTCTGATCGGGATCACCCTCGGCATTTCCATGATCCTTCAGTTCATCGAAGCGCCGCTTCAGAAACTGATCAAACGAAAAGGAACCTATGAAAAAAATCCTCATCTTCTCCCACGCGCTTGAGCTCGGCGGAGCGGAACGGGCGCTGCTCGGGCTGCTCGAAGCGATCGACACAACGAAATATCAGGTCGATCTGTTCCTGATGCGCCACGACGGCGAGCTGATGCGATATATTCCCGACAAGATCAATCTTCTGCCGGAAATCCCGGAATACGCCTGTCTGGCGGTCCCGATCGCACAAGTCCTGAAAAAAGGAAAAATCCGGATCGCATACGGCAGATACCGCGGGAAGAAAGCGGCGAAAAAGCGTCTCGCGGCGCTTTCGGTCAGCGGCGAAAACGACGTCGCGCTCGAGTACAGCCACAAATACACGCTGAAATATATGCCGCAAATCGGCGATACCGAATACGATCTCGCGATCAGCTTCCTCACCCCCCATTATTTCGTCACCGAAAAGGTCAGGGCGAAGAAGAAGCTCGCGTGGATCCACACCGATTACGCGACGGTCACGGTCGACGCCGACTCCCAGACCGGGATGTGGGCGCCTTACGATCATATCGTATCCATTTCCGAAACCGTCACGGAGAGCTTCCGGAAGGCGTTTCCTTCCCTCTCCGGCAAGCTCGTCCTGATTGAAAACATCATGCCGACGGCTTATCTCGACGAACTGATCGGTGCCTTTCCGGTCGGATCGGAAATGCCCGACGACGGCACGGTGAAGCTGCTCTCGATCGGCAGATTTTCAAACGCCAAAAACTTCGATAGCGTCCCCGATATCTGCCGTCGCCTCCTCGCAAAAGGGCTCAACGTCAAATGGTATCTGATCGGCTACGGCGGCGACGAGGCGCTGATCCGCGAAAAGATCGCCGAGGCGGGAATGGAAGAGCGCGTCGTCATTCTCGGAAAAAAGGAAAACCCCTACCCCTATATCAAGGCGTGCGATCTGTACGTTCAGCCGAGCCGATACGAGGGGAAATGTGTTGCGGTCCGAGAAGCGCAGATGCTTCATAAGCCTGTCGTCATTACGAACTACGCCACCTCGTCAAGCCAGCTCGCCGACGGTCACGACGGCGTGATCGTCCCGACGGACAACGAGGGCTGCGCCGAGGGGCTCGCTTCCGTGCTCCGCGACACGGCGCTCCGCGAACGGCTGATCGAAAACACGAAAAAGCACGATTATTCAAACGCAGACGAGATCAACAAATTATATCAGCTCGCTGAAGGATAAAAAGCATGGCAGATAAACGGATCAGCATCATCATACCCGTATATAACGTGGAAAACTATATCTCCGAGTGCGTCGAATCCGTTATCAATCAAACGTACAAGGCACTTCAGATCATCCTCGTCGACGACGGTTCCGCCGACGAAAGCGGAAAGATCTGCGATTCCTACGCCGAAAAGGACCCCCGTATTCTTGTGATCCACAAAGAAAACGGCGGTTTATCGGACGCGAGAAACGCGGGGACCGCACGGGCGGACGGGGACTTCGTCTTCTATCTGGATTCCGACGATTTTCTTTCCGCCGATTCCGTACGGGTCCTGACGGAGCTGCAGGCCTCCGCCGATGCCGATCTGACGATCGGAAGCTTCTTTTACCGGTACGATTCCCACACCGACACCGCAAAAGCCCGTTTTGCCGAAAACGTCGTTTTTTCCAACGGGCAGGCAATGCGCGAGCTCGTTCGGGGAAACCTCGAAACCTTTGCGTGGGGAAAACTGATCCGGACGGAAATCGCCAAAGCGCATCCGTTTCCCGAAGGGAAACTGTTTGAGGACCATTTCTGGACGCATTACGTCTTCGGGGACTGTTCCAAAATCGCGTTCACGCCCTCTCCTCTCGTTTATTACCGGCAGAGAGAAAACAGCATTTCCTATACGTACAACGAAAAGCGGCTCGACGTCATGGACGGATGGGCGGACAGGCTCCGGTATCTGGAGCAGAATTATCCCGAGCTCCTTCCGGATTATAAGAAGACGCTTGCCAAACGGTATCTCGAAACGGCGTGGCAGATCCTGACCAGAATGAAAAAAGGCAAAAGAAACGCGTACGACCGGATGAGACGGTTCAACGCAGCCAACCGGCTGCAAGAGTACGCGGAGGGTCAGAGCAAGGCGCTGATCGACGCATTGGACAAAGGAACCGTTCCGTACGCGCTCCTCGCGCTGCGGAACAGGGTGGTAAGCAGATCATGATACAAAAGCTCAAAGCGTTTGCGATAAAGGTGATCTATTCGTTTTTCCGGCTGCTCCCGGTCAGGAAAAACGAGGTGCTGCTGTTCAGCTATTACGGCGAGCAGTACTCCGGTTCCCCGAAGTATATCGGTCAGTACCTTGCGGACAAAAGCGATCTCCGGGTCACGTGGGCGTTTGTCAATCCCGAAAAATATCGGGGGCTGCCGTTCCGCACCGTGCGATACGGTCATCTTTCCTACTATTACCGGCTTGCCGTTTCCGGAACGGTCATCACGAATTACAGAATGACCGAAGACTTTGTCAAAAGGAAAGGGCAGAAATACGTTCAGACCTGGCACAGCTCCCTGCGGCTGAAAATGATCGAAAAAGACGCGGAGGCCACGCTGCCGGAAACCTACGTCCGTATGGCAAAACGGGATTCGACGCAGATCGACTGTCTGCTTGCCGGTTCCCGGAAAAGCAGGGAGATCTTTGAAAGAGCGTTCTGGTACGACGGTCAGATCGTCAATACCGGTACGCCGCAATGCGATATTCTCCTCGGCGACTGCACCGGGACGCGCCGGAAGGTATTGAATCACTTCGGACTTCCCGAGGACGCGAGGATCGCGCTCTACGCCCCCACCTTCCGCAAGAATCACGATACCTCGGTCTACGATCTGGATACCGAAGCGCTTCTTGCAGGCCTGCGGGAAAAATTCGGCGGAAACTGGTATCTGCTGATGCGGCTCCACCCCCATCTCGTGAAGCTCACCGACTGCTTCCGGTACTCGGAGCACGTTCTTCAGGCAACCGATTACGACGACGCGCAGGAGCTGCTTGCGGCGGCGGACGTGCTGATCAGCGATTATTCCGCCATTATGTTTGACTTTTCGGTCACGCGCCGCCTCTGCCTCCTCTACGTTCCCGATCTTGAAACCTACACCGCCGCCGACAGAAATCTGTATTTTGACATCGGTCAGCTTCCTTTTCCGCATTTCGGAACGCAGGCGGATATGATGTCGTATATCGGCACCGTTGATTACGGGGAATACCGGAAAAACGTCAGCCGCTTTATTGAAGGCATCGGAAGTTACGACGACGGAAATGCCTGCCAAAGAGTTTATGAATTGATAAGAGGATGAGAAAATGATAATCGGATATACGACCGGCGTGTTTGACCTGTTTCATATCGGTCATCTCAACATTCTGCGCCGGGCAAAAGAACAGTGCGATTACCTGATCGTCGGCGTCACCGTCGACGAGCTCGTTTCCTATAAAGGAAAAAAGGCCTTTATTCCGTACGAAGAACGTGCCGCCATCGTGGAGGCGATCAAGTACGTTGACAAGGTCGTCCCGCAGACCTCTATGGACAAAATGGCTGCGTGGGAAAAGTACCGTTTTGACAGAATGTTCGTCGGCGACGATTGGAAGGGCACCGATACGTGGAACCGCCTTGAAAAGGAATTCGCCGAAGTCGGCGTTGAGATCGTTTATTTTCCCTACACGAAGCAAACGTCGTCAAGCGAGCTGCGCGCCGCTCTGAACAAACTGAATCAACGGCAGTGATCGCCGCCGCTGTAAAGGATCGGGAAGTATGAAGGAAAAAAACCATTCGTTGGAATTTTACAGGACCGTATTCACCTTAACCATCTGCCTGTATCACGCCCAGTATCTGGATCCGAAGCTTGAGATCTTAAAAAACGCGTACTTATGCGTTGAATTCTTCTTTATGTTATCCGGGTATTTGCTGTATCGGTCTTTTATGAAAGAGACCGAACACCATACGCTGACCTATGCGGCACGGCGCTTTACCCGACTTTGGCCGGAATATATCTTCGCGGCAGTCATCGCCATTCTGGGCAGAGGCGTTTTCTTACACGATTTCAACGTCAATAAAGCCCTCAACGAAGTCCTCATGGTCCAGAATACCGGTCTGTTCCATTACGGCGGGTATAATTATCCCTGCTGGTATATCCCCGTGATGCTTTTCTGCGGCATTCTGATTTACAGCATCCTGTCCTTGTATCCCGACGCCTTCATCAAGCTGTTTGCCCCGCTGGCGGTTCTGTTGGGTTACACGTATTTCGGCGGATTGGAAGCCGGACTGGAAAGCTGGCAGTACGTCGGTCCGTTCTCGGAACCGATGATCCGGGGCTTCATCGCAATGAGTCTTGGCGTTCTGATCGGTGCCGCCGCAAATAAGGAAAACGCGATAAAGCCCGGTAAAGTCACCGGGACCGTCGCGGAAATAACGCTTTTGGTGCTGATCGGGCTAAGCATTTTCACCGAAATATTCTCGGAAATGGTCGCGGTCATCTCGTTTGCTCTGTTGATACTGATCACGGCAAAGCAGCAGGGCTTTATCAGCTCCGTAATCATCAATCATCGCGTCTGGAGTATAACGGGTTCTTATTCCTACGCCGTGTACCTGAATCACGCAATGGTCATCTACTTACTCTCCTATATTGATAAGCACCTGTTCCGCATCCCCGTTAAGCCCGTGATCTATCTTATCGTTTTGCTGGCATACTCCGTCTGCACGCACCTCCTGATCCAATATATCGTCTCCCGCGTCAACAAAAAAGCAAGAAGGAACGCAAATGCCTGAAGTATCGATTATCGTGCCCGTTTATAACGTGGAACCGTATCTGCCCCGGTGCATCGACAGCATTCTGTCTCAGACCTATTCCGATTTTGAGCTTCTTCTGATCGATGACGGTTCTTCGGATAACAGCGGCAGGATCTGTGACGAATACGCAGGAATAGACGGTCGGATCCGGGTTTTTCACAAGGAGAACGGCGGCGTCTGTTCCGCACGCAACGTCGGTCTGGATAACGCAAACGGAAAATGGTTTTTCCTGTTTGACAGCGACGATATGGTCTCCCCTCTCCTGACGGAGCACTGCATGAAAGCGGTTTCCGAAAACGGACTGGACTGCTTCATTTACGGATATCAGACCGTTGCGCCCGATGCCTCGGATCCGGTCATATGCGGCGAGCCCGAACCGGAAATGGAATATATGGACGCGGAAAGCGCCCTTCAGACCGCACTGATCGGATCAAAATTCCGTATGCTGTGCTGCAATAAAATCTACTCCCGACATCTTTGGGAGGGAATCCGCTTTCCGGTGGGCAGAAAATACGGAGACGATACCGCGGTAACCTACCGTCTCCTTGATAAATGTCGAAAGATCGGTTATCAGAATATCCCGTTTTACTGTTACCGAATGAATCCTGAAAGCGCCCTGCATAAAAGCTTTACAAAAGACAATTTTCAGCTTTTTGACGCTTATGATGAGCTGCTTGATTTCATCAGAACGCGCCGAAACAGCTTAATGAAAAGCGCTTATTATTCCTACGCGATCCGCGTTTTTGATGCGCTTCCCCGCATTGTAAAATCCGAAAACGCTCAAAATTATACGGAAGTCCTGTCGTCATACACCAAGGGGAAAACGGTTCACTTTATGTTCTCCCCCATCACAATTAAGCAAAAAGCGCTTCTTATACTACTAAGTCTTTTCCCGCGTTTTTTCTGCGCACTATGGACCAAGCATAACGGTCAATCATAAAGGCAGGGTATTTCAATAACGAACCGCAAAAATCACGCTTATACGGCTTTGCTTCTGCCGCGTTCTTCTTTTTGTGTATTTATTAAGAAGGAGCACCGTGCGGCAATAGCGCAGAAAAAAGCGCCCCATCAATATAACGAACAGAAAAGAGAGCCTACTATGCCCGAAATCAGCATTATCGTACCCGTATATAAGGTCGAACAATACCTGCCGCGCTGCATCGACAGCATCCTCGCGCAGACGTTCACCGACTTTGAGCTGCTCCTCATAGATGACGGTTCTCCCGATAACTGCGGTAAAATCTGTGATGACTACGCCGCAAAGGACGCGAGGGTCCGGGTTTTCCATAAGGAAAACGGCGGCGTTTCCTCCGCGAGAAATCTTGGTCTTGATAATGCCGTAGGCAAGTATATTGGTTTTGTTGACTCGGACGACTATATCTTCCCAAAGATGTATGAAACGCTCTTGTCGTGTTTTGCTTATGACGTTCAATTGTCCTGCGTTTCGGTTTATACCGATCAACACCGTGAATCATCATCCCCCGTTATACTGAATTCAGATGAAACGATCGAAACGTGTTTTTTATCATCTATGTGGACAACAATATGGAATAAACTATTTCTGAGGGAATATGTTGATCATCTCCGATTTGACATATCGTTACAAATAGCAGAAGACGTTCTGTTTTTATCGCAATATTTAAAACGTGTCCGTTCTTCCTGCTTTATAAATTCAACACTTTACGTATATTGTGACAATCAAAGCAGTGCCACTCGTGATAGCACTGTCAGCCGTAAAGCAATCAATATTCCAGTGGTTGATAAAAGAATCATTGATGAGTTTAATCATCATTCCCGTTCCGTCAAAAACAAGCTATATTACTGGTCATATAAAGATATCTCTTTATGGATTCATAAAGTCAATGATCGGAGAATCCAAAAAGAAATCATAAGAAAAGCTTTTCCGATAAGAATAAAAACGATTTTTAACGATGAGATATATTGGAAATCAAGAATACTGTTTGTTCTGGGAATGATATGAAGAAAAGAATCATCATTGTCACAAATAAAATGCAAAGAGGCGGTGTCGAATCCGCCTTGATTCCTATGCTGCAGGTATTAGTAAGTCAGCAGTATGATATCACATTACTACTCATTCATCGCGGCGGTGAATGGGAATCCAGAATCCCACAGGGAATAATGGTAGAATATGCTGATGCCATAGCAAATCCCAAAGAAGAAATTATCTCTCTGGTAAAAAAAGGAAAGTTTATATCGGCGTTTATTAAAGCGTACTATACTTTCCGAGTCATTCATTCAAAGTCCCCTCTGATTCAAAGTTCATATCAAAGCAAGCTGTATCATAAGTCAAGAGATTCGTATGATATTGCCATTTCATATTATACCCCGACCGGAATACCCACGTTTATTGTCAAAAATCGTATTAATGCCAAAGAAAAAATCGTATGGATTCATTTTGACATTTCTATGACGCTTCAGTATTCCAAAAAAATGTCCGGCCTTTTCAATTCATATAATCAAATAATCTGTGTTTCAAAGGATGCCCGGGATAGTTTTATTCATTTTCTCCGCAATAATAAAAATATATCAAAAAAAACATTCATATCATACAATCTGCTTGATACCGAACGCATAGATCGACTAAAAGATGAAGTTTGTAGCCAATATGATATATGTTCTGTCGGAAGATTAGTCAAATGCAAAGGCTTTGACATTGCAATCAAAGCATTAAGAATTTTGCAAGACAAGGGATTGAAGCTGTCGTGGGCAGTCTGCGGCGGAGGTTATGAGGAAGAACGCCTTAAGAAATTAATAGCCGAGAACCAATTGGAGGACAGTTTTTTCCTTCTCGGATCGCAGGATAATCCATATAAGTTCATCAATCATTCCAGAATATACGTTCAAACGTCATTGAATGAGGGTTACTGTTTAGCCTTACAGGAAGCACGGTATCTAAAAAAACCAATAATCACAACGAGATTTTCAGGTGCGCTTGAACAGATTATTGACGGAGAAACGGGACTGATCGTCGAGGCAACTCCCGAAGCTGTTTCTCGTTCCATAGAACAATTAATTAATAATGCTGAACTCCAAAGTACTCTGATACGCAATCTGCAAAAAAGCAGAGCGGATAACACATCATATAATGTATCTTATTATTTAGAGCATTGATTTCCGTTTATATCATTTATTTTTGAGGGAATAATCCATGACCCAACAATTCAAAACCAAAATAACCTCCAAGCACAGCCTTTTTGACCTTCATCTGAAGGAAACCTTCGAATACCGCGACCTGATCGCTCTGTTCGTCAAGCGGGATTTTGTTTCGCTCTATAAGCAGACGGTCCTCGGTCCGCTCTGGGCGATCATCCAGCCGCTTCTGACGACCGTCGTGTTCACGATCATCTTCGGCAATCTCGCCGGGCTGACCACCGCCGACGTCGCGGGCGACTATATCGTTCCCGGCTTCCTCTTCTATATGTCGGGCAATATCGTCTGGAGCTATTTTTCCGGAACGCTGAACGCGACCTCGGGTACCTTTATCAATAATCGCGCGACGATGGGAAAGGTCTATTATCCCCGTCTCGTTTCCCCGATTTCCACGGCGTGTTCGCACCTGATCTCCTTCGGGATCCAGCTTGCGATGTTCCTCGTATTCTGGGCGTTCTATCTCATTCGCGGAGGGACAAGCATCACGGTCTCCCCGATGCTCCTTCTCGTGATCCCGACGGTCCTCGAAATGATGCTCCTTGCAACGGGCTGCGGCATCATTATCTCCTCGCTTACCACGAAATACCGTGACCTTGCCATGCTCGTCGGCTTCGGGCTTCAGCTCTGGCAGTACGGCTCTCCGATCGCCTACGGTCTGCAGCTTATTCCCGAGCGCCTCATGTGGCTCTATATGCTCAATCCCGTTACTCCCATTGTAACGACCTTCCGCTATGCGCTGTTCGGCTTCGGTTATTTCAGCCTGACGTATTATCTCATCAGCTGGGCAGTCACGCTCGTGCTCTTCTTTATCGGTCTGATCCTGTTCAGCCGTATCGAGCGCACCTTTATGGATACGATCTGAGGAGTCTGACATGGAAGAATTAATGATCAAAATCGATAACGTAACCAAGCAGTACAAGCTCGGTCAGATCGGCGGAACCACGCTGCGCGATGAAATGCAGCGCCTGAACGCAAGGATCCGTCATAAGGAAGACCCCACCAAGAAGATCGGCGCGAAGGATTACAACCGCGGCGAGACCTTTATGGCGCTGAACGGCGTCAGTTTTGAGGTCAGAAAGGGAGAACGCGTCGGCATCATCGGGCACAACGGCGCCGGAAAATCCACGCTGCTCAAGCTCCTTTCCCGCGTCACCGCGCCGACGAGCGGCGAGATCGGGCTGAACGGCCGCATCGCCTCTATGCTCGAGGTCGGCACCGGCTTCCACCCGGAGCTGACCGGACGTGAGAACGTATATATGAACGGCGCGATCCTCGGCATGACGAAAAAGGAGATCGACGCGAAGATCGAGGACATCATCGAGTTCTCCGAATGCCGTCAGTTCATCGATACCCCGGTCAAGCGCTATTCCTCCGGCATGTACGTCAAGCTCGCCTTCTCGGTCGCCGCGCATCTCGACTCCGAGATCATGATCATGGACGAGGTCCTCGCCGTCGGCGATATGGCGTTCCAGCAGAAATGTCTGGATAAAATGAACGACGTTTCCCGTAAAGACGGCAGAACGATCCTGTACGTCAGCCACAACATGAACACGATCCGTCAGCTCTGCGACAGAGTCGTCGTGCTCGATCACGGAACGGTCATCTTTGACGGTGACGTGGAAGAAGGAATCAAAGTATATTCCTCCGCCTTTTCAAACAGCTCGTACAGTCTTGATTACTCAACCGTGCCCCGTTTGTCATGGTTGAAAAACACCAAGGTTAAATGTCTATACGCAGAATATATCGGCAAAAACAATATCATTTTTACCGGCAGCGAAGCTCCGCGTCTGTTATTACGATGGAAAAATGAAGAAGACATAACCAATCTTTGCCTACGCATTGAAATAAAAACCACCGATCGCACCCCGATTGCAACAGCAGTATGCTTTGATTTTTACTCTGGTAATAAAGGAGAGACCGGCGAATCCGTATTCAGACTTAATATTTCATCGTTGACAAGCGGGGAATATAATGTAAATTACACGTTTTTCTTAAAAGACAGTCTTGGCGGCAATATCGACGTTGATTGTGTTCGAGGGCTGTCCTTGATCAGGGAAACAGCAGATTGCCTGATTTGGAACCGCAAGAACTGGGGAGCAATACAGCTCCCGAATTTGGAGGCAGAAAATGTTTAAAGAAAGAATACTCCATCTATTTCCTTCATACAGAATCGGAGAAGGTATTATCAAGGAACTTCGCGCGAGTAATAAATGCATCATGGACAGGATCAATGATTTGGATGCAAAAAACGAGTACCTGTTCTGGTTGACCAACATAATGACCAACGAACTTCCGCTTGACGCCAAAAGGCGAATATTTTTAGAAACGCCAAAAGCAGTCGGGACAACAAGAGGCATTCAATTGGCAGAGAACCAGATCCTTCGCACGATAAAACAAACTTGTGACAAAAATAATCTGAATTTTTTTCTGATGGGCGGCACCCTTTTGGGCGCAGTCCGACATCGCGGATTCATTCCATGGGATGATGAC
Organism: Lachnospiraceae bacterium; assembly: GCA_024404495.1. Taxonomy (GTDB): domain Bacteria; phylum Bacillota; class Clostridia; order Oscillospirales; family CAG-272; genus CAKRZE01. The sequence goes on from JAKSPT010000001.1 coordinate 77,002, forward strand.
ATTGATATCGGAATGATGAAGCCCGATCTTATGAAACTGATTTCTATCATCAACGAATCACCGGATAGTATGATACAAATCAAAAAATACTATCAGTTCAATGGAGGAACAGTTTATAAAGCAAAATACAAGTTCACAAAAACCATATTCGTTGACATCTTTCCCTTTGAACCCCTGAACGCCACAGATGAAAATGCGAATACAGTTTGGGAAGAAACGCAGAACATCGCAAGTGATTTTTCAAGTCGAATCCTCGCGGAAGTTAAGGCAAAGGGATTGTATCAGCAGTCGCTTGTCACCCCTGTCGCTTCTGAAGAGATGGATCTCTTCTTCAGGAATCTGGAGCAGGAGCTTGCAAATTGCAAATATCTTGGTCAAGGTCCGTATTTTTCCGAATGCATAGAAAACGGTTATAAATTCAGAAAATCCAGAGGCTTACTAAAATTCGACGATCTGTATCCCCTTTTGACCGATGAGGTGGAGTTTGAAGGCGAAAAGTACAGTGCCTGGAAAAATTATATGACACGATTGGAAATGTTTTTCGGTGATATTTATTCGTTCCCGAAATGCATCGTTCAAAAGCATAAGGCCGAATTTGAAGGCGTCGAAAACGATCTGCAGAGTCTCATAGAGAAGAAAATAATAGAGGTAGAAAAATGATTATCGGATATACTACCGGAGTTTACGATCTGTTTCATATTGGACACATCAACCTTTTCAAAAGTGCAAAAGGAATGTGCGATAAACTAATCGTCGGTGTAACCGTAGATGAATTGGTATCATACAAAGGAAAGCAAGCAATGATTCCTTTTGAAGACCGGATCGAAATCGTTCGTTCCTGCAAATACGTTGACGCCGCAGTACCGCAGTATGATATGGACAAACTAACCGCCTGCAAAAAGCTGGGGGCAACGTATCTGTTCGTCGGAGACGACTGGTATGGCACGGAAAAATGGACAAATTACGAGGAAGAGTTTGCAAAAGAAGGAATCAAAATCATCTATTTTCCGTATACGAAAGGCATTTCTTCCACGAAAATCGCCGATAGTCTTCAATCGGTCAAAGGAAAAAACCTCAATGACCACTCCGGTAAGTGAATTGCTTTGCCAACAAAAACCGTCCGGTATTACTCCGACTTCCCGTATACAGAATCCCAATCCATAACAGCTGACTAATACTCAATAAATGCGAGGGTCAAATGGTAGAAATATCTGTTATTGTTCCCGTTTATAACGTTGAAAAGTATCTGTGCCGCTGCGTTGACAGTATCCTTTCGCAGAACTATCCCGATTTTGAGCTGATCCTCGTTGACGACGGTTCCCCGGACAACTGCGGAAAGATCTGTGACGAGTACGCCGGGAAAGACAGCCGCGTCACCGTGATCCATCAGGAAAACGGGGGGCTTTCCGCCGCGCGGAACGCCGGGATCGAATACGCTCTGAAAACCGACAGCGAATGGCTGACGTTTATCGACAGCGACGACTGGGTCCATAAGGACTATTTGAAACTGCTGTTCGACGGGGTAACCGAAGAAAATGTAAAAATCTCAATATGCCAATACACAAAAACAGAGTCTTTCCTGCCGGACGAAAATGAGTATTCCTATTGCTGCTCAAATCACCATATCATTAAAACCGAACTGATCTATTCCGAACCAATCAATGCAATTCAAGCCTGCACAAAACTGTACCACCGTTCCCTTTTTGAGTCCGTTCGGTTTCCCGTCGGAAAAATCAATGAGGATCGGTTCACAACGCACCGTCTCCTGTTTCAAACGGACCGCATAACGGTAATAGCGGAAAAACTCTATTATTATTTTCAGCACTCCGACAGCATTATGCACCGGGAATGGTCCCCGAAGCGTATGGACGATCTGGAAGCGTGCCGTGAACAAATTTCCTTTTTTGATAAAAACGGATTTGAAGAAGCAAAAATGACCGTTGCCAAACAGTATCTGTATTTATTATATGATGATTATTACGGTTCCGTTTCTTACCCGGAAGAACATAAACAGATCAAAAAAACGTATAATTCCGCTTTCGACGAACGCAAGACGTTATTGTCGCTAAACGTCAGGGACAACCCCAAATTATATTGTCTGCGCCACCCGTTCAGAGCAAAAATGTATTTCCGTTTTTCCAACCTCAAAGCAATATTGAAAAGCAGCGGAATCAAAGGCGTTTTCCGGAAAATCAAGTCAAAGTTCTTTCCTTCGGAGCGGAAATGAAGAATTTCATCCTTTTCATTTACAAATCATCTCCCGCGGCTTTGACTTATCTCGCCTTCCTGTTCCTTCTCCTCTGGGCGGCCTTGTCTCTGATCAGACCGAAGGGCTGGAAAACGGCGAACCTGCTGCTGTTCCCCCTTTCCGTGATCTGCGTCCTGTTTGCCACGCTGATCGGCAGAGAGGCGGGAGGAGAGCACGGAACCTATCTGATCCCGTTTGAAAAATGGCGGCGGGCTCTGGAGCAGCCGGAATACTACCGGGAAATGTTCATGAACGGGCTGCTTTTCGCCCCGTTCGGCATGACGGCGTCCTGTCTGCTCCCGGAAAAGCGCGGGATCGCCGCGCGGATCCTGCTTGCGGTCTTCCTCGCGCTGACCGTCAGCGCCGCCGTCGAATACCTGCAATACCGGATGAACGTCGGCTATTTTGAAACCGACGATATCCTCTGCAACGTGCTCGGCGCGTTTTTCGGCGCCGCGCATCTGATCCTTGCCCGTTATCTCCCCGATATCATCGACCGCCTTTACGGCGTCGGTGACCGCACAGGAAAGGACGAAAGATGAAACGAATCTTTGCGCTCGGAATGCTGCTTCTTCTGATGCTTTCTTTCGCAGGCTGCAGCAAAGGCTACGTCGCCGCTTCCGTATATACCGTTTCCCCGGACGGAGAAGCCGGCGATAAGGTCGGCGTCATCCGGTCCAACGAAAACAAACGGCTCAAGGTGCTGACCGATATGCTCGAGGACTGCACGACCGAGCTCGGCTCGCCCGATCTTTCCGAGGTCGCCTATCTCATTGAGGTCACCACGCACGACAGTCAGGGCAACATCACCGATCCGAGCCGGATCTTCCTCTGGTTCCGCGAGGGCGAGATCTGGTTCTCGGTCGGGAGCAAATATTCGGATATGGAATATCTCCACAAATCGAACGCCGTGACCGAAAAAAAGCTGACGGCGCTGCTTGAAAAAATCGCGAAGGAATACGCCGGTGGCTGACCCCTGCCCGTATTCACGGGCAGCGGTTCTCAGCGCTTCGTTACCGGAGCGATTCGTCAGCACGAAAAACGCTTACAGGGCAGGAAACCGTATGAAAAAAATCATGATTGTGTTCGGAACCAGACCCGAAGCAATAAAAATGTGCCCTCTCGTCAATGAACTGAAGCGGCGGACCGGGATCGCTGTCAGCGTATGCGTGACCGGTCAGCATCGGGAAATGCTTGATCCGATCCTTCGCGGCTTCAACGTCGTTCCGGACTTTGATCTGTCGATCATGAAGCCTTCTCAGGACCTTTTCGACGTTACGACCGGGATCCTCCCGGGCATCAGGACCGTATTGGAGCAGGTCAGACCGGATATCGTTCTGATCCACGGAGACACCTCGACGGCTTTTGCCGCCGCTCTTGCCTGCTTCTACCTTCAGATCCCCGTCGGGCACGTGGAAGCCGGTCTTCGGACTTATGATATCCGTTCCCCGTTTCCCGAGGAATTCAACCGTCAGGCTGTCGATATCATCAGCAGATATCATTTCGTTCCGACCGAATCCGCAAAGGAAAACCTTCTGCGGGAGGGAAAGGACGAAAAAACCGTATTCGTTACCGGAAATACTGCCATAGACACGCTGAAAACGACCGTCCGACCCGATTATTCCCATCCGGAGCTTGAATGGGCGAAAGGAAGCCGCCTGATCCTGATCACGGCACACCGAAGAGAAAACCTCGGCAAACCAATGGAAAATATGTTCCGCGCCATCCGGAGAGTGCTGGAAGAGCATCCCGACGTGAAGGCGATTTTCCCGGTCCACCCGAACCCCGCCGTCAGAGAAAAGGCAAAAGAGTTCCTCGGCGGCGACGACCGCATTCACGTCATCGAACCGCTTGAGGTCGCGGATTTTCATAATTTTCTCGAAAGAAGCTATCTGATCCTGACCGACTCCGGCGGAATTCAGGAGGAAGCCCCCTCTCTCGGCGTCCCGGTATTGGTCATGCGCAACGCGACCGAGCGACCCGAAGGGATCGCGGCTGGTACGCTCCGGCTGGTGGGAACCGAAGAAAAAACCGTATACGACGGTTTTTCCCTTCTTCTTGACGATCCGGAAGAATACGAAAAAATGAGAAAAGCCTCAAATCCCTACGGGGACGGCTTCGCCTGTCAAAGGATCGCCGACGTATTGGAGCGTACCGATCTGTAAACCGCCGAAACGGCAATCCCGCGCGGAAAAGCTCCCGTACCGGTCTGTCCGCGGCGGAAGACACGGAAAAACGGGAAACACAACCCTCACAACGCTTTGAAGGAAACAATTATGGGAAATGAATTCAACGTCCTTGCCGTCGGCGACGTCGTCGGGCAGGAATCGGTCGCCTATCTCGAAAAGACGCTCGGGCGGCTGCGCGACCGTCTGAACGTCGATCTCTGCGTGGTCAACGGCGAAAACGCCGCCGCGGGAAACGGGATCGACCGGCAGTCCGCGGAACGGATCTTCCGCGCGGGCGCCGACGTCATCACCTCCGGCAACCATATCTGGCAGAAAAAAGAGGCGCTCTCTTTGCTTGACGAGACCGAATACCTCCTCCGCCCGGCAAACTATCCCTCCGACGCCCCCGGAAACGGGTACGCAGTCGCGGATGCCGGCGGGCTGCGCGTCCTCGTGATCTCGGTCATGGGCGTCGTTTATCTCGATCCGCTCGACGACCCCTTCCGCACGGTCGACCGGATCCTGAAGGAGGTCCGGGATTACGACCTCTCCTTCGTCGATCTCCACGCGGAGGCGACCTCCGAAAAGCGCGCGATGGGCTTCTACCTCGACGGCAGAGTGACCGCGCTCTGGGGCACGCACACCCACGTCCAGACCTCCGATCTGACGGTCCTCCCGAACGGGACGGGCTATATCACCGACCTCGGCATGACCGGTCCGCGCGACTCGGTCCTCGGCGTTCAGCCCGGGATCATCATCCGGAAAATGAAGACCCATATGCCCGGCAGATTCGATCTTGCCGAAGGCAATATCCACCTTCACGGCGCGCTCTTCACCGTCTCAAAAATGACCGGAAAGGTCGTTTCGACAAGACTCATCAATACGGAAAACGAGGATTATTTCAAATGATACTTTCTTTTCAGGGCAAAACGCCCGACACGAAAAAAGCCGCCTTCGTCGCCGGGAATTCTTCGATCATCGGCAGCGTCACCCTTTCCGAAAAATCGTCGGTATGGTTCTCCGCCGTTCTGCGCGGGGACGAATGCCCGATCACCGTCGGCGAGGGCTCGAATATTCAGGATAACGCCACCGTCCACGGCGATTTCGGCCACGACGTCGTGATCGGAAAGAACGTCACGGTCGGTCACAACGCCGTCGTACACGGCTGTGAGATCGGCGACGGGACGCTCGTCGGCATGGGCGCGATCGTGCTCAACGGCGCGAAGATCGGTAAAGAGTGCGTCATCGGCGCGGGCGCCGTCGTCAGGGAAAACGAGATCATTCCCGACCGTTCGCTCGTCGTCGGCGTGCCCGCAAAGGTCATCCGTACGATCACCGATCCCTCGGGGAATCTGAAAAACGCAGAGACCTATATCGCTCTGGCGGAGGAATACGCCGCCGCTCATTGAGCGGCGCGCTTCTCTTCCCTTTTTCGCCGGTTTTTGACGATCCGTCATTTTTTATTGAAAAAAGCCGAAAAAAGATCGAAAAAACACTTGACAAACGGTATTACTTGTGATACAATATCCCGGTAAACCAAAGACAGCAGGTTCAAGGTAAAAGTCACGCTGAAAAGCAGTGCTTTCCTGCCGAGGTGAACGATTTCAGAATTCATATTGATTTTTGACGTTCCCGAGGCACCCTTGTGCTTGCGGGAATTTTCGTTTATAATCCCATAGGAGGTGAAAATCATGCCCAGTTCCAAAATTCTTGAGCAGAAGATCGCGCAGACAGAGGCTCTGACCGAGAAGGTCAAGAACGCCGCTTCCGGCGTTATCGTGACTTACGCAGGTATCACCGTCGAGCAGGACACCGCACTCCGTGCAGCGCTCCGCAAGGCCGGCGTTGACTACAAGGTCTATAAGAACACGATGACCGGTCGTGCCTGCGAGGCTGCCGGCTACGGCGCTCTGAAGGATCAGCTGGAGGGAATGACCGCTTTCGCGCTCAGCGAAAACGACCCCGTCGCTCCCGCTAAGGTTCTGAAGGAATATGCCGAAAAGATCGAGTCCTTCGACATCAAGGGTGGTTTTGTTGACGGCGAAGTTCTTGACAAGAACGGCGTTATCGCTCTTGCCAACATCCCGAACAAGGAAACCCTCGTTTGCAAGGTCATGCTCGGTATCCGTTCTCCCCTGCAAAATCTCGCATACGTTCTCCAGGCTGTCATCGACAAGAGTGGAGAAGCTCCCGCAACCGAAGCTGCCGCGGAATAAGTGCAGCGCCTAACAAAAATTAAGAAAAATCGGAGGTTATTAAACTACCATGGCTACTGAAAAGACTGAAAAGCTGCTTGAAGAAATCAAAGGTCTGACCATTCTTGAGATGGCTGATCTCGTTAAGGCTCTCGAGGAGACCTTCGGCGTTACCGCCGCTCCCGTTGCCGTTGCCGGCGGTGCCGCTGCCGCTGCTGCTGCTCCTGCTGAGGAAGAGAAGACCGAATTCGACGTCGTTCTCACCGGTGCAGGCGCTTCCAAGCTGAACGTTATCAAGGTCGTCCGCGAGATCACCGGCCTCGGCCTGAAGGACGCGAAGGATCTCGTTGAGGCTGCTCCTAAGGCTGTCAAGGAAGGCGTTTCCAAGGACGAGGCTGAGGGCTACAAGAAGCAGCTCGAAGAGGCCGGCGCTACCGTCGAACTCAAGTAATTCTGATTTTCACCCGAAACACGACCGGAATTCCGGTCGTGTTTTTTTCTTTCAGACCCTTTCGGCAAAAAACGCGCGTTTCGTATTGTGTTTTCCCGGGTTTTATGCTATACTTTTTTGAAGAATCGGGTTTTTGAAGCGTTTTCGTAATTTTTTGCCCCGCCCCGGGGTATTGAGAATGAACGCAAACCGAACCACATCCGAAGAAAGGACCATTATTATGAACGGAAATCAGCAGAACGTAAGCGAAAACGAACGGAGAACGGAGGAAGCGGAAAGCGAAGCCTTCCGCACGGAAACCGTCCTTCCCGTCCTCGATTCGGTCAAAAAGAATCTGGACGATCTGTACGGCGTTTACGAAAAGACGATCCCCACGAACGCCATCAACCGCCTCGATTACGTCATGATCGACGGCAGAAGCGCCCGTTCCTACATCAACGATTATATTGACGCGGGTTATAAAGAGTTCGACGACGACGAGCTCCTCGCTCTGCTCCCGGATATGATCGTCAGCGCTCAGCTTCAGGGAAAGCGCGTGACCGCCGCGCTGCCGAACGGAAACCGCCCGTTTGAAAGCAGTCAGACCGAGCCCTTCCCGCAATTCCTCGGAAACCTCGAAGAAAATACGCTTTCGCGGATGAGGGAATACTGCGTCCCCGGAAAGATCCCCGTTTCCTCCGGACTGTCGCCCGATGCCGCACGGGAGGCGGAAAAGGAATCCCTTTCCCTGCTCGAAAAACACAGCGCCCTCTCGATGCCCGACCTTTACAACACCGACGTTTCCTTCTTCAAACAGGATATCATGCGCGGCGTCCGTGCGGACGTACGCTGGAATCCCGACGGAACCAAGACCAACCGTGATCTTCTGAAGGAAGCCGAAAATTCCGACATCAATATCCGTCTCAGCCGCAATTCCTTCACGACTCACGTCATCGCGCTGATGATGAGCGAGGGCGTTTCTCCCGAGGTCATCTTCGATCCCGACCGGGGCGCCGATCTGCGCGAGGCCGCCGGAAAGAGAGTATACGAGCTCTGCCGGAACAGGGACACCGCCGAACTGATGCGCATCAACGTAAACGGCGCGATCGCGATCGAAAACCATATCGAAAAAGGCGTGAAAGATATCGACTATTCCGATATCAACGCCCGCCGCAGTCCCGAGGCGGTCCACCTCGCGATGCTCGGGCTCACCGCCTTCGATATCCTGCAGGAGCGTGACAAGAACAAGCCCTACGCAAAGCAGGCACTTGCCGAGCGGGAGGACGACGTACTCGACGGCAGCAAAGAAAAGGAAGATAAATACGATAAAAAACTGATGGAACTGACCGAACACGCCACCGTCTGCTCTCTCGTGTACTCGGACCGCAACGCGGATCTGAAAATGACGGATACCGCGCTCGGGATCGAATCCGCGTCCCGGTTCCGTGATTTCAACGCCAATTCGTATATTTACGCCGGATTTTTCCGTTCCGTCCTCTCCGACGCGGAAAAAACCGGAAAGCCCTTCTTCAAGGCGATTCCCTTTTCGTCCTATTCGAACCTATACGGCGCGGGCGATCCGCTTTCTTTCCAAGAGGACAAAACGAAGGCGGCGGATCTGCGCGACGGGATCCTTGCCATGACCGAGCCCGGGCAGGTCAGGAGCTTTGCGAAGAGCGTCACCTCCGGCGAGTTTGACAAAACGCACGTCTTTGCCTTCCATGCCGATAAGGGCGCTGCCGCGTTTACGCTGAAAGAGCGCGTACCGGGCGTTTCCGACCGGCTTGCCCTTCCCGACGAGGAAAGAACCTTCAACGGAGAAAAATTCACCGCACCGACGAAGGCTCGCTATACCGAAAACGGTGTCAGGAACCGGACCTCGAATCTGGATATGGAAGTCTTCCGCGCGCTCTCCAACCATTTCGATATCAACTACTCCAAGGGAGAAGGGACCGACCGCATCTACAGCGTCGACGATAACGGTCAGCTCGTTTCCATGAAGGACTACGATTTCGCATCGCCCGACGCCAAAGGGCATCTGCGTGATCTTGCGGTTTCCGGCCGTCTTTTCGCGGTCAGGGCAGAAGAGACCGCACCGGTCCAGCTTCAGTTCACGCCGGACGCCAAAATCGCCTACAAATGGAACGTCAAGGCCGCTGCCGAGCTCGACGCGCCCGCAAGACCGGTTTCCTTCGGCATTCTCCAACGCATCGGCGCAATGTTCGGCATCGAAAGCTGTAAGAATCAGAAAAAGCTGTACGAGGCCGAAAAAGCGCGTCAGACGCTGAGCGCTTCGCTCAACCGGATCAAGGAAGAGCGCAAGCCCCTTGCTTCCTTTGAAGCGCGCAAAGCAATGCGCCTCGAAGCCGAGGAACGCGGACGGCAGGAAAAGCTCGCCGAGCTGAACCTCCAAGCCGTTTCCCGCGAAAGCCGGCTGCGCGCCATGGCTGACGTTTACGGCTCCGCTCCGGTCTCTCACGACGAGCTTCTTGCCGACAGAAGCTATACGAAAGAGCAGTTCGCATCTCTGAAAGATCACCGTTCGCTCGGGCTCGCCGACACGCTCGAAACCGGAACGCTTCCCGAGGTCAAAGACGGAAAGATTCAATTCCGTGAGTCCGACTTCATCGCGCTCTCGATGTTTGCCTCCGCAAACGTCAATTATGCCGGAAAAATGCGCTCCGGGTCCGAGGATTCCGACGCGCTCGACCCCATCGTCAGCCGCAGCACCGCCTCCACGATGTTCCTTGAAGACGTCGTCCTCACCCAAAACCGAAACGGCACGGTGCTTCCCCGTCAGGGGATCGGCAGATTCATTCAGAATACGATCAGCCACGGCAGAGACGACGCGGCGAAAGCGATCGAAGAATACCGCGCAGGGAATAAGGACGCGCTGGCATCGATTCTCGCGGACGGTCTGGCATTTGCCAACGTCAACTATTCCATCGGCAAGGTCGATTCCGAACTGAGCGGTCCCGTGCGCCATTATATGAACGCCGCCGGCGATATGATGGCTGCAGACCCCGAACTCGCGGATCTGATCCGCGCGAAGTCCGAAGCTTTCCGGAAAGAATCCGCGGAAAAACTGATTGAAAACCGGAAAAACAAAGAACGCTTCGAACGGAAAAACGGCGCTTATATGAAAGAGGTCGAGGAGACCCTCAAAAAGCAGACCGCCGCCATCAAGGACCTTTCCAAAAAGGCGAAAACCGCCGCAAATGAGGAGCGATCCGCCAAAGAAACCGGCAATCCTCCGCCCGAACACGGTGAGAAATACTACCGCGACCTTATGATCGCCGAACATGAAAAGCAGCAGAAATACTATTACACGGACAACGCAAGGCACTACGGACTCCTTCAGGAATCCGCCAATTTCCCCTGCCTTGAAAAAGTCCATACGATCAACAGCGCCTTTGATCCTGACCGTATGGTAACACAGCTGAGACAGGACGCGCAGGTCCGCCGTGTGCTGGAAGCCGGAAAGAGCGCAAAGTCCGAACTGGAAAAAGCCGCGCTGGAAGGCAGAAAAGCCGATCATCCGGAAGCACTGATGAGAGCAGTCTACAAGGCGGAACTGATCCGGACCAGCGTCGGCAGCCGCAGAAGCGCCGATGCCGAACGCGGAGCCGAGCTCGCGGCTAAGGATCCCACCGTGAACAGACTGAAGTCCGAGGAGATCCTGCCCATGCGGCGCGATTACGACCCGAATCTGAATACCGCAGACAAAAACAAAGCCACCAAACTGATGACCGGGTATATCTCCATCAACCACCTTACGCAGTACGCCGAGACGCGCACGCCGTACACGCCCCTCGCCCTCTCCCTTTCCGATCCCGAAAACGGTGACGCCGCGTTTGACGCGGTCTATCCCGACCTCTGTAAAAAAACCGGCAGGCTGGCATCCCTTTCCCCGGACGATCTGGTAAAGGAATCGCAAAATGCAGAGACCAAGGTCACGGGATATTTGCGGAAGCTTGCCGAGGAAAAAGAGAAGACGGAAATCAGGGAAAAGGCACCCGCCGCCGAAGAAAAAAAGGAAGTTCAGAAGGAAAAGCTGCCCTGATTCCGACGTTTCCTTTCCAACTTCAGAACGTCACCTTATTTCCGGAAGAAAGGACGCTTTCGCTTCGCGAGAGCTATTGGTCACAGAAATGAAAAAACGCGTATCCGCCCTGCTTCTTCTCGCGCTCCTGACCGGCACCGTCGCGTGCTCCGCCCTCGCCGAACCGTCGTCCGATACGACGCCGGCGACAGAAGGAACAGGCACCCCCGAACCGCAGCCCGTTTCTTCCGCTGACGCGGAAACGGCACCCGCCGAATCGGAAGACCCCTATTATTTTCGGGATAAGGTGAGCGAGACCGTTTTGCGCAATTATCTCTCCCGCGCCGTGACCGTTTCCAGCGAAAACGGGGAAATGAATCCGAACAACACTGCCATGTATGAGTTCATTCTGCACACGGGCGCGAAATATATTGCCCGTGCGAATACGGAATGGTCGCCCTCGGCAAGCAACGCGGAATCCCGCCCCGTTCAGAAGGCGTTCATCGACAAGGTACACGAAAAGGATCCGGACGTGGTCTTTGAGGCGTGCATCTTCGAGTGCATTTCGAAAAAAGTAAACGATATCCCGATCCCCGCCTGCGTTTTTGAAGCCTTCGGCAAGACGCCGGAGGAGCGGAACTTCTCCTTTGACAAGATGAAATTCCGCGACGGCAGATTCAAGGATCAATGGGGCACGGATACGACCGTTCCGGACGTCACGCAGGAGGAGACGCAGATGTTCTTCTACTGCCGCGCGTGTGAGTTCATTGACGCCGGATTCGAGGGCTTTCATATGGGACAGGTCGAGCTGATGGGCCAGCTTGACACGAAACACCAATCCTATACGAAGCTGCTCACGATGATCCGCGCCTACGCAAAGGAGCACGCGCGCCGCGGATTCGTCTTCTTCAACGCGCACACGCCCGGCATTATGGGTTCGGACGGAGTGCTTCTGCTTGATTTCCACGGCTACCCCTCCCCCCTCGTCGCCAATCGGTCCGAGGGCGCGCACAGACCGACGGAGGACTTCCCGCAGGGCGTGGAATTCCGCCGCGGCGCGACCTACTCGATCATCGGCAAGAGCCTCGGCGGTATGACTTACAGCGGCTGGGAGTGCGATTCCCTTCCCTATCTCATCGAGCTTGACAACAACGGCGTCGATATGGCGCATCTCAACGAGCCGACCTCTATGCTTTGGGGCATGGATCAGATCACCTGGTTTGCGAACCAGCCCGCCTCCTACCGGCGCTCTTTCCTGCGTTACGCCCTTGAGTGGATCGGTTCCCAGCCCGATGGGTGCGGCTAGTGCGCAATGCCCGGGAGGCGCGTCGCCCGCCTCTTCGACGAGAACAACAATATCCTTACCTATCAGTACAAAGCGTTCAACGGCGGCAAATTCGAGGACGAGGACACGATCGCCGCACTTTGGGACGAGTTTTATCCGCTGAAATAAAAAAGCGGGGGCGCAGCGGACGCGAACGAAGATAGGATGCGTGTCCTTTCTCGCCCGAGAAAGGACCAAAGAGGTTTCAGCAGAAGTATCATATTGCCGCTCATGCCTCGTTCGCGTCCCATTCGCCCGGGCTCCCATGAAACATTCACAAAGTTATCATAAACGTTTCACAATCTTCTGTTATACTATGTAAAATCAAGGTTTTCTTGCCAAAGGAGGATACCTGTTTTGATCGAAGTCAAGAATCTGACCAAAAAATACGGCTCGCATACGGTCGTCAAGCATCTGAACTTCACGATCGACGAGGGCAAAATCTACGGCTTCCTCGGACCGAACGGCGCCGGAAAATCCACGACGATGAATATGATCACCGGCTGTCTCCCCATGACGGAGGGTGAAGTCGTCATCGACGGACACGACATTTTTTCCGACCCCGTGGAAGCGAAAAAATGTATCGGTTATCTCCCCGAAATTCCGCCGCTCTATCCCGAGCTGACGCCCGAAGAGTATCTCACCTTCGTTGCCGAGGCGAAGGGCTGCGCCGACCCTGCCGGCGCTGTCGCCGACGCGATGGAAAAGACCGATATCACCGGGATGAAGGACCGCCTCATCAAGAATCTTTCCAAAGGTTACAAACAGCGCGTCGGCATCGCGCAGGCGCTGCTCGGCAACCCGAAGCTGATCATCCTCGACGAACCGACGGTCGGTCTTGACCCCCGTCAGATCATCGAGATCAGAGGGCTGATCCGGATGCTCGGCGAAAAGCATACCGTCATCCTTTCCAGCCACATCCTCGCAGAGATCTCCGCCGTCTGCGACCACGTCATGATCATTTCCCACGGCAGAATGGTCGCTTCCGACACGCTCGACAACATCGAAAAGGCGTACAACAGCGAAAACGTCCTTCGCGTCCGCGCGAGAGGCGAGGCGAAACGGATCTCCGCCATGCTCCGCGCCGAAAAGGACGTCGCCGACTTCGAGCTCGACGAAATGCGTGACGGCACCTGCAATATCGCGATCCACGCCGCGCCCGGCGTCACGCTGAACGAAACGATATTCCGTCTGTTCGCCGACGCGAAGTGCCCGATCCTCACGATGACCGACAGCGGTCTTTCCCTCGAAGAGATCTTCGTCAAGCTGACCTCCGACAACGACGCCGGAGACGACGAGGACGAAGAAGTCGGGGAAGAGGGAGAGGAAGAGGAGGAGGAAGACGAGGCGCCCGCTCCGGTTTCCGCTCCCGCTCCGAAAAAGCCCGCCGCTCCCACGGAAGAATCCGCCTCCGAAGCCCTCAAAAACGAATATCATTTCCTCTTCTCCCGGAAAGACGAGGACGAAGACGAGGATGAAGAAGAAGACGTGACCGGAGAAGAAAAAGACGACGGTGACGATGACGACGATGACGACGACTACAAGCCGCTGTTCTCGGGAAAGGGCAGGTAACGAAAGATGAAATCCGTTTTCAAAAAAGAGCTGAAAGCCTATTTCGCGGGTATGACCGGATGGATCGTCCTTGCGTTCCTCGTGCTTGCCGCGGGCTTCTCCTCCTGGCTGTATAACTTCTATATGGCGTACGCCACCTACGAGACCTCGCTGACCCTCGTGGTCTACGTTCTCCTCTTCGTGATCCCGATCTTAACGATGCGCTCCCTCTCCGAGGAAAAGCAGAGACGCACCGATCAGCTCCTCTTCACCCTGCCGATGAAGGTCTCGGATATCGTCATCGCGAAATATTTCGCGATGGTGACCGTCTTCGCGATCCCCTGCGGCGTGATGTGCCTGATCCCCCTTATCATGTGCCTCTACGGTCACGTGATGCTCGGCGTCGCATATTCCGCGATCCTCGCGTTCTTCCTGCTCGGCTGCGCGCTGATCGCCGTCGGTATGTTCATGTCCTCTCTCACCGAGAGCCAGATCATCGCCGCCGTCCTGACCTTCGCCGTCCTGCTGCTCTTCCTGCTGATGCCGACCCTCGCCGGTCTTCTCCCCCAGACGGCGCTCGCGAGCTACATTGCCTTCACCGCCGTCGTTCTGCTGCTGGCGCTCCTTCTGTATTACCTCTCGAAGAACTACTGGGCGTCCTTCTTCCTCGCCGCCATCCTCGAGATCCCGCTGCTGATCCTCTTCGTGACGAAGAAGGAGATCTTTGAGGGCGCGTTCCAGAAGGTCCTCGACTGGTTCTCGGTCTTCTCCCGCCTCGACAGCTTCCTCGGTTACGGTCTCTTCGACCTGACCGCACTCGTCTATTTCATTTCGATCGCCTGCGCTTTCGTCTTCTTCACCGTTCAGTCGGTGGAGAAAAAGCGCTACGCCTGAAAGGAGGATATCGTCATGGAAGAAAACAACAAGCAGTCTTTCTTTGATTCCTTCAAGACCAAAGCGTTCAAGGCGGGCGGGTTCAGCCTGCTGCTCACCGGCATCGTGATCGCGATCCTCATCGCCGTCAACTTCGTCATCGCGCAGCTTCCGACCACCTTCACCAAGTACGATATCAGCGCCGACGATCTCTACCACATCTCGGACGAGACCAGGCAGATCGTCAAGGGCGTAAACGACGACATCACCGTTTATATCGTCGCCTCCTCCGGAAACGAAAACACCGTCCTCTGCGAGTTCGTCAACCGCTACAACGCGGTCAACGGCAAAATCAAGCTCGAATCCAAGGACCC
Organism: Lachnospiraceae bacterium; assembly: GCA_024404495.1. Classification (GTDB taxonomy): domain Bacteria; phylum Bacillota; class Clostridia; order Oscillospirales; family CAG-272; genus CAKRZE01. The sequence goes on from JAKSPT010000001.1 coordinate 92,207, forward strand.
GACCCTCAACCCGAACTTCATTGCCTCCTATACCGAAGAAAAACTGACCGAAAACAGCCTCATCGTCGTCAATAAAACGAACGGCAGAGCCAAGGCGATCGACTATTCCGCCCTCTGGTACACCGACTTCTCCCAGATGACCCAGCAGGAATACTACTATTATCTGCAGGGCTACGATATCGGTCACAAGGTCTTTGCCGGTGAAAAGGAACTGACCTCCGCGATCGACTACGTCACCTCGAAGATCGTTCCCGCGATCTACACGACCACCGACCACGGCGAGACCGAGCTCGGCAGCGGGTACCAGTCGAACCTGACCGTCGATAACTACAAGCTCGGTTCTGTCGCGCTGAAGACCGAGGGCATCCCCGCCGACGCGACGGTCCTTCTGATGAACCTCCCCACCCTCGATATCACCGAGGAGGAAAAGGGTCTGCTCTCCGACTTTATGGCGGCGGGCGGCAAGCTCCTCCTGATCTCCACCTACACCTCGCACAACCTTGAAAATCTCTACTCCCTCGGCGCCGCCTACGGTCTGAACTTTGAAGACGGTATGCTCGCCGAAGGCTCGGTCACCCACTACACGCAGAGCCCCTTCTATCTCTTCCCCGACGTGGAAAAGGGCAGCGTCGCAAACGCGCTCACCACCGAAAAGCCCTATATCTGGATGCCCTACTCCCACGGTCTTTCGGTCGCCGATCCCGCGCCCGAAGGCGTCACCGTGACGAAGCTCCTCTCTACCTCCGCCGCCGCTTACCTGAAAGCCGACTGGTCGAAGGAGACCACCGCGCAGAAGGCGGAGGGCGACAAGGAAGGCTCCTTCTCGGTCGCCGCGATGGGTATGAACGGCAATAACGGCGGCGTGATCTGGTTCACCTCCCCGTATATCGCCGAGGATTCCTTCATCGGTTACTACTCCAACAGCGAATTCTTTATGGCGACCCTCTCCACCGTCTGCGGCAAGCCCGCATCGGTCGCGATCGCCGTACGCGAGATCGCCGAATCCAACCTGATCGTTTCCGAGGGTGCCAACCGTCTGTGGCTGATCGTCCTCGTCATCCTCGTTCCGGTCGCGATCCTCGTTTACGGTATTTACCGCTGGAACAAGCGCCGCAAGCGCTGACAGGAAGGGAATTATGAAAAAATCCACCTTACTGATCGTACTCGTCACTGTCCTCGCCGTTCTTCTCGGCGCGGGACTGGCACTGTCGAAAGCAAATTCCTCCAAGCCCGCCGAGACCGAGCCGCCGATCGTTGACGAAACGGTCCCGCTGATCTCCGGCGATGCCTCCAGCCTCGTTTCGGTCGAATTCCGGATCGGCGAGGGCGAGACCTTCGTTCTGAAAAAGAAGGACAGCGCGTGGCAGCTCGGAGATGATCCGGACTACCCGCTGAATCCGACGGCACAGAACGCGATCACGGGCGCCGCCGCGATCGTCGTTGCCGACCGTCTCGTCGCCGAGAACCCCTCCGATCCCGCCGAATTCGGCTTTGACGCTCCCTCCGGGAAGATTACCGTCAATCTGAGCGGCGTCGTGACCGTGTTCGAGCTCGGGGACACCAACTCCTTCTCCGGTCTCACCTACCTCCGCGTCGAGGGAAAGCCGCAGATCTACGCGATCTCCAATTCCTTCGTTCAGACCTTCTCGGTCACGAAGACCGACCTCACCAAGCTTGACGAAAAGCCCGCGATCGACTTTTCGACCGTCAAGTCGATCGTGAAGACCTCCCCCGCCGGAGAAACGGTCTACACAGCGGTCCGCGACGAGGAAAACAACCTTTCGTGGACGAAGGACGGCGAAACGGTTGAAAACGATACCGTCACCGAGCTCTTCGCCACGCTCACGTCCGACCTCTATTCGGGAACGCTGACCGGGTATATCTCCCCCAAGACCGAGGACAAAGCCGCCGCCTACGCGGTGTACGGTCTTGACGATGCGCAGAAAACGCACTACACGGTCAATTACGTCGAGCAGGTGGAAATTCCCGCCGCCGACGAGGTCTCCACTTCCACCTTCAAGGACGTGCCGAAGACCTTCACGGTCTCCTTCGGCACCGACGGCGAAAAGACCTACTGTTTCCCCAGCCTCTCCACCCTGATCTACGAAGTCACCGCGGAAGGACTCATCTGAAATCATCATAAAGACACCCGCGGAGAAGAGACGTGCGTTCTCTTTTCCGCGGGTGTTTTTATTGGTTCTTCATGATTTTTGGTGTTTTGCTTCGAGGTCGTACCGGGACCGAACGAATACGCCGCATGGCGAACCCCCATCGTTCCGTAACGCTGCCTGAAACAAAGCGGACGAGAACGGGGTACAATCCCTCACCCGCTGCGCGGGAGCTCCCTTTACACAAGGGAGCCTATTGTAACGTTCGCTTCTCGGAAAAGGCAAAGCATCGATGAAACCATCGCTTATTGATCTGCGCAAGCGATTTCGGCGAGCCCAAGGCTCCCTTGTGTAAAGGGAGCTGGCGCGTCAGCGCCTGAGGGATTGTACTCCGAACGCGTAACCAAAGCCGTTGGTTAAAGAGCGTAAACCCCGTTCTCTTCCGTTTCCTTTTTCTTTATGGGACACCTCATCCACCGCTCCGCGGTCCCCGGTTCCTTCGGTCAGCAGACGAGAAAGAAAACAAGAAATCTTCACACACCAAAAAACAGAAAGAACCGCTCTTTATTTCTTATAGTTATAGTAATACTCCCATATCGTATCGCCGAAATAGCCGAGCCTTTTTTCAAGCCAGTTACGGTATTCTTCGTATTTGCCGTCGTAATCCTTGTCTGCCCGACCCGTGACCGTTTCGCTCATGGCGACAGAATCGCGGTTCTCCTCAAAGACCCGGTCGTAAACGCCGCCGCTCTCCAGCATTGCGCCGAGCGCGGGATATACCGTTTCCTCAAAGAATCCGACCGCCGCGTCCCGGAAAGATTCGATCGTGAAGCACTGCTGATAATACTCGAATCTGGTGACCTTTCCGCTGTCGTGCTTTTTCAGATATCCGACGTTCGTGAGATACCACAGCTCCGCCTCCGGAAGCGAACCGATCCAGTCGATCGTGTTGTCGTAATCCCAGAGCGGACCCGCGAACAGCTTTTCCGACCGTTCGTCCTCGGGCTTGAAGAAGAAGCAGCTCGAAGCGAGCGCGTCGGTGTTTCTGAAAATCTCGTCGATAAAGTAGCGGCTGATAAAAGAATCCATATCCATATACTCGTCGTAGGATTTTCCGGTCAGCCGGTTGACCCCGTCCTTTTCGTATATGGAATCCTCAAACTGCTGAAACAGGGAGGAGATATATTCCATTTCCTCTTTCGACGCAAATTCCGGGGAATGGACGGTAAAATACTGTCCTCTCGTCGTCCGGAACCAGCAGTTTCCGCTCGTGGTCGCCCTTTCCCGCGTGTCTTTTTCGATCAGATAGCCGCCGGTGATATCCTCGGGAGAGGTCACGCCCCGATAATACGTCAGGTCGATTTTACCGGAAAAGACGTCGGGATCCCGGTATTCGGCGCTCGTCAGCACGAGTTCCTCCTCACCGATTTCGTTCCGGTCGTCAAGATCGTTCATTTCCACCCTGCCCTCGCCGACGGTGATCTTTTCAAGGAACAGATACGACCCGGTGTACGCACCGTTCATAAAAACATCGACGGGCATATACTGCGGCGTGATCGCGCCGATCGCATTTGCGGCAAGAAGCGCCATCTGATACCGGAGCATCGTGGGGTCCTTGTAGCACGGAACGATGACCCATTTCTTCCCTTTTCCGAAGCCGAACAGGTCCGCTTTTTTCTCAAGACCGATCAGAAACGTCTGCTTTTCGGTGTTCCACGAGGCGTTTCCTCTGCCCCGGAACAGCGCCGTCCCCGCCCGCTCCGCGTCGTTTTCGACCGAAACAAAGGTGTTTTTCACGCCGAGCGCCTCGGCTTTTGCGTCTGTCATCGACAGGATGAAATCCCCGAAGCATTCCTTCCCCTTGTTTTCGGTTTTTCTCATATCGGCGATCGTACCGTAGGCTTCGTCAATATTGAAAAACAGCGACGGAGAGTCGGACTGCATGACCGCAAGCGTATAGCCGACACCGTTGATCTTCACGGTCGGCATATCGGTTCCGTCCGAGCAGTCGACCGTCATATACGCGTCGTCTTCTCCGTCCCTGACACCGGCAAGCGTGAGCTTTGACCGATCCACCCGGCAGGGCAGGAAAAACGTGATCTTCTTTTTCGCCGCGTCGGTCTTCGCGGGGATATCGTAATACGCGCCCTCGTTGTATTTGCAGGGAAGATAAACGGATTCACAGTCGAGGGAATTCGCGAGCATCCCTTCCGGGACCTCTTCCCAGTCGATATACGGCGCCTCCGTTTCGGGCGCCTGCGTTTCTCCGGGAGTCTCGGCGTCGGTGCCCGTGCTCCGATGCTCCCCGCAGGCGAACAGAACAGCCGGCAGGAGCAGCAGCGACAAAAACAAATATCTTTTCATGATCCGAAGCTTCCTTTTGCATATCGTATCCGCCGTCCGGAGCGGGAACGCTTTTTACCGGTCCGCCCACGCGGACTCCGCGCAGTCAAAGATCGCCTTCGCGGCGATGAGACCGGAATAGGTTTCCTTCCACGTCAGGTGCGGCTCGCTTTTATCGTAGGCGGGGAGCGCGTCTTCCTCCATCGTGACGACGATCATCAGATCGTAACGGTTCGGGCGGTCGGTCACGTTCGTCAGGTACTTCACTCCATACACGCCGTCAAGCGCTTTCGTCCGGTCGAAGATCGCGCGGATCCCCGGCAGCAGCGCCTCTTTTTCGGTCACCGTTTCGTTCCATTTCACAAGGATACAGTGATTGATCTTTCCCATCGTTTTATCCTCCGCCCTTTTTCCTTATTTTAGCACGGAAATCGGTTTTCGTCAATAAAAGGTTTTTCTTGCATTGTTCGGGAAAACGTGGTATAATGGAATCCAATAAATCGCAGGAGGCAACATTATGTTTTCAAATATCGGGCACAAAATCAAGAACCTTGCCATTCTTTTCGCCGTCTTGGGTATCATTGCCTCGATCCTTTTGGGAGTGTATCTGCTCGAAAATGAATATTCCGCAGGGGGACCCGTACTGATCCTCGGACCGCTTTCCGCATGGATCGGAAGTTTCGTTTTGTACGGATTCGGAGAACTGATTGAAACCGTCACCGACATTGATCAAAAGCTCAGAGAATTATCATCCGCAAAAAACGATCCGGATGCCGGAATCAAGAAGCTGCGGGAGCAGGGTCTTATTACAGAAGAAGAATATCTGACCGCTATTTCAAAAAAATGATCTATTCACACAAAAACCGCCCCGGATCGTTCCGGAGCGGTTTTATGATGGAATGGGATCAGTCCTTGTTCTTCTTCACCGCGGAGGTGATCGCCTTGACGATCTCGACGATCGGGATCACGAGGAAGGCAAGACCGAGAGCGACTGCGTATTCCGCGAGCGTGATCGCTTCAAAGTGGAAGAGAGTGCGGAGCGCGGGGACCGCGATGACGGCGGTGCTGAGGATGAGGGAGAAGATCATCGCGCCGAAGAGGGCGAGATTGTGGGTCTTCAGCTTGAAGATCGAGTGGAACTGGGAGCGCATATTGTAGGCGTGGAAGATCTCCGCCATCGACATCGTGAGGAACGCCATCGTGGTGCCGGCCATGAACTTGTCTTCGATCGAGCCGAGCTCCAGAACGCCGGAGTAGCCGAGCCAGTAGGCGATGAGGGTCAGCGCGGTGACCATCACGCCCTGATAGATGACGGCGGCGCCGACACCGTTCGAGAAGATGCCTTCCTTCTGATCACGAGGCTTACGCTTCATGATATTGGGCTCGCCCTTTTCCAGTCCGAGCGCGAGCGCCGGAAGGCTGTCGGTGATGAGGTTGATGAAGAGCAGGTGGATCGGTTCGAGGACGGGATGTACCGCGCCGAGGATCAGCGTCGTGATAAAGAGGGTCAGGACCTCGCTGAGGTTGGAGGAGAGGAGGAAGTGGATCGCCTTGCGGATATTGTCGTAGACGCGGCGGCCTTCCTCAACGGCGGAAACGATGGTGGCGAAGTTATCGTCGGCGAGGATCATATCCGCGACGTTCTTGGTAACGTCGGTACCCGTGATGCCCATACCGATACCGATATCCGCGTTCTTGATCGAGGGCGCGTCGTTGACGCCGTCACCGGTCATCGCGGTGATCTTGCCCTGATTTCTCCACGCGTTGACGATGCGGACCTTATGCTCGGGCTGCACGCGCGCGTAGACCGAATATTTCGTGATGTTCGCGTTCAGCTCCTCGTCGGAGAGCTTGTTCAGATCGGCGCCGGTGATCGCCTCGGAGGGATCGGAAAGGATACCGAGGGACTTTGCGATCGCGACGGCGGTATCGCGGTGGTCGCCGGTGATCATGACCGGACGGATGCCTGCCGCGGCGCAGAGCGCGACGGCGTCCTTGACCTCGGGACGGATGGGGTCGATCATCCCGCACAGACCGATGAAGGTCAGATCCTGCTCGAGCGCGTCGGGCGTGTAATCGGCGGGCTTTTCGTCGTATTCACGGTAAGCAGCCGCGAGCACGCGGAGCGCCTGGGAAGCGAAGGCGGTGTTCTGCGCGAGGATCTCCACGCGGTGGGCGTCGGTCATTTCCTCGACTCTGCCGTCAACAAAGATCTTCGTGCAGCATTTCAGCACCTCGTCGGGCGCGCCCTTGGTGTACTGAACGAAGCCGTTCACTCTCTCGTGGACGGTGGACATCATCTTACGCATCGAGTCGAAGGGGGCTTCGCCGACGCGGGGGTACTTGTTCTTGAGCGCGGGCTTCTTCAGACCGAGCTTGGTCGCGTAGTTGACGAGCGCGCATTCGGTGGGCTCGCCGACCGCTTCCTCTGTTTCGTCGGGCTCGGCGTCGGAGCAGAGGGTCATCGCGGCGGCAAGGAGCTTATCCTCGCCGTAGTGGTCCACGACGGTCATCTTGTTCTGGGTCAGAGTGCCGGTCTTATCCGAGCAGATGATCTGCGTGCAGCCGAGGGTCTCGACCGCGGTCAGGCGGCGGACGATGGCGTTGCGCTTGGACATCTTGGTGACGCCGATCGAAAGAACGATGGTCACGACGGCGACCAGACCCTCCGGGATCGCGGCGACCGCGAGGGAGACCGCGAGCATAAAGGTGGGAAGGATCGATTCGAGGGTGAATTCGCCCGCCTTCAGCATCCCGACGGCAAACATAACGACGCAGATGCCGAGGACGAGGAAGGTGAGGATCTTGGAGAGCTGGTTGAGCTTCTGCTGAAGCGGGGTGGCGGAATCCTCCGCCTGATTGATCGCGTCCGCGATCTTACCCATTTCGGTGTTCATACCGGTGCCGGTAATGACCGCCTTGCCGCGTCCGTAAACGACCGAGCTGCCCATGTAGATCATGTTCTTGCGGTCGCCGAGGGGCGTTTCGTCCTCGCCGCGGATGGTGGCGTCGGTCTTTTCGACCGGGACCGATTCACCGGTCAGCGCGGACTCTTCGATCTTCAGAGAGGCACATTCGAGGATGCGTCCGTCTGCCGGGACCGCGTCGCCCGCTTCGAGCAGGACGATATCGCCGACGACGAGCTCTTCGGACTTGATCACGCGGACCTGCCCGTCACGCAGGACGTGCGAGGTCGCGGCGGACATCTTTTTTAGCGCTTCGAGCGCCGCCTCCGCCTTGCTCTCCTGCACGACGCCGAGAACCGTGTTGAGCACGACGACGAACAGGATGATGAACACGTCCGCCATCGATTCGCCGGAAACCTTTGCGGTAATCGCGGAAATAATTGCCGCCGCGATCAGAACGAGGACCATCGGGTCGATGAGCTGCTTGATGAAACGGTGCAGCAGCGTCTCCTTCTTCGCCTCGACCAGCTTGTTGGCACCGTTTTCCGCCAGCCTTTTTTCGGCTTCGGCGGAGGAAAGACCTTCCTCGGTGCTCTTCACCTCGTCAAGGACGTGCCCTCTTGAGAAATGCCAGAAATCCATGATGTTTCCCTTCCTTATAATAATAATTTTACGGATTCATCCGGGAGCATAAAAAAACCGAGCCCCATGTATGCGAAAAACACATACATAAGTCTCGTTCTTTCATTCAAGCCAGACGTTTTCACGTCAGTGCTGTTGACTTGAAACGCGGTGACCCGCGCAAACTACTCCCCTATATACGTCCGGTCCTCCCGAACGGTTTTATTGTATCACAGCCTATGCGGGTTTGCAAGACGTTTTGTGCCCCTTCTCCATAATTTACAATTCGTTCACAAAGGGGGCTTTTTCCTTCCCCGCCCCGCTTGACAAGTTCACACCGCGAGGCTATAATATAGAAGGAAAGATAACGTCATTATCTCCGAAAGGAATCCGATACGGTATGGAAGAAGAAAAAGCACTCAAGGTAGGCTTCGTCTCTCTCGGCTGCCCGAAGAATACCATCGACACCGAGGTCATGCTCGCAGAGCTCCACGACGCGGGATTTGAGATCACGGGCGAGGACATTGAAGCCGATATCATCATCGTCAATACCTGCGCCTTCATCGAAAGCGCAAAGAAAGAATCCATCGACAACATCCTCGATCTCGCGTGGCTCAAGGAGAACCGGAACCTGCGCGGCATCATCTGCACCGGCTGTATGGCGCAGCGCTACCCGGACGAGATCGAAAAGGAGCTGCCCGAGGTGGATGCCATCGTCGGCACCGGCTCGATCCACGATATCGTGGAGGCGGTCAAAGCGGTCGCTGCGGGCAAAAAGTACCGCTCGGTCAAGCCGAACGAGGAGCTCGTCCTCGGCGGAGACCGCGTCGTCACCACGCCCGACTACATGGCATATCTGAAGATCGCGGAGGGCTGCGACAACCGCTGCACCTACTGCGCAATCCCCTCGATCCGCGGTCCCTTCCGCTCCCGCCCGATGGAGGATATCGTGAACGAGGCGAAGGTCCTCGAATCGCTCGGCACGAAGGAGCTGATCCTCGTCGCGCAGGATACCTCCCGCTACGGCATCGACCTCTACGGCTCCTACAAGCTCCACGAGCTGATCCGGAAGATCACCGATGAGACCTCGATCCCGTGGATCCGCCTCCTCTACTGCTACCCCGACAAGATCACCGACGAACTGGTCGCCGAGATCCGGGACAATCCCCGCGTTCTCCGCTATATCGACCTGCCGATCCAGCACATCAGCGATAAGATGCTCCGCGCGATGAACCGCCACGGCGACGGCAGTCTGATCCGTGAGGTCGTCGCGAAGCTCCGCCGCGAGATCCCCGATATCGTGCTCCGCACCACCGTCATCGTCGGCTTCCCCGGCGAGACCGAGGAGGACTTCGAGGAGCTCTGTGATTTCGTCGCCGAGACCAAATTCGACCGCTTCGGCGCCTTCCCCTACTCCCGCGAGGAGGGGACCGCCGCCTACGACCTGCCCGATCAGATCGACGAGCAGGTGAAGCAGGACCGTTACGATCAGATCATGCGCCTGCAGGCAAACATCCACGAGCAGAAGAACGAGGAAAAGCTCCGCACCAATATCACCGTCCTCTGCGAGGGCTACGATGCCGTTTCCGAGTCGTACTACGGCAGATCCGCCGCGGACGCGCCCGATATCGACGGCAAGGTGTGGTTCTCCTCGTCGAAAAAGCTCGCCGAGGGCGAATTCGTCACCGTCCGCGTCACCGACGTCATTGATTATGACCTCGTCGGCATCGCGAAGTTCCCCAAAAAGGCGTGAGCCGCGTCAGATCAAGAAAGAAGGATAAACATCCGATGAAAGAAACCTCCACCGCGGCGTCCGAAAAGAAGCCGCTTCTGAACCTGCCGAATAAGCTCACTCTGCTGCGTATGGTTCTCGTTCCGGTCTGTATGTTCGTCATTATGGCGGAATTCATCCCCGAGCTGTGGGCACGCATCATCGGGACGGCGGTCTTTATCCTGACCTCCCTCACCGATATGCTCGACGGCAAGATCGCGAGAAAATACCATCTGATCACCGATTTCGGCAAATTCCTCGACCCCGTCGCGGATAAGCTGCTCGTCATCGGCACGATGCTCGCCGTTCTTGTACGCGTCAGGACCGTTCCGGTCTTCCCGATCGTCCTCTCGGTCGCGCTCTTCATCGTCATCTTCCGCGAGCTCGCCGTCACCTCCCTCCGTATGATCGTGAACGGAAACGGCATCGTCGTCGCCGCCGGCTGGCTCGGAAAGATCAAGACCGTCTCGCAGATGGTCTCCATCGTCTGTATGCTCGTTGAGCCGCTGATTCTGCCGAAGGACGGTATGATCCTCTCCTATATCACCGTCTCCTTTATGGCGTTCATGACGCTCTGGTCGGGCATCGACTACTTCCGCCAGTACTGGAAATTCCTCGATCCCAGAAAGTGAAAACGATATGATAGACCTTCTGACGCTTGAAAAACAGCTTATTTCCCCCCACGTGAAAAAGGGCGGCACCGCCGTCGATTTCACGATGGGAAACGGACACGATACCCTTTGGCTCTCAAACGCCGTCGGCGAGGAGGGCAAGGTTTACGCCTTCGATATCCAGAAGCAGGCGCTCGAAAGCACTGAAAAGCTGCTTTCCTCCTCTGACTGCCCCAAAAACTATACGCTGATCCGCGATTCCCACGCAAACGTGATGAACTACGTCAAGGAACCGATCTGCGCGGGACTCTTCAACCTCGGCTATCTGCCGGGCGGCGATAAGTCGATCACCACCCTCCGCCCCTCCACGAAGGCGGCGGTCGACGCGGCGATCGAGCTGCTCGCACCCGACGGCGGTCTCCTCATCGCGGTCTACCCCGGTCACGAGGAGGGCACCCTCGAGGGGCAGATGCTCACCGAGCACCTCGCGGAATTCAACCGCTATAAGATGTGCATCTCGAAGTTCCGCATCGTCAATTCCCCCACTTCTCCCTTCTTCTTCCTCGTGGAGAAAAAGTAAACCGTACATAAAAATCTGCCCGAAGCGTTTTGATCATCCGGAACGCTTCGGGCGTTTTTTTATCAGGTTTCCATCTGCTTGCCGAGGAAGGACGCCGCCGTGCGGATCAGTTTTTCCTCAAGATTCGGGTCGGGACGCGCGTTCTGCGAGGAGAGCGACACGACCGAGCCGGTCACGTCCCCGTCGGTAATGATCGGCATCACGCAGGAGGCGTAGTACGAGGAGGCATCGTGCGTGGGGAAGACGCGGCTGCCGTCGGACGGCTGATAGAGGGAGCGTCCCTCCATGATCTTTTCGAGTTCATCCGAAAGACGCTTGTCCTGATACTCCCGCTTCGGGATGCCCGCGCAGGCGATGATCGAGTCCCGGTCGGTGATCGCCACGGACAGATCGCAGGTCTTATGAAGCGCGTCGGCGTATTTCGCCGCGAATTCGTTCATCTCCCCGATCGGGGAATATTTCTTGAAGATGACCTCGCCCTCTCTGTCGGTGTAGATTTCGAGCGGGTCCCCCTCCCGTATCCGCATCGTGCGGCGGATCTCCTTCGGGATCACGACCCTGCCGAGGTCGTCGATGCGTCTGACAATTCCGGTTGCTTTCATTTATGGTTCCTTTCTTTCGGTTTTTCTGCCTGTATTTTACCCCACAGTTGGAAAAATATGCGGGAAAACAAAAAGGAGAGAGGACACTTGGTCTTCTCTTCGGCTTTTTATTCTTCGATTTCGTAATAATACGAATAATCGATACTATTCATTTTTTGAAGTAAATGTCAAGACCGGGAACGCCGGAGGGCATCAGATGAAAAAATCCTCTTTTTCGCAAAACGGTTGTTTTTGCCGCCGTATTGTGCTACAATGGATACGGAATAACGTTCGGAATCATTGGAGGAAAACAGTATGAAAATCAAACGAATGATGTCCCGGCTTCTCTGCGGTCTTTTCTGCGCCGCGATGGTCGCGCCGACGCTCCCCCCGATGCCGGCAGCCGCCGCGGGAGATTCGTGGAAGCTCGTCGGGAACTGGTCTTTTTCCGTGAAACAGGGCAGTCCGTTCGCGCAGAGCAAAACCTTCTCGGTCAGTCTCCCGGAAGGACTTGACAAAACCGAATTCCGGCTTCATCTTTCGGTCAGCGTCACGGCTGCCGCCGCCGAAATGCTGAACGCGGACGGGCAGGTCGAGCTGGACAACGAAACGAAATGCGACACCTCCGAGATCACGTGGTCCGTCCGGGGAATGTGGAAGGAAGGAGACAACGACATCCTCCTGCCGTTTGCATCCGGCTCCAACGGACGCTCGGTCAAATACGACGGTCCCGACTTCTCGGTGGAGAAGCCGATCCGTTTCTTCCGTATTTACAGCAATCAGAAGGCGTCGGAGGCGGCAAAGATCACCTTCACCTCCATCGCGATAGAGCTGACCGACGGCGGGATCGCGTTCGGCAGCGACGGCAGAGACACCTATCTTTCGACCTCGAAGCCGATCACGAAAACGCCTGATACCGTTGAAGCGACGGTCACCCTCTCCCCCGACGGGGACGGGCTGCCCGTCTGCGGCATGTCGTCCGCCGACAGGCTCACGTCGGTCTACTATTCCAACGGCGTTGCCTATCGGACGAACGAGACCGACGACGGCCCCGGGAAGGGCGCGTCCTACGCCGAGATCACGGTCGCCGCGGGGAACAAGTTCGGCTTCGACGTGACCGGAAAAACGATCCCGATCCCTGCGTCCGTCACCTCGGCGGACGACCTCACCCTTTCGTTCTGGCTCCTTATGGAGGAGGGCTCGGACACCTTTACGACCGGTCAGCTTGAGCTGACGAGCTCGGGCACCTGCGATAAAAACGAGATCAACTGGGATCCGAAGAGCTTCGGGCTGAAGGCGGGCTGGAATCATATCGTCCTTCCGCTCGGGAAGGCGACGGTACTGCATCAGGATCAGCCGCTGAACGTCCGCAGCATCAATTATCTTCGCTGGCACACGACGACGATCGCCTCCGGAAAGAGCGCGAAGGTCGGCGTCGCCAATATCCGTCTGATCGCCTCCCCGGCGGCGGAAGAAGACGCGCGCTCGGTGATCCTTGAGGGCGAGGGCATCTCGCTGTCGGTCAACGAAAAGGGGCAGCCCTCCTTCGTGTGGGGCGACCGCACCGTCGCGGCGGATACCGATCTCCGTACCGGAAAACCGATCCGCCTCGCCCTCGTCCGCGAGAAAGCGGCAGGGGTCCTTTCCCTGTTTGCCGACGGGAAAAAGATCGCAGAAGAAAAGGCAGGCGGCACGGAGGCTCCGGTCCCCGGCGTGATGACGGTGGGCGCCGACCGGAACGGTAAACACAACTTCATCGGCACCGTTGCGGACCTTCGTCTGTGGGAGACCGCGCGCACGGCAAAGGAAATGGAAGCCTCCGCGGGCAGATTCTCGCTTGACGGCACCGAAAAGGGGCTGATCGCCGCGTGGAGCCTGAAAGGAAACGTCACGAATATTCTCGATATCCTTCCCGACCTGAAGGGGGAGAATCCAATCGTTTTCTGCGGCTCCAAACGGAACGAATGGTTCGATTACGAGATCCCGGAGGAGATCGGAAGCGATTATCACACCCTCGTCTGGATCCCCGACCCGCAGAATATCACGACCGCGAGCGGGCAGCAGAAGTGGGAGGACGATACCGACTGGATCGCCGCCAATCTTGAAAAGGAACACGTCTTCCACGTGATCTCGGCGGGTGACAATACGTGGGGCAACGACGAACCGACGTGGAAAAAGGTGCAGAACGGTTACGCCAAGTTCTGGAACGACGTTTCCTGGAGCAGCCTCGTCGGCAATCACGACTTCGACTGGAACGTAAAATGCCGCGATACCCGGTTCTATAATCAGTATCTCGGTCTGGAACAGATCGAAAACACCGCCGCGTACACGACCTTCGGCGGGTGGTACGAGGAGGACGACGCCCCGTACGTGACCCATCCCGCCGGCGTTGAGAATTCCTATTACTTCTTCACGATCGGCAGCGCAAAATGGATGCTTTTGCAGCTCGAATACCATACCCGTCCGTCGGTGATGGAATGGGCGAACGGAATCCTTGACAAATACTCCGACCGTCACGTCATTCTTGCCACGCACGGTCTGATCGGAAACAACAACGGCGATTATATCAGTTGGGTCCAGAACTATATGGAAGACGAGAAGGCGGCGGGGGATTTCACGGAGAATATGAAATCCCTGTACACGAACGTCGTGAAAAAGCACGGAAACGTCTGCCTCGTTCTCTCCGGCCACACGAACAACCCGAACGGCTACGCCGTGATGGCGCACAACGAAAAGCGCCCGGACGGTTCGGTCGTGTATCAGCTGATGATCAACGCGCAGTATATGGACGCCAGCGACAAGGGCGAATTCACCTACTACGATAATCAGGCGGTCGGCATGCTTGCGCTGCTCCGTTTCTCCTCCGACGGCTCGAAGGTCGCGGTCAACTACTTCTGTCCCTCCGACGGCAAGAGCTACGAGCCGATCCCGGACGGAGGCGAGCCTTCCGCCTCCCGCGGCAGCGACGTGAATCTGATGAGCAACTTCGTTCTTGATTTCGGCTTCGGCAAAAAGGAAGAGCCCCTTCCCGAAACTGCTCCCGGGACCGTTCCCGAAACCTCCGGGCAGACCGAAAAGGAAGAGGAAAAGGAACCGAAGCCCTTCCCCGTGCTTCCCACCGTGATCGGCGGCGCGGCGGTTCTTGCCGCCGGAGCCGCGGCGGTCCTCTTGGCAGGAAAAAAGAAACGCAGAAGCTGACGCTGCCGACGACGACGCCTGCCGCTTCTGCAAATACCGCCGGAAAAAGATGCGGGCAAAGAAAAAAGGAGAGAGGACGCTCGGTCTTCTCTCCTTTTTGATTCCTTTGGTTCGCGGAAGGGTGGGCTTTTTCGATATTTGCCCGATGCGGAAGCCTTTTCGCTTTCTTATCAGAACGCGCAGCCGAACATCACGTCGCCGATCGCGAAGCGGAGCGCGCCGGGCTCGGAGGTGACGTCGAAGGTGACGCTTCCGCTGCCGAGATACGGGATCTCCTCGCTTATCGTCGCGTAAACGGTCTTGCCGTCGGCGGAAACGATCGAAACGAGGTCCTTATCCCAGTCGGCGTGACCGGTGTTCGTGAAGGTGACGGTCACCTTTTTGCCGTCAGCCGAGGTCTCGACCGACTTGATCTGACCGTTGATATAGCGGAACGGATACTGCCCTTCCGCCTTCGTGCCGCCGACCGCCTGATCGAGAACGGTCGAAGCGCAGAAGCGTTCGCATTCGGCATCCTGCCGTTTGTTGATCAGACCGATCTGCTTGCCCTGATCGAAGGCGTCAACGACTTTGTCTTTGACCGATTCAAACATACCCTTGACCATCGTCGGGAAGTCGTCGCGCTCGAGCTCAAGGAGCACGTCCGCGGTCTTCCGCTCGCCCTGTCCGATGAACTTGGGCGCGTACTCGCGGAGAAGAAGGGTGGTGGGACGGTCGGAGCCGTCGGGGTTGACGATACCGAAGTCGGAATTTTCGTTGATGCGGTAGCCGCCGGCGAAGAACCAGCAGTAGATACCGGAGGTATAGGATTGATACGCATATTTCAGGAAGTAATCGTAGAAGAGCTCCTGATTGGCGAGCGAAACGGAATGATTGCCGAAGTTGCTTCCGTTCCAGACGTGGCGTCCGAATTCCTTCCAGACGAGCGGCTTATCCGGGTTGGTATAGCGGGCGTAGGCGTTGCAGAAGTAGATCTGAATGGCGCTC
This sequence comes from Lachnospiraceae bacterium, assembly GCA_024404495.1. Taxonomy (GTDB): domain Bacteria; phylum Bacillota; class Clostridia; order Oscillospirales; family CAG-272; genus CAKRZE01. The sequence goes on from JAKSPT010000001.1 coordinate 107,913, forward strand.
TCGTCGGTGGAGGTGACCGCGTAGCCCTCGGGGGACATAAAGTCCATTTCGGAGGCAAGGCTCTGGAAGTCGTAGGTGTACGCGGAGGGCGTGACCGAGGCGCAGCCCGCGATATTCATACGGAAGGAGAAGAGGTGGTTCGGGTCGAGAGAACGCATATACGCCATCTTCGGCTCGAAGATCTTTGCGACCTGATCGTCGACGAAACGGCGGTACGCGGCGACCATTGCGTGGTTGGAATCGTCGGAATCGAGCATCGCGTCGGTGACCTGAATAACGCTGCCGGCGCCGTCACGCGGCAGCTTTGCGCCGAAGAGCGCTTCGGCGTGCTCGATCGAGCCGTACTGCTGTTTCAGCCAGTCACGCCAGTCGCCGTCCCAAGCCGCGCGGATCGAGCCTTCCGTGTTCTGACCGAGGGTCAGCTCCCAGCCGATATCGTACGCAATGATATTGTCGATCTCAGGGAAGTGGAGCTTCATGATGAGGTCTTCCACATCCTTCTCGTCGAAGCCTTTCATCGGGTAAGCGTCGGGACGGATCGCGACGTCGCAGTAAAGTCCGACCTCGCGGCACTGTTCGACAAGGTTGAGCATATTGTTGCTCTCGCGGACCGACTGGACGTAGGTGAAGATCGAAACGGCGTTGAAGCCGATCTCCTTGATGCGGAGCAGGTCGTTGTGAATGACCTCGGGGTCGTACGCCGGATCGCTGACGTAATACTCGAAGTTGTCCTTGACCTGTTCGGCAACGCCGGAGGAGGGCATATAGTTGACGCCGAAGAAATTGACGATCTTGCCGTCAAGCTTGAAATATCCGTCCTCAACGGTGACGTATCTGCGGTCCTTTTCGGGCTCGGGTTCCCAGAAGTTGACCTTGTGAACGATCTTATCGATGACCTGTCCGTCCACGGTCAGCTCGGTGACAGCCTTTGCGGGGCGTCCGCCCGAAACGTCGTAGGTGGAGGAAACGGTTTGAATGCGGTTCTTGAGCGTTTTGAGCTTATCGCCGGAGGCAGAGGTCTTCGCGAGCTCCTTGCCGCTTTCGTCGTAAAGGGTGACGGTCACGGTCGAATCGATGCCGTATCTCGTGATATCGATGCAGGAGCCGCCGTAGGTGACGTCCTTGGTCTCGGAAGCGATATAGGTATGCTCGGTCATGCCGCCCTCAACGAGGAAGACGGGATTGAGGAGCGCTTTTGCGGTCTCGGCGACGGCGGAAAGCCCCGCCGCGTTATAGAAGTCGTCCGAAACGGCGCTGAACGAGCCGATGACGGAGCCTTCGTGATCGCCGTTTTTCGAGGTGATGCCCGAAAAGACGTTGATCCACGCGGCGTAACCGGAATGGAGACCCTTTTCGTCCTTGATCTCGATCAGCGGGATGAAGCGGGCGACGCGCCCGTCGTTATAGCCCTTGCCCTGTCTGCCCGGGCTGCACGAAATGATCTCCTTGGGGACGGTAAGCTCCTTCGCCGCGAGGAAGGTCTGGTTCTCCTCCCCGTAAACGGTCAGCTTCGCGGCGTTGGTCACCGGGTACATCTCGTATTCGGGGGAGAGACCGTCGATATTCGGCAGCGCGTCGAGCGGGAAGTCGGCGTCGAGCTTCAGGAAATTGGGGTCGGCGATATAATAGACGTGGTGTCCGAGCGGGACAGAGCGTCCGGAGAGCGCGAAGCCGATGCTGCAGGACTTCACCTCGTCAAAAACGGGCTTCTTGTTCTTCTTTTCGGCGTTGCCCGCCCAATATTTGAATTTATCGGGCGTGACCCAGCAGTATTCCCAATCGTCGGAGACGTTGACGATGGTATACCAGCGGGTACCGTCGTTTTCGGCAATTTCAACGTAAAGGCTGTCGGTGTTGGATTCGCTGTCGCCCTTTCCCCAGAAGCCGAAGGCGTTGAGACCCTTCTTGCCGTTTTGGAAGGAGGATGCGATCAGCTCCCAGCTTTCGAGGTTCTCGATATCGACGCGAAGCTCCGCGTCGTAGCCCTCAAGACCGAAGTCGCCGACCTTGCGCTCGACCTTGTTCTGGGCGGAATTGGTTGAGCGCTTCAGACTGTTGACCGACGCTTCGGACGAAGCGTCAAAGACGCGAAGGATATTCTCGTCCGGAACGCTTTTCAGATATCTGCGCATATATTCGTCGCGGCTCACCCATTCATCCCCGTACGGATAGACCATTTCGGTGAACGCGGGACCGCCGAGGGTCAGCAGTCTGCCGCCCGCCTTCAGATACGCCGTCAGCGCTTCCATCGCGTTGAAGGGGAAGGAACGCGCGTCCTCGAGGATGACGAGGTCGGCGGTGTTCAGACTGAACATTTCCTTCGCGGGCATCGAATAATCGGCGCGGGCGAGGTCGATGCCGTGGATCTTCAATGCCTCGGCGAGGGCGTCGTCGAAGGTGACCTTGTTTGAGGTCTTGACGAGCAGCGCTTTGCCCTGATATTTCCACGTCTCGCGGATATCGATCGAGGCGGGAATCTTCAGAACGGTTTTCGTCTCATATTTGTCTTCGGAGATATATCCGACGTAATCGAGAAGGAACCGGTCGAGCGCCATTTTCAGCGTAAGATCGTTCCCGGCATGAATGACGATCTTGTTTCCGACCGTTTTGATGACGTATTCGTTCGGCTTCAGCTCGCCGATCTCAAGCGTCTCTTTGCGGTTGGTCTTGCCGAACAGGATCTCACGGATCGAGGCGTTTTCTTCCCTGTCCTGCCAGTCGGTGGTCAGTATGGGGTCGACGCCGGTCACTGCCTTGAGTGCCTTGCGGAGCCGGACGCCCTCGGCAGTCACCACGTCATCCGTGCCGGCAATATCCGTGCGTACGATACGGTAGAGAAATTCGCCGTTTTCAAAAATCGGCATACCTGTCTCTTCTTTCGTTTCTTCTTCGGTCTGCTGCGGCGGATCGACCGGTTCCTTTTTGCAGGAGACCGCGCCGAAGCAGCAGAGCAGCGCGAGGAGAAGAAGGGGGATCGTGCGGATCAGAAGCTTTTTCATTTAGATTACCTTTCTGCGGTTCGGCGGGGTATTCCGCCGGTTCCGCGGGAACGTTTCACGTTTCGTTCTTCATCACGTTCATCATATTGTTCTTTGCCCAGCGGCAGGAGTTCCCCCATTCTGCGGGATTCACGAAGGCGAGGCGGTCGCCCGCGATCAGGCGGCGGTACTTCCCTTTCGTATTGTTGAACATCACGTGATTGCCGAGGTAGATATCGACCTTTTCTTCGGCGAGACGGTCCATCGCGTTCAGGAAATCCTCCTGAAGGGAAAGCGGCAGACCTTTGGAGGTCAGATACGCCTTCGTCATCGAGTTCACGCCCATGCCGCCGTGCAGACCGCAGCGGTAGGTCTCTTCTCCCTCGCTCACGTCGAAGAAGAAGGACATCGCGCCGGGGGTGTGACCGGGCGTGGCAAGGCAGAGGATCTTCGTATCGCCGAGCGCGATCACGTCGCCGTCGTGCAGGAGCACGTCGGGCGTGAAGGTCTCGGTGAAGGTCATCCCGAGCTCGTTCGCGAAATGGAGATCGGTTTCCCCGGTGACGTGCCGTTTGTCCGGCTCGCCGAGGAAGGTCTTCGCGCCGGTCATTTCGATCAGCGCGCGGGTCGCGCCCATGTGGTCGATATGGCCGTGGGTATGGACGATATATTTCAGGTCCATCGGGTCGAGACCCATCAGGTGCATATTATGGAGCATCAGATAGAGCGACTGCTGATAGCCGCTGTCGATCATGATCAGACCTTCGCCGGTGTCGATGATATGCGTGGACGCGGGTTCGGTGCCGACGAAATACAGATTGCCGAAGATACGGCAGGGGGGCATATAGCCCTTCCACGGTTCGCTGATCATTTCTTCTCCTCCTCAACGGCGGTAAAGAATACGATCGCGGAGGAGCGCGGCTCGGGAAGAACGACCTCGTATCCGGCGGCAAGTTCTTTTCCGGTCGCGGTCCCGAGGAGGTGGTCCCCGGAATCGGTCAGATTGTAGGTCTTCTCCTCATTCAGCCCGAAGAGACGGAAGGTCTGCGAGGCGGTCAGCGACTGCTCGCGGCGGAACGCCATCACCATCGCCTTTTCCCCGTCGTAGGAGACCGTTTCCCACGCCGCCCAATCGGTCTTGGCGAAGGAATGTCCGGTCAGCGGGTAGAAATCGAGGCTCATATAGGGTTCGACCTTCTTTGCTTCCTCGAGGATATCGCGGTACCAATTCCCGATCTCGTCGGAGATCGGCTTGCCGGGCGCGGCTACGCTGACGCCGCACGCCATCGAGCTGCGGACGCGGTAGGTATCACCGTCGATGAAGGTACTGCCGGTGCAGGAACCGCAGGCGTCTGCCTGAACGGGCAGCCAGCGGGCAAGCCCCATCGTCAGACACTGAGCGCCCGTGGGATCGAATTCGGGCGTGCAGTAGTAGTCGCTGCGGCACATGAAGGGAGGCCCGACGTGGTACATCCGGTAGTCGAGGCGTCTGCCGCCGCTCGCGCAGTTATCGACGATGATGCCCGGATATTCGGCTTTCAGCTCTTCAAAGAAGGTATAGACGCCGTTGTAATAGCGGAGCTCGGTCAGACCCGCGCAGCCCTCCCGCGCGTCGTTTTCGTTGAAGAGGAAGGCGGGGTCAAAATTGAAGTCCATACGGAAAACGGTCAGCTTCGTGTCGCGGATGATCTTTCCGAGTCTTTCGCGCAGCCAGTCTCTCGACTCCTTCCGGTCCATACGGATCATATTGCGGAGCGGATCGTTGTTCGCGATGAAGAAGTGCTCGGGATGCTCCTTCACGGCGGCGGAATCCTTCACCGCGCGTTCGAGCTCGAACCAGAGCCAGAAGCCGTCGCAGCCGGCTTCCCTGCCGCCGTCCGCCATCCATTTCAGGCTGTCGCCGTAAACGGCGGGATCGGGCGTCCATTCGCCGACCGATTTGAACCAGTCGCGTTCGACCTTATCGCGGAGCGAATACCACCCGGCGTCAACGCCGTAAGCGTCGGCGTGCAGACCGAATTTCTTCATATTCGCAAAGCGCGCCTCGTGACCCTCTCTGCCGACCGAGCCCCACGCGCGGAGGAAGACGCCTCCCTCAATGCCGTCGGGAACGACGTGCTTCTTCATAAAGCGGCGGAAAACGTTGAAGCTTTCGGGGATATAGTCGTCGTACATCAGTTTATCCTTCGGCACGATCGTCCACGGCACGAGCAGCATGGTCGGAAGAGCGACCGATTCGCCCGCCGCGAGCGAGAAGGACGCGGAAGGAAACGTGAAGGTAACGGTATCACAGGTACGGAACGCCGCTTTCCAGCGTCCGCTCCAGCCGATCGCGAAGAACATCCCCTCCGAGGGGTCACGGACGTAGTTGAAATACGGCATCAGCTTGGAAGAGGATCTCGCCTCTTTCTGCTCGACAACGAGATCTTCGAGATAAAGCGCGTGTTCCCGCGGGAGGTAGTCGTCCGCCATCGCGTGGGAACCCATCGTATAAAGCACCCGCCTGACGCCGCGGGCGTAGACGCCGTATTTTTCGGAGCGCGGCATTTTCACCTTCAGATAGTCGATCCCGGAGATCACGGGGCTCTTCCCGTTCCCTTCGTTCACAAGCGTGATCGCCGTTTCCGCCCCCGACACTTCGGCGGCGCTGCCGTCATGGAAAAGCACGGCGGTAAAGACGGCTTTCAGACCGCCGTCGACCGTTACGGTGCGGGAATAAACGGTTTTTCCGTCCTGTTCCGATACGGCGATCTCACCGACCGTACCGACCTCGGAAAGCGCCTTCCCGTCGATCAGGAGAGTAAACGGAAGCGTTTCGCCGAGCAGCAATGATTTCAGATCCATACGAACACCTCTTCGTATTCTTTCTTTCATATTTGAAATCCGCGGTTGCGTTCCGGGCGCTTCCGCGGCGCACGTCCGTGCGGTACCGTCTTACAGGGTATCGAGATAGTCGTTCGTTTTGCGGATGAGCTCCGGATAGGCTCCGTAGGGCTCGAACGCCGGAACGAAGAAGCAAAGCAGATGAAGGGTTTCGGAGTCGCTGCAGTTGACGCATTCGTGCCGGACGCCGCTCACGGCGTGAACGATGCCGCCCGCGGGAACGTCGTATTCCTCCCCGTCCAGACGGACCTTGCCGGCGACGTCGAAATGAATGTACTCGTCGGCGTCGGGATGGATATGCCCGTCGGCAACGCCGTGCGGGGGGACCGTGGTGGTCACGATCCGGATGCGGCCGTCGCCCGTCGTCTCGGGAGAAACGATGAGCCGCACCTCCCGCTTGATCTCCTTGCCGAAAAGCTGCGCGGGAAACGCCTTCGTATCGTAAATGATCGGATCTTTCACGGTAAGCCTCCCGAAATCACTTTTTGTATTTGATATAATCGGGGTTCAGAAGCCACTTGGGTTCTTTTCCCGCCTTGAAATCGCGGACCATTTCCACGGCGTGCTCCATCATCATTTCAAAGCATTCGTGCGTAGCACCCGCAACGTGAGGCGTGAGAAGGACGTTGTCAAGACCGTAGAAGATCTCGCCGGGACGGGGATTTCCGCCGCCCTCGTCCTCCACGACGTCAAGTCCGGCACCGCCGAGCTTTCCCGTGCGGACGGCATCCGCAAGCGCCGCGGAATCGACCACGCCGCCGCGCGACGTATTGATGAGGATCGCGCCGTCCTTCATCTTCGCGATGTTTTCGGCGCCGATGATATGGCGCGTTTCGGGCATCAGCGCAAGATGCAGGCTGACGATATCGGAACGGGAGAGCAGCTCGTCAAGCGTAACGTATTCGACACCGTACGCTTCGGCAAATGCCTCGTCACGGCGGATATCGTAAGCGAGAATTTTACAGCCGAACGCGGAAAGCATCTTTGCAGCCGCCTTGCCGATATTGCCGCATCCGACGATACCGACCGTTTTGCCGGAGATCATATTCGTTGCGTAGATTGCCTTTTTGCGCTCCGCCGCGTGAACGAGCGCGTTCATCTGCGGGATCTGTCTGGCGCAGGCAAGCGCAAGGGCGACCGCGTGCTCGGCAACGCTCTGCGCGTTGACGCCGGGCATAAAGGTCACGGGAACGCCCGCTTCGGTCGCGGCTTTCAGGTCGATGCCGTCGTATCCGACGCCGAGACGGACGATCATTTTCACCTCGGGGCAGGCGTCAAAGACTTCCTTGTTCCAGACCTCGCCGCCCGCGAAAACGTATTGATACCCCCGGACCTGCGGGATCACGACCTTGGGATCGCGCGAGGAACGGATGATCTCCTTTTCCCACACGGTGTCGATGCCAAGCGCGCGGAGCGCCCCGATCCCCCTGTCGAAATTCTCGTGGTGGTCGAGCATCGTGATGATGCCCTTTTCCCTTGCTGCCGTCATCTGCCGATCTCCTTTGCGACGCCTCTCAGGCAGCCGAGCGCCGCCTTGCAGCCTGCGGAAACGTACATATTCTCGTTTGCGACCGAGATGAGATCGACGCCCTTGCCGAGCCAGAGATTGATATTATCGGTGTCGTAGGGGCCGGTGGAAACGCCGATGAATTTGCCCGCCGCGTGTACTCTTGCGATCATATCGTCGATCGCCGCCATCACCTCGGGTGCCTTCCAGTTGCGGAAATAGCCGAAGGAAGCGGCAAGGTCGACCGGCCCGAGAATGAAAGCGTCAACGCCCGGGACCGCGAGGATATTGTCAAGATCGGCATACGCGTCCTTATGCTCAAGCTGGATCAGCTTGAAAACCGCGTTTTCGTGGTTCTGAACGTATTCCATCATGTCCTCTCTGCCGTAGCGGATGCAGGCGCGCGGACCGAAGCCGCGGACGCCGACGGGCGGATAGCAGCAGGCGGCAACGGCACGGCGGACGTCGTCAGCCGACTGCGCGCCCGGGAAAACGATACCGGTCGGGCCCATTTCGAGGATCGGCTTGACCAGAATGGGATCGATGTCCGCGACGCGGACGAAGGTGGCAACGCCGGTCCCGGCGGCGCGGGCAGCCATCAGCGTATTGTGAACGTCCTTTTTGTCCGCCTGCGAGTGCTCGGTGTCGATCCAAAGATAGTCAAACCCCGCTCCGGCGATCAGCTCGATGAGCTGAAGATCGGTATTGACGATATGCGTTCCGAAAACGACCTTGCCTTCGGAAAGCTTATTCTTGATTGCTTTGACCTGTTCCAGTACTGTTACCATTTTATTTCCTCCGATTCAGGCGTCTTCGCCGAAAATTTTCACAAGCATTTTCGCTCCGCGGTCCTTTTGTGCCGCGTAGCAGTCCATACAGTCGGCTCCGTGCTCATAGAAGTCGATGACCGAGGTGATAATGGGATCGATATCGATCTCGCCGCTGTCGATCATATCGAGCAGAGCGGTACAGCAGTTATAGGAGCCGCTTCTGCCGACGATGGTGATCTTATTGAAGACGACGTCGTCCATATTGAAATCGGTGACGCGGCGGTTGTAGAAGCTGATCGTTGAAAAAACGCCGTCGGTGCGGATCAGCTTTGCCATATTCTCGACGAAGGAGGCTTCTCCCGAGGTCTCGAGCATGACGTCAACGCCGCTTCCGCCGGTGAGGCGGGAGACCTCCTCGTAAAGATCGGTCTTCGTGGTGTTGATGATATGATCTGCGCCGAGCTTTCTCGCGATATCCAGTTTCGCTTCCTTGCGCGCCGCGATGATGATTTCGGAAGCGCCCATCGCGCGGGCGATCGGGATCCCGGAGAGTCCGATGGGACCGGAGCCGGTGATCAGAAGGGTCGCGTCCTTTATGGGAAGTCCGCGCAGACCGTTCATCGCGATCGATGCCGCCTCGATCGCCGCCGCCTCTTCAAACGTGATGCGGTTCCCCATTTTCAGCACGTTTTTCGCGGGCATGATCTCATATTCCGCCATACCGCCCGGCCAGCAGTCGCCCACCGTGCCGATCGTGCGGCGGTTCAGACAGTTGAAGGATCTCCCCGCTCTGCACTCCTTGCAATAGCCGCAGGTGATCTTTCCCTCGCTGATCACACGGTCGCCGACCTTGATATCGGTAACGTTTTTGCCGACCGCGCAGACTCTGCCCGACCATTCGTGACCCCAGCGGAGCGGGAAACGAAGCTTGCCTTCCTTGGCAAAGCTGGAATAGCCTTTATAGTTATCGTAGTCGGTCGCGCAGATCCCGCAGTAAGCGACGCGGATCAGGACCTGATCGTCTTCAAGCGCGGGGACGGGAAGGGTTTTCATCGTCATCTGCCCGACGCCGTCCATGACGACCGCCTTCATCACAGTATTTTCATTCATGGTTTGACCTCCCTGATATATCCGGACAATCGTCAGACGAAAACCGGAAGCGATTATTCATTTCTGATTTTACCATAATTTCCGGAAAACTGCAAGAAGTACCGTGCCGTATCGGAGGCCGGGCGCTGTCATGCCGGTTCCGGGATCCGGTTCTCCGCTTTATACAAAAACACCCGGATGCTTTTTCTCCCGGATGTTTTCATCGGTCTTTTTTGCAAAAACCGTACGATTTTACGAATGAGCGGAAAACGCGGGCTTGTCAGCCGCCGGAAGCCCTCCCGGGGGAGGGCTTCCGGCTGAAGATCAGGGAATCAATGTCTCTTCTTGGAAGAAACGAGGACGATACCCATGGCGGCGACGGTAACGATCGCGATGGAAGCCGTCGCGTCGAAGGTTGCGGGATGAGGATCGACGACGGGATCGGTGGGCGCTTCGGTAGGAGCCTCGGTGGGAGCGTCGGTCCCGGGAGCGTTGGTTTCGGGTGCGTCGGTTTCGGGTGCGTTGGTCTCGGGAGCTTCGGTCTCGGGCGGCTGGGTTTCGGGAGCGACGTTCTTCTGCGGTGCCGGAACCTCCGCGCCCTCGGAGTATGCGTACATATAGTCGAGCTTGATGGTCTTGTCGATCAGGGCGTTGGCGGTGCACTGCAGACGGAAGTAGTTGATATTGGTTCTGTCGGCATTATCGTGGTAAACCTTGAACGCCGAGTTGTCAAGCGAGGTGTCAAGCGGGATCTTGACGAGGTTCCAGCCCGCTTTCGCGCCGCCCTCGATCAGGTTGGCGATGACCGAGTTCGGATAGCCGGAGGCGTTGCCGGTAACGACGTAAAGGTCGGTGCTTTCGTTGTGGATGCCGGAGGAGTTCAGCTCGATACGGCCGGCGGCGAACTTGGTCGCGAGATCGGGGCTTTCGAGATAAAGCCAGAAGCAGAGATAGTCGCAGTCGGAGATGTCAACGGGGTCGAATTTTGCCTCGAGGATCGGAATGTTCGGATGCGTGCCGTTCGGATCGGTCTTCAGAGAGTAGCAGCCGTCGCCGTTCAGGTGATTCTCGGAGTCGATCACGGGCGTATCGTAACCGGCACTCGAGGCGGTCACCGTGTCAAAGTCAAACACCTTGACGAATACGGGATCCTTGGGCGTGTCCTTCTGCGGTGCGGGAATCTCGGTGCCCTCGGTGTAAGCGAACAGGGTGTCGACCTTGATGGTCTTGTTGGCAAGCGCCGTGTTGGATCCGTAGATACGGAAATAGTTGATTTTGGTTCTGTCGGCGGCGTTGGTGTTGACCTTGATCTGGTCTCCGGTCGGAGTGCCTGTCGTTACGTTCAGCGGAAGCTTAACAAGGTTCCAGCCCGCTTTCGCGCCGCCCTCGATCAGATCGGGGAGCCAGCAGTCCGGGAAATTGTCTTTTTTGCAGATCGGGTACCAGATATCCTCTGCGCCGGATTTACCGGAAGAAGTGATCTCGACACGGCCGGTAGTGAATTTATCCGCGAGAGAAGCGTCTTCAAGGTAGAGCCAGAACGCGAGGTAGTCGCAGCCGGAAATGTCGACCGGGGCAAACTTTGCCGAGATCGACGGCGTATTGCCGGTCGAGCAGTAGCTGAAGCAGCCGGAACCGTCGACGTTGTTTGCGTTATCGATCGTCGTCATTAAGGACATACCTTCGGCGGTCTTGTCGAAATCGAAAATTTTGACGAATAAGGGGTCTTTTCCTTCAGGGACGGTCTTCTGCGGTTCGGGAATCGTCGCGCCCTCCTGATAAGCGAACAGGGTGTCGACCTTGACGGTCTTGTTTACAAGCGCGGCGTCGGTTCCGTAAATACGGAAATAGTTGATCTTGGTTCTGTCGGCGGCGTTGGTGTTGACCTTGATCTGACCGCCGGTCGGAGTTCCGGTCGTTACGTTCAGCGGAAGCCGGACGAGATTCCAGCCCGCTTTCGCGCCGCCTTCGATCAGGTCGGGGAGCCAGCAGTCCGGGAAGTTGTCTTTTTTGCAGATCGGGTACCAGATATCCTCCGTGCCGGATTTACCGGAAGAAGTCACCTCAATACGGCCGTAGGTGAATTTGCCCGCGAGGGAAGCGTCTTCAAGATAAAGCCAGAACGCGAGATAGTCGCAGTCGGAAACGTCGACCGCGTCAAACTTTGCCGAGATCGTCGGCGTATTGCCGGTCGTGCAGCAGCTGAAGCAGCCGGAACCGTCGACGTTGTTTTCTTTATCGACCGTTGTCGTTGAGGTCATGCCCTCGGCGGCATTATCGAAATCGTAAAGCACAACGTATTTTTTGCTGTCTTCGGCACCGATAGGCATTGCAACGGCGGCAACGGCCATAATAAGCGCGAGAAGAAATGCGATTTTTTTCATAATGTTCTTCCTTTCATTTATTTTTGGGAACGTATCCCGTTTTTATCGGAAAAGAATGGGAACAGCCGGAAAAATGCGGTCGGGAAAACCGTGTGTTTTGACGAATGAGCGGAAAATGCTGCGCTGTCAGCCGCCGGAAGCCCTCCCGGGGGAGGACTTCCGGTTGGCTTTGAGATCAGTGTTTCTTTTTGATGATAACGATGACGACGCCGATAACGGCGGCTGCAGCGACCGCGACAGCGGCAATCACGCCGAAGGGCATAGGCTGAGGATCGTCTGCCGGCTGCGTGGACGGTTCCTGCGTAGCGGGAACGTCGGTTCCGGACGCCTCGGTTCCGGGAGCCTTCGTTTCGGGTGCCTTCGTTTCAGGCGCCTTCGTTTCGGGTGCCTTCGTTTCGGGTGCCTTCGTTTCGGGCGCCTCCGTTTCGGGAGCCTCCGTTTCGGGAGCCTTCGTTTCGGGAGCCTTCGTTTCGGGAGCCTCCGTTTCGGGCGTCTCCGTTTCGGGAGCCTCCGTTTCGGGAGCCTCCGTTTCGGGCGGCTGTGTTTCGGGAGAAGCGTTCTTCTGCGGTGCCGGAATCTCCGTGCCCTCGGTGTAAGCGTACATATAGTCGACCTTGATGGTCTTGCCCTTCAGTGCGTTGCTGTCGCCGTAAAGACGGAAATAGTTGATACGTGTTCTGTCGGCGTTGTCGTGATAGATCGCGAATCTCGAGGTATCGAGCGGGATCTTGACGAGGTTCCAGCCCGCCTTGGCACCGCCTTCGATCATATTGGCGATGACGGAGTGCGGCCAGGCGCTTGCATTGCCGGTCGCGATCCAGATATCGGTCTTTTCGTTGTGCATACCGGAGGAATTCAACTCGATACGGCCGGAGGTGAATTTGGTTGCGAGCTCCGCGCTTTCCAGATAGAGCCAGAAGCAGAGATAGTCGCATTTCGAGATATCAACGGGGTCGAATTTTGCCTCGAACAGCGGGACCGTCGGATGTTTTCCGTTCAGATCGGTCTTCAGCGTGTAGCAACCGTCGCCGTTCACGTGATTCAAGCTGTCGATCGTGGGCGTATCGTAACCTTCGCTCTTTGCGGTCACCGTGTCGAAGTCAAACACCTTGACGAACAGGGGATCGGCGACGGGCTTGGGAGCAGCCTTGCCGGGTTCGGGAACGGCAGCGCCCTCCTGATAGGCGTACATACGGTCGAGCTTGATGGTCTTGCCGATCAGAGCGTTGGCGGTACATTGCAGACGGAAATAGTTGATCTTGGTCCTGTCGGCGTTGTCGTGGTAGACCTTGAACGCCGAGTCGTCAAGCGAGGTGTTGAGCGGGATCTTCACGAGGTTCCAGCCCGCTTTCGCACCGCCCTCGATCAGATTGGCGATGACGGAGTTCGGATAGCCGGCGGCGTTGCCGGTAACGACGTAAAGGTCGGTGCTTTCGTTGTGGATGCCGGAGGAGTTCAGCTCGATACGGCCGGCAGCAAACTTGGTCGCGAGATCCGGGCTTTCGAGATAAAGCCAGAAGCAGAGATAGTCGCAGCCGGAGATATCGACCGGGTTGAATTTGGCTTCGAGGATCGGAATGTTCGGATGCTTTCCGTTCGGATCGGTTTTCAGAGAGTAGCAGCCTTCGCCGTTGATATGGTTCTCGGTGTCGATCGTGGGCGCGTCGTAGCCGGCGCTCGCGAAGGTCACCGTGTCAAAGTCGAAGATCGGAACGAATTTCGGCTCTCCGTCCGCCGCGATACCGAGGGGCATTGCGACGGCGGCGACGGTCATGATGAACGCAAGAAGAAGCGCGATTTTTTTCATGGTGTTCTTCCTTTCAAATACGTTGGGGTCGTGTCCCGCTCTCATGGAAAAAGAATAGGAGCAGCCGGCGGAATACGGTTATTCAAGGCCCTCAAACAGCGCGACCGAACGGTCGAGCGCATCCTCGATCATACTGCGGTTGGCGGTGAAGAGAGAAACGAATTTACCGGCGTTGGGTTCTGTCCAGAGCTTGCCGGCGGTGTTGCCGATGCAGGCGTCCCACCAGTAGGTCTGCCCGAGCTCCATGCGGCGGTATTTGATCGCCATATCGAGCATATACGCCGAGTCGTCGTCACGGACCTGCTTGTAGGCAAGAACGACGTCAACGTAGTTCGGGATCGCGTAGCGGTAGTAATAATAGTTGGAAACTTCCATGACGGCGGAGGTGAACTCGGGATCCTTCGTCGTGGAGGGAGCAAAGTGCGCGTGGATGCCGGGGATGAAGGAGTAGTAAGGCGTGCCCGCTTCCACCGCTTCCACCTTCGGGAAAGGAAGGATGCCGTAGTCCGCTTTTTCACGGAGGAGGTAGAAGTAGAAGGGCGTGATGCCGGTGAAGAGCGCCTTATCGTCCGCGAACATTCTCGTGGTGTTCTCGTAGACGTGGCCCTGCGTGTAGACCTTGCTCGCGCGGATCGGGATCGCGATGTCGGGATCGGAGAAATCCGCAAGGACGCGGTCGTAGATCTCGTAAAGCTCTTCTCCGTCAAAGGCGGCGAAATAGGGGAGATCGAAATCGTCCTTATCAATGATGTAAACGCCGTTTGCTGCGGCGAAGGGATTGTACCAGTGCGTATCGATGTAGACGGCGCCCCACTGATCCTCGTCGTCCATGACCTGGTCACCGTTCACGTCCTTCGCGGCGGCTCTTTCCATCGTGTAGAATTCGTCAAAGGTCCAGGTACCGTCGTAAACCATCTGATAGAGGCTGCCGAGCTGGAGGTCAGCGGCGATGGTCTTGTTGAAGAGCATCGTGGACATATTGCCGAACAGGGAAAGGTCGGAATACCCGGAAGCAAGGTAGAACTTGCCGTCGATCGAGAGATAGTGGTTCAGCGATTCGTACCACCACGGATTCGAGAGATCGACGTAATAGTCCGAAAGGTCGTTGACCGAGTAGACCATACCGTCCTCTGCGAGCGCGAGGCCGAAGCGGTCGATCCAGATCGCGTAATCGAAAGCGTCGTCGTCAGCGGCGATATGCTGACGGTAGACCTTGGTGTCGGTGAGGGCACCGGAGGTGTCGGTCGCGAATTCGATGTTGAGGTACTCCTCGGTGCGGGAGTTCGCGACGTAAACGCCGTCGTTCAGGTCGTCTGCGTTCTGCTCCTCGACGTCAAAATGCGTATGGTAAATTTTGACGGTCTGATTCTGACCGGGGCAGGAAAGGACGGTGAAGGTACGCCCCTCGTAGTCGAGCTCTTCGGGGACGTTCAGCGTTGCCTCGGTGACCGGTTCGGTCGCCTCGGGACCGGTTGCGGAAGGATCCGTGGATGACGTATCCTTTGCGGGGTCTTTCGGTCCGGCGCAGGAAATGAAGACCGAAAGGAGAGTGGCTGCGGCAAGGATCGCAGCGAACAGCTTCTTTTTCATAAGATAGCCTCCGTTCTTGGTTTTGGGGTCGCGGTGCGGGGATCGGGTCATTTTGCTTTGTGATCTGCTTCGTACTGGGAAAGCGAGGTTTTCAGATGGGCTTTCATAACCGATACCGCTTTTTCGGGGTCTCCCGCAAGGACGGCGTCGGCGATGTCAAAATGGTTGCGGATACCGTAATCCACCGCCTTCGGATCGCTCCAGGCGTTGATCAGGTATTCTTTCAGCAGCGAGCTGATCGACTCGAAGAGGGAAAGAAAGATCGTGTTTCCGGTCGCGGCGACGAGCTCTCTGTGGAAGAGAAAGTCGTTTTCGCCCCAGAGATCGGCGTTGCCCCGGTTTTCCTTCGTCAGCTCGGCATAGTGCCGGATCCTTTCCGCGGCGGCGCGGTCGGCACGGGACGCCGCAAGCTCCGCGGCGGAGACCTCAAGCGCGAAACGCACCTCAAACAGCTCGACCGGGTCGGCGGCGTCGGCGCGGATGACGCGGGTCAGCACCTCGGTCACCTGCGTTCTGCCGGGGCGCGTGACGTACGCTCCGGAGCCGTTGCGGACGTCGATGAAGCCGCGCTCCTTCAGCACCTTGAACGCTTCCCGGATCACGTTGCGGCTGACGCCGAAGTTGTCTGCGAGCGTCTGCTCCGAGGGAAGCGGTTCCCCTACGTTTTCGGGATGCCGGAGCAGTTTTTCCTCGATCTGCGAGGCAACGTTTTCATATAGGCAGTTCTTCTGAACCTGCTGCACAGTCATATCCATTTGTTTTTCTCCTTTTTACTTACCTGTTTACCTGTCTACCTATTCTACATCTTTTCTTGATTGTATCATACTCCGTTCGGCTTGTCAACAGAATTGACAAAAAATCCTGATTTTTCCGGGCAGAAAACGATTATTTCAACAAAATGATAAAGACGGACCGCGTTTTTGATATGAAACCGTTCCGGTGCCCGCTCTCCCCTGCTCTTCCTTTTATTATAATGCCCTTCCTTTCCGGCGTCCTGGTTTTCACCGGACCCGGAAAACGAAAAGGACCGCCGCGCGAAAGGATGCGGTCCTTTTTTGGGAAAAACTTATTTGGCAGAAAAAGGTTGACCCCGTTCAGAAAGAACGCTATTGACAATTCCCTTATTTTGTGCTATATTATAAGGGAAAGTGAGGCGATTTAAGGGATGAGAACGTTCAACTACTCCGCGATCCGGGAGAAAAAATGGGATTCCGAAATCCTCGGACTGATCGCGGCAATCTACAGAGAATCCGGCAGGCAGGAACTGTATCTTGAACAGCAGCCGGAGGCGCTTGAGAAGCTCGTTGAAGTCGCAAAAGTACAAAGCACCCAAGCGTCAAACGCGATCGAAGGCATCGTCACGACGAGCACCCGCATCCGTCAGCTCGTGGAGGAGAAAACGGCGCCGAGAAACCGCGACGAGCAGGAGATCGCCGGCTACCGCGACGCGCTGAACGTCATTCACGAAAGCTTCGACGCGATCCCGATCAACCGGAATTATATTTTGCAGCTTCACAAAATCCTGTACAGTCACCAAAATAACCCGATGGCGGGAAAAACCAAAAACGTGCAGAACTATATCAGCGCGGGCTATCCCGACGGGCATACCGAGGTTCTGTTCACTCCGCTTGCGCCCTACGAAACGCCGGAAGCGCTTGACAGGATCTGCGAGGAATACAATCGCGTCATCGGCAATTTGGAGGTCGAACCGCTGATCGCGATCCCGGTCTTCATTCACGATTTTCTCTGTATTCACCCGTTCAACGACGGAAACGGCAGAATGAGCCGCCTCCTGACAACATTGCTTCTGTACCGCAGCGGATTCTTCGTCGGAAAATATATTTCCCTCGAAGCAAAAATTGCAAAAAGCAAAGACCTCTATTACGATGCGCTCGGCGCCTCACAGGAGGGGTGGCACGAAGGGAACGAGGATGCGGTTCCGTTCATCAAATATCTTCTCGGAACGATCCTCGCAGCATACAGAGATTTCGAGGACAGATTTTCCCTTGTCGGAAAGAGGCTTCCGGCGGTCGAAGCAGTACGCCGTGCGTCCATGCAGAAAATCGGCAGATTTACAAAACAGGATATCCGTGACCTTTGCCCGTCGCTCAGTTTAAGCTCAGTCGAAGGCGCGCTCCGGAAAATGGTCGCCGATGGCGAGCTCCGGCGCGAAGGCGCGGGGAAAAATATCTGCTATTACCGTTTGAAATAAAAAATCGGGTGCGGTCCGCTTCTCCGCACCCGAAAAAAAGGATCACGTCTGCGATCCTTTTTTTGTCGGTTATTCAGAAAGATTTCATCCCGCGTGGGTTGCGTAAAGCGCGGCGACCTGCGCTTCGGTAAGCGCGGAGGAATAGATATTCGCCTCGGCGATGCGGCCGGTGAAGCACGCCTCGTAACCGCTGCCGCCGTTGAAGGAGTCGCCGCCGATCACGTAGGTCCACGCCGCAGAATCCGACGGCCACGCAAGACCGCCGTTTACGTTCAGGCTGTCCGCAAGCTCTCCGTTCAGATAGAAGCAGAGGGTCTTGCCGTCGTAGGTCACGACCGCGTGGAAATATTCACCCTTGTTGATCCTCGCACCGGGGGTACGGTAAGCGCCGCCGATATAGGCGCTGGCGAAAAATCTGCCGTCGGAGGTGCCCTCAAAGCCGAAGCCTCCCGCCTGCTGATTGGAGGCGACGTTGTACCAGTCGCGGTCGGGGCTGGTGAACTGATCCACGCGCGCGTACAGCTCGAAGGTCACGCTCGACGAAAGCTCGCCGTAACAGCCGGAGATACCGTCGAAGCGGAAGCCGCCCTTTCCGTTGAAGACGCCGACGTAGGCGTCGCCTTCCTTTTCGGTCGCGGCGGAGCCGATCACGGGAAGCGTTTCCCCGGTCGCCTCGTTGACCGCGCTGTTCCCGGCGCCGAAGACCGTCTTCAGAATATCAGCCGCGGGAACGTCACCCGTGACGGGCGTATCCTCTGTGGGAAGCAGCGTGACCTCCGCCGTCAGCGGTTCGGATTCCTTGCAGAAGGAGTTGACCGTGATCACGCGGACCGTGCAGGTCGAATTCTTCGGCAGACCGGAAAGCGGTTCCGTAAAGGACTGCGGGGCGTCGGCGTAGAAGGTGCAGGAGAGCAGATACTGCTGCTTGACGAGCTTGCCGTCGCGCAGGACCTCGATGCGGTAATGCTGTACGTTATCCTCCGAGGACGCAATCGGGAAAGAAACCGTAAAGCCGTGCTTTCCGATCTCGGAGACCTCGAGCTTCGCGCCCTCCGGGAAGACGGGAGCCACGGAAGCGGCGATCCGCTTCTTGGTATTGTAGCGGTAAGAGGAAGGATCGGAGGGGGTGCGGATGCCGTAGCGGACGAGCTCGGTCTCGGCATCGAGATCGTACCCGACGACGCGGACGGCGCCGCTTTCGTCTGCCTCGACGACGTAGAACCACGCGGCGTCGCTGCCGTTTGCCTTGGAGGCGGCGTAGTGACCCTTATTGTCGGTCGGGAACACGGATGAATTCGCAACGCCCGCGATCCCCATTTCGGTATAGGAGAGCGTGCCCGTGCCGAAGGCGGTGAACTCGCCCTGCCAGATCGAGCGGGGGTCGATCATCGGGAAGTGCGAATGTCCGGTGAAGGACACGACCTGCGGATATTTTTTCAGCGTCGAATACAGAGCGCTGACGCCCCAGTCCTCCGAGCCGTAAACGGTGCCCTTGACGTGCTCGTGCTCAAATACGAAGATCGGACGGGTCGGATCGTCGGCGGCGGCTTTTTCAAGCTCCCCGTTCAGCCACTTGGCGGAGGAGGAGGTGAAATCCCAACCGGTGCTCGCATCGGGAGAGAGGTAGATGAAGTGGAAGCCGTTCACGACGATATGTCCGCGTTCCTCAACGCCGAACGCCTCTCTGAACCGGGAGACCGTCCCCTCGGGCGCGGTGTAGAACTCGTGATTGCCGAGCATACAGAGCAGCTCCGTATCCCCCTTGACCGCCTTGTCCATGATCGACTTGGCTTTTTTCATCGAGGTGATCGTGCCGTTGTCGGAAATATCGCCCGAAAACGCGGCGAGGTCGTATTCCTTATACGGAGTCGCGCTGTTTTCGGCAAGCGAATAGGTAAAGGCGAACATCTTCTTCAGACGCGCCTCCTCCTTCGCGGAACCGCTGTCGCCGATATGGACGTCGCTCGCGGAAGAAAAACGCAGAACGGGGATGAAATACTGATCGGAAAAATAGTCGTCGTCCGAAAGCGACGCGCGGTCGATCGGTGCCTCGGTTTCGGGCTCGGTCTGTGCTTCGGTCTGTGCTTCGGTCTGTGCTTCGGTCTGCGCTTCGGTCTGCGCTTCGGTCTGTTCCTCCGTGCTTACGACGGTTTCTTTACCGGATTCCGCGGAAGGTCCCGTCCCGTCCGCGCAGGCAGAGAGCGCGGGAAGCAGAAGCGCGACGGAAAGCAGACGCAGAAAAATCGATGAGGTTCGTTTCATATCGGTACTCCTTTGACGTCATTTCATCAATTATTATAATAGAGTCGCCGCGGATTGTCAAGCGTTCCCGACCGAAAGCCGCCCGTTTCCGCGCGGGTGTATAATATTCGCGGTTTTCTCTTGACAAATCCGTTTTCCCCTGCTATAATAGACGGCAACAAAGGCGATGATCGGAAACAAGTAGAACGGACGGGACCGCACAGAGAGCTGCCGGGTGGTGCGAGGCAGAGGGAAAATCCGCTTTGAATACGTTCCGGGAGCCGCGTGCCTGAAAACCACGGTCAAGGGCACGACGGGGCCGCCCGTTACAGCGGCAGGGCATAAGCTTTTTCCGAAAAGCCGTGTCCGTGAGGTCTCCGACCGCAAGGCGGAGGCGAACAGAGGTGGTACCGCGGACGGTCGTCCGCCCTCTTTCCCGATTCAGAAGACGGGATGAGGGCGGTTTTTGTTTTCCGGAACCGAACGCCTCCCCACGACCCGCCGCACCGCCGCAAGGCAGAAAGGATGTCAGCACTATGTTCGTCAAAATCGCAATGATCGTCGTATTCTTCGCCGTCCTCATTCTCGTGGGCGTCGCCAGCAGGCGCAGCAGCAAGGGGCTGGACGGCTTCGTTCTGGGAGGCCGTTCGGTCGGTCCGTGGCTCACGGCGTTCTCCTTCGGGACCTCCTATTTCTCCGCCGTCATTTTCATCGGCTACGCGGGACGTTTCGGCTGGAATTTCGGTCTGGCTTCCACGTGGATCGGTCTCGGGAACGCCTTTATCGGTTCCCTGCTCGCGTGGGTGGTGCTCGGACGCCGTACCCGCGTCATGACGCAGCATCTCGGCAGCCGCACCATGCCCGACTTTTTCGGTCTGCGCTTCTCCTCCCGCGCGCTGCGCCTCGTTTCCGCCGTCATCGTTTTCGTTTTCCTCATCCCCTACACCGCCTCGCTCTTCAACGGGCTTTCCCAGCTCTTCTCCACCGCCTTTTCGGGCATCGGCTACGTCTGGTGGGTGCTGATCATGGCGGTTCTGACCGGGGTCTACGTCATCGTCGGCGGTTACATGGGTGCCGCTGTCAATAACTTCATTCAGGGTATGATCATGCTCGTCGGTATCGTCGCCGTCATCGGCTCGGTGCTCGCGGATCAGGGCGGTCTTACCGAGGCGATCGCGAAGCTCTCCGCCGACGCGGTGACCACCGCACAGGGAACGGTCTTCTCGGGCGCCTTCGTTTCCTTCCTCGGTCCTCAGCCGCTGCAGCTCCTCGGCGTCGTGATCCTCACCTCCCTCGGAACGTGGGGTCTGCCGCAGATGGTCGGCAAGTTCTACGCCATCAAGGACGAGGGCGCTATCCAGAAGGGCACGATCATTTCGACCGCCTTCGCGCTGATCGTGGCGGGCGGCTGCTACTTCCTCGGCGGCTTCGGAAGACTGTTTGCAAACGAGATCGCGCTGACCGAAGCGGGCGCGCCGCAGTCCTTCGACACGATCGTTCCCGCCATGCTCAAGGCGGTGACCGACCGGCTCGGCGGGCGCGGCGACTGGCTGATGGGGCTCGTGCTGATCCTCGTGCTTTCCGCCTCCATGTCCACCCTCGCTTCCCTCGTTATGGCATCCGCCTCCACCATCACCCTCGACCTCGTCGCCGTGGTGCGCAAAAAGCGCGCGGAACGCGAAGCCCGGAGTGAGACCCGTGATATGCTTCTGATGCGCGTGCTGATCGCCGTTTCCATCGCGGTCGCCGCCGCCATCGCCATCCTCACGGCTTACGACAAGGAAGCGGCAAGCCGGCTGTACATCTCCGATCTGATGGGCATTTCGTGGGGTACCCTCGCGGGCTGCTTCCTCGCGCCCTTCCTCTTCGGTCTGTTCTGGAAAAAGACCACCCGCCCCGCGGTGTGGGCTTCCTTCGTCACCGGGCTCGGCATCACGATGACCGAATTCGTGCTGACCTCCGTGCTCGGCATCCGCTTTGAAAACGCCTTTATGGCTTACTTCTTCAATTCCGCCATCAACGCCGGTATGCTCGCCATGCTGGCGGGGCTGATCGTGGTCCCGTTCGTCAGCCTGCTGACGAAAAAGAAGACGCCGGGGAACGTG
This sequence comes from Lachnospiraceae bacterium, assembly GCA_024404495.1. Lineage (GTDB taxonomy): Bacteria > Bacillota > Clostridia > Oscillospirales > CAG-272 > CAKRZE01. Next base: position 129,479 of record JAKSPT010000001.1, read on the forward strand.
GACGAAATGTTCTCCTGCTACGACCGGACCGTCACCGTGCCCGTCAGCACCGCCCTCAGCAAAGAGGACTGATTCCGTTCTATATAAAACGGGGCTGCCTTTCGCAAGAGGCAGCCCCGTTTTTTCCGAAAAACCGTTTCCCGGGCGCGCGGGATCCCTTTTCGGGCGCCCTCTTGACAAACGCCGATTCCGTGCTACAATGAAAGAACAGGATTTCAAAGGAGGCTGCCTCATGAAGCGCGTTCTGACCTTATTCCTCATCCTCACCCTCCTGCTTCCCGCCGCCGCGTGCGGAAAGAAGGAGAACGATACGAAAGAAAGCGAGATTCCGCAGATGACAGACATCACCGAAACCGAACCGGATTACTATATCCCCACGACCGTGACCCCCGCCGGAAAGAAGGACGCCTTCAGGCTCGTCGGGCGCGCCGGGATCGGAAACGACGGCATTCACCTCGACTGGACGTGGGCGGAGGCGGCGTTTTGCGGCTGGTTTGACGGAGAGATCCGCGCCGACCTCGACCTTGCCTATTCCTATCAGGGAGATAAAGGCGTGGGGCTCCTCCGCGTCGTCGTTGACGGAAAATGGGAGGAAGCGAAGCTGATCACGCTCGAGGGTGACGACACGGTCCTTATCGACGAGGTGCTCGCCGACGTGGAAAAGGGCTATCACACGGTTTCCCTTTTCAAATGCTCGCAGGCGATGTCCGCCGGGATCAACGTATCGCAGATCCGGTTCACCGGAACGCTCGGCGAAGCGCCCGGGGCAAGAGAAAAGAGCATCCTCGTCATCGGGGATTCCATTTCCTGCGGCGCCGGAGCGGTGGACACCGGGCGCGCGGAGGCTGTCAGCGACGACGGCTGGTATTCCTTCGGCGCGGTGCTCGGGCGGGAGCTTAACGCCGACGTGAGCGTCTTTGCCGTTTCCGGCTGGGGCATCGCCTGCGGCGGGAACGACCCGAAAGCACTCATCCCGGATATTTTCGGAAAGACCAATCATTTCCGCGACGAAAACGAGGAATGGGACTTTTCCGCCGACGAGCCCGACGTCGTGATCGTTTCTCTCGGTGCGAACGATTACCGCTTCGCGGGGGAGGGCCGTACGAAGGTGCTGATCTCCGCGGCGACCGAATTCCTTTCGACGGTCCGCGATACCTATCCGGACGCCGAGATCATCTGGATCTACGGGCAGATGCTCAATCAGTACGACAAGGAGCTTGAAGCGATGGTGGATTCCTTTGACGATCCGAATATGTCCTATTACACCGTTCCGCGCTGCGTTTCGGGCGGGTTCGGGCATCCGGACGCCGCGGGGCACGAGGAGTACGCCGCGTTTCTTGCCGAAAAAATCGGGGAAAAGTGCGGGTAATAACCGTTTCCCGGAAAAAAAGCCGTCATTCTCTTCCGTATCCCGGAGGAGAATGACGGCTTTTTCGTCAGCTGCCGACCCTTAATACCAGACAGCACGCCACCATATCGCCGTACCAAAGAGTCCTTCCCGAAAAATCGGTGGTCACGTCTCGGGATTTGATATATCTGCCGACGATGCGTCCTGCAAAATCCCTTGCGGTCCTGTCGCCGTTACTGTCGGTTTCGATATAACCGATAATCAATCTGCTCTTATCCCTGATCGTCATTTTTTCCATTTTGATACTCCTTTCGGCTGCTTTCAGCCTCATTCTATCACGCCGGGGCAAAAAATGCAACCGTTCTCTTTTTTCTCGTTTTCAGAATATCAAAAAACGGACACGGTCGGAGACGACATCGCCGGAAGCAGTACGAATGAAAAAGAAAACGGAAGAGAATAAGGCAAAATATCTTTGGGCAACGGTTGGGGTTACGCGCTCGGGGTCGCCCCGCCGGACAGTTCCGGAAACGTCGGGTTCCGAACGCGAAGTGACCCGCAACGGGAGTTATTATACGTTCGGTTTTGTCAGTTCAGCGGCACGCCGCCCGTGATCTTTGCCCACGTCTCCCCGGAGAAGACCGCACGGAGCGCGTCCGCGTCGGGAGAGGTGGTATCGAGGTAGACGGGGATCTGCCCGATCGATGCCTTTGCCGTGACCGCTTTTCCGCCGCTCACCGTTTCTCCGGTCAGAAGGTCGATCCATTCGCCCTTCGGCAGATAGACCCTGCGGGAATCGCCGTCGGTCAGGATCGGCGCGACGAGAAGCCCGTCGCCGAAGAGATATTCGTCCCTGATGCCATAGACGTTTTTGTCGTCCTGATATTTCAGAACGGGGTGCGCGACGACCGGATATCCGGTTTCCGAAGCGCGTTTTTCGTATTTTTCAAGATACGGCTGCAGCTCGTTATGGAGCGCCATATAGAGCGCGTAATATCTTTGCGTTTCTTCGTCGAAATCGTAGGCGTTTTTCACGAATCCGTGCGACTGAACGCAGGGAGAGAAAGCGGTGAATTCCACGCCGCGCAGGAAGATCTTCGCCTCCCCGGCAAGGTCGTAATTCCCCGGCGCACGGCGGTAAAGCGGGACCTCATTTGCACCCGCTTCGGTCGTTCCGAGCTTTATCTCTCCGGTGGAAGTGTTATAAACGCCGACCTGCGCGGGCGAAAGCTGCGCATACTGATAACCGGACATATCGTAGGTCATGAACGGCACGCCGGAAAGCCCGGAATTGAGCATTGCCATGACCTGATCGTCAAGCTTGTCCCAGCTTCTCGTCTGGTCGCCCGCCCACATGAAGGGATTGCGCTGCGAGCCGATGCCGCCGCCGCGCGAAAGCACCATGAAGCCGTCGGGCGCAAGCCTGCTGAGATCGCGGTACAGCATCGAGATGAAGAGGGTCGGATAGCCGTGATGGACGCCGATGCCGTCGAAAACGGACGGATCGCAGAAGCGGTATTCGTACTTCGTTTTCCCGTAACGGTACCCGTCGTCCGGCATCTCCTCGCAGAAGTCGATCTTGACGCCGTCCACGCCGCATTCGAGAATCGGCATCCAGTCATTGTTGATATACCACTCCCACGCCTCGGGATTGGTGATATCGAGATAGGTAAAGGCGGAACCGTTCGGCGAAACGTCGGGGTTGCCGCTGCCCCGGATATCGGGAACCGCGTTCACGTTTTCCGCTTTCAGCTTGCCGCTCTCGTAAACGTCAAGGTGAACGGCGTAGGCATCGCGCCAGCCCTCCGCGTTTCCGTGCGGGACGCCGACGTGCATATACAGCATCGCCTTGATGCCGAGCGCGTCGAGATAGTCGCAGGCGTCGGTCAGCGCCTGCTTTCTCGCCGCCGAAGCGGCGCTTCCGGCGTTGGCAGACACCGATTTTACCTTGATATCGGTCTTTTCTTCGTTCAGATATTGCAGATTGCCCTCTCCGTCGCGGTCCGCAAGGGTAAAGCGCCCGCCGGAGGTCTTAAAAATATCGGTGTCCCAGCCCTCCATCAGCACGGCGGAGGGCTTCGCGTCCATTTCGCAGAGTGCCTTGACGGTATCGACCACGCCGTACCCGAGGAACCACGTGTCGCCTTTTTTCTCCGCCATCGTCCCCTTGAGCACCTTGAGATCGGGGCTGTAGCGGCAGATCACCGCGCCCGCGTTCCAGTCCTCGGGAATATCGGCGTGCCCGGTCAGCGCGGTATAGGCGCCGATCGCGTCGGAGATCTTCCCGGTACCGATCAGATAGCAGTCGAAAACGCTGTCCTCCAGATCAATGTGCCACGTTCCGGCTTTCATTTTCCCGAAATCGGCGGTCATACGGTTATAGCTGTTGACGAACAGACCGCCGCCCGAAGAGACCGTGACGAGCGGAATGACCGTGTAGGTACCGGCGGAATCGTTCCAGCCGTCGTAGGAATACAGAATCGAGGAGGTGCCCGTCTTGTTCACCGTGTCGAGACGCTCGCCGAGTCCGTACACCGCGCCGCTGTATTTCCCTTCCATCCGGATCGCCCCGGAAACGTAACGGACGCCCGTGACCGAATACAGCTCTTTCTTTTCGGGCGAGAGAAGCGTGAGCGCACCCGTCGCCGAATCGACGCGGACCGTGCTGCCGCTCTTCCCGGTGACCGAGATCACCTTTCCGTTTTCAAGGAGCTCCCACGTCAGCGGCTCCGCGCCGACAGAGGGCTCCTCTCCCATCGCGAGGGAGAACGCCTGCGCCGCGCCGATCTCCCGGAAGAAGCCGAAGCCGTCCTTCTGCGTCTCGAACCGCCAGCCCGTGTCCCCGGTATCGGTCAGACGGCAGTAACAGCCGTACGTCCCCCGATACCGGAAATACAAAGCGTCCGGAAGCGCAAAGGCTTCCTCAAAAGCGTCTCCCGCAAGCGGGACCGTTTCGGTCCCGGCAAGCAGCGCTTCCAGACGGAACCGCTGCTCTTCCGTGAGTCCGCTCTGCTTTCCGAGCAGCTTTTCGGCGAGCGCGGCGGGAGAAGCGGAGGAGACCGCCGGGTCGATCGGGGCGCGGACGACCGCCTTTTCCCCGTTCGTAAGCCGGACCTCCAGATATCCGACGCCGGTAAACGGCTGATCGCGGTAACCGATCTGGATCCCGGTCAGCTTTCCTTCAAAATACGGCTTCCCGTCCCGTTCGGCAAGCGGGCAGTTCCCCGTCCGGGCGGTAACGGCGTCGGCCTTGTAATCGGCGTCGTCCTGCGGGAAGAGCCCGCCCTTTACCTCGGACGAAGGCGCGATCAGCGTCCCGAAGGAATACCCGAGGACGGTCCCCGACGCGACGGCTTCGTTCAGCCCGGCAAGCATTCCGGGATCGACCGCAGTCTCGACGTTGAGACCGACGCCGTCGCCGCAGAAAACCGAAACCGTGCTTGCCGAGGGGAAGATCGCGGCGTATTCGTCCACGTCGAAATAGACCGGTTCGATCTTCAGTCCCTCCGCGGCGGCGAAGCGCGTTCCCGACGTGCGGTAGGTCTTGCCGCCCGGCGTCGTCACCTCGCAGTAAAGAAGCGGCGCGCCGTTTTCCTTTGCCGCGGGGATCGGAATAACCGAGCCCTCCGGGGCGAGGACCGTCTTTCCGCCGACCTTCACTGCCGCTTCGAGCTCCGACGCCTCGTAGAGCACGGCGTTGTCGACGTCAAAGGTGATCCCCGCGTCGTAATCGAGGTTCTTATTGACCTTCGCGACGATGAAGCCGTCCTCTTTGACCACCATATTCCGGTAGTCGTCCTGTTGATAACCCGACTCGACCCGCGCGGTATTGCCGAGCGGCGCGTCCTTCACCCAGAGCTCTCCGTCGATATAGAGGCTGTACGTTCCGGCTCCGAGGTCGGAAACGGTCGTGAAGTTGTACCATTCCCCGGACGCCAGCCTTCTGCCGCTCACCTCGGCGACCGGCGACCCGGTCTCTCCGCCGTAGTTGAGCGTTCCCGCGGAATAGATCGCGTAAAGGCTCGCCCAGTCGTTCCGGGCGCCGCTCGAACGGGTGCCGGTGAGCTGCATCTGGATCTTCGCGGCGGCGCCCTCCTTCCCTTCGGGCACGTTCCAGCGGTAATCGACCGAGGTGACGATCAGCCCTTCGGAAAGCTGTTTATGCTTCAGGATCAGCGATTTGTCGGCGTTCCCCTCGCAGATATCCTGCCCCGTGGGGCTCACCGTCCGCGAGGTAAAGGCTCCGACGATCGGGATCCGTAAAAACCGGTTCCCGTCCTCCTCCACGACCTCGTGGGTCGGCGGGACCTGTCTGTAATTCATCGCGGGAAGCGTGTTCTCACCGACGACGGTCTTTTCAAAATTCTCCCCGGCGATCAGCTTCACGGTGCGGGGCTTCCTCGGCGCTTCCGTTTCGGGCTGCGTTTCGGGAAGCGTTTCTTCCGTTCCGGGCAGAGTATCGGAGGAAGGCGTAACGGGCGGGTCGGTTTTGCCGCAGCCGACCGTCAGAAGCAGTGCCGCGGGAAGCAGAAGCGCCGAAAAAAGGGCGCGTTTCGACATTCTCATCATTTGTTATACCTCTGTCACCGATCCGATGGTATCGGTACCGTCTTTTTTCTTCATCGTATCACATTTTCGTTCCGGTGTCAAGAAAACGGAACGGATTCCCTTCCGTGCGCACTCCCGCGAGGTCTTATTATTGACTTTCGGCGCAAATTATAGTATACTGAAGACACCGGACGGGAGGAACTGCCGTTTTTCCGCCGGAACTGATACGACCGGGAGGTACCGTTTATGTACCGGAGATTGCTTTCCTGTATTCTCGCAGTCATAACGCTTTGTTCCCTGTTTTCCTGCGCGCCGTCACGGCAGCCGGACGGGGAGGAGACGCCCCTTCCCGCGTACGCCGGGGAGCGCGTCATTTATCCGATCCGGGTCGGGGACGTCGTTCTGCGGTCCGGGATGCTTTACGAAAAGCAGCAGGCGAACGCGGACTATCTGAAAAGTCTGGACGTCCCGACGCTTCTGTATTTCTTTTACGTCACGGCGGGACTCGACGTTCCGGCGGGAACGATGCCCTACGGCGGCTGGGAAGCCGGAAATACCGGCGGTTCGGTCGCGGGGCACACCCTCGGACACTATCTTTCCGCCCTTTCGATGCTTTACGCCTCGACCGGAGAGGAATGGTGCCTTGAACGGGTCAATACCATCGTGACCGAGCTCGGAAACTGTCAGGCGGAGAACGGCTATCTGATGTCCCGCCCCGCGGCAGACTTTTCCGCGGTCCTCCGGGGCGACGGCTCGAACAGCGTGCTGTTCTATACCGTCCACAAGCTCCTCGCCGGGCTTTACGACGCTTACACCTACGCCGGAAGCGAAAAAGCGCTCACGGTTGCCTGCGGGATGATGGACTGGATCTATGATTTCACCTCTCCCCTTTCGGAAAGTCAGCGTGCGACCGTACTCCGCGTCGAATACGGCGGGATGAACGAGGTCGCCTACAATATTTACGCCGTGACCGGGGACGAGGATCACCTCGCGGTCGCGGAATTCTTCAATGAAAAGCTTTATCTTGACGCGTGGTCGTCGGGAAAGGACAACCTGACCGGAATCCACGCGAACACGCAGATCCCGAAGGCGGTCGGCTTCGCGCGCGGCTATATGCTCACCGGAGACGAGACCCTGCTTGACGCCGCCGAATTCTTCTGGGAGATCGTGGCGGAGGGCAGGACCTTCGCGACCGGAGGCAACTCGGAGGGCGAGGCGTTCGGCTACCCGGAGCACACCTCCGACCAGATCTGGTTCAATCCCGACGAGACCTGCAACATTTACAATATGAGCAAGCTCTCCGCGTATCTGTTCGCGGTGACCGGGGACGTGAAGTACGCCGATTATATGGAGCGCGCCCTTCTGAACGGGCTTGCCGGGTCGATCGACGAAGACGGCTGCAAGACCTACTACCAGTGGCTCTGCACCGACGCGAAGAAGCTTTTCCATTCGCCCGGGGAATCCTTCTGGTGCTGCACCGGGACCGGGATGGAGACCTTCTCCAAGCTCGGCTCGATGATCGGTTTTCTGACCGACCGCGGGCTGATCGTCAATATCTACGAAAACGCGGTATTCCGCGTGGGTGACCGCGAGGTGACCCTGACCGGGGACGGACAGCGGAACCTCTTCACCTTCTCCGGCGAGGGGAGAATGGAGCTGATGCTCCGCGTTCCCTATTACGCCTCCCGCGCCGTCGCCGTGCTCAACGGCATGACGGTCGAGGGAAAAACCGAAAACGGTTATCTCGTCCTCGACCGGATCTGGCACGACGGGGACGAGCTGGAATTTTTCCTGCCCTACGGCGGATATTATGAGGAAACGCCCGACGATCCCGACACGGTCGCGGTCAAATACGGACCCTATCTGCTCGCCGCGGTCGGCAAACGGTACGAAAAAAAGAATTTCCTCTCCCTTGACGCGCTCGTTTCCCTTTCCGGGCTCGTTCCGGACGCCGACGGGAATTTCACGCTCTCCGACGGCGGCGAGACCGTCGTCCTCCGCCGCTACGCGGATATCGTGAACGAGACCTACACCGTCTATTTCAAGGCGGAAGCGGAGCTGCCCGAAGAAGCGCTGACGAAGGACCCCGCGATGCGCGCTGCGGTCTCCTGCGATTTTTCCGCCTCGTATTCCCGCCCCGACCGCCTCTCCGCCAATATCTGGTACGACGCTTCGGGCTTGTCCCATTACCTTGACGCGGTGAACGACGGGATCGCGGCAAAGGATTCCTCCTCGCTTTCCCCCTATGCAAACGAGCTGTTCCGGTTCGCCTCCCCGTTCTTTTATATGCCTGCGGGCGGGAAAACGGGACATTATCTCCAATACGATTTTGACGAAACGCAGACGCTGACCGAGACCGGCGTGTATTTCGCATCCGGAAACGGCGCCGCCGTCCCCTCCGCCTTTGAAATTCAGTACCTTGCGGACGGAACGTGGAAAACGGCGGGCGCCTCGGTGAAAACCGTGCGCGACGGCTTCAGCACGCTTTCCTTCGATCCGATCGTCACCGAATCGGTCCGCCTCGTGATCCGCTCGGATTCCCCCTGCGGGATCATCGAATGGCAGATCCGTTGAGAAAGGAGCCGGAACAAAATGAAAACCCTCAAAAAGTGCCTTCTTTCGCTTTCCCTCTGTCTGCTTCTTTCCCTCGTTCCGTTTCTTTCCCTCTCCGCGGCGGAGCTTTCGGTCGTTCCCGATACCGACATAGCACCCGCGCTCGTCGCCTACGGGTATCCCTTCACCCTTCCCGGCGTCAGAGTGACCGGGGCATCCGCCGACGCGAAGGTGACCTTTACCGTTTATCACGGCGACGCGACGAAATGGACGCCCCTTGACGGCTGCACCGATCTGACGGTCAACGACGCGAATCGGACGCTGCGGATCGACCGCCACGGCTTTTACCGGATCGTGTATAAGGTGACCGACGGCAAAAAAAGCGCGGAAACCGAATATTTCCTGAACGTGCAGGACACGCTGACCGGGGTCCGGGTACAGACGAACGGAACGGTGCCCGAATACCATCCGGGCGAAAAGATCACGCTTTCCGGCGCCGCGGTCTACGGCACCTTTTCCTACACCGGCGAACGTCTCCTTTCGGGAACCGAATGGAGCGTCTCCCCCGACAAAGCGCCGGATAAGACCGGAGACCTGACGGTGACCGTCACCGCGCGGTGCGATTATACCGGAACGACGGTGACGAAGACCGCGTCCCTTACGGTCAAGGTCGTTCCCGCGGGGCAGACCATCGACCGCACGCAGGTCACGCTCTCGGTCAAGGGCGGCGGAACCGAAAAGAACGTCTCCTACCGCCTCCCCTGCACGCTTCCCGACGTGACCGCGTCGGCAAAGCACGAGGACGGAAAAACGACCGACCTGCACGATTCGGTCACTTTTACGATCCAGCATCACACCGGCACCGAATGGACCGACGTCGCGGGGCTGACCGATCTGCCGATCGGCACGGTGCTCGCTGGCGCCGATAAGCCCCTCACGTTCATCCCGACCGAGCACGGCTATTACCGCGTCGTCTACCGTGCCGTTTACGGGGGCAAAGAGGACAGCGCCGTCTTCAATCTCAATATCATGGATACGCTGGTCGGTGTGGAGGTCGATACCTCCCGCGTCCGCACCGCGCTCGATATCGGGGAAAAGCCGGAGCTTTCCGGGCTTCTCGTCTCCCGCGTCCTCTCCTATACCGGAGCCTCGGCGCTGAAGGAGGGCGAATACCGCATCGACCTCGGCGGCTTCGATCCCGCAAAGGAAGGAAGCTATCCCGTCACGGTTTCGGTCACGTCGGAATACGGCGGCACGAAGACCGCGTCCTTCCTCCTCACGGTCGCCGATCCTCTCCTCTCCTTTACGGTCACCTCGCTGCCCGGGCGTTCGGTCTTCGCGTTCGGCGAAGCGCCCGACCTGACCGGGATCGCCGGAAAAGCGGTCTTCAAGGCAGGCGGCGAACGGGAAGCCGACCCCGGAGAGATCACCGTCACCGGATTTTCCCCGAAAAAAGCCGGGGTACAGACCGTGACCTTCCTGTACCGGGGGATCCCGGGCGGGACCGCCGAATTCACCGTTTCCGACACGACCGCCGCGCTGATCGCCGACGCGTCCGGAGCGAAAAAGGAATACCGCGAGGGCGAAAAGCCGGATCTGACCGGCGTGACCGTCACCCGCCTCTGCGCGTCCGGTAAAACGGAGGTGCTCGGGGTTGACGATTATACCGTTTCCCCCGCCGATTTCCGCGGCTGTGAGGAAGGGACCTACCTCATCCGCGTCACCGTGAAGGATCCCGTTACCGGGGAGGAGCGCTCCGCTTCGTATCCCGTCACGGTGTCGGCGTCCGGCGGAAGCGCCGCTCTTCCCCTTGCCGTCACCGCCGCCGCGGTGCTTGCGGCGGGAGGTACCGCTGCTCTGCTCCTTCTCAAAAAGAAAAAGGCGGACTCCGCTTCCTGACCCGTCCCCGTTCACAAAAATACGGTTGCTTTTGCGAAAAAACCGTGATATACTGAAAAAAAACAGAAAGAAAGGCGGTTTTATCTCCATGAATGCCCAGAATATGCCGCTGCTTGAGTGCGAGCACCTCTCCAAGCGGTACACCAAAAACGGCTTCTACGCGCTGTACGATATAAACCTCACGCTGGCGCGCGGACGGATCGTCGGTCTGCTCGGTCCGAACGGAAGCGGAAAAAGCACGTTCATCAAGCTGATCACCGGGCTCCTCGTCCCCACCGACGGCACGGTCCGCGTGAACGGCGTCGAGGTCTCGGCAAATTCGCTCGAAACCAGAGAACGGATCGCGTATCTGCCCGAGCGCATCGCGCTCGACAAGAATCAGCGCACCGAAAAGGTCGTTGATTTTTACAGCGATTTCTACCCCAACTTCAACGTCCCCCGCGCCTACGATATGCTCTCCCGCCTCGGGATCGCGCCCGATATGAAGCTGAAGACCATGTCGAAGGGTATGCTCGAAAAGGTGCAGCTCATCCTCACGATGGCGCGCGACGCCGATCTCTACCTGCTCGACGAGCCGATCGCCGGCGTCGATCCGGCTGCGCGGGATTACATCCTCGGCACCATTCTTTCCTGCGCGAATCCTGATTCCACGATCCTGCTCTCCACCCATCTGATCTACGACATCGAGCCGATCCTCACCGACGCGATCTTCCTCCGTCAGGGGCAGATCATGATCGCCGGAGACGCAAACGCGATCCGGAACGACAAGGGAACGTCGCTCGACGGGCTTTTCCGGGAGGTATTCAGATGCTGAAGCTGATGAAATACGAAATAAAATCGGTCTGGTGGCTCTACGTCACCTCCGGCGCGCTCGTCCTCGCGATGGCGGGGATCAGCCGGCTGCTCTGTCTGTTTCTGACCGACGACCCGGAGATCATGGTATGGAGGATCCTGCCGTATTCCGTTTCGGTCGGGCTGACCGTGTTCTTTCTCCTCGCTGCCTTCGTTTTCGCCAACGTCATTCCGGCGGTCAGATTCTATCAGACGGTGCTGAAGGATCAGGGTTACCTCACCTTCACGCTTCCCGTGAGGCGCTCCTCGGTCTACTTTGCCAAGCTTCTGACCGGCGCGCTCGGGCTCGTCTTTACCCTGCTGATCGCGGCGGGCGGCGTCTTTATCGCCTTCGTCGGAACGAAAGCCGGCGACGTGATCGACGGCATCGCCGAGATCCTTTCGATCATTGATCTCGACGGGATCGTGAACGGCGGACAGATCGCGCTTTTCATCGTCACCGTGATCCTTGCCCTCCTGCAGTATCTGTTCGGAACGAGCGCCGTCCTCTTCTGCTCGATGTGCATCGGACAGCTCGCCTCCGGGAACAAGCTGCTGTATTCCATCCTTTCCTACGTCGGGATCAGCACGGCGGCGTCTGCGATCTCCTCCTTCTTCTCCCTGATCTCGCAGGCGCTCTTCATCGACGGACTGAACGATAACGCCGCGGTCTGGGCGCTGGATCTGACCTCGTTCCTGCAGGCGCTCCCGCCCTTCCTCATCACGGTCGGATGCGTGATCACCGCCAATATCCTTCTGAAAAAGCATCTGAATCTCGAATGATTTCATTCTTTTGTGACAATCCGACAACGGGCAGACTCCTTTGGGGTCTGCCCGTGTGAATTGTTACAAAAATGAAAATTCTTTCCAAAACCCCTTGAAGAACGCGCGTTTTCGGGGTAAAATATACGGTGGCAAATAAAAAATTTCTATATATAAGGAGAACTACCATTATGGCAAACGTAAGAGTCGCAATCAACGGTTTCGGTCGTATCGGCCGTCTCGCATTCAGACAGATGTTCGGCGCGAAGGGCTATCAGGTCGTCGCCATCAACGACCTCACCAGCCCCGCAATGCTCGCTCATCTTCTCAAGTACGACACCGCTCAGGGTTCCTTCCTCGGCAAGTACGGCGAGAACAACCACACCGTTGAGGCTACTGAAAATTCCATCATCGTCGACGGCAAGGAGATCCGCATCTACGCCGAAAAGGACGCCGCCAACTGCCCCTGGAAGAAGTTGAGAGTCGACGTCGTTCTCGAGTGCACCGGCTTCTACACCTCCAAGGAGAAGTCCATGGCTCACATCAAGGCAGGCGCCAAGAAGGTCGTCATTTCCGCTCCCGCGGGCAACGATCTGCCTACCATCGTTTACAACGTCAACCACACCACCCTGAAGCCCGAGGATCAGGTCATCTCCGCCGCTTCCTGCACCACCAACTGCCTCGCTCCTATGGCGAAGGCTCTGAACGACGCTTATCCGATCGTTTCCGGTATCATGACCACCGTTCACGCTTACACCGGCGACCAGATGATCCTCGACGGTCCCCAGAGAAAGGGTGACCTCCGCCGCTCCCGTGCCGGCGCGCAGAACATCGTTCCGAACTCCACCGGTGCCGCTAAGGCGATCGGTCTCGTTATCCCCGAACTGAACGGCAAGCTCATCGGTTCCGCACAGCGCGTTCCGACCGCTACCGGTTCCACCACCATCCTCGTTGCAGTCGTCAACGGCAAGGACGTCACCAAGGAGTCCATCAACGCCGCTATGAAGGCTGAGGCTACCGAGTCCTTCGGCTACAACACCGACGAGATCGTTTCCT
>JAKSPT010000010.1 GCA_024404495.1 Lachnospiraceae bacterium
ATTTCTTCATATGTGATTATTTTCATCCGAAACGCCTCAACAAATTCTGATTTGTCTGCACATTCGGGGAGAATCAAATACCGCACCCGCCCGCGCCGGGGAATCCGTTTTCATTACAAATCGAACAGCGTGATCTGGTTGGTTTCGCTCAATCCCCGGAGCGCGCCGTTTTTGCGCAGGACCTCGATGACAGACTTGGAGATCTTCGCGTTTTCGCGCAGATCCTCGATCGAATGCACCTTGCCGGAATCGCGCGCCTCCTCGATCTGTTTTGCCGCCGTATCGCCGACGCCGCCGAGCGAATTGAACGGGCAGCGGATGCCGCCGTCCTCGGGAACGAAGGCGAACGAAGAAGATTTGAAATAGTCAACCGGCAGAAACTCAATCTTCCGCGCCATACACTCGTTTGCGAGCATCAGCGTCGGAATCAGGCTCTGTTCCTTTGCCGTCGCGTCCTTGTTGCCGCGGATCTCCTGTATCTTCCCTCTGACCGCCTGTCTGCCCCCGCCGACGATCTCGGCGTCAAAGCCGCCGGGTGCCGCCGTCAGATACGCGGCGTAAAACTCGACCGGTTTGTGGATCTTATACCATCCGAGACGGATCGCCGACATAACGTAAGCCGCCGCGTGCGCCTTCGGGAACATATATTTGATCTTTTTGCAGGAGCCGATGTACCAGTCGGGGACGTTATGCTCCTTCATTTCGGCTTCCCATTCCGGGGTAAGTCCCTTTCCTTTACGGACCGCCTCCATGATCTTGAAGGAGTGCGCGTTATCGACGCCGTAGCGGATCAGGTCGTTCATGATGTTGTCGCGGCACCCGATCACGTGGGAAATATCGCAGATTCCCTCGTTGATGAGGTCCTGCGCGTTGCCCGTCCAGACGTCGGTGCCGTGGGAAAGACCGGAGATCTGGAGCAGGTCGGCAAAGGTCTTCGGCTTCGCTTCCTCGACCATCTTCATGACGAAGTTGGTGCCGAACTCGGGCAGCGCGATCGTGCCGAGGTTGGCGTCGATATCCTCGGGCGTGACGCCGAGGGGCGCGGGGGAGGCAAAGAGATCGTAGACCTCGCGGGCGTTCATCGGGACGTCCATGACCGAGGTGTTCGTGTAGCGTTCGAGCCACTTGTATTTGGTCGGAATATCGTGTCCGAGCTCGTCGAGCTTGAGCAGCGTGTCGTGCAGATATTCAAAGGTGAAATGCGTGGTGACGATATCCGAGTTCGGGTCGTCCGCCGGGTGCTGAACGGGGCAGAAATCGTAGATCTCGTATTCCTTCGGAACGACGACGATGCCGCCCGGATGCTGTCCGGTCGTACGCTTGACCTCGACGCAGTGCCGGACGAGGCGGTTGATCTCCGCCTTATTGACCGAGATCCCCTTGTCCTCCAGATAGCGGACGACGTAGCCGTAGGTCGTTTTGTCCGCCAGACCGCTGATCGTTCCGGCGCGGAAGACGTTTTCGGCGCCGAACAGTTCTTCGGTGTATTTATGGACCTTGCCCTGCACTTCTCCCGAGAAGTTCAGGTCAATATCGGGCGATTTATCGCCGTAGAAGCCGAGGAAGGTCTCGAACGGGATGTTGTGACCGTCCTGCTTCATCTTCGTGCCGCACTTGGGACAGTTTTTATCGGGCAGGTCGAAGCCCGAGCCGACCGAACCGTCGGTGATGAATTCGGAATACTTGCATTCCGGGCAGTAGTAATGCGGCGGGAGGGGATTGACCTCCGAAATGCCCGCGCAGGAGGCGACGAACGACGAACCGACCGAGCCTCGGGAGCCGACGAGGTAGCCCTGACTCTCGGAATACCACACCAGCTTCTGTGCGATCATATAAAGCACGGCGAAGCCGTGGTCGATGATCGAGGTGAGCTCCTTGTCAAGCCGCTTCCCGACAATCTCGGGCAGCGGCTTGCCGTACTGATTTTCGGCGTGCTCGTAGCAGATGCGGTGCAGGTCCTCCTCCGCGCCCTCCATTTTCGGCGTGAAGGTGCCCTTCGGGAAAGGACGGATGTCCTTCTCGACCATATCGGCGATCTTATTCGTATTGGTGACGACGACCTCGTAGGCTTTTTCCTCGCCGAGATAGGCGAATTCTTCAAGCATTTCGTCGGTCGTGCGGTAATAAATGCCGACGTCCTTATCGAAATCGGAGAATTTCATTCCGGCGAGCAGGATCTTGCGGTAGATTTCGTCGGTCTTGTTCATAAAGTGCGCGTCGCAGGTAGCGCAGACCGGAACGCCCGCCTCGTCGGCGAGGGCGACCAGCTTCCGGTTGAGCTCGCGGAGACCTTCGTCGTCGGCGACCGAGCCCTTCTCGATCAGATAGCGGTTATTGCAGATCGGCTGGATCTCGACGTAATCGTAGTATTTGATCATCTCGATCATCTCGTTCTTCGGCTTGCCGGCAAGGAGCGCTTCAAAAAGCTGCCCCTCCGAGCAGGCGGAGCCGAGGATGATGCCCTCGCGGTGCTCGTCGAGAACGGTTTTCGGGATGCGGGGATGGCGCTTATAGTATTTCAGATAGCTGTACGAAACGAGCTTATACAGGTTTTTCAGCCCTACCTTGTTCTTGACGAGCAGGATCAGGTGATAGGTCTTCAGCTTCAGCGGGTCAACCTTATCCGACATTTCGGTGTTCATCAGCCCGATGTTCATAATGCCGATCTTCTTCATCTTTTCGGTCATGGCAAAGAAGATCGCGGCGAGCATCGCGGCGTCGTCCGAGGCGCGGTGATGGTTGAAATCGCCGAGGGAGAAATAATCCGCGACCGCGTCGAGCGTGTGCTTTTTCAGCTCGGGATTCAGAAAGCGGGAGAGCGCGACCGTGTCGAGATAGGTGTTTTCAAAGGTCATCCCGTTTTCGTCGCAGACGCGGCGGATGAAGCCGCAGTCAAAGTTCGCGTTGTGCGCGACCAGAATGCGGTCTCCGGCAAAGGCGAGGAACGCCGCTGCCGCGTCCTTTTCACAGGGAGCGCCTGCGACCATTTCGTCGGTGATGCCGGTCAGCTCGGTGATGTTTTCCGGGATATGCTCGCCCGGATCGACGAAGGTATTGAAGACCTCAAGCACCTCTCCGCCCTTCACGCGGACGGCGCCGATCTCGGTGATGTGGTTGTTCAGCGCCGAAAGGCCGGTGGTCTCGATATCGAAAACGATGAATTCGTCGTCCCATTCGGCTTCCTTCGTGCCGTAAACGGCGCGCGCCGTATCGTCGGCAAAATAGCCCTCGAGACCCCAGATCACCTTCTGATCCAGCTTCTCGGCGGCAAGCATCGCCTTCATATAGCCCTGCACGTTGCCGTGGTCGGTGATCGCGACGGCGGGATGTCCCCACGCGTTCGCCTGCTTGACGGCGTCGTCCGGCTCGATCAGCGCGTCCATCGTCGACATTTTGGTGTGCAGATGCAGCTCCACGCGCTTGACCGGCGCGTCGTCTCTTCTGCCGAGCCGCTTGATCTTCATCACGGCGGAGGGGGAGAGGACGAGCTCGTTATCGAAGGTATCGAACTTGACGCTGCCGTAGATCGCGCAGGTCATACCGTCCTTCAGACCGGAAACGAGCGGCGCAAGCTCTTCCACCTCGCCGATCGTCTTGACCGAGATCGAGGCGTCGTCGTCGGTGACCGAAAAGCCCAGAATGGTCTTGTCGCCCTTGCGGTTGGCTTTTGCCTCGATGCCGAAAACCTCACCGAGAACGCAGACGCCGCGGCGCTGGGAGGTCAGATTGCGGAGGGGGACCGGGTTGATCGGGAATTCCTTGCCCCAGATCAGGGACGCCCCGTCCACGTCGAACATCATATTGCCGATCTTATAGGAGGTATCGGAAAGCGCCTCTGCCTCGGTATCGCCGCCGCCCGAGATCGCGAAGACGCGGGTAAGCTGCGGTCCTTCCTCCTCTTTCGTCTCTTCCGGAGGAACGAAAGCGGGCGTCTGCGCGCGGATGGCGGCAAGCGCGGCGTTGTTTTCCCGTTCCAGTGCGTCATAATCGAAGGTATAGCCCTCCTGCTGACGGACGACCGATTTCACCGCGATGCCGAATTCCCTGCGGATGATCTCCGAAAGGATCTTCGGCGTCTCGGCGCTGTACAGAAGCTCGATGCCGCCGTTGGTCGAGCTGATCTCGACCGTGACGGTGCCGCCCTGCAGGCGGGCGGTATAATCGTTGAAAAAGCCGCGCGAGACCGCGCCCGTGCGCTGCAGCTCGACGATCGCCTCGGGCAGATAGCTTTCGTCAAACAGGGTCGCGGGATAGTGCGGCAGGATGCGCATCGAGGCGAGCTGATACGCGTTCCGGATGTCTTCCTCGATCGCGTAAAGGTCTCTTTTCTTCACGAGGTGCGGCCAGTACGCCTCCACCTCGATCATTCTGCGTTCCTTATCGACCCGCGTCACGATCTCGGAGGCTTCGTTCAGGATCGCAGCCTTCGACTGCTTGTCCGGCGTATATTTATGGACTATTTCAAGCAATGTCTTCACTGCGCTGGTCTTTCCTTTCTGTACAATCAGAAGTTTCTGATCTCCTCGATCAGCGTATCAATGATTTCTCCTTCGGGGATCTTGCGCACGGCTTCGCCGCGGCGGATGAGGAGCGCTTCGTGCAGTCCTCCCGCGACGCCGACGTCGGCGTGCTTCGCCTCGCCGGGACCGTTGACGACGCAGCCCATCACGGCGACCGTCATCTTCTTTCCGGCAAGACCTTCCTTCATGATCCGGTCCTCCAACGCGGAGGCGAGCGAAACGAGGTCGATCTTCGTTCTGCCGCAGGTGGGGCAGGAAACGAGGTTCAGCTTCCACGTTTCGTCCATGCCGAGGGCGCGGAGGAGCGCGTGTCCCTCCCTGACCTCAAGGACGGGGGGCGCGGTCAGCGAAACGCGGATCGTATCGCCGATGCCGTCGAGGAGGAGCGAGCCGATCCCGGCGGCGGATTTCATCGTGCCGAGCTTGGCGGTGCCCGCCTCGGTCACCCCGATATGGAGCGGATAGCCGCATCTTGCGGCAAGCAGGCGGACGGCGGAAACCATCGTTCCGACGTCGGAGGACTTGATCGCGGCGACGATATCGGTAAAATCGAATTTTTCGAGCATTCCGATCTGTCTCATCGCGCTCTGACAGAGCGCCTCGGGCGTGGGACCGTACTTTTCGAGCAGTTCCTTTTCGAGCGAACCGCCGTTGACGCCGACGCGGATCGGAATGCCGTGAGCACGGCAGGCGCGGACCACTTCCCTGACCTTGTCCTCCCCGCCGATGTTGCCGGGGTTGATGCGGATCTTATCGGCACCGGCGTTCGCCGCTTCGACCGCCATTTTATAATCAAAATGGATATCCGCGACGAGCGGCACCTTCACGCCCGATTCCTTCAGCCTTGCGAGGGTTTTCACCGCCCCCATATCGGGAACGGTGAGGCGGACGATGTCGCACCCCGCCTCCTCAAGCCCGGCGATCTGCGCCGAAAGCGCCTCGAAATCGTCGGGGCGGCAGTTGGTCATCGACTGCACGAGGATCGGCGCGCCGCCGCCGAGAACGCGGTCACCGACGCGGACCTGCTTCGATATTCTTCTGTTCTCCATTATTATGATCATAGCTTTCGCGAAGCGAAAGCTTCCTTTCTTCCGGAATTGGGGCCGGTTTCGCTTTGCGAAATCGCTGCCCCTCCGGCAGCGAAAGCCACAAAACGGGAAGATTGAAAGATTTATCTTTCAATCTTTTCTACCCCCGGAACAGCCCGAGGACGTCCTTACAGGTGATCACGACCATCAGTACCATCAGCACCGCAAGACCGGCGAAGTGGATATAGCCCTCCACCTCGGGATTCAGCGGCTTGCCGCGGATCAGCTCGATCAGCAGGAAGAAGATCCTGCCCCCGTCGAGCGCGGGCAGCGGGAGCAGATTGACGACGCCGAGATTGATCGCGATGACGGCACTGAGATAGACGAAATTCAGAAAGCCCGCCTTCGCGGTCTCCGCCATCGCCTGCGTGACGCCGACCGGACCCGAGACCTGATTCATCCCGACCCTGCCGGTCACAAGATCGAAAAGCGACTCCCATATCATTCTAACGGTCAGGATTGAACGGTACCACGTGTGGGAAAGAACGGTACCGACATTCTTTTCGACCGCGCGGACGACGAAATCGGGCGCGCCGTAGACCATCCCGTCGATCTCTTCCTTGGAGAAATCGACCCTGACGGTCACCTTTTCCCCGCCGCGCACGACCGTGACGTCGACCGGGGCAGCTCCCTGCCGCATGATCGCGTAGCTCAGTTCATCCGCGGTCCGCGTCGGCTGCGTGCCGATCTTCGCGATCCGGTCGCCGACACGGAGCCCGGCGCTTTCGCTGACCGCTCCGTCGTCGAATTTCAGGATCACGGTCGAGCCGAGTGCCTTCGTCGAGCAGACGACGACGGCGATGAGGATCACGCCGATGACAAGATTCATGAAGGCGCCCGCCGCGGTGATGATGATGCGCTGCCAGACCGGCTTTTTGTTCAGCGCGTTTTCATCCTCCGACTCCTCGTCCTCGCCCGCCATCGAAACGAAGCCGCCGAAGGGGAGGAGACGGAGCGAATAACGGATCCCCGTCTTTGCCGAAACGTGCGTGAGCAGCTTCGGTCCCATTCCGATCGCAAATTCGTAAACGGTGACGCCGAAAAGGCGCGCGGTCGTATAATGACCGAGCTCGTGGATGAAGATCAGAAAGCCGAAAATCAGGATTGCAAGAACGTAGTACATTGGGGTTCCTCTCTTTGATTCAGCCGGCGAGACGGCGGGTCTCTTCGCGCGCGGCGCGATCCGCCTCCTCCACGTCGGCAAGGGTCAGTTCTTTCTTTTCCGCGCTCCTCTGCCGCGCGGCGGCGTTCCGCGTCACCTCGGTGACGAGTTCGGGGATCGAAAGGAATCCGATCTTCCCCGCAAGGAAGAGGGAGACGGCGACCTCGTCGGCGGCGTTCATCGCCGCGGGAACGGTCCCGCCCGCCTTCACCGCCTCAAAGGCAAGGGGAAGCAGCGGAAAAGCTTCGGCGTCGGGCACGGCAAAGGTCAGAGCGCCGAGGCGCGTGAAATCGATCGGATCGAGCTGACCGGCGACGCGGTCGGGACAGGTCAGCGCGTACTGGACGCAGAGACGCATATCGGGCAGCGCCATCTGCGCGATGACCGCGCTGTCATTGTATTCGACCATCGAATGGATAATGCTTTCCCTGTGGATCACGACGTCGATCTTTTCGGGGCTGACGCCGAAGAGGCGAACCGCCTCGATCACCTCGAAGCCCTTGTTCATCAAGGTCGAGGAGTCGATCGTGATCCGCTTTCCCATGCTCCACGTCGGGTGCGCAAGCGCGTTTTCGGCGGTGACGCGGGAAAGCTCTTCTTTCGTTTTTCCGTAAAAGGGCCCGCCCGACGCCGTGATGATCAGACGCCGCACGTCCTCTTTCCGGCTGCCGCGCAGACATTGAAAGATCGCGCAGTGCTCGCTGTCGACCGGAAGGATCTTCACGCCCTTTTCCGCGGCAAGCGCCATGACCCGTTCGCCGAAGGCGACCATTGTCTCCTTGTTGGCGAGCGCGACGTCCTTTCCCGCGCGGATGGCGGCGACCGTGGGACGGAGCCCCGCAAAGCCGGTGACCGCGTTCAGAACGGTATCGGCGTCGGTAAGGGAGGCAAGCTCCTCCGCCGCGCTTTCACCGGAAAGGATCACGGTATCGGTATCGGCGATGCGGACCTTCAGATCGGCGGCGGCATTTTTGTCCGCGACGGCACAGTACGCGGGGCGAAAGCGGCGGATCTGTTCCTCGAGCCGCTTCACGCTCTTTCCGGCGGCAATGCCGGTCACCTCGTACCCCTGAAACGCGCAGACGTCGAGCGCCTGTTCCCCGACCGATCCGGTCGAGCCGAGAACCGCGACTTTTTTCTTCGGCAGATTCATAACGAAAATCCTTTCGGAACGTAATATGCCGGAAAACCGGCAACGGGGCTGCACGCTTTCAGCGCTCAGCCCCGATCATACTCTTTTTCTCAGCGGATGACGATCAGCGTCTCGCTCAGCGTCAGCAGGAAATAGAGGAACGGCGTCGTGACGAGGACCGAATCGAAGCGGTCAAGGATCCCGCCGTGACCGGGAAAAAGCGTCCCGTAGTCCTTGATGCCGTATTCCCTTTTGATGACCGACATAATGAGGTCACCGACCTGCGAAAGCGCCGCCGTAACGAACGCCGCCAACGCGACGACGAACAGGTCCGCCTCGGCATCCGACAGCTTTGCGATCAGCCAGACGTAAAGCACGGCGATCACCGTGCCGGCGATCAGACCGCCGACCGAGCCCTCGATCGTCTTCTTCGGCGAGACCTCGGGGATCAGCTTATGCTTTCCGAACAGAACGCCGGTGAAATACGCGAAAACGTCGCTCATCCACGGGATGAGGAGGGAGAGGAGGAAAACGAACTTTCCGTTCTCCATATCGCGCAGCAGGATCAGCACGGAAAAGCCGAACGAGATGTAAAGGGTCATTCCCGCCGTCATCAGGGCGTTCTGCATCGTGAAGCCGCCCTTGGAAAAGACGCAGGAGATCATATTCCACGTGGTCAGACAGACCCCGAGGATGAAAAAGGTGCGAAGGGGATCGATCCCGTTCGCTTCCAGCAGGCGGAGCACCGCCGGGAAGCCGACGCCGACGAGGAACGCCGGGATCGCCGCGTAAATCTTCCTGAGCATTCCGGTACAGCGCAGCATCTCGAAGATCCCGATCGCCGTCATCGCGCAGATGAGGAGCGGCCAGGCAAAGGTATCCGAGAAGATCAGAAACGGGATCAGCACCGCGACCATCACGAGCGCGGTCAGAACGCGTACTTTCATAATACAAACTACGGCTTCCGCTTTCGCGAAAGTCTCCTTTCGTGCTTCGGCGCCGGGAACGGTGCCTTTTTCAGACCCCGCCGAAGCGGCGATTGCGGCGGTAAAATTCCTCCACCGCCTTGTCCACGTCTTCCTTCCCGAAATCGGGCCAGAGCGTGTCGGTGAAATACAGCTCGGCGTACGCCGACTGCCACGTCAGAAAATTGGAGATCCGCTGCTCCGCGCCGGTACGGACGATCATATCGGGCATCGGTTCGCCTGCGGTATCGAGCTTCGCTTCGATATCCGCCTCGGTGATCTCCGTCTTTCCCTCGGCGATCAGCTTGTTCACGGCGCGCTTTATCTCGTCCCTGCCGCCGTAATTGATCGCGATGTTCAGCGTGTTCTTTCTGCCCGCGGTGATCCTTTCGAGCTCCTCCATCCGGTCGGTCATCGACTTCGGGAAGGGGGTACGGTCCCCGATGAAGCGGATCACGAGATCCTTTTCCAGAAAGCGGGCGAACGCCTCCTCGATGTACTGGGAGAACAGACGGAAGATCGCGTCCACCTCACGCTTGGGACGCTTCCAGTTCTCGGTGGAGAAGGCGTAGACGGTCACGATCGGAATCCCGATATCCACGCAGTATTCGGAAACGGTCTTGAAGACCTCGGCGCCCGCCTTATGCCCCGCTTCCCGGGGAAGACCGCGCTTCGTCGCCCATCTGCCGTTTCCGTCCATAATAAAGGCGATATGTCTGAGCGTTTTTTCGCTTTTTTCTGCCATGCCGGATTCCTTTCGCACGGGAGAGGACCCGGAGACTGCCCTCCGGATCCGTTCCCTTTCCTGACGGATTCATCACTTCGGAAATCCGATCCCGCACGGAACCGGATCCCGCCCGAAAACTAAAATCCCGGGAATTAAATTTCGAGAATTTCCTTGTTCTTTGCCTCGGTAACGACGTCAAGCTCCTTGGTATATTTGTCGGTCAGATCCTGCATCGCCTTCTCGGAGAGCTTCTGCTCATCCTCGGTCATCTCGCTGTTTTTCTTCATATCCTTGATCTTGTCGTTCGCGTCGCGGCGGATATTGCGGATTGCGACCTTCGCGTCCTCGCCCATCTTCGCGACCTGCTTGGTCAGTTCCTTTCTGCGCTCACCGGTGAGCTGCGGGAAGGAAAGACGGACGCATTTGCCGTCGTTGACGGGATTGATACCGACGTCGGACGCCTGAATGGCGCGCTCGATGGGCTTGAGCATATTGGATTCCCACGGGGTAACGGTCAGCGTGCGGGCGTCGGTCGCCTTGACGGCGGCGATATCGGCGATGCGGGTGGGAGCGCCGTAATAGTCAACGGTCACGCGGTCAAGCACGGCGACGTTCGCTCTGCCGACGCGGACGGTCTGCAGCTCATGAGAGTAGCCCGCGACGGTTTTTTTCATTTTCTCTTCGTAATCCTTGGTGTTCAGTTTCATCTGTTTTTCCTCCGTATCAAAATATGTTTTTTCTTATTTTACGATGGTGCCGGGTTTCTTTTCGCCGAGGATCACCTTGGCGATGTTGACGGGATCGTTCGCGTCGAAGACCAGCATCGGGATGCCGACCTCGTCGGCAAGGGCGGCGGCGGGAAGGTCGATCGCCTTGAGACCCTGATTCAGGATCGACTTGTAGGTCATTTCTTCATAGCGGACGGCGTCCTCGTTCCCGGGTTTGTTCGGGTCCTTGTTGTAAATGCCGTCGATGTTCTTCGCCATCATCAGTGCGTCGCATTCCAGCTCGGCGGCACGGAGCACGGCGGCGGTATCGGTCGAGAAGAACGGATTGCCCGATCCGCAGGCGAGCAGAACGACCTTTCCGGCTTCCATCGCTTCGACCGCCTTGTCCTTGCGGAACAGCTCGGCGACCTTCGGCATATCGAACGCGGTCAGCACCACGCTCGGGATCCCCTTTTCACGGAGCGAATCCTGCATACCGAGGCAGTTGATGCAGGTTGCGAGCATTCCCATATTATCGGCGGCACAGCGGTCCATGCCTCTTCCCTGCCTTGCGCCGCGCCAGATATTACCGGCGCCGATGACGACCGCCACCTGCACGCCGTTTTTCACACATTCACCGATCGCACCCGCGATCTCGTCGGTAAACGCGTCGTCAATGACGCGATCCGGGTTATCATGCTTCAGCGCTTCTCCCGAAACCTTCAGAAGAACGCGCCTGTACTGACTGTTCATCGTAAGAACCCCCATAGTAACTTTAATTATAGTTATTGTACCACAAAAATGCAAATTTGTAAACAGTATTCCCGAAAATTTTCCCTTTCCGGCTGCGGGGAAAGCAAAAAGCCGCCCTTCCAGACGGCTTTTCGGTTTGTTATTGTCAGATCGCGAGGCGATAACGGGACATCGAGCCGCCGACGCGGTAATAAACGAAGATCTGATCGTTCATCACGAGGAAGGCGGGACCGTCGTTGCCGTAGCCGTGTTCGGTCTGGTCGATGATCGGACCGACCTTTTCCCAGTGCTCAAAATCCTGAGAACGGGCGAACATATGGCACCAGTGTGCGTCGTCGTAGGGCTGTTCGGTGGAGATCTCGTAGACCATATAGAACCAGCCGTCGCAGTACATCACGTCGCGTCTGCCGGTCGTTCCGCTCGCGGGATCGGTCGGCTTCTTGTCGGTCGGGATGATCGGGTTGCCGTCGTAGATCTCAAGGTTCATCAGGTCCTCGCCGGAGGCGTAGCAGATCATGCAGTCGGTCCAGTCGAAGGTGTGGAAGGTGACGTACCACGTTCCGTTCAGACGGAAGATATCGGGCGTGCCGACGTTTGCGCCGTAGAGCCCCTGCCCGTCGTGGCG
The DNA here is from genome assembly GCA_024404495.1 of Lachnospiraceae bacterium. Taxonomy (GTDB): domain Bacteria; phylum Bacillota; class Clostridia; order Oscillospirales; family CAG-272; genus CAKRZE01. The sequence continues at coordinate 11,680 of JAKSPT010000010.1, forward strand.
GTAGTCGATGATGCAGCCCTGCTTCTCGAAATGGATGCCGTCCTTAGAGGTCGCGAGTCCGACCGCGCCGCGGTTGTCCTTATCCGGAGCGCCGGTGCCCTCGTAAACGAGGTAATAGGTGCCGTCCTCGTACCAGATGCCGGGGAAGCTCGCCATCTGATTATCCCAATCGTCCTCGCTCGGACGCAGGACGGTATCGACCTTGGTGAAGTTCACGCCGTCCTCGGAGGTCGCGAGCGCAACGCCCGCTTCACCGTCTATCCACTCGATGTAGTACGCCCAGATCACGTCGTTGACGACGAGAAAATCTGCGAAGTGCATACCGAGGCTGCTGCCGATCGAGGTCTTCACGTCCTTCAGCACGACGGAATCCGGGTCTTCAAAGAGCGTTTCGAGCGGCTTGAAATCCACCGTGGTGTCCTTGTCGTAGACGTTGACGACCGGACCCTTCGGAACGTAAACACCGGTGAGGTTCAGGGTCTTTTCGACCGAGAAATCGCCGCTTTCCGGAATCAGCGCGAGCAGCGCTTCGACGGCAAGCTCCATTGCCTTGTCGCCGTCCGCGACGACGCAGAGCTTGTTCCCGACGACCGTGATGCGGTAGCCGTCTGCGGCAAGACCCTCTTTCGCGGTCTTGCTCTCTTCACGGTTGGTATCGCCGATGAGGATCTCGGGCTTCTTTTCGCCCTCCTCCTTCACCCAGTCGGTGTCGATCGCGGCGTCCTTGCCCGCGAGCTTGCTCAGCGCGGCGCGGACCTTCACGGCGCCCTTCGTCACCGCGTCGGAAGCGATATCGGGGCGCATAACGGTATAGAGCGGTTCTCCGCCCGCAACGAGGGTCAGCCTGTCGTCTCCTGCGGGAGGATCAGTTTCCTTCGCGGGTTCTTTTTCGCCGCCGCAGGCGGTCAGCGCGCCGAACGCGAGAACGAGAGTGAGAAGGAGCGCGATCGTTTTTCTTGCTTTCATTTCATTCTTTTCCTTTCGTATCATCTGGTTTCATCGGACGGAAACCGCGCCGAGGAGGATCTCGTAATCGGGCGTGACGTCCGGGAGAACGAGGTAATCGAAGTTCGGGAGCCATTCTGAGTCGCCCTCGCTCTTCGGCTTCTGCCAGATCGTGATCGTGTTGTCGCCCGCCTTCAGGTCGAGCTCGAGAGTGACCGGCCTGAATTCGTGGAAGTGTCCGGTCTTTGCCGAATACCTTTCGCCGGTATCCTCGCCGTTGACCTTCACGCGGAAGGTACGGGTATCGCCCGAGCCGACGTAGAGGAGGACCTTATAGGTACCTGCCTCGGGAACGCGGATGCCCTTCATCGTAAAGGAGGACTTGCCGTCGTTCGAGGTCGCGCCGACCGCGTATCCGCCCGACTGGGTGTGCCCTTCGTCGGGAGGCGTCAGACGGTTGTTGCAGTTATTGTATTCCCCGCCGACCTCGCACTCGTAGAGCGAGGTGCTGCCGTCAAACCAGAAGGAGATGACGTTTTCGCCCTCCTCCAGATAGACGGTCTGATTCAGAACGGCGAAGACGTGCGTGCTGAGCGTGCCGGGAAGGGTCAGCTCGCTCTTCTGCCCGTTGATCGAGAGGTTCAGCTTCTTCCCCGCCTCGGAGGGGTTGGAATAGTTGAGGCAGAGCTGATAGGGCGCGGTTTTCGGCACCGTGACCTTGTAGGTCAGGACGTTGTCCTTTGAAAGACCGATGCCCGAGACCGCGTTTCCGCCCGCTGCGCTCGCCATCGGGATCAGCTTCAGCGAACCGGAAAGGTTTTCCGCCGTGGGAAGGAGCAGATCGCCCTTCATCCCGGTTTCGACCGGGGCTTTGTCGTACACAAAGATGCAGTCGAGGTCGGGAGCGTAGCCCTCTCCCTCGCGGGTCGTGAAGAGGATGCTGTTTTCGCCCTTTTTCAGAGTCAGCGGAACGGTGACGCTCTGGAAACGGTTCCAGTCGCCGTTCGTGGGGCAGCGGAGCGGGATGGTCTCCCCGCCGTTTACCGTGATTGCAAGATTCCGGGATTCGGAGCTGCCGTTATAGAAGACGATCTCGACGTCGTAGGTACCGTCCCCGGGCGCTTTCACGCCGTTCATCGTGAGGGTCTTTTTGCCGTCGTCGCCGACCGCGCCGACGATCGCGCTGCCGGAGGCGCCGTCCTTGTTTTTGTTCAGCGAAACGCCGTGAAAGGTGTTTCCGTCGTCCTCGCACTCGTAGAGCGTGCCGTCGGTAATGATCACGGGCTCACGCTCGGGCGCTTCGGCACCGACCGCTGCGATGACCTCGTGTGCCTTGCCGTCGTCGGCGAATTTGATATAAAGGATCAGACCGATATCGTTTTCCGCCGCGGTATCGTAGAACCAGACGCTGCCGGAAGCCGCGTCGTATTCCGCGCGGTCTGCCGCCTGCTTTGCGGCGGTATTATCGATCTTAACCTCGGTCGGCGTGCGGCGGGTATGGATCTGCAGCTCGACGTTACGGGAAGTAACCGCGAAGGAACCGGTGCGCTCGCCGAGCTTTACCGTGATCTTTCCGCTTTCGCCCTTCAGGGAAACGGGAGTCAGCGCGTATTTGCCGCTTTCGTATTCGTAGGAGATGCCGTCGTCCTCGTAGACCTCGAAGGTCGTTTCGGTTTCCGCCGGATAGAGGTCGAGGCGGAGCGTGGGATCGGTGACGTCCTGCGTGTTCGCGCCGTAAGAGCCGAGCGGGATGATCGAGCCGACCCGTACGAAGAGAGGCAGAACCGACGCGGCGGAGGAATAATTCAGGGTCTTGCCGCCCTCATAGACCTTGCCGGTGTTATAGTCGATCCAGCTTGCCCCGGCGGGGAGATAAAGCGATTCGGTCGCGGTGCGCGCCGTCGAGGAGACCGGGCAGACGAGGAGGGACGGGCCGAGCATGAACTCGTCGTTCACCTTCCACGCCTTGGGATCGTCCGGGAATTCCATCATCAGCGGGCGGGTCACGCCGACGCCGGTGTTGTGCTGTTCCCAGAAGAGGCTGTACTGATAGGGGATGAGCGCGTAGTGAAGCGCGTTGTATTTCCGATAGCATTCGATGACCGTGCGGCTGCGGTCGAGGACGGTCGCCTCGGTCGCCCACTCGTTCGACATCGCAAAGGGCGTCAAGAACATCAGCTCCGCGCGGCGCATATAGGAAACGTCGGACGGTGTGGAAACGTCGCGGATCTCGGGCGTGTAGTAGGTACCCGAGAAGCCCTGCACGATCACGGACATCACGAACTGATCGTAGCCGTAATAATCGGTATAGGCGGAGGTGGCGTAGCGCTGCATACCGGTGTAGTTGCCGCGGCTGAACAGGAAGGCGCGTTTTCCGTATTCGGTGCGGTAGGTATCGTGGAGCAGGTTGACGGTCAGCGTGCCGAGCAGATTGTGGTAGGCGTTTGCCGAAATGCCGCCCGGGAACCGGGTGGAAAGGCTGTTGTTCGCGCCCCAGCTGTCGGTTTCGTCGACCTTGAAGCCGTCAACGCCGATAGAGAGAAGGTTTTTGACGTGGATCGAAGCGTAAAGCTCGCGCGCTTTTTCGGTCGTCATATCCGGGATGAGACCGCCGAAGCCGTATTGTCCGCCGCTGTGTCCCTCCCAGTCACGGGTACCGAGGACCTCGCTTTTCAGCGAATACCGGCTCATATCTTCATAGATTTCCGCCTTCGGGGAGACGTAGGGATGCTCCCAGAGGTTGACGCGAAGCCCGAGCGCGTGCATTCTTTCGGTGAACGCGGCGGGATCGGAGGTGAATTTGGGACTCCATTCGTAAGAGCAGGGATAGGTGGCGGTCTGCCAGCCGGGTTCGACACCCGCAACGTCGATCGCGATCCCGGCGTCAAGCTGTTTCACGATCGCGTCGTAAAGCAGATCCTCGGTCCACGAGCCGAAGCCGCGGTAGGTCAGACCGAGCGCGTAGAGCGGCGGCATCGCCATTCTGCCGGCAAGCTCGGACCAGTTTTCGAGGATGGTGCGAGGAGCGGGACCGTAAAAGAAACAGAAATTCATTCTCCCGCCCTCGACCGAGAGCGAATAGTCTTCCTTGAAGGAGACCTGTCCCTTATTGGAATTGTTCAGGAAAACGCCGTAGCCCGCCGAGCTGTACCACAGCGGAATGATCGCGTGGACGTTGTCGTCGTTCAGCCAGAGCGAATAGACGCTGTCGCGGTGGTCAATGGTCGTGAAGGCGTCCCCGACGTCGCTGCCCAGACCGAAGAAATGCTCTTCCCCGTTCAGGTCGCGCACGAAGGAAGCGGTCTTCCCCTCGCCGTCTGCGGAAAACGCTTTCGCCGCGCTGCGGAAGATCACTTTTCCATCGGGGTCGGCAACGGTGATGCCGAGGTCATTTCCGATCGAGACGGTCAGCCCCTCGGTACGGATGATCTTTCCGCCGGCGGGGTCGTCCTCCTCCAGTCCGTGGACGGGAGCGTAATCCTCCCGACCTTTTTCGACCATCTCGTACACGGTCGGTTCGACCCGTTCGTCCTTCGGCGAATAGCAGAAGCTGACGAGGTCTTCCCGCAGAAAACAGACAGAGAGGCTGTTTCCCTCCGCGTCGGTTACGAGCGTGTCGGTTAAAACGTCTTTGTACTTGGGCTCTTTTTCGGGGTTCATGGTTTCGGATTCCTTCCCGTCGTTTTTACAGCCTGCGAGCAGGACGCAGGTCAGAAGCAAAAGAAGGAAAAGAAATATCCGGTGCTTTTTCACCGTCACGGGTGCGATCATCCTTTCCATAAGGTACGTTTTTACAAGTATAACACAAAATGGGAAAGATTGCAAGAGAAAGAAACGAAAAGGACCGGCGTTTCCGTCGGTCCTTATGATGGATGAAATTACTTGACGAGGCTTGCGATCTCTTCCGCGAAGTTGTCTTCTCTCTTCTGGAGACCTTCGCCCTTCTCGTAGCGCTTGAAGCCCTTGAGCTTGAGGGCGCCGCCGAGGCGCTTGCCTTCGGTCTCGAGATACTTGGCAACCGTCATGGAGTCGTCCTTGACGTAAGCCTGATCTGCGAGGCAGTAGGTCTCGTAGTACTTGCCGAGCTTGCCGATGACCATCTTGTCGAGGATCTGCTGAGGCTTGTTGGCGTTCTTGGGATCGTTCTTGATCTGGGCGAGGATGACTTCTCTTTCCTCGTCGAGCGCTGCCTGCGGGACCTCGTCACGGAAGGAGTAGAGGCAGTTCATAGCGGCGACCTGAAGGGCGACGTTCTTGGCAACTGCCGGGAACTCGGGATTGGCGATGACGGCGTCGTCACCCTCGAAGGTAACGATAACGCCGGTAACGCCGGAACCGTGAATGTAGGTGCTCATGTTGCCTTCCTCAACGAGGAAGCGGCGGATCGACATATTTTCCTTGATGGTGGCGATCTTCTCAACGAGAACGTCGGCGACCGTCAGATCGGAACCGTCATATTTGCACGCCTTCAGAGCCTCGACGTCAGCGGGCTTGCAGGCGAGAATGGTGCGGAGGACGCCCTTGACGAACGCCTTGAACTCGTCGTTCTTCGCGACGAAGTCGGTCTCCGCGTTGACCTCGACCATCGCTGCGGTCTTGCCGTCCTCGGAAACGAGGATATCGACGACGCCCTCAGCGGCGATACGGTCAGCCTTCTTTGCGGCGGTGGCAAGACCCTTCTCACGGAGGAGCTTGATCGCCTTTTCTTCGTTGCCCTCAGCTTCGACGAGGGCCTTCTTGCATTCCATCATACCGCAGCCGGTCTTCGCGCGAAGAGCGGCAACGTCACTTGCTTTAATAGAAACTGCCATTTGATTTCCTTCCTTTTCTCCGGCGGGTGGAGGTATCACACGGTATTCTCCGCCGGGATCATACCGCTCGTTCGGAGAAAACGCTCAGGCGTTCTCTTCCTCAGCCTTGTCGGCAGCAGCCTCGCTGCCCTCTTCGAACTGTTCGCCCTGCTTGCCCTCGATCATCGCGTCGGCGAGAACGGAGGAGATGAGCTTGATGGCGCGGATCGCGTCGTCGTTGCCGGGGATCACGTAGTCTGCGTCATCGGGATCGCAGTTGGTATCGACGATCGCAACGACCGGGATGCCGAGCTTCTTCGCTTCGAGAACGGCGATGTGCTCCTTGCGGGGGTCAACGATGAACACAGCGGAGGGGAGGCGGTCCATGGACTTGATACCGCCGAGGTTCTTCTCAAGGTCTTCCATTTCCTTGATGAGCTTTGCGACTTCCTTCTTGGGAAGGAGATCGAAGGTGCCGTCTTCCTTCATCTTTTCGAGGGACTTCAGACGGGCGATGGACTTCTTGATCGTCTTGAAGTTGGTCAGCATGCCGCCGGGCCAACGGACGTTCACGTAGTACTGACCGCAGCGGGTAGCCTCTTCCTTGATCGCATCGGCTGCCTGCTTCTTGGTGCCGACGAAGAGGAGAGAACCGCCTTCAGCGGAAAGGTCACGAACGAACATATACGCTTCTTCGAACTTCTTCACAGTCTTCTGAAGGTCGATGATGTAGATGCCGTTGCGTTCGGTGAAAATGTACTCCGCCATTTTCGGGTTCCATTTTCTGGTCTGGTGTCCGAAATGAACACCTGCTTCGAGGAGCTGCTTGATCGTGATGATTGCCATTTTTGTTTTTCCTTTCTTCGGTTGTTCCACCACGGCTCCGGGGACTCGCGTTCACCGAAAAAAGAGCCGTGTGTGTATTTTGAACCAACGGGTAGTATACCATACTTTATTATAGAATGCAAGTTCTTTCGGAAAGTTCAGAAAATATTTACATTTGTTCCCCGGTCTGCGCTTTTTTTCGGTTTTTGACCGCCGAATCGTCCCTTTTCTGTTGACAATTCCCAAAAAGCAGAGTAAAATAAGCGTTGGAAACATATTTTTTCCATAAAGGAGAATACGAACATGGATAAAAAAAGAATCGGCATCATCGGAACCGGCAACATCAGCAACTGCCATATGCACGGTTACCGCGCCATGTCCGACCGCTGCGAGGTCGTCGCGGTCTGCGATATCGACGAAAACAAGGTAAAGAACTACGCCGCCCATTACGGCGTGGAGCACTGGTACACGAGCGCCGAGGAAATGATGAAGAATGAAAAGCTCGACTGCGTCAGCGTCTGCGTCTGGAACGCGGCGCACAAGGACTGCACGATCACCGCGCTGCGCGGCGGCGCCGACGTCATCTGCGAAAAGCCGATGGCGATGAACGCGAAGGAAGCCAAGGAGATGCTCGACACCGCGAAGGAGACCGGGCACCTGCTCCAGATCGGCTTCGTCCGCCGCTTCGGCGAGGACGCCGACGCCGTGAAGAAGCTGACCGACGAGGGCGTTTTCGGTGATATCTACTACGCGAAGGCGACCTACCTCCGCAAATCCGGCTGCCCCGGCGGCTGGTTCGGCGACAAGGCGTACTCCGGCGGCGGTCCCCTGATCGACCTCGGCGTACACGTCATCGACCTGACCCGCTATCTCGCCGGCTGCCCGAAGCCGGTCGAAGCCTTCGGTATGACCTACGACAACCTCGGTCCGCACCGTGCGGACGGCGCCGAGAAGGCTTGGAGCGTCGAGGAGGGCGGTCACCCCTACACCGTCGAGGACTTCACCACCGCGATGATCAAGTTCGATAACGGCTTCACGATCTCGGTCGAGGCAAGCTTCAACCTCAACATCCGCGGCGACGTCGGCGAGGTCCAGCTCTTCGGCACCAAGGCGGGCACCAATATGAACGATATGAACATCATCGCCGTCAAGGATCACAATTTCGTCGAGTTCACGCCCGAGGGCGAAAAGTCCTTCCGCTTCACGCCCGCGTTCGACGCCGAGATCAAGGGCTTCCTTGACGCCGCCGAGGGCATTACCCCCTGCCGTGCGCCCGCCGAGGACGGTCTGGCGCTGATGAAAATCATCGACGCGATCTACGAATCCGCGAAGGTCGGTCATTCCGTAAAGATCGACTGATTGCAGAAAAGAGAGGTATCAGGAATGGAATACGGATTACAGCTTTACAGCATCCGCGACCTCACCGGAAAGGATTTTGAGGAAGCGATCCGCGTCACCGCCGGGATCGGCTACAAAAAGGTCGAGTTCGCCGGGTTCTTCGGCAGAACGGCGGAGCAGGTCAGGGCGCTCCTTGACGAGACCGGACTGACCGCGATCGGCACCCACTCCGGCTGGGAAGGGCTGAAGCCCGAGAACATCAAAGCTTCGATCGAATACCACCACAAGATCGGCTGCTCCAACTACGTCGTTCCGGGCGCCGACCTCTCGGACGCCGACAAGCTCTCCGCCTTCATCGACGTGATGAACGCCGCGCAGCCCGTCCTCGCCGCAGAGGGCATCGCACTTCACTATCACAACCACTCCCACGAGTTCCTGCCGAACGGCAGCGGACAGATCATCCACGAGGAGCTGCAGAAGCGCACTTCCCTCCTCTTTGAGATCGACACCTACTGGGCGTACAACGCCGGCGTCGATCCGATCGCGCTGATGACGAAGCTCGCCGACCGAGTGAAACTGATCCACATCAAGGACGGCGACTCGAAGGGTCACGGCTTCCCGCTCGGTCAGGGCACCGCGCCCGTCCCGGCGGTCTATGCCTACGCGAAGGAACACGGCATCGAAATGATCGTCGAAAGCGAGACCCTCTCCCCCGACGGTCCCACCGAGGCGAAGATCTGCTTCGACTGCCTGAAGTCTCTCGAAAAGTAAACCGTCCGCATCGTAAATAATCACCGGAGGCTGCCTCATTTCCGAGGCAGCCTCCGGTCGTTTTCGTTCGGTATGAGAGTATTATATCATTTCATCGATCAGAAACCGATATGTTTTGATAAAAATGAGCGATGAAAATGATTGATGAATGAAATCATGATTTACGTCGGGGCTTTTACCCGGTATATCCGTTCCATTTCTCTGCTGCTTGCCGCAAACAAAGCCCGCGCCCGCGTCTGAATTTCCGCAATATCCGCGGCGATCAGCCCGCCCATCTCGCTTTTGATCCGTGCGGAGGCAAGGGCGTGACCGTCGTCCGTTCTTTCCGGATCCGCCTCCGAGCAGAACTTCGCCAGAAGATTCGTTTCCCGCGTGTAGATCAGCTCGACGAGCTTCGCGCGGTATTCGAGATCCTTCGGCTCCATATCTCCCCAACGTCTGAAATCTTCCGCGTGCTGCGCCTCGTGCTTGAGAAGAGACACCCTGAATCTTTCGCTGTTCACGTTGTACTCGTTTTCCACGCAGTTGATCGTGCCGTCCGGCGAGGTCCAGCCGCCCGTTCCCTTTTTCCCGAACGTCAGATAATCCATCCAGCTCCGGAAAACGAATCCGCGGAGCATATTGATGCGGTAACTGCTCACGGTTTCGGGAAGCTCCACCTCATACGTCACCGGTTCGGTCTCCTTCCAGACGTAAGGTCCGCGGTAACCGTTCGTTTTCCCGAAAAGAACCTCAAAGCCTGCCCGGCTGAAACGAAGCTGCATTTCGTTCTCAACCTCTTCGGGACTGCCGTCCGGGAGAGCAAGCTCCCGCTTCAGCTTTTCAAAAAGCGCCGATTCCGCCCGTGCGTGATCCTCGTGAAGATAAAAAACGTCCCGGAAATACTGCTGATAACAAAGCAGGATCCGGTTCAGCCCGTCCGGAACGTCATACCGGACGTACCGTTCGTTTTCAAAAACGTCGATATACGCCTGCGTGATCCCGTTCAGCTCCGGTATGCCCTTCATATACGCAATGGCTCCGGCGACGTCGCCGCGGATGAAAAATCCGCCGAGCGTTTCGTAAATCGTCTGCATTTCAATCATGGTTTTCCCTCAAAACACTGTCGTTTTCCGGTCATCGGATGATACCGTGACGCTGTACCGACCTTCGGTCTGAATAAAAAAACAACATCGCGATGCGATGTTGTTTTTGGCGGAGAAAGAGAGATTCGAACTCTCGCGCCGGTTTCCCGACCTACGCCCTTAGCAGGGGCGCCTCTTCACCAACTTGAGTACTTCTCCTTGGTGCAGTTGTTTTTTCTTCACTTGCGGGTATTATTATAGCACAACGGAGGGGGTTTGGCAAGGAAAAAATTATAAATATTTTGTGAACATTGGCACAACGAGAAAAACCGCCGCAAAGCGCGGCGGTTTTTCGGTGATTCAATGATTAAGCCTTGGCACCGAGAAGAGTGAGCTCGGAGATCTGATAGATGATGGTGCCTTCGGTACCGTTCTTGGTGAAGTGGATCTTGTAGTTGGTGTACGCAGCGGGAGCGTCGCACTCGTAAATCTCGGACTCGGTGAAGAACGGCTCAACGCGGGTCGCGCCTTCAACGGTATCGACCTCGGTCCACTCCTCGCCGTCGTTGGAACCGTAGAGAACCCAGTCAGCGGGGAATCTTTCGGGAGAGTCGTTCGCGGAGGTGAAGGTGTAAGCGTCGATCTTGGTGGCCTTGGTCATAGCCCACTGAATGGTGGTAGTGCCGTCCTCGGTCTTGACGATCTGGCACCACTTGGTAGCGGAATCGCCGTCGAAGAGGTAAACGGCATCCTCGGAACCGTCGTCCTTGGCGCCTGCGCCCTCGACGTTGGCGGTATCGACCTTGCCGGTCAGGTTGACGTAGCTGTCGTTGTACTCGGGATCGGGATCCTCGGGAGCCTCGGTAGCGGGATCGGTAGCGGGATCGGTGACCTCACCGGTGGGAGCATCGGTTGCAGGATCGGTATCCTTTGCGGGTTCCTTGCCGCTGTCGCAGGAAGCGAGGCAGAACATGCACGCGACCATAGCAACTGCAAGAAGAAGAGCAAGAAGCTTTTTCATGGTGGTATTCCTTTCTTTTTTCCGGGCTGTTTCTTTTTTGATCGCTTCCCTGCCCGTGTTTCCGGAAAGCGGCGGAACGCGGTTCATACCGCATTCACACTTTTGATGGGAACATTATAACACACGCTTTCGGAAAATGCAAGAACAATTTTTGAGAAATACGGTAATTTTCCTTGAATCCTGCCCGAAAATATGCTATAATCAAAGAAAAACAACCGAAAGGACAGCGTTATGGAACGGAATTACGCGGAATACGCCGCCGCGAAGGCGGTGGAACTGATCGGGATCGACAGCCCGACCGGATATACGAAGGAAGCGGCAAGTTGGGTGAAGGAGGCGTTTTCCTCCCTCGGTTTCCCTGCGGAGATCACGAAAAAAGGCGGCGTTCTGATCGACCTCGGCGGAAATGACGCCGACGACGCCCTGCTTCTCGAAGCGCACGCCGACACGCTCGGCGCGATGGTCGCGGAGATCAAGGGGAACGGCCGCCTCCGCGTCACGCCGCTCGGCGGGATGCGCGCCGAAAACGGCGAAGCCGAGAACGTGCGCGTCCGAACCCGGGGCGGCAGAGTGATCTCGGGCACGCTTCAGCTCGTCAACGCCTCGGTTCACGTCAACGGCGCCTACGGCGACACGAAGCGTTCCTTCGACACGACCGAGGTCGTCCTCGACGAGGACGTGAACGACGCCGCAGGCGTCCGCGCGCTCGGCATCGAGGTCGGGGACGCGGTCTGCTTCGATCCCCGCGCGCTCATCACCGAAAGCGGCTATATCAAGAGCCGTTTCCTTGACGACAAGCTCTCGGTCGGCATCCTGCTCGGTCTTGCGAAATACATGAAGGACGGCGGGATCGTGCCGGAGCGGAAGGTCTTCGTCCACGTCACGGTCTACGAGGAGGTCGGGCACGGCGGCGCCGGTCCGGTCCCCGCGGGAGTCACGGAGGCGATCAGCGTCGATATGGGCTGCGTCGGCGAAGGGCTGACCTGCACAGAAAAGACGGTTTCGATCTGCGCCAAGGATTCGGGCGGTCCTTACAGCTACGAGGTCGTCGGCAAGCTGATCGACGCCGCGAAAAAGGAAGGCGCTTCTTACGCGGTCGACGTCTATCCGCACTACGGTTCCGACGTGGAGGCGACCCTCTCCTCGGGCGCCGATATCCGCCACGGGCTGATCGGCTCGGGCGTTTACGCGAGCCACGGGTACGAGAGAAGCCATATCGAGGGCGTTTTCAATACCCTCAAGGTGCTGAAAGGGTATCTGAATATCTGATAGCCCCCGTATTCATAAAGCAAGCCCGCCGGAAAGGATATATGATATCCTCTTCGGTGGGCTTTTTTGAGGGGTACGCGCTTTTCTGAAGAAAAGCTGTGCAAAAGACTTTGATAAAACAAATCATGTCAGTGGGTCACGCAGACAAACCGGGATTTGTATTACTGTTTGTCATTTCGGATAAAATGACGTTTGCACTTGTCATTTATGCCTGAATAATATATTATATCTCCGCTTTATACTTTTCAACCAATGCCTGAAATTCCATATTATATTTTTCCAATCTCTTTTGATCTTTGGGAAGATTTAGTGTCGGCTTTCGATATCCGCTTACTCTGATTCCAAAAATCCCATCAGCATAGGCGCAAAGGTGTTTGCCTTGAAGCTGAGGATATCGTGCGACTATTTCGGCAATTTCTTCTGTGGTGAACATACCTGCATCAAAATTGAATTGACGAAGCGTTGGAAGTTTTTCCAAAAAAGAAGTACTGCGGTCGTCCGGCTTTATATTATATAACTCCAAAATTTCCAACGCAGGGATATCAGAAAAGCACTCAAGAGTACGCATGGGATATGAGCCGTCAATCATTGGACCGCAGATTTTTATGTTACGAAGCGTCTTTGCGTTTTGAAATCCGTCAAGATCGTAGACTAGTTTTTTTGAATCGGTACACAAGAATGACCACAGAACAGGGTTTTTCGACATATCCCATAATTTTTGAGCGCGAATATTCCAGTTGATACCCACCATTTCAAGATTTTTCAGATTCTCCAAAGGAGAAAAATCCGAAATGTACTGACAATGGAAAAAATGAAGTCTACGATACGTCTGACCGTATTTTTCTACAAAGCGTTCCAAGCCGCTTTGATTCATTCCGCAGATTTCCAATTCGTAAGAATTCTTTTCAAACTGCATCTCGTAGTCAACGTCATCGGCATCCATATCTCCAGGATTCAGCGCCGTACTCTTACGCACCTTATTCCGTGTTTGAAATAGTCGATTATCCGTATCTCCCACAGAAACACCGTAAAAAAAGTGTTCGTTTCTTTCCATAGGTTTTTCACTCCACCTTTTATTACATACTTGCAAATTCTGATTTGTCCGTATCCGCAACGGGCGCGGTTTTTCGTATGGGTGCTGTTTATTCCTGCAAAGTGAGCAGTCCTTCCGCGAGTTCGGGCGTCAGACGGGTTTCGTCGGAATACGAGAAGAGGTCGGTGGGGTACAGCGTCCGGTCGGGAAGTTTTACTGCGGGGCGGGCGATATGGTCGAAATAGGTCGGATCGTTTTCGCGGAAGGCGTAGACCGCGTCGAGCGCGGCAAAATACGCGGCGGCGGAAGCGAGGTCGGGCGCGGAGAGCGTCCCGCCGTCGGATTCCTCGGTGATCCCGTATTTCGCGGCGGCGCGGTCCTTTTCGATCGAATAGAAATCGACGATACTTTCCTCGTAGTCACAATGCCGTTCGGTCACGAAATCGCCGAAGATGCCGGTGTCCCCGGTCACCTTATGCGTCACGGTCTCGGTCACGGTGAAGATCACGCCCCGGTCGGGGATCAGAAGGGTCAGCATCGTTTCGCCCTTTTTCTTCTCCGCCTGGCGGTAGGTCGTCATCAGCTCGATCTTCTCGCCGACCGCCGCTTCGACCCCGGCAAGCAGGGCTTCGGGATCGGTCATAAAATCCTCCGCCTTCTCTCCCGAGCAGGAGGCAAGGATGACCGGAAGCGTGAGAAGCAGCGCGAGGCAGACGCAGAGAAGCGTTCTTTTTTTCATCGGAAATACTCTTTTCGTTTTTTCTTCATTATATAGTGTGGCGCCCGTTTTGTCAAGAAGGGCTTTTTTCCCGCATAATCCTTCCCGTTTCCGTCCATACTCGGAAAAGAAAGGAGTTGATCTGATGGCAGACAACGATACGATCCGGATGCTCCGCGAATGCGACGCGGGCGTAAAAATGGGCATTTCCTCACTGAACGAGGTGATACCCGACGTAAAAAACGGGAATATGAAGGCAAGGCTGAACGAATGCCTCGGCGAGCACAACCAGCTCGACGCGACCATTCAGCGCGCGCTCGCCTCCCACTGCGACGACGGCAAGAACCCGAACCCCGCCGTGAAGGCAATGTCGTGGATGAAGACCGAAATGAAGATCGCGCTCGACCGCTCGGACGGCACGATCGCCGAGCTGATGACGGACGGGTGCAATATGGGCGTCAAATCGCTCTCGCGCTATCTCAATCAGTATCCCGCCGCCGACGAGGAAACGAAGGGGCTCGCGAAAAAGCTCATCGCCTCCGAGGAACGTCTCTCAGTGGATTTACGGCAATATCTTTGAAAAAGTAAGGGGCGCCGCTGCTGCGGCAGCCTCTTTTTTTGATAACGTCTGCTTTTTCTTGCTTTTTTTATCAATATATGGTATAATACGAAAAAAAGAATACCATATACGGGAGAAACGGAATGTTAAAGCGCTTCTTTTCCTATTACAAGCCGCATAAAAAGATCTTTTTCCTCGATATGCTCGCCTCGCTGACCATCGCGCTGATCGGTATCGTTTACCCGATCATCACGCGCGTGATGCTGAACGAGCTGATCCCCGAAAAGAAATACAAGGAGATCCTCATCGCCGGGATCGGGCTGCTCGTGATCTATACCGTGAGAATGCTGCTCAACTTTTTCGTGCAGTATTACGGGCACATCATGGGCGTCAGGATGCAGGCGCAGATGCGGAGCGATATGTTCACTCACCTCGAAAAGCTCCCCTACCGCTTCTTTGACGATCACGAGACCGGCAAGATCATGTCCCGTCTGACCAACGACCTGACCGACATCAGCGAGCTGGCGCACCACGGTCCCGAAAACGTGCTCATCTCCTCCATCTCGATCATCGCTTCGTTTATCTATCTTTCGGGCATCCACTTCGGGCTCACCCTCATCATTTTTGCCTGCGTGCCCTTCCTGCTCCTCATCGCGGGCGTCCTCCGCAAACGGATGCGGAACGCCTTTATGGAGAGCCGGAAATCGCTTGCCGAGATCAACGCCTCGCTTGAAAGCAGCGTTTCGGGCATCCGCGTGACCAAGGCGTTCACCAACGCCGGCAAGGAGCAGGAAAAATTCGAGGCGGGGAACGAGTGGTTCGTCTCCTCCCGCTCTGCGGCGTACAAGGCGATGGGACAGTTCCACTCCGCGACCTCCTTCATCACCGATATCTTCAACGTCGTCATCATCATCGCGGGCGGCTTCTTCCTCTACCGCGGCGATATCGACTTTGCCGATTATTCCGCCTTCATCGTTTCGGTCGGGCTCTTCATCACGCCCGTGATGACGCTCGTCAACTTCATGGAGCAGTATCAGAGCGGTGTGACCGGATTTGAGCGTTTCATCGAGATCATCGACGCCGAGCCCGAAAAGGACGCCCCGGACGCCGAGGACGTCGCCTCGGTCGACGGACACATCGAATTCAAAGACGTCTCCTATTCCTACGACGGCGAAAAGGAAGTTCTCGAGCACGTCGATCTCGATATCCCCACCGGCTCGACCTTCGCGCTCGTCGGCCCCTCCGGCGGCGGCAAGACCACGATATGCCACCTCATTCCCCGCTTCTACGATATCCCCGAGGGCGAGATCCTGATCGACGGGAAGAATATCCGCTCCTTCACGATGGAATCGCTCCGCCGTTCGATCGGCATCGTGCAGCAGGATATTTACCTCTTCAACGCGAGCATCCGGGAAAACATCCTCTACGGCAGGCTCGACGCGACCGAGGAGGAGGTCGAGGAGGCGGCGAAGCGCGCCAACCTCCACGACTACATCATGTCTCTTGAACACGGCTACGACACCGAGATCGGCGAGCGCGGCGTCCGTCTTTCGGGCGGGCAGAAGCAGCGCCTTTCGATCGCGCGGGTCTTTCTGAAAAACCCGCCGATCCTCATTCTCGACGAGGCGACAAGCGCCCTTGACAACACGACCGAGATCCTGATCCAGCACTCGCTCGACGAGCTCTGCAAGGGCAGAACGACCATCGTCGTCGCGCACCGCCTCTCGACCGTCAAGAACGCGACCGAGATCGCCGTCGTTTCCGAGGGGAAGATCGCCGAGCGCGGTTCCCACGAGGAGCTGATCGCACAGGACGGCATCTACGCTTCTCTGTATCGTTTACAGTTCCGCGAAAGTGATTTAACATAATCCCGCTTTTCTCTGCCCACTTTTCTATGGTATAATAAGACAATAAAGCCCGGCAAGGAAGGAACAAGCCTATGAAATGTCCCAAGTGCGGTTTTCCAGACAGTAAAGTCGTTGACTCCCGCCCCTCCGATACCAGCATCCGCCGCAGAAGAGAATGTCTCGCCTGCCAGACGCGGTTCACCACCTACGAGACCTACGAGGTCGAGGACGCCTCCTCGATCGTCGTCATCAAGAAGGATCATTCCCTGCAGATCTTCGACCGCAACAAGATCATGACCGGTCTTCTGCAGGCGTGCTACAAGCGCCCCGTCACGAAGGAGCAGCTCACCGCCCTCGTCAACGACGTGGAGACCGAGATCCGCAACAACCTCAAAAACGAGGTCACGACCCGCGAGATCGGTAACCTCGTGATGGAACGGCTGAAAAAGATCGACGAGGTCTCCTACGTCCGTTTCGCCTCGGTTTACCGCGAGTTCAAGGACGTCGAGACCTTCCGCGACGAGCTGAACAATCTGTAAAAAACGAAAAGCACCGGGTCCCGGTGCTTTTTTGAAAGGATTACCGATGGAAATACTCTACCGTGACCGTGATATCGCCGTCGTCGTCAAGCCGGTCGGCGCCCTCTCCGAGCGGGACGGAAACAAGGTCAGCGTGCCGCTTCTGCTTGAGGAAGCGCTCGGGGGAAAGCCGGATATCCGTTCGGTGCACCGCCTCGACAAAAACGTGGGCGGCGTGATGGTTTGGGCGCTGAGTGCGAGGGCGGCGACAAAGCTCACCGAGGACGTAAAGAACGGGAAGGTCGTCAAGGAATACGCCGCCGTCGTCAAGGGCGTTCCCGATCCCGAAGAGGGTGAAATGCTCGATCTCCTCTATCACGATCCCTCGAAAAACAAGACCTTCGTCGTCAAAAGAGAGCGCCGGGGCGTCCGCGACGCGAGACTCGCCTACCGCGTAGTCAGCGTGAAGGACGGGCTTTCTCTCGTCCGCGTCCGCCTCTTTACCGGGCGCACCCATCAGATCCGCGTGCAGTTTGCCTCCCGTTCCCTGCCCCTCGTCGGCGACGGGCGGTACGGCGACCGCGGCGGCGGGGACAAGCCGATGCTGTTTTCCTTCCGCCTTTCGTTTGAACATCCCGTTACGGGAAAGCCGCTTTCCTTCACCGCCCTCCCCGATTTTTCGGAGGTCGGGTTCGGCAGAGAGGAAGCCGAAAAGATCGTTTCGGAATAACGCCTTTTCACGGGATCCCGTCATAAGAAAAAGCCTATCCCTTGCGGGACGGGCTTTTTCTGTGAAAGCGGTGCTTTCGTTTTGTGGTTCAATGCTTTTTGATCAGTCGGAAGAGACAGACCGCAAGGCAGGCGCCGATGACGGCGGGAATGAGCGAGAGGAACCCGCCTCCGCCGACGCCGATGAGAGGAAAGAGAAATCCGCCGATCAGACCGCCGACTGCGCCGGAAATGACGTTCGTCAGAAAGCCGTTTTTCTTTCCGTGATCCTGCCGGCAATAAAGCCTGCAAGAGTGCCGGGAAAAATGATTACGGTCAGCTTAATCAGAATAACCGGCATTGTTTTTCCTCTTTATGAAAGCGCGGGGCGGAACCCCGCGGGAACATTTTACTTTCCGAAGTATCTCTTGAGCAGACCGGCGAACGCCTTGCCGTGGCGGGCTTCGTCACGAGCCATTTCGTGAACGGTGTCGTGAATGGCGTCAAGGTTGAGCTGCTTCGCTTTTTTTGCAAGCTCGAACTTGCCCGCGGTCGCGCCGTTCTCGGCGGCAACGCGCATGGCGAGGTTCTTTTCGGTGGAATCGGTCAGGACCTCACCGAGCAGCTCGGCGAACTTTGCGGCGTGCTCCGCTTCCTCGTAAGCCGCCTTTTCCCAGTACAGAGCGATCTCCGGATAGCCTTCTCTCGCGGCAACGCGTGCCATCGCGAGGTACATACCGACCTCGGAGCACTCGCCGTTGAAGTTGGCGCGGAGCCCTTCCTTGATCTCTTCGGGAACGTCCTTTGCGATGCCGACGACGTGCTCGGCTGCCCAGGTCATTTCCTCTTCCTTGATCTCAACGAACTTTTCGCCCGGTGCCTTGCAGAGGGGGCACTGTTCGGGGGGCAGAACGCTCTCAACGATCTCGCCGCAAATCAGGCATTTCCATTTTTTCATCTGTTCCATTGTTGTAATCTCCTTGTTGTTAAATATATTTTTCCGCGAAAACGCGGTTTTTTCCGTGTTTCAGACGGCGGCAAGAACGTGAAGGTTCCTTATCGTGCCGTCTGCGATCCCGTCGTTGACGGAATAGGCGTGTTTTTCAAGGTCGCCGCAGACCGCCTCGGTCAGACCGTCGGTGATCAGGTCTGCGACCGTCAGCGCGGCGACGTCCTCGATACGGTCGGAGGTCACCTCGGGGGAGGTGGGATCGAGCAGGATCAGCGAGAGCAGAGAGGCGATCTTTTCGTTTCCCGCAAGCCCGCGCAGAGCGCGGAAGCTCCACTTGTAATAGGGCATATATTTTCCTGCGAGGAGGAAGCGCACCTTCATCGCCGCCGTGACGAATTCCCTCGCGGCAAGCGCCGCCGCCTCGGGTTCGCCGTGGGCGATACAGCGGGGGTAATTGTACTGTCCGCTCTGCGCCATCAGGAGCAGATTGCCCGCAAGGCGCTTTTTGCGGATATCCTCCGGCATGGAAGACAGTTTTGCGCGAATGCCGGTAAACTCCCCGTAAGGATCGGCAAAGACCGCGCCGTTCGTTGCTTCGGCGAGGGCGTAATCGGGAACGGTCAGCCATTCCCCGACCGAAAGATTCCCGTCGGCAGACCCGACCTTTTCCCGATAGAAATCGGCGGTGCGGATCACGCCGAGCCGGTTCCCGCCGACCGGGGTGATCCCCGAACGGCGAAAGCCCAGATAATCCCGCGGCAGTTTTGCGTAGGCACGTTCCAGCCGGAATTCCGCTTTGCGGTCAATGACCTCCTCCGAAGGGAGAAAAATGCAGAATCCGGGCTCGAAATCGTGATCTGTTGAGACCGCGTCGTCAAAACCGAACCGCTCCGAGCCGCTTCCGACGAGCCCGACCGCAAGATAAGGCGTCAGGTCCGGAAATTGCTCCGTGAGCATCGGAAGCCCGTATTCCTCAAAGTAACTTTTTGACAGCGCGAGCCCGTTCATACAGTTCCCTTTCGTATAAAAAATACCCGTGGTGACCGAAGACCGGAGCGCATTTTTCGCAGACGTAGGCGTAATTGCCGTCCCTTTCCTGCGCTTCTTCATCAAGCAGTTCCTTCGCTTTTTCCAGATGCGAGTTGATCTCTTTTTCGGTTTCTTCTTCCCACGGGAGCTCTTCTCCGCGTTCGACGGCGATCAGATCGGCAAGGTTCAGCTCGGTGATCGCGCGTTCCGGCTGAGAACCGGGGACCGCTTCCATCACCGCAAGTGCCTTATCGTAACAGCCGCGCGCGGCGGAATATTCCCCGAGATCTGCATAAGCGAGCGCCATATTGTTCAGAAGTCCGCCGAGGCGTGCGTCGTTTTCGGGCAGATGCCGCCCGTACAGCTCTTTTGCCCTTATAAACAGCGAGATCGCTTCTTTTGATCTGCCGAACGCCTTTTTGGCGGTCGCGGCGTTGATCAGCGTCGTTCCCATCGTCACGCTGTCCGAAAGACCGAGGTCTTCGGCAAGCGCAAGCGCGCGGTCGGCGTAACCGAGCGCCTCTTCCCTTCCCGCCTTGCGGTTCAGACCGACGAGCTCGTTCAGTACCGCGAGGGTCCCCCTTCCGTCGGAAAGGGTCTCCGCTTCCTTCAGCCAATAATGCAGAAGGCGGAAGGCGCCCTCCTCGTCGTCGGCGTTCAGACAGCGGTCAAGCCGTTCGAGAACGCGGATCAGCGGGATCGTTTCTTTGTGTTCCGGCGTGCAGAACGGGCATACCGGTTCGGCGTAATCGGAAACGGAAAGCGATTTTTCAGTCATTTCGGCTCCTTATCAGGAATCATTATCATTATTATAGCAGACGATTCCTGTTTTGTCAAGAGAAATCCGAAAAAAGGTCGGAACAGCCGTCCGGGCGTAAGGAAAGAGACACGGGAAAAAGAAAAACCGGCAGATTGGCGGGCAATAAACAGCAAGTTGGAGAATGAAAGCCGGGATGAGGAGCCGCGGCTATACGCCGCGGGGATTTGAATTCTCGCGCCTCGACGGCGCTCGGTCAGGTCGGGGTCTGACGCCCCACCGGGGCGTCATTCAGGACCCGACCGTTCAAATCCATCCTCACCCCGGGCAAAACAAAAGACTGATCCGATGGATCGGCAAGAAACAGCAAGTTGGATAACGAAAGCCGGGATGAGGAGCCGCGGCTATGCGCCGCGGGGATTTGAATTCTCGCGCCTCGACGGCGCTCGGTCAGGTCGGGGTCTGACGCCCCACCGGGGCGTCATTCAGGACCCGACCGTTCAAATCCATCCTCACCCCGGGCAAAACAAAAGACCGATCCGATGGACCGGTCTTTTGTTTTGGCTGGGGATGAGGGATTTGAACCCCCTCAAACAGAGTCAGAGTCTGTCGTGCTGCCGTTACACAAATCCCCATTGCCGAATGCTTGATTATTATAGCAGAAGGAGGGTAAAATGTCAAGGGGAAATCTAAAAGTTTTTTTCAAAAAAACTTGTCTGAACCCCTTGACAAATTGCGGAAATCTGTTATAATATAAGCGTAAATGATAATTATTATCGTTAAGGAGGTAATATGCAGCGATTCAGCAAAAAGCGTCAGGCAATCCTCGACTGTCTGCGCTCGACCGACAGTCATCCGACCGCCGAATGGATCTACCGGACACTGAAGCCCTCCTACCCGGATCTCTCCCTCGCCACCGTCTACCGCAACCTCGGCGAGTTCGAGGAAGCCGGACAAATCATCTCGGTCGGCGTCGTTGACGGGCAGAAGCGCTACCACGGCAATATCCTCCCACACGCGCACGCCACCTGTTCCCTCTGCGGAACGATCTATGATCTGCACTCCCTCCCCGACACCGCCCGTATGATCGAAGCCGTCACGAAAGAGACCGGGATCAAAGTCACCGAGACCTCCCTCTCCTTCCGCGGCATCTGTGCCGACTGCCGGGATCACGAATCCGGAAAGGAAACCGACCTATGAATCTGAAAGCCCTGCAATCCATCCCCTGCGGTCTTTTCGTCCTCACCGTGAACCTTGACGGAAAAGACAACGGCTGTATCATCAACACCGTCATGCAGGTCGCTTCCGACCCGCTTCAAATCAGCATCGCGGTCAACAAAGCGAATCACACCTGCGATATGCTGCTCGCTTCCCGCCGTTTCACCGTCTCTGTCCTCAGCGAAGCGGCTCCCTTCCCGCTCTATCAGCGCTTCGGGTTCCGCTCCGGACGCGATACCGACAAGTTTGCGGACTTTGACGCTGTCAGACGCCTCCCGAACGGCACGCTCGCCGTCACCGAAGGCACGAACGCCTTTCTTTCCGCCGACGTGACAGACACCGCCGATCTCGGCAGCCACGTGCTCTTCCTCGCGAAGGTCACCGACGCCGACGTGCTTTCCGCCCTTCCCTCCGCCACCTATTCCTACTACCACGCGCACGTCAAACCCGCCGCTCCTTCCGCGCCCGCCTCGAAAACCGTCTGGCGCTGCGAGATCTGCGGCTACGAATACGAAGGCGAGACCCTTCCCCCGGACTTCGTCTGTCCCCTCTGCAAGCATCCGGCGTCCGATTTTGTCAAGGTCGAAGCCGGAACCGAAACCGTTAATCAAAAAATAATGATAAATAAGGAGAATACCACAATGAAAACCTACAAGTGCAAAGTATGCGGAGAAATCTTTACCGTGAAGGACGGCGAGGAAGCCGTCTGCCCGAGATGCCGTCAGAAGGGCGACAAGCTCGAAGAGATCGCCAACAAGTACGCCGGCACGCGGACCGAAAAGAACCTGCAGGCAGCCTTCGCCGGGGAATCCCAGGCGAGAAACAAGTACACCTACTTTGCCTCCGCCGCAAAGAAAGAGGGCTACGAGCAGATCTCCGCGCTCTTCCTGAAGACCGCCGACAACGAAAAGGAACACGCCAAGCTGTGGTTCAAGGAGCTGAACGGCATCGGTGACACCGCCGCCAACCTCGCCGCAGCCGCTGACGGTGAAAACTACGAGTGGACCGATATGTACGAGGGCTTTGCAAAGACCGCCGAGGAAGAGGGCTTTGCCGAGCTCGCCGCGAAATTCCGCGCCGTCGCCGCGATCGAAAAGCACCACGAGGAGAGATACCGCGCGCTGCTGAAGAACGTCGAGATGCAGGAGGTCTTCGCCAAGAGCGAGGTCAAGGTCTGGGAGTGCCGCAACTGCGGTCACATCATGGTCGGCACCAAGGCTCCCGAGCTCTGCCCCGTCTGCGCGCATCCGCAGTCCTATTTCGAGATCAACGCGGAAAACTATTGATCCGACTGACGTCTGATAATACAATCCGATAAGCAAAGACCCGCACTTTTCCGGGACGGCAGAACGTCCCGCCGGTGCGGGTCCTTTTTCGTTTTCCGCGCGTCCCGGATCGGACCGGAATCCGCAAAAAGGAAAACGGTCCCGATTTCCTTGACACGGGGGCACGGTTATGCTATAATATATAAGGAAATTTATACCGTGAAGCGAAACCAAAACCGAAAGGAAAACGACTATGAACACAAAGCGCTTTTTCTCCCTCGTTTTCGTTCTGACGCTGATCGTGTCTCTCCTCTGCCCGCTTTCCGCGAGCGCGGCGGACGGGATCACGGTCGACAACTGCGATTCCATCCGATGGGGCGGCACGCACGCCGTGACGGTCTTCACCGATGTGAAAACCGAAGGCTCCGGTTCGATCGGCTGGACCGTTCCCGCAGGGGGCGACCAGTTCGTCATGCAGACCGTCTTCGACCCGATCGACGCGACGGGAATGACCGTCCTCTCGTTCGATCTCTATCTTTCCGATATCGACGCGATGTACGGCGCGTCGGTCTTCCTTCTGGAAATGACCTCCTCCGGAAAGTGCGACGTTGAGGAAACGAGCTGGGGTCCCGGCGCGTTCAGCCTCACTCCGGACGGATGGACTCATCTGGAGCTGAATATCGTGGGCGGCGGCTGCAAGCTGGACCACGTCAACTTCCTCCGTCTCTACGCCCTCGGCATTCAGCACGAGGAGCCGCTCACCGTCCGTCTTGACAACATCCGTCTTCTTCCCGAAGGCACGCCCGATCCCGAGGAACAGGGGAACGAAGGTCTTATCATCGGCAAAGCAGATCCCTCCTCCGCGATCCCGACCGCCGGGAACACGCCCGGTAAGACGGTCGATCCCGCCGAAACCGACACGCCCGATACCGACGTTCCGGGCACCGACACGCCCGATACCGGTAAGAAGCTCAGCGTTCCCGGTCTGATCGTCGCCGCGTTCGGCGTGATCACCGCAGTCATCGGCGCCGTTCTTCTCAAAAACAAGAAGCTGCCCGCGATCATCCTGCTCGTTTCGGGCGTTATCTGCCTGATCGTCGGCGCCGTTCTTATGCTCCTGCCCGGCAATCCCGCGGGCGATGATCCCGGTACGAAGCCCGTCACTCCCGACGCTTCCGCGTATTTCACCGAAATTCAGAACGGTCACCCCGAGCTTTCCGCCGCCGAGCTTGACGTGGAAGCGGCGCTGACCCGCACGATCGGCTTTGACACGAAAGAGGAATACAAGACCCGCTTCGTTGCCGGTGCCGCTCCGATCGGCTCGCCCGAAGGGCATCCGAACGTCGTGATGGTCAATCCCGAGGAAAACGCCGGCGCGATCCAGACCTCCTCCGGTCTTACCGTAACGCCGTTCGGCGAGGTCCGTTCAATGAACATCAAGGAACGCGACTGCACGATCTTTGAGTTCATCCGCAATCAGAACACCAACTGCTTCTACCTCGACGTCGACAAGGACGTGAAAAAAGCGTGGGCAGGCAAGACCTTTGACCTTCACGCCCTCGTTTACGTCACCGAAAACCTGAAATTCGACGTGACCTGGAAGACCGCTTCCGGTGAGGAAAAGACCGAGACCTTCCCCGTTGCGTCCAAACCTACCTGGACCGAAGGCATCCTCGCGCTTGACGCTCCCGCGCTGAAGGGCGAAACCGAGGGTCACGACTTCCTGTTCACCTGCAAGGGTGCCGAATATACCCGTATCGCCGCGATGTGGATCGAAGAGCACGTTGAGGACACCGGCGACAAAAAAGACGACCGTACCGGTCTTCTTGAAGGCAAGTTCGGCGGACGTGCATACGTTCTTGCCGACGCCAACGTCGTGAATTACGGCGCGGTCGGCGACGGCTACACCGACGACACCGACGCGTTCAAAAAGGCGATCGACGCCGTTTCCAAGCAGGGCGGCGGCACCGTCTTCGTTCCCGCCGGCTTCTGGTGCATCACCGATCATCTTACCCTACCCTCCCACGTCGGCCTCGTCGGCGAGCTTGATCCCGATAATCTCCGCGCTTCCACCGTCATCTGCGTCTACGCGGACAAGGGCTCGTCCTCGGGCGGCTTCTTCGATATGGGAATGCAGTCCGCCGTCAAGGACCTCGCGGTCTGGTATCCCGAGCAGACCTTCGTCAACGGTCAGCCGATCCCCTATCCCGCGACCTTCCGTCAGTGCGGCTCCGAGGGCGTCACGATCGAGAACGTCGTGATGGTCAACTCCTATATCGGCATTGATTTTGCCACCGGCGGCTCGAACAACTCCCTGCAGTACGTCCGCAACGTCCGCGGCACCTGCTTCGTCTACGGCTACGAAAACAACCACAGCTACGACATCGGCAGAATCGAAGAACTCGACTTCTCGCCCGAGATCTGGCTGAATTCCACCCTCCCCGGCACCCCGAATCCTGCTCTCCTCCGCACCTATATGCTCCGCCACTCGACCGGTATGATCCTCGAGCGCATCGACTGGACCTACCTTGCCGACTGCAAGTTCTCCGGTCTGCAGACCGGCGTCCTCTGCCGCCGCACCGATGACGGCGTTTCCAACGGGCATATGTACAACTTCACGATCACCGACTGCTACTACTGCTTCCGCGCGGAGGCCTGCTCGTGGATGATGATCACGAACTGCGTGATGAAGGCTTCCGGCAACGAAGGCGCTTCCGCGATCTGTCTGGAAAAGACGAACGGCGGCGACGTTTCGATCGCCGACTGCGCGCTCGTTTCCTCCGGTAAGAACGCGATCCTCAATCAGGGCTCCGGCAGGATCTCGGTCACCGACTCCGCGATCACCTCCGTAGGCGGCACCGCCTTCGCGCAGGTCACCACCCATCCGCAGACCTCGGTCAACAATACGATCTCGGACGGCGGCAACAATCTCCTCTACGATTTCATTGACGTCCCCACGCCGAAGATCACCGCTCCCGATTACGGCAAGACCGTCGTCACCAAGCCGACCTCCGACAAGTGGATCAACATCACCGCCGAGCCCTACAACGCAAAGAAGGGCAGCGACGTGACCGGGATCCTTCAGAAAGCGATCGACGACCTGAAGGAGACCGGCGGTACGATTTACTTCCCTGCCGGTGCCTACACCCTGAACGGTCATATCAACGTTTGGGCAGGCATCGAGCTGCGCGGCGCCGATTCCTGGGCGCAGAACCAGAACGCGTCCCGCTTCCAGACCACCTTCGGACAGGGCGATCCCGACGGCGAAGCCCTCTTCACTCTCTACGACGGCGCGGGTCTGCGCGGTCTCGCCGTGATCTACACCGACCAATCCGACACCACCGATCTCCATTCCCATTCCTTCACGGTCCGCGGCGACGGCAAGGGCATCTACCTCGTTGACGTCTCCCTCCCGACCTCGTGGAACGGCGTTGACTTTGCCACCAACCGCTGCGACGAGCACTACATCGAATACCTCTGGATGTGCCCGCTCAATACCGGCATTCAGGTCGGCGGCGGCTCCGAAAACGGTATCATCCGCGACTGCCACTTTACCCCGAACACCTGGTGCCTCCGCGACGAAAACTACTGGGGCAACATCTTCCAGACCTGCGTGATGCCGCAGTCCCGCCCCTACGTCGTCGGCGCCTCCAAAAACGAGATCCTCTATCACAACTTCGTCTACGGCGCGTATGAGGGTCTTTCCATCACCGACGGCGCACAGAACGTCTTTACCCTCTGCCACGGCGTTGACTCCGGCAACTACTCGATGCGCGTCAAGGGCGACTGCTCGGTCACGATGGTCGACTCCCAGCTCGTCAACCTCAACGGCAGACAGCACAACTACATCATTACCGACGCTTCCTTCTGCGGCAAGCTCACGATGATCAATACCGCCGGTTGGGGCACCACAGCAAACGCTCTCAACCTCGGCGGCACCGGCTCCGTTACGATGAAATCCGGTATCATCATCAACGCCGGTAATCCCTTCTGCCGCCTCAATCAGGGCTCTCTTACCCTCATCGGCGTCATCAACCAGCAGCGTACCAAGGACTTCATCATCTCCGGCAGAGCGGATTCCCTTACCCTCGAAGGCGATATCTTCGAGTCCGGTCTCCGCATCGACAACCCCGAGGACGTTCCCGTCTCCGGCTCCGACCTCGATCGGTATTGATGGCGCGGGGACGCGAAGGATGCGAAGGATGCGAAGGATGCGTGTCCTTTCTCGACCGAGAAAGGACCAAAGAGGCATAGGATAAACTGATTATTTGAGTCCTTCGGGCAAAGCATCTCTTTATACGGGAGAGTTTAACTTTGAGAACTCCCAATCCGATTTGCCCCGCCCGGTGTCTTCGCATTGCGCGCTGCTGCCTCGCTTTATCAAAAGCGCGCCGTCCTTATCAAGTCGGATCAACAGTAACACAAGAAAATATTCCCGCAGCCGATTCCTTCGGCTGCGGGAATATTTGTTTTTGATTCGGCTTTTACGATGCTTTATGAAGGAACTGCGCTTCGGATTTCGTCTGGGCAGCAGCGCGCAATGCGAAGACACCGAAGGAGGCGGACCGTGTCGGGAGATCACCGAAAACGATCTCTCCCGGGCACGGGAAAGCCACACTCGGAGAATTCAAATATCAATTACCCCTTATGCCTCTTTGGTACTTTCTCGGTCGAGAAAGTACATCGCGTCCTTCGCTTTGATGGTGTTGGAGAGGAGCATGGTAATGGTCATGGGACCGACGCCGCCGGGAACGGGCGTAATGAAGGAAGATTTGGGCGCGACGGAGGGGAAATCGACGTCGCCGCAGAGTTTGCCGTCGGCGTCGCGGTTCATCCCGACGTCGATCACGACGGCGCCTTCCTTGACCATATCGGCGGTCACGAAGCCGGCTTTTCCGACGGCGGAAACGAGGATATCCGCCTCGCGGGTCACAGCGGGAAGATCGGCGGTTTTCGAGTGGCAGACGGTCACGGTCGCGTTCGCGGCGAGAAGAAGGAGTGCCATCGGCTTGCCGACGATATTGGAGCGTCCGATCACGACGGCACGTTTCCCGGCGGGATCGATGCCGGAGCGGCGGATCAGTTCCATAATACCGGCGGGCGTGCAGGGGAGGAAGCGGGGATGTCCCTCGGTGATCAGCCCGACGTTATAGGGGTGGAACGCGTCCACGTCCTTTTCGGGCGAGATGCGGAGGGTCACTTCCCTTTCGTTCAGATGCTTCGGAAGGGGAAGCTGAACGAGGATGCCGTTGATGGCGGGATTGTCGTTCAGCGCGTCGATCAGACCGTTCAGGTCGGACTGGGAGGTCTCCGCCGGAAGCGTATAGACCTCGGAATAGATGCCGACCTCCTCGCAGGCTTTTTTCTTATTGCGGACGTAGACCGCGGAGGCGGGGTCATCCCCCACGAGGATCACGGCGAGCCCGGGACGCTTTTCCATCCCGGCGACCTTTTCTTTCAGCTCCGCGCGGATCGCGGCGGAGATTGCTTTTCCGTCAATGAGATTCATCGTTCGATTCTCCTTTGTCTTCTGATTCGGGAGCGGGATGTTCGGTGACTTCGGAAGCAGAACCGTCAGTTTCGGCAGATTCGGAAGAAACGGTTTCACCGGAACCCGTTTCAACGGAAACGGCGGTTTCCGCGGCAGCGGCGGGTTTTCTTCTCGAAAGGATCCATTTGAAGAAGAGGATCGCGAAGCCGGCGATGAAGCAGATAAAGCCGACGAGTTGGGAAATACGGATCGAGCCGACGTAGAGGCTGTCGGTACGGAGCCCCTCAATGAACATTCTGCCGAAGCCGTACCACGTGATGTACATAACGAAGATCTGTCCGTGGTATTTCTTTTTCGGGTAGAAGAGGTGGATGAGAATAAAGCCGAGCAGATTCCAGAGCGATTCGTAGAGGAAGGTGGGATGGTAGCAGGTGGTCACGCCGTATTCGGTGATGCCCATGCGCCACGGCAGGTCGGTGGGAGCGCCGTACGCCTCCGCGTTGACGAAATTGCCCCATCTGCCCATGAGCTGACCGATCATCACGCCGGGAGACACGATATCGAGAACCTGCAGAATGTTCTGCTTTTTGATCTTTGAAACGATAAAAGCGGTGATCACGCCGCCGATGATGCCGCCGTAGATGGCGAGCCCGCCCTCCCAGATCGCGATACAGTTGCGGAGCGTTTTCACGAAATCCCCCGCGACGTAATAGGCGTCCCAGCGCATGATGACGTAGTAGGCGCGCGCGCAGAGGATACCGAAGAAGACGCAGTAGATCGCGTAATCGAGAATATCGTCGGGAATCGGCGTCTTCTTATCGGAGAGGTCTGAAAATAGCTTTTTTTCGACCTTTGTACGCGAGATCGCGTAAAGGACGGCAAGGATGACGCCGACCATAATGATGACGCCGTACCACGCCACCGGACGCCCGAAGAGCGTAAAGGCGACGGTGTGCAGCTTCATTTCCCCGATCCCGAGCCCCGGGAAGGAGACGAGATTGATTCTGTCTGCCATAGTAACTTCTTTCCGGAAAGGCTTAAAGCCCCTCCATTTCCTCAACGGTTTCGTAAAGCCCGAGGAGCTCCTCCTCAAGCGCGTTCTTTTCGGCTTCGAGCGCGGCGAGCGCGACGTAATCGGTCCCGTCGGAGGCGTTCATTTCCCCGTCGATCGCGGTGATCCGCGCCTCGACTGCGGTGATGCGTTCCTTCGCGTTCTTCAGACGGCGTTCCGCTTTCCGCTCCTCGGCGTTCGCCTTTTTGCGGTCGAGATATTTCGCCTTGTTCTCCGAGATCGGCTCGTCGGAAGTCTTTTCCGCCTCGTTCGACGCGGCGTGCTCCTCGCGGAAGCGGAGGAAATCCTCGTAGGTACCGCGGTAATCGAGGAGGCTTCCCTCTCCGGTCGCGGTCACGCCGACGGCTTCTCCGCCCTCCTTCGGGAAGGCAAGAATGCGCGTCGCGAGTTTTTTGATGAAATAACGGTCGTGGGAAACGGCGATCAGCGTGCCGTCGAAGGCTTCGAGCGCCTCCTCCAGCACCTCTCGCGAATTGATGTCGAGATGGTTGGTCGGCTCGTCGAGGATGAGGAGATTCATCCTGCCGAGGATCAGCTTGGTCAGCGTCAGCCGCGCCTTTTCGCCGCCGCTGAGCACCGAGACCCGTTTGAAAACGTCGTCGCCGCGGAACTGAAAGAGCGCGAGCGCCGAGCGGACCTCGGTCTCGGTCATCCTTCCGTACTTATCCCACACCTCGTCGAGAACGGTGTTTTTCTCGTCAAGCTGCTGATTTTCCTGATCGTAGTACCCGATCTCAACGTTGGAGCCGTAGTCGATCTCGCCGCGTTCGGGCTCGTCCCTGCCCGCGAGCAGGCGGATGAGGGTCGATTTGCCGCAGCCGTTCGGTCCGGCAAGGAAAAGGCGCTCCCGTTTGGAAACGAGAAAGCCGATCTCCCGGAACAGCGGACGCCCGGGATAGCTCTTCCCGAGGCGGATCGCGCGGAGCACGTCGTTGCCGCTCTCTCCGGGCGATTCAAAGCGCATCCGGATCTTTTCGGGCAGGGCGTCGGGGCGGTCGAGCTTTTCCATCTTGTCGAGGAGCTTGAGACGGCTCTCGGCGGCGATGATGTTGCGCTCGCGGTTCCAGCGGCGCTGCTGCTCGATATACGCCTCCTGACGGGCGATCTCCTTCTGCTGATTCTGATAGTGCCGCTCGGCGATCTCGCGCTCGGCGCGCTTTTTTTCGGCGAAAACCGAGTAGTTTCCGGTGTAGAGCTTCCCCTTTTTGTGCTCGATCTCAAGGATGTGATCGGCAACGCGGTCGAGGAAATAACGGTCGTGGGAGACGACGAGAACGGTCTTGTGACTGGCGCGGAGGTATTCCTCGAGCCAGAAAAGCGCGTCGATATCGAGGTGGTTGGTCGGCTCGTCGAGCATCAGGATATCGGGATCGCGGAGCAGCAGGCAGGAGAGCGCGAGGCGCGTTTTCTGCCCGCCGGAGAGCGAGGAGACCTTTTCTCCCCACTGCTCCTCCGGAAACCCGAGGTTTTTCAGAATGCCCCGGCAGCGGGAACGGAACTGCGGTCCGCCTGCGCGGTCGAACTGCTTCCAGAGATCGGTATATCGGGACGCCGCCTCGGCGCTGCCCGCCTCCATTTCGCGGTGGAGCGCGTCGAGGCGTTCCTCCATCGAAACGAGGGAGGAAAAGGTCGCGACCGTCGCGTCCCACACGCTTCCCTCTCCGTCGAAACCGACGTTCTGGGTCAGGATGCCGACAGTTTTGTCTTTGGAAAGATAGACCGAGCCGGAATCGGGGACGTACTCCCCGGTGATGAGCTTGAAAAGCGAGGATTTTCCTGCGCCGTTGACCCCGACGATCCCGAGCTTTTCCCCTTCGTTCAGCGAAAAGGAAACGCCGTCAAGGATCACTTCGGTGCCGAACGAAAGCTTCAGCTCCTCGCACGAAATTGCAATCAAAATCGTTCCTCCATGGGAATTGAAATACGGGAAAACGGACTGTTTATGAAATCATCAATCCGTTTGCGCAGTGGTATGGAACACCTCATCCACCGCTGACGCGGTCCCCCTTCCCCCGCTGGGGAAGGCTCATAATCCGTTCGCTTTTTCTGCATCTCCATAAGCAAACGGTACCGACGAAGCAAAGATTTTACACGAAAAGCGATCGACCCAATAGCCTTCCCCAGCGGGGGAAGGGGGACCGCGTCAGCGGTGGATGAGGTGTCGAATAACGGATACTTTAATGTTTACGACTGACGGTCAGCCGATCGCTGCGGTTTCAAATCGGATAGGTTCAATCCGAGATGATTCAGAATATCGTCAGCAACTGCTGAAAAATGATTCCTGATACTATCGTTTGAATATCGCAAAACCGTAATCCCCCAAGTCGATAATGACTTATCCCGCTGCTCATCCGCCCCTTTATTCTCCGGAAGACTATGCTGTTTTCCGTCAACTTCAATAACGGTTTTCTTGTCAGCAACATAAAAATCGACGATGTAATCTCCGATATTGTGCTGACGTCTTACAGTCAGTGGAAGTTTTTTTAAAAAATCATACCATAAGTGTTTTTCTTCGGGGGTCATATTTTTGCGAAGTGATCTCGCGTTTTCCACAAGGTCTCTGTTATACGATATCATCGAAATCCTCCGCGGATGATTATTTCCGGATTATTTTAATTGTTTTCCCCGTCAGCAATGGTCTCCTCGGCATCTGCCGCATCGGGAGCTGCTTCTTCGGCAGGTTCTTCGGCGGGAGCCTCTTCTGCGGGAGCTTCCTCCGTGGGATCGGCGTCGAGCGGGATCTGCTTTGCGCCGCACTTCGGGCAGTAGACCATTTCGCCGCGCAGCTTGGTGCCGCAGGCAATGCAGAACTTATAGTTGCGGAGCACGCCGAGCTCGGTCTCCATCTGCGAGATTTCGGCGTTCAGCTCGTCGATCTGTGCGATCAGCGCCTCGTAAGCGCCCTCCTCGGGCTCGCTGCCGCGCAGCTCGTTGTACTTGAGCTTGCCGAGGTTCTGATAAAGTCCGGAAAGCTTGGTCTTTGCGCCGGAGAGCTTATAGGAGATCTTTGCGATCCCGGTCAGTTTTTCGGTTTCCTTTGCGGTATAGTCTGCCGCGCTGTTCAGCTTTTTCGAAATTTCTCCCCAGATTTCCATTTGAAATCCTCCTGAAAATAAAATTTTTCTTTATATATTATAGCGCCTCCCCGCCGCTTTGTCAAGTGTTTCCGCCCCGTATCGTTTCCCCGCGTACCGACCATACTATTGTTCGGATCCGGTCTTCCGGATATCTTTCATCTATTGTCGGAGATACGAAAATGAATCAGAACAAGAACAACTGCGGAACCTCATCCGCGTCTTCCTCCTGCACCCCCAACAAGTGCATCCGCTGCACCGTCTTTCAGTGTGCCAACCACTGCGAGGGGGAGGATTTCTGCCGTCTTTCCTCGGTGCAGATCGGCACCCACGAGGCAAACCCCACGCAGGGCGAGTGCACCGACTGCCAGTCCTTCCGGGTCAAAGGCTGAACCTCCCGGAAACCGAACGGAGAGCGGAGAAACCGTTCTCCGTTCTCTTTTGGGCATTTTTCTTCAAAATAAATAGCCTACGATGCGTTTTTTCTCCCGAAAAGCGCTTGCCAAACCGATAAAAACGTGATATACTATGGTTGTATATTATGTTTACGGATCGGCCGTGCCGATCCGACGAAAGGTTCAACAAATGATTGATTTCAAAAGCGCTCTTTGCGCCGCGCTTGAAAAGGCGATCGCAGCGCTGCTGCCGGAGGGAGCCCCCACGGCGGAGGAGATCGGGGAAATGCTGACGACGCCCCCCGACCCCGCGATGGGCGACTACGCCTTCCCCTGCTTCAAGCTTGCGAAGCCGATGCGCAAGGCTCCCCCGGTCATCGCCGGGATGCTGAAGGACGCCCTCCCCCCCATCCCCGACCTTGAAAAGGCGGAGGTCGCCGGCGGGTACCTCAATTTCTCGGTTTCCGATACGTATTACACCGTTTCGGTCCTGAACGAGATCGAAGCGAAGGGTGACGATTACGGCCGTCCGGACTTCGGTGCGGGCAAGACCGTCGTCCTCGATTATTCTTCCCCGAACGTCGCCAAGCCCTTCCACATCGGGCACCTCGGCACGACCGTCATCGGTCACTCGCTGAAAAAGCTGCACGAGTTTGCCGGATATCACTGCATCGGCATCAATCACCTCGGCGACTGGGGCACCCAGTTCGGCAAGCTGATCGTCGCTTACCGTACCTGGGGCTCGAAGGAAGAGGTCGAAAAGGGCGGCGTTGACGAGCTCGTTTCGCTCTACGTCCGTTTCCACGAGGAAGCCGAAAAGGATCCCGCGCTGAACGACGCCGCGCGCGCCGAATTTTCTAAGCTCGAACACCACGACGAGGAGAACATCGCCCTCTGGAAGTGGTTCATCGACCTCTCGCTCCGCGAGTACGAAAAGACCTACCGTCAGCTCGGCATCACCTTCGACTACTACACGGGCGAATCGTTCTACACCGATCTGATGCCCGCGCAGGTCGAAAAGCTCCGCGAAAAGAACCTGCTCACGATCGACGACGGCGCTTCCATCGTCGACCTCTCGGCATACAAAATGCCTCCCTGCCTGATCCTCAAGCGGGACGGCTCGACGCTTTACCCCACCCGCGATATCGCCGCCGCCGTCTACCGTCACGACACCTTCGCCTTCGATAAGGCGATCTACGTCACCTCCGCACAGCAGATCATGCACTTCCAGCAGTGGTTCCGCGTCCTCGATCTGATGGGCTACGACTGGTACGACCGCTGCGTTCACGTTCCCTACGGCACGGTCAGCGTCAACGGCGAAAAGCTCTCGACCCGTACCGGCAACGTCGTCCTGCTCCGCGATCTTTTCAAAACCGCGATCGAAAAGGTCAGCGAGATCATGGCGCAGAAGAACCCCGACCTGCCCGACAGAGAAAGCGTCGCGGAAGCGGTCGGCGTCGGCGCCATCGTCTTCCACTACCTCTCGAACAGCCGCATCAAGGACATCAACTTCATGATGGACGACGCCCTGAACTTCGACGGCAACACCGGTCCCTACGTCCAGTACACCTACGCGCGTACCTGCTCGGTGCTCGAAAAGGCGGGCGGCATCCCCGAAGCGAACGGCGAATACCGCGCGAACGCCGCCGAGGTCAGCCTGCTCAAGACCCTCTCGAAATTTGAGAGCAAGGTCACCGACGCGATCGGCGCCTACGAACCGATGATCATCACCCGGTATCTGCTCGACGTTGCGGGCGCGTTCAACCAGTTCTACCACGAGTGCCAGATCCTCACCGCCGATACCGAAGTGGCAAAAGCCTTCCGTCTGCGTCTCACCGCCGCCGCGAAGACCGTCCTCGGCTCCGCGCTTGAGCTCATCTGCATGAAGAAAACCGAAAAAATCTGAAAACAGTCAAAATAAAGGAGAATCCCCATGTCAGGCCACAGCAAATGGAAAAATATCATGCACAAAAAGGAAAAGACCGACGCGCAGCGCGCTTCCGTCTTTACCAAGATCGGAAAAGAGATCTCGATCGCCGTCAAAGAGGGCGGCGCGGACCCCGTTTCCAACAGCAAGCTTCGTGATCTGATCGCGAAGGCAAAGCAGAACAACGTCCCGAACGACAACATCGACCGCATCATCAAGAAGGCAAGCGCCGCAGACGCCGTCGAGTACGAGGAGATCACCTACGAGGGCTACGGCCCCGGCGGAATCGCCGTCATCGTTGCCGCCGCGACCGACAACCGCAACCGTACCGCCTCCGACGTCCGTCACTTCTTCGACAAGTACGGCGGAAACCTCGGCACCACCGGATGCGTCAGCTATATGTTCACCGATAAGGGCGTCATCGTCGTCGGTTACGACGAGGACGACGACGGCGAGATCGACGAGGAACAGCTGATGGAGGACGCCCTCGAAGCGGGCGCCGCCGACTTCTCCGCGGAGGACGGCGTTTTCGAGATCTACACCGAGCCGGACGACCTTTCCGCCGTCCGCGAGGCGCTCGAAGCCAAGAAATACCCGATCATCTCGGCAGAGCAGGACAAGATCCCCTCTACCTACATCACCCTCACCGACGAGGAAGCCATCGAGAATATGCGTGATCTCATCGACCACCTCGAAGAGTCCGACGACGTTTCGCAGGTCTACCACAACTGGGAAGAATAAGCGTCTTTCAAAAACCGCCCGTCCGGGCGGTTTTTCTTTTGTCGGGAATTTCCGCTTCCTCCGTCTCATCGAAATCCATTGACAAACCCTCCGCTTTCTGCTATAATAACGGTGGAAAAATAGGTATGCACCGGAAAGGAGTGTTTTTTATGAGACCCACGGATTACGCGGGCACCGACGAACCGAAAAAGCCGGAACCCGAAGAAGAAATGCCCCCTGTGGGAATGCGCTGGGTCACCGTCCCGGTGAAATCCGCCCTGCCCTACTGGATCGCGGCGATCGTGTTTTTCGTCTTCGGTCTGATCGTTCCGATCTACCGCATCGGCTGGCTGCTCCTCGGTCTTGCGCTCGCCTTTTTCGCCGGATGGCTGACGAAATGCGGCGTCAAGCCGGAAACGAAGCGCGTATTGGTTCCCTTTTCGAGCGGGAATCCCGAGATCGACGACGCCGTCGCGGAATTTGAACGCGCCGCCGCACAGATCGAAAAGGATCGCCTCGCGGTCGCGGATTCCTATCCCGAGGCTGCCGCGAAAATGGGCGAGATCGCGCTGCTCACCCGCAAGCTCGGCTCCCTCGTTGCCGAGGACGCGGAGGATCTGCACCGCTGCCGCCGCTTTATGAATTACTATCTGCCCACCACCGTCAAGCTCGCAGACAAGTACGTCTACATCACCGGCAAGGAGTCGGGCGAAAACGTGGACGAGACGCGCGCCTCGATCGAGAACGCCTTCGTCACGATCCGCGAAGCCTACCGCAGACAGTACGACGCGCTCTTTGCGGACGACGCTCTTGACATCACCACCGACGTCACCGTCCTCGAGACGATGCTGAAGAAAGACGGCATCTACGAGGGCACCGAACCCGAAACGAAATAATATTTTTACAGGAGAAAAACGACAATGAGTGAAGTAAATACCTCCGAAATCACCCTCACCCTCGATCCCTTCGGCGAGGAAGCCGCAAAGCTCGCCGCCGAGGAAGATACCGACGAAGCGATCGTCAAGCTCGACGAGCTGGTCGTCACCGTCCTCACCCCCGAGGAGCAGAAAGCGGTCACCGCTTTTTCCGAAAAGATCAATATCACGAACACGACCTCGATGCTCCAGTACGGCGCCGCCACCCAGCAGAAGATCGCCGAATTCTCGGACACCGCTCTCGAAGCCGTCCGCACGCAGAACCTCGGCGAAGCGGGCGACATGATCTCCAAGCTCGTCACCGAGCTGCAGGATTTCAACGGCGACATCGAGCAGGTCAATTCCGGCTTCTTCAACAAGTTCTTCAAGTCCACGAAAAAGAAGATCACCTCTCTTCAGGCAAAATACGACAAGGTGAACGTCAACGTCAATTCGATCGTCGGCGTTCTCGAAAACCACGAGGTCAATCTGACGAAGGATATCGCCGTTCTCGACAAGCTCTACGACAACAACCTGCTCTACTTCAAGGAGCTCTCGATGTATATCCTCGCGGGCAAGCAGCGTCTTGAGCTCGAACGCACGACCACCCTCGCCGCACTGGAAGCGCGCGCGAAGGAATCCGGGCTTCCCGAGGACGCGCAGAAGGCGAAGGATTTCGCCGAGTGCTGCACCCGCTTTGAAAAGAAGCTCTACGACCTCGAGCTCTCCCGTATGGTTTCGATCCAGATGGGTCCGCAGATCCGCCTCGTGCAGAACAACGACGCGCAGATGACCGAAAAGATCCAGTCCACGATCGTCAACACCATCCCGCTCTGGAAGAGCCAGATGCTCATCACTCTCGGACTCTCCCACACCGCCGAGGCGCTGCAGGCAGAGCAGAAGGTCACCGAAATGACCAACGAGCTGCTGAAAAAGAACGCCGCCCTGCTTCATCAGTCCACCGTTGAGGTCGCGAAGGAGAGCGAGCGCGGCATCATCGACATCGAGACGCTGACCGCCGCCAACCGCGAGCTGATCGGCACGCTCGACGAGGTACAGCAGATCCGGAACGAGGGCTCGGCAAAGCGCGCCGCCGCGGAAGCGGAGCTCGCCAAGATCGAGACCGAGCTGAAAGACAAGCTGCTCGAAATGAGCAAGGCCTGAACGGCTCCTCTTTCCGAATGAAATGAAACTGAAAAATACGCTGAAATATAACCGCGCTCTCGGGATCGTCGTCCTCGTGCTCATCGTCCCGCTGACCCTCATTCTGAAGGCGAACCTCTCCCTCTCCGCCGCAAAAGCGGACCTGAAGGAAGCCTACGCCGAAGAGATGAAAACCGGGGTACAGTCCTGTGCCGACAGTATGACGCTTTTCTGCGCGGCGGCGGAAAAGGCGGGCATCGACGTCTCGGAAACGAAAGCGGCAGTGACCGGCTTCAACGACGCGGCAAAGGACGTCTTTTCGGTCACCGAGGCAGCGGAAAAGGTCTTTCCCCTGCTCAAGCAGTCCCACGACCTGCTGAAAACGACGCCCGACGCCGATACCGTCCTTGCGGACAGATATTACAACGCGATCGGTTCCTCGCTGAAGCAGCTCGCCGATCAGACGGAATATGCCGGGGAACGGAGCGATTACGAATTCGTCCGCACGCATCCCATCGCCGGGAAGATCACCCTTCCGGCGTCGGAAGCGACCGATTTTGCCGCGCTCTTCGAGCGGTACGGCAGTGATTTTGATCTCACCGTCACTCCGCCCGAACCCGAATTCGTTTCGTGGCTCGGCGCCGTCTTCGGTGCGGTCGCTGATATCGTTTCGGACGTCGTCGGCTGGATCCTGCACGCCGCGTGGTGGATCCTCTCGCGCGGAAAAGGGATCGTGGGCGTTCTGATCGTCATCGGTCTGATCTCCGCCGCGTCCGGATCAAGATCCAGAAAATGAGAAGCAATGGGGCTGCTGCACGAACGTGCAGCGGCTCTTTTCCTTTTTGCGAAAAAGCCCTTGTGCTCCGCGCCGTTTCGTGCTATAATGGAGAGCAGAAGAATCACCGCACACAGGAGGTATGATATGAAAGTCAGCACGATCACCCCGAACGATCCCCTTTTTGCCGGTATGAGCGATACCGAAAAGATCCGCGCCGCCGTGGCGCTTGCCGAAAAGACCGGGATCGGCGAAATCGTCATTCCGCGATACAACGAAGAAAGGCAGTCAACGCTGTGGACGATCGAGGATACGATCGCCCTGCCCTCCGATATGACGGTGATCCTCGACGGATGCCGTCTCCGCATGGCGGACGGTGTGATCGCCACGATGTTCATGAACTCCGCCGCGCGGACGCCGGAGGGCAATACGGCGCAGGGCAAACAGAGACGCATCCGCATCCTCGGAAGAAACGGCGCCGTCCTCGACGGCGGGAACCCGAACGCGCTCAACGAGCAGACCTCCAAAACGAACGGTCTGCCGCACGTCTCGCGCAATCTGCTGATCTACCTTCACAACGTGACCGATTTTGAGGTCTCGGGCTTCACGGTCGAAAATCAGCGCTGGTGGGCGATGGCGTTCATGTTCGCCGATACGGGCACGGTCTCGCATCTGCATTTCCGTCTGACCCGTCACGCTTTGGACACGCACGGCGTCTGGCGCAATCAGGACGGCATCGACCTCCGCGTCGGCTGTCACAACATCCTCATCGAGGATATCGAGGGCGAAACGGGGGACGATTTCATCGCGCTGACCGCCCTGATGGGTAAGAATCTCGAAGAGCCCGAGCTGACCGACGATCCCGACCGGGATATCCACGACGTCATCATCCGCGATATCCGGGGCAGATCCAATCTCTGCGCGCTGATCCGTCTCCTCTGTCACCGCGGGCTGAAGATCTACAATATCGCGATGAACAACCTCTTTGAGACGACCCGTCCCGGTCTGGAAGCGCGCTCGCAGATGACGCTTCGCATCGGGGACGACGCCGACGCTTATTACGGCGCGCCCGAAAATCACGTGAAGCCGGGCGATATGCACGATATCACGATCGACAACGTCTTTTCCCATTCGCTCTGCGTCCTCAACCTCTGCGGCGCGGTGCGCGGTATGACGGTACGGAATCTTCACGCCGCCCCCGACTGCGGGTACGCCTGCTTCTTCGGCTACTCGGGCGCGACGAACGTCTTCCTCTATCACGAATCGAGAAAGGCGGAGTACGACGCGATCCGTTACGTTCCCTTCCGCGCGGCTTATCCTGCGATCCTTGAGGATATCACGGTCGAAAACGTCTTCTGCGGCTCGGACGGCACCTATGCCCCGGCGGCGATCGGCGCATCGAACGCCGTTCTGCACAACGTCACGGTGCGCGGGCTCCGCGTCGGGGACTCCCTCACCGCGTATCTGCCCTTCTCCGGCGTGGACGGAGAGCTCCGCATGGAATCCTGAATAAACAAAAAACCGCCTCCCGCGTTTGCGGGAGGCGGTTTTTCATTGAAAATCAGTCGGTAACGACGCTGACGTTCTTCTTGTCACGGGTGACGTGACCGAACTTCACTTTACCGTCAACGAGCGCGAACAGGGTATCATCCTTGCCGCGGCCGACGTTCTCGCCGGGAAGAATGTGGGTACCGCGCTGTCTGACAATGATATTGCCGGCAACGACAGCCTGACCGTCAGCCTTCTTCACGCCAAGGCGCTTGGACTC
Source organism: Lachnospiraceae bacterium (assembly GCA_024404495.1). Classification (GTDB taxonomy): domain Bacteria; phylum Bacillota; class Clostridia; order Oscillospirales; family CAG-272; genus CAKRZE01. The sequence continues at coordinate 51,586 of JAKSPT010000010.1, forward strand.
GGAATCACGGCCGTTCTTGGTAGAACCAACACCCTTTTTATGAGCGAAAAACTGCAGACTGAGCTTTAACATGGCTTTACTCCTCCGTATTATTTGTTTGAGGATCTTACTCCTCGACCTCTTCAACGTCGAGATATTCGTAGTAGTCCTCCAGCAGATCCATCAGCTGAAGGTAGTAGGAATACATAAGACCCGCGATCGCGTAGCGCTTTTCGGGCTCGGCTCCGGTTTCGGGCAGAGCGTCCAGCGCGATGACGCGGACGTCGGTGGTCTCATCGTCGACGGTATAATCGACGTTCGACGCGTAGGCTACCTCAACGGTATTGATGACGAGCATCGTCATCGCGGACACAGCCGCACATACGATATCCTGACCGGATTCCGCGTAATCCGCGTGACCCGATTCCTTGAAACCGTAATAAACACCGCCGCGCTTGAAAAACGAAATATGGATCATTTCCGACACCCTTCCGGGGATCAGCCGTTGATCGCGGCGATCTGAACCTTGGTATAGGGCTGTCTGTGGCCGATCTTCTTCTTTTCGTTCTTCTTGGACTTATACTTCATAACGTAGATCTTCTTGCCGCGGCCGTTCTTCACGACGTTCGCGGTGACGGTAGCGCCCTCTACGACGGGAGTACCGGTGACGAAGGAGTCACCCTTGGAAAGAGCCAGCACCTTGTCAAAGGTAACGGTCTCACCTTCGTTGACGTCCAACTTCTCGATGAACAGAATATCGCCTTCGTTGACTTTGTACTGCTTTCCGCCTGTTTCAATAACAGCAAACATGAAAAGCACCTCACTTTCATACCGCTTTCGCGGCTAAGACTCGCTGAGTACGGTAAAGCGTTTTTCGTATGAAAAAGCGCTTTTTCACAGACCGGACATCATGCGGCATTTTTGATTATACCATGCGGGAACTGTATTTGTCAAGCGTTTTCGGGGAATTTGTGTTAATTATTTATGAACTCCGACGTGCTCTTCCCTTTTTGCAAAACCGTTAAAAAATCGTTCCGGCGAACCGGAACGATTTTTCGTTTTCTTATTTTCCGTCGAGGAAATCGCACGCTGCGAGCGCGGCGATGGCGCCGTCCGCAGCCGCGGTCGCGACCTGACGGATGCGCTTGGTGCGGCAGTCGCCCGCGACGAAGACGCCCTTCGTCCCCGTGACACAGCTTTCGTCCGCCTTCGCGTAGCCGCGCGGATCAAGGTCGATCAGAGCGGCGAACGGTTCGTTCTGCGGAACGAGCCCGATCGCGATGAAGAGACCGTCCAGCTTCAGATCCTTCTTTTCGCCGGTCGCGGTCTTTTCCACGGTAACGCCGGTCAGATCGTTTTCGCCGAGAACGGCGGTCACGACCGTACCGAGGATGACTTCCACGTTGTCCTTCGCGGCGAGCTGATCGCAGAGTGCCTTTTCGCCGGTGAGGAAGTCGAGGTTCTGGATGACGGTGACCTTCTTTGCCTGATCTGCCAGAAGCAAGGCTTCCTGCAGTGCGGAGTTGCCGCCGCCGACGACGCCGACCTCCTTGCCCTGATAGAATGCGCCGTCGCAGACCGCGCAGAAGGAGATGCCGCTGCCGATGAGGTTTTCCTCGTTTTCCAGACCGATCAGACGGTGACGGGCGCCGGTCGCAACGACGATCGCGCGGCACTCAAAGTCGCCGCCGTCGGTGTGGACGGTCTTCACTTCCCCGTCGGTGACCGAAAGCACCTCGGCGGATTCGACCTCGGCGCCCTGCGAGAGCACCTGATCGACCAGCTTCTCGGCGAATTCGTTGCCCGAAAGCGCCGTGAAGCCGGGAATGTTCTCCACCTTCGGCGAGTAGGTGATCTGCCCGCCGAAGACGGCTTTTTCAATGACGAGAACGGTTTTGTTGGCGCGTCTTGCATAGACCGCCGCGGTCAGTCCGGCGGGACCGCCGCCGATGACGATGATATCGTAAATCATATCGTTCGATCAGACGTTCAGGAATTTCTTGATATCCGAAACGCCGCAGAACTTGGAGGCGCTGCCGTCCTTGACGATGACGAGCGTGGGCGCCTGCTTGACACCGAGCTTCACCGCGAGGTCTGCGTGCTCGGTGGCGTACAGCTTTTCGTAAGCGAAGCCCGCTTTATCGAGGATCGCGCAGGCGATCTTGCAGTTCGGGCAGGTGGGAGTAGCGAAGAGATACACGGCGTCGGAGAGGGCCTCTTCCTTCTTTTCCTCCGCGGGAGCCTGTGCGGCTTCGCCGGGCTTGCCGTGGTTCAGATAGGATTTGGAGAGGTCGTAAACGCGGCGGTCCTTGAACTCCTGCGTTTTGCCGACGTTCCAGTTCTGAACGGGACGGTAATAACCGGTGATACGGCTGTAAACCTCGGTCTTTTCGCCGCACTCGGGGCACTCGAAGACCTCGCCCGCGATATAGCCGTGGGTCTTGCAGATCGAGTAGGTGGGAGAAAGCGTGTAGTACGGGAGCTTATAGTTCTCCGCGATCTTGCGGACGAGGTTCGCGGCGGACTTCCAGTCGGGCAGCTTCTCGCCGAGGAAGGCGTGGAAGACGGTACCGGAGGTATAAAGGGTCTGCAGCTCGTCCTGAATGTCAAGCGCCGAGAAGATGTCCTCGGTGTAGCCGACCGGGAGGTGAGAGCTGTTGGTATAGTAAGGCGTGTCGCCCGGCTTCTTCGCAGCGGTCACGATATCGGGATAGCGCTCGACGTCGTGCTTTGCGAGGCGGTAAGCGGTCGATTCCGCGGGGGTCGCTTCGAGGTTATAGAGATCGCCGTACTGCTCCTGATAGTCGGAGAGGCGCTCTCTCATGTGGTTGAGGACGTCCTTGGTGAATTCCTGCGCCTCCTCGTTCGTCAGGTCCTTGCCGATCCACTTCGCGTTGAGGCAGGCTTCGTTCATACCGACCAGACCGATCGTGGAGAAGTGGTTGGCGAAGGTGCCGAGGTAACGTCTGGTGTAGGGGTACAGACCGTTATCGAGGAACTTGGTGATGACCGTGCGCTTGATCTTCAGCGAGCGGGCGGAAATGTCCATCATCTTATCGAGACGAGCGTAGAAATCCTTTTCGTCCTTCGCGAGATACGCGATACGGGGCATATTGATCGTGACGACGCCGACCGAACCGGTGCTCTCACCGCTGCCGAAGAAGCCGCCGGACTTCTTGCGGAGCTCGCGGAGGTCGAGGCGGAGGCGGCAGCACATCGAACGGACGTCGCTCGGCTCCATATCGGAGTTGATATAGTTGGAGAAATAAGGCGTGCCGTACTTCGAGGTCATCTCGAAGAGGAGGCGGTTATTCTCGGTCTCGGACCAGTCGAAGCCGGCAGTGATCGAGTACGTAGGGATCGGGTACTGGAAGCCGCGGCCGTTGGCGTCGCCCTCGATCATCGTTTCGAGGAACGCCTTATTGATCATATCCATCTCGGGCTTGCAGTCCTTGTACTTGAAGTCAAGCTCCTTGCCGCCGACGATGCAGTTCAGCTCGGCAAGGTCGTTCGGGACCGTCCAGTCGAGGGTGATGTTCGAGAAGGGAGCCTGCGTGCCCCAGCGGGAGGGAGTGTTCACGCCGTAAACGAAGGACTGGATGCAGTTCTTGACCTCGTAGTACGAGAGGTTATCGACCTTGACGAAGGGAGCGAGGTAGGTATCGAAGGAGGAGAATGCCTGCGCGCCCGCCCACTCGTTCTGCATAATGCCGAGGAAGTTGACCATCTGATTGCAGAGGGAAACGAGGTGCTTCGCCGGGGCGGAGGTGATCTTGCCGGTGACGCCGCCGAGGCCCTCCTTGATGAGCTGCTTCAGCGACCAGCCCGCGCAGTAACCGGTCAGCATCGAAAGGTCGTGGATGTGGATATCCGCGTCGTGATGCGCCTTGCCGATCTCCTCGTCGTAGACCTCGGAGAGCCAGTAGTTCGCGGTGATCGCGCCCGAGTTGGAAAGGATCAGACCGCCGACCGAATAGGTGACGGTGGAGTTTTCCTTCACGCGCCAGTCGTTGATCTTCAGATAATCGTCGACCGTCTTCTTGTAGTCGATGATGGTGTCGCTCAGATTACGCAGCTTCTCGTGCTGCTTACGGTAAAGGATATACGCCTTTGCCACGTCGTCGTAGCCTGCCTTGCTGAGGACGCTCTCGACGCTGTCCTGGATCGCCTCGACCGTGATCAGCTTGTCCTTGACCTTCGGCTCAAAATCCGAGGTGACCTTCAGGACCAGAAAGTCGATCATATCGGGGTGATAGTTCTTTTCGCAGGCCTCAAATGCCTTGATGATCGCCGCTTTGATCTTGTTCAGATCAAATTCAACGATTTTGCCGTCGCGTTTTACTACGTTGTACATTTCTTTTCCTCTTTCTCTCTTTTCTTCTTTATATCAACCTTTTGGGCACGGATGAAAAGACGGGCGGGTTCTTCCCCGTCAGCGTTCGTGAAAGAGTATATCATATATTTAGTGTGCTGTCAATAGATTTATACAATATCTTGTGGTTTTTGCGTCATAAATTTACGGCACAAATTTTGTGCGAAATGCGAAGGGCAACGAACGCGGGGATGCGAGGGGACGCGATGTTCTTTCTCTGAGAGAAAGAACCAAAGAGGCATAAGGGGTACATAATGTTTGGGTACTCCGAATACAGCTTCTTTGTTCCCGGGAGAAATCATCTTCGGTGATCTCCCGTCCCGATCCGCCTCCCCCGGTGTCTTCGCATTGCGCGCTGCTGCGTCAGCTTTATCCGAAGCACCGCACCCTCATTCAGTCGGTTCAAAAGTAACTGAAAAAGGCATCCCCGTGATTCGTCACGGGGATGCCTTCTGTCTTTTTTTCTTTCTCGTCCGCTAATCTTTGGGCGGTGTGAGGGCTCCCTTGGTTTCAAATCCTTCGGATCTGCGGGAGCTCCCGCACAGCGGGTGAGGGATTGTACCTCTTTCCCGTCCGCTTTTTTTGGAAGTACATCGTAGGGCGGGGGCTCTGTCCCCCGCCGCACCTCGATCGCGTCCGCTTCCCTTTCGGCAGCGTCGTATCGCGTTTTCCGAGCATAAAGAAAAAGCCGCCCTCGTATGAAGGCGGTATGATTCAGAGGTACTCTTTCAGTTTTTCCCACGCCCCGGGGTCGGAGGAGGTGAGATACGGGATCATTTCGTTGATCTCTTCGACGGAGCGGTCCCACCAACGCAGTTTTTCAAGAAAAGCGACCGTTTCCTCGTCAAAGCGGTACCGTACCACCCTTGCCGGGTCGCCGACGGCGACCGCGTAAGGCGGAATATCCGAGGCGACGGTGCTGTTCAGTCCGATGATCGCGCCGTCCCCGATATGCACGCCGGGAAGCACCGTGACGTTCTGACCGATCCACACGTCGTTCCCGACCACGGTATCTCCCTTCAGCGGGAGGTCGGAGGGTTCGGGCGGGGGCATCTCCCAACCCTTCATAATGTAGAAAGGAAAGGTCGTCAGCACGTTCATCTGATGGTTCGCGCCGTTCATTACGAATTCGACGCCCGCCGCGATCTGACAGAACTTCCCGATCACGAGCTTATCGCCGTTCCATTCGTAAAGGTGGGTGACGTGCTTTTCAAAATCGGCGTCCGAAAAATAGGTGAAATCGCCGACCGTGATATTCGGGTTCGTTACCGTCGGGCGGATATTCGTCACCGATTCCCCGACGCGGAGCGGAAAAACCGCCGCCGGGTCGGGCGTGATGCCGTCTTTTTTCATTTTCAAAGCCTCATTTCAGGTTTCTGTTTTCGCGGTAGCCCTGCCACACGACCTCGAAGGAATCGGAGGTATCGGGGATCGGACGGACGGGACGCCAAGCGGCTTTCGGCTGTCCTTCCCCGTCGAGCGACACGGTCTGGATCCTGTCCGCGGCGGTGCCGGTCGGCGGCAGGAAGCGGAACGCCTCGGGGAGCCCGGGGCGGAGAACGCCGTTTTTGCTCACCGTGATCGCCGAGCCGCGCGAAGCGCCGACCGTTTCCGCGTAATCGAGCATCGCGGTCAGCACAGCGAGAGCGGTGACGATCAGATCCTTCGCGCGGTAAGCGGCAAAGGCGTCGGGCGTGCGGAGCGAGGAAAGGTTTTCTTCCTCTTTTTTCAGCTCGGAAAGGAACGCCGCGATCGCGTCCGGTTCACGGATCGCCGCGCCGACCTTACTCATCCCGTCGCGCACCCGGCGGATGAGAGAAAGGGCGTTTTCCTCTCCGTCGGTCAGCGAAGAGAGGAAAGCAAGATGTGTTTTTTCGGCATCGGCAAGCGCGGTCTCAAACTCCGCGTCGGTGACCGGCGCTTTTTCTATGAAGGACAGATGCTCCGCGGCGCGGAGCGAGCCGACCTGCCCGGCGTTGAGCGCGCTTCCGCCCGGTCTTCTGACGCCGTGCGTTCCGGCACATTCACCGGCGGCGTAGAGCCCCGTGACGCGGGTCTGCCAATGGTGATCGACAGAGATGCCGCCGTTATGGTGCTGGGCGCAGAGGGCGATTTTCACCCGTTCCGAAGCAAGGTCAACGCCCTTCGAGCGGTAGAGCGCGATCGCGGGAGCGTTCATTTTTTCCAGTCTTTCGATCGGTGTGCCGAAGCAGGCGGCGCATTTTTCAAGATAGACCCTTGCCTCGTCGGAAAGGCGGGAAAAGTCGATCTCCTTCAGTCCGAAGGGGTTTTTCCGGTAGTCGAGATATACCCTTCTGCCCTTCATTTTTTCTTCGCGGTAGACGAGGAGGTCGATGACCGAGGAGCCGTTTTCGGCTTTCGCGGAGTCGAAGGGCCACTGATAGCCCTTGAGAAAGACCGCCGAGAGCGCGGCATAGGGATCGCCGCCGAAATCGTCGAGGAGGAATTCCCGCTCGTCCCCGTCCTCTCCGACTGAGACGAAGCAGGGGAGCACCTGCATATAGGTGCCCGACACGTTCCAGCGCGGAGAAACGGTGGCAAGACCGTACTGCCACTCGGTGAGGTTCTGCGTTTCCGCTCCTGCACGGAGCGCGAGTCCGGTCGAACCGGTCTGGGAAGCGGGATACACGCTGTCGGCGTAGAGCCCCGCGGGACCTCCGGTGCAGAGGACGACGTTTTCGGTGCGGAAGGCGGTGAGGCCTCCCTTTTCGTCGACGCAGAGGAGACCGACGGTCTTCCGTCCGGTTTTCGTCGGGACGGTCAGGACCTCGACCGCCGTCAGGTGATCGAAGACCGGGATCTTCATTTCCCTTGCACGCTTTTCGAGCGCCTCGGTCATAAACTTCGAGGTCAGCGGTCCCGCGCTCGTCGCGCGTTCGCCGGGATCGTGGTCGGTCTTATAGCCGGTATAGCAGCCGTAGCGGTCGGTCGGAAATTCCACGCCCGCCGAAACGAGGTTCAGGAAGCAGGGGACCGAAAGCGCCGCCTCGCAGAGGGCGTTGTCTCCGTCGACCGCGCCGCCCGCGAAGAGATCCTCCGCCATCGCGCAAATGCTGTCCGGATGGGAACCGGAGAGCGAGAGCTTATAGTAGGTCTGCTTGTCGCTCCCTGCGTTGCGGGAGGTCCCGGCAAGCACGTTTTCGGTGACGAGCGCGACCGTTTTCTTCCCGAACGAGGCAATCCGGCAGGCGGCGTTCCATCCCGCCGCGCCCGAGCCGACGACCACCGCGCCGTATTCGTAAATTATCATCACAGACTCCGGATATGGAAGCCGCCGTCGATATCGACCGACTGCCCGGTCATATAGGGCAGCGCGCCGGTGCAGAGGGCAAACGCCGCCTTGGCGATATCCTCGGGCTGACCCCAGCGCTTGATCGGGAGAAGTCCGCCCTCGATCAGACGGTCGTATTTTTCCCTGACGCCCGCCGTCATTTCGGTGGCGATGATGCCCGGACGGATCTCGTTGACCGGGATGCCGTACTCGGCGAGGCGCTCGGCAAAGAGCGCGGTGATCATCGAAACGCCCGCCTTCGAGACGCAGTACTCGCCCCGGTTGACCGAAACGGCGTAGGCGGAGAGCGAGGAGGTATTGCAGATATAGCCGCGGATGCCGTCAATCGGCTCGTTTTCCTTCATCCGGTTGGCGACCGCCTGCGTCAGAAACAGCGTGCCCTTGGTGTTGATGTCCATCACGTAGTCGTAGCTTTCCTCGGTCATTTCGAGGAGGTCGTTCCGTACCTTCGGCGCGACGCCCGCCACGTTGACGAGAACGTCGATCCGTCCCGCCTCGGCGGCGGTCTCCACGAAACGCTTTCTGTCCTCACTGCTTGCGACGTCGCCCTGCACGTAAACGAAGTTTTCATGGGAAAGGATCTCTTTTGCCTTTTCGGGATCGCGGCGGCTCATACCGAAAACGGTATAGCCTGCCGCAAGAAAGATCTCTGCCGTTGCTTTTCCGATGCCGCCGAGGCATCCGGTCACCATTGCGGTTTTCATCGTATTTCTCACCTTTATTATATATGATTATTTGGAAAAGATTTTCCGGTACAGTTCGGTATAAAGCGGGTCGCGGATCGCGCATCCGGGCGTGCCGCCGGGCGTGCGCATGATCTCGGTGCATTTCGAGCAGGCGATGCAGCATTTTTCCTTCTTCATTCCGCCCGAAAGGATATCGCGGGCGAAATCCGGATAGGCGAAGATCGTTCTGCCGAAGCCGGCGAAGTCGAAGCCGCCGTCCTTCACGAACGCCGAAACGACGTGGGGTGCCGAGGTGCCGAGGTAGGAAAGACCGGAGCAAATCAGCTTCATTCCGGGGACCGCTTTTTTCAGTTCCGCGGTGCCGTTCAGCATTCTCGCGACGCCGAAGATCGGCGCTTCCTCCGGTTCGTAGCCGCCGCGCACGTAGGGGCGGTTGACGTGGGGATTGAAATACGGATTGCCCATCGTGATATTGACCAGCTTCACGCCGAGCGAGGAGAGCATCCGCAGGATCTCCTTCGCCTCGGTGAAGTCGGGCGTGATGCCGTTGCCCTCTGTGACGCCGAAGCCGTAGGGATAGGGGAAGCCGTCGTAAGCGTTCATACGGGTGGAAACGAGGAAGTTCTCCCCGCAGACCTGTCTTGCGCCCGCGACGCTTTCGCGGAGGAGACGGGTACGGTTTTCAAAGCTGCCGCCGTAGCGTCCCGGACGGGTGAAGGCGGAAAGTAGCTCGCAGTTCAGATAGCGGTGGCACGCCTTGATATCCACGCCGTCGAAGCCCGCTTTTTCGGCAAGACGCGCGCCGTTCACAAGCGCCTCGCCCACGCGGTCGAGGTATTCGTCGGTGACGATGCGGTCGTCGGAGATCGGATGATCCTTCTCAAAGATCGGGCTGTGATAGGCGATCAGCGGCGCGGGAACGCCGTCGGGCTTGCTGTATCTGCCGGAATGGGTCGCCTGCATCACGATAACGGGGGCGTACCCGTTTTTCTTCATCGCGGTCTCTTTGATCTCCTCGACCTCGCGCTTGAAGGAATCGAGGTTGTCCTCGGTGATCCAGAGCTGACGGGGATTTGCCCTGCCCTCCCGCATCACGGCGGTCGCCTCGAACCAGATCAGTCCCGCACCGCCTTCGGCAAAGCGGCGGTAACGGCGCTTCGTCAGCTCGTCGGGACGGCCGTCGGCGGTACCGTCGCAGCCCTCCATCGCCTGGCAGGCAAGACGGTTCGGGAAAAGATGTCCGGCAATTTCTGCCGTTTCGGCAAGCGGGGACAGATCCTCCGCGTAGGGGAGCGAAACGCCCGCCGCTTCGCACTGTTCATAGAGGGATTCTTTCGTGAAGGTGATCGCTTTTTTCATCTTGTTGTCACAGTCCTTTCGGGAAACGTGTTATTCTGTATTTAACCTCTTGCCCCGGCAGCAAGCAGGATCTCTTCCTCCGCCGCCTCGTCGGAGAGGTAATTGTCGCGGAAGGTGTACTGCGGATGGGCGGCGTCGAGCGGTTCGTACATCGGCATATCGGGTGCCTCCGCCTTCTTTGCGTAGTTGCCGCAGATCTCGTTGAAGTCGCCCTTATAGATATAGTTGCGGTGGCAGGAAACGAGGACGTTGTCTGCGACCGTGAAGCCCTGCGAGCCGTTATCGAGATAGATTCCGCCGTAGTCGTTGTTGACCGAAACGATATAGTTTCCGCTGATATCGGTGCCGTCGTTTCTGCCGAGGGTATAGATCCCGCCGCCGTCAAACAGCACGTTCATAATGTTTTCGATATGGTTATGGCTGATCGTACTGCCGCCGAAGAGGAATTCGCCGTCTTCGTCCTCGTAGTACGCGCCGCGCATTTCCTGCCCGTTGCAGCCCCATCCCCAGCCGTAGCTGATGCCGGTATAGGGCAGATCGGAGATCGTATTATAGGAAATATCGGCGTTTTTCACGTAGCCGACCATGATCCCGCAGGCGGAGGAATACCCCGCGCCGACGTTTTTGACGCGGTTATCGGTGATCTTATTGTTTTCGGTGAGGCGGTATTCCGTCGCGGAAAGGTTGGAGCCGTCCTTTTTCACGCAGTCGTGGAATTCGGTGGTGAAGGAGCCGAGCATGATGCCGCTCCCCGCAAGATCGGTGAAGGAATTCTTCGTGACCGAGCTGCTCTTCACGCCCTCTGAAAGCCACAGCCCCGTGCCGCCGAGGCAGGTGAAGCGGCAGCCCGTGAAGGTCACGTTTTTCAGATATTCGCCGTAAACTGCCGCCTTCGGCATCAGCCACTTGGAATTGTCGAAGGTGGTGTCCGCCGTCATCGAAGCGGCCTTATAGACGTTGCCCTGAATGGTCAGCAGACCCTCGTCGGTCTCCGCCTGCAGCCACGTGGAATCCGAGAAGGTGAGATTGCGGAAGGAAAGCCCGGTGACGGGTTCCTTTTTCGTTCCCTTTACCGTCACGACCTCTTCGAGACAGCCGAGGACCGCTTCTGCCTTCGCCATATCCTCGCCGGAGCGCGGGATATAGTAAACCTTCCCCTCCGCGGTATCGGCGTACCATTCGCCGGGGAGATCGAGGAATTCGTAAGCGTTTTCAAGGAAGGCGAACTGGTTCGCGCTGATCGCCGCGCCGCCGAGACCCGCCGTGACGTTATAGTTTTTCCACGCGGGCTGCACCATCGTGAAGGTCGTCTTTCCGCCCGAAGAAGAAGCCGAGGAAACGCGGACGCGGGATTCGGTCCACATATTGCGGAGCACGAGGCAGACATCCGAGGGATTTTTCAGTCCCGAGGCGATCTTCAGGTCGGTCGTAAGCGTTTTATCGTCAAACGCCGCCGTGAAAAGGTTCTCCGCCGTGCGGGCGATCGTCGCGCGGACGCCGTTGACGCGGAGATCGCGCGGGGCAAAGCCGTCTTTGAAAGCGGAAAGCGCCGTCTTCGCATCACAGACCCAGATATTATTCGCTTGGTCGGCGAGCGTCCACCCGGAAAGGGGCGCGCCGCCCGAAAGGATCGCGGTCTGTCCTTCCGCGCCCTCGTAGGTCACGGTATGACCGTTTCTGCCGCCGTCCTCGGGCGTGAAAGCAAGCGTTTCGGAGAGGTAATACGTCCCGCCCGCGAGAACGACCGTCACGTCCCTGTCGGCAGACGCCGCGCGGACGGCATTCTTCGCCGCGGAAACCGTTTTCAGCGGCGCGGCGGCGGTTCCGTCGTTTTCATCAGATCCGTTCACCGGATCAACGTGGATTGTCAGCATATCGGCTTCCTCCGCAGTCGGTTCTTTCGTTCCGTCATCGGTCGTTTTACCGGACGGGGCGCCCGGATTCGCGCATCCCGCGGCGGCAAGGATCAGAAAAACTAGGCAAAGCAGCACCGCGAGCAGGTGCGGGATTCGTTGAAGCGTCATAACGGTCCTTTCCCCGGAACATCCGGAATCAAAAATATTTATTCATATTATTGTACCACGTTTCGGAGCGGTTGTCAAGAATCGGAAAAGCAGAAAAGGCACAAAGAAAGACCGTCGTCGGCAAAACGCCGGGGCGGTCTTTCGATCATTTTTGGGGTTCAAAGCCTTCGAAAATGAAGACCTCAAACTCTTTTTTCTTTTCGTCGATCTCCTCCTGCTTCCGAAACGTCCATCCGATCTGATAAGCGCCGTAGAACGCGGAGAGCTTCCGCATCGGATGCGCGGACGTTTCCTGCTCGTACGAAATGAAATCGGGGCGGCAGAAGACGTTGAAGCCGAGGTCGCCGAGGAACCGCATCCCGACGTTCTTATCCCGGAACGCGGCGGACAACTGTCCGCGGCAGACCGAGGGGCGGTGGAAGCGGTACCACGTCGGCACGGCGGGCTGAAAAGATTGGATAAAATAGACGCCGCGATAGCGCGAGAGGACGGCGTCCGCCGTGCGGCAGAGCTTGCCGACCGAGAAGCCCTCCGCCTTGAATTCCAGCAGAACGGGCACTTTTTTGTCCACGAGGGCAAGGAATTCCTCAAGGGTGGGGATCCTTTCCTCCGTTCCCGCAAGCTTCTGTTCCTTCAGCTCGGCGAGGGTCATTTCCTCCGGCCGTTTCGCGGTCCCGCACATCCTTTCGAGGGTCTTATCGTGAAAGATCACGATTTTCCCGTCTGCGGTCAGGTGCAGGTCGGTCTCGATCGGGTATCCCTTCTCCACGGCAAGCCGGAACGCCGCCATTGAGTTTTCCGGGATCCCGTGCTTTTCGTCGTGGAGCCCGCGGTGCGCGATATAGCGGTACGTCTTCAGCACGACGAGTGCCGGATGTCCCCGGAGCGACGGCAAAGTAAACCACATCGCAAAGATGGCGAGCAGCATCAAAGACAGGATCAGGATCAGCAGGATCTTCATTTTTTGACCATGGCTTTCGCGAAACGAAAGTTTCCTTTCTTCCGGAATTGCGGCCGGTTTTGCGCAATATACGGCGTTTTTGGGCTCGAAAAGCACCATTTTTTACGTTGCAAACGTGCCAAAACGGCGGCGTTCAGCCGCCGAGCCGTATTTGCCGGGGATGCTTGCGCGTTAGTGCGGCATCCCATTCAGTCTTCAAAGTCGAAGTGCTCGAGCAGGTCCTTCTTCTGTGCCGGAGCGGCGTCGCCGTGGCGGACGAAGAGCATCGTGACGAAGGACAGCGCGACGAAGAGAGCGGCGTAGGGGAAGAGCGTGCGGTAGCTGACGTATTTCAGCAGCGCGCCCGAAAGGATGGGGGTCAGGACCTGCCCCGCCATCGAAGCGGTGTAATAATAGCCGGTGAACTTGCCGATATCGGAGCCGCGGCACATTTCAACGACCATCGGGAGCGAGTTGACGTTGATCGCCGCCCACGCGAAGCCGATCAGCACGAAAACGACGAACATGATCGCGTTGATGGAATGGAAAGCGGTGGTGAGGAAATAGCAGGCACCGAAGCAGACGGCGAGCGCGGCGGCACCGATCATAATGGTGCGGCGTCTGCCGATCTTCGCGGCGAGCAGACCGATCGGGATATAGGAAACGATCGCGCCGGCGGTGGCGACGAGCAGGCAGGTGGAGGAACCGCCGAGTCCCTGCCCCATCACCTCGTCAACGTAGGTGGTGAACCACGTCGTGACGCCGTTGTAGCCCATATACCAGAGGCAGATCGAGGCGAGCAGGAAGATCAGGCTCTTCACGACCGGAGCGGGCAGACGCTCGTTTCCCGAGCCGTCGTCGTCCGCAAGGTTCCATTCGGGATGCTCCTTTTCGAGCGCCTGATTCTCCTCGGTCAGTTTTCTCTCCTTCACGGTGAGAAGGAGCACGCCGACCGAGACGAACATCAGCGCCGCGACGATGATGAAAAGCGGCTGATAATCGACGTGAGGCACGTTTTCGGTCTTCGACGCCGGATAGAGGACGGCGGCAAGACCGAGATAGATGATACCGCCGACCGCGCCCATCAGGTTGATGACGGCGTTTGCACGGGAACGGAGGGGCTTGGGGGTCACGTCGGGCATCAGCGCGACGGCGGGAGAACGGTAGATTCCCATCGCGACGAGCAGGAGCCCGAGCACGACGACGAAGGAGATCAGCTTCCACGGTGCTGCCGATGCGGCGTAGGCGTTATCGAAGACCGGGAGGAGGTTCATTAAAATGACCGCAAGCCCGGTGCCGAAGAGGACGAAGGGCATCCGTTTGCCCATTTTCGCGCTGCTCTTATCTGAGAGCGAGCCGAAAAACGGGAGGAGGAAGAGGGCGAGGACGTTGTCCGCCGCCATAATGACACCGGCGATCGCCTCGTTCATCCCGAAGGTTTCTTTCAGGATCAGCGGGATCACACCGTCGTACATCTGCCAGAAGGCGCAGATCGAAAGGAAGGCGAGGCCGACGAGAATCGTGCGTTTGTAGTTGAGTTTCATTGCGGAACTCCTTTTCTTTTTATTCCGGTCGGAGAATCAGCGCGCGGCGAGGATATCGGAGGCTTTGCGGACAAAACGGTAGGTGCCGGGGTTGACTTTGAAGGTCTCGGTGCCGAGGATCACGGTCGCGGTCTTCTCTTCGGGGACCGTGAAATCGAAGGTGATCTCGTCCCCCTCGGTCTTCCACGCCGAGGCGATCGTGCCGGAATCGGTCTCAAAGGTCGCCTGCACGAAGGAAAGACGCGGGTCGGGGATCGGATTCAGATAGAAATGCGTAAAGCCCGGGGCGTTTTCGTCGGCACGGATGCCGGCGGCGCAGGAATACATCCAGCTTGCCACCGCGCCGTAGGCGTAATGGTTGAAGGAGTTCATCGCGGCGCTCCACATTCCGCCGTCGGGACGGATGCCGTCCCAGTGCTCCCAGATCGTCGTCGCGCCCATATCGACCGAGAAGAGCCACGAGGGGAATTCGTGACGGAGGAGCAGATCGTAGGCGACGTCGGGATATCCGTTTTCGGTCAGGGTCTCCATCAGCACCGAGGTGCCGAGGAAGCCGGTGTTCAGCGCGGTGCCGTTTTCGCGGATCAGACGGACGAGCGAGGCGGCGCATTCCTTCGTATCGTCAACAAGACCGAAATGCAGCGCGAGCGCGTGTGCGGTCTGCGTCGGCGTGACGAACTGCCCGTTCGGACGGTAGGTCTCGTTGAAGTCGCGCTTGATGCGGTACCAGAGCTCCTCATAATAGGAAACGTCCTTTCCGAGGATCTGCCCCGCCGCGACGAGAAGCTTTACCGAATACGAGAAATACGCGGTTGCGATCAGACCGTGGTCGGTCGCACCCTTCTGGTCGGTCGGATGGTCGAGTGCGAGCCAGTCGGCGTAGTGATGGCCTGTGTTCCAGATCGTTTCGCGGTCGCTCTGCGCGCGGATGTAATCGACCCACCCCTTCATCGTGTCAAACTGACGCGCAAGAAAGGACTTGTCGCCGTAGACCTGATACATCTGCCACGGAACGATGGTCGCGGAATCCGCCCAGCCGGAGGAACAGCGGCCGTTTCCGTGCAGGGCGTCGGGAATGACGGCGGGGATGCCGCCGTCCGGGAGCTGCTCGGACGCCATGTCGTTCAGCCATTTGGTGAAGAATTTCCGCACGTCGAAGTTCAGCGCCGCCGTGCGGCAGAAGACCTGCGCGTCGCCCGTCCAGCCGAGGCGCTCGTCGCGCTGCGGACAGTCGGTCGGGACGTCAACGAAGTTCGATAGCTGCCCCCAGATCACGTTCTGATAGAGGCGGTTCACGTCGGGATCGGAGCAGAGGAAGGTGCCCGTCCGGCGGATATCCGAGCAGAGAACGGTTCCGGTGAAATCCTCGGTCTTTACCTCTCCGGGCCAGCTTTCCACCTTGACGAAGCGGAAGCCCTGAAAGGAGAAATGCGGATGATAGGTCTCGCCCTCTTCGCCGGAGCAGAGATAGGTCACGGTCTGCTTCGCGGAGCGGAGATTTTCGAGATAGACGTTGCCGTCCTTGTCGAGGACCTCAAAATGAACGAGCCGGCAGACGTCGCCCGCCTTGCCGTGCGGGGTGATCGAAAGGCGTCCGGTGAATTCCTGCCCGAAGTCGAGAACGGTTTCGCCCTTCGGGGTCGTGAAAACCTTTTTCGCGGTCACGGTTCCCTTTTCGCGGATCTCCTCGCCCTCCTGCGGGATGAAAATATCCTTCGGGTAGTCGGCGATCAGCGGCGCGTCGGTGAAATCGGGGGCGACGCGGGCGTCGAAGGTCTCGCCGTCGTAGATGCCCGAGAAGAGGATCGGAGTCTTTCCGCATTCCCAGCTTTCGTCGGTCGGGACCGTTTCCTCGGTGCCGTCCTCAAAGGTGAGGGTCAGGAGCGCGATCACGGCGGGACGCGGGAAGAAGCCTCCCTGCCCTGCAGACCAGCCGATCCTGCCGCACGCCCAACCCTCGCCGAGGGTCAGCGTGAGGACGTTGCGTTCCTTCAGCATTGCCGAAACGTCGTATTCCTGTACCTGCAGACGCTTTTTGTAGTTGGTCCAGCCGGGGGCAAGCTCAAAGGCGCCGACCCGCTTTCCGTTCAGCTCCGCTTCGTAGAGTCCGATCGCCGTGACGGTCAGCACCGCCCGGAGGATCGGCTTTTCCAGTCTGAATTGCTTCCGGAACGCGGGACAAACCGAGCCGTATTCCTCGGGTGCGCGCAGGTATTTCGCTGTTTTCAGGTCTTTCATCGTATTGCCGCCTTTCTTGAAAAAGATTACTGTCAGAATTGACAGGTTACTGTCCGGACTATCAAAATAATGATTGGCGAATGCATTTTCGCACGACACGCTTCCGGCTCTTTCTCCGTCGGAGAAAGAGCCTCGGCAGAAAGAGAGACCAACGGGCGGGGCTGACGGCGTTTTCTCAAAAACACGTTTTTGAGAAAACGTCTAACCGCGCCCCTCCCTTTGGAAGCCCTCCTGCGGAGGGAAACGGTCTGTACGTCACGCTTTCATTCTCTGCCCATCGCTCACGGAAAAAACGCTCGGTTTATCATTCGGGAGATACAAATCGTATCGGGATTCCGGAAAAAGCAAAAAGTATAGTTTTGCTGTTTCTTATTCTTCGATATAAGGCGTTTTCCGGAACGGGTTTTCCGCCCGGTCGAAGGATTTCGCGAGAGAGTAGATCCGGTCGGCGCGGACCGACGCCTCAAACTGCATCGCGGCGCCGCCGGTCAGTTTTTTTCCCTCGGCGGGACGGGTGAGGATGGGAAGGAGCGCGGTCTTTTTCAGTTCCTTCAGCGCGGCACAGCCCTTCGCGTTCGCCGCAAGGAGGGAGGTATAGCGCGGGAGACCGGAAAGAAGGTCTCCGGTCACGCCGAGCAGACCGTAATAAACGAGCCTGCGGAGCGACGCGTCGGTCTCCTTTTTGGTACGGAGGATGCCGTAAAAATCGGAAAGAGATTCCGCCTCGTTCGCCGCTCCGGTCAGACGGTATTCCAACCCGGGAACGTAACCCGGAAGCGAACGGAGGGAAAACGGATCGGCAAGACGGTAAAACGACAGGATCGCGCCCTCCAACCGCCGTTCGTCGGCGGTCGGGACCGAACGGAGCAGAGCGAGCGTTTCGGGCGGGATCAGCCGCGAAAGCGCCGCCTCGTCCTGCGGGACGGTGAGGATCGCTTCCCTTGCCGCCGTCGCCGAATAGCCGGGGACGCGCTTTTCGGTCTCCGGTACGATCTTCGCGTGAAAGCGGTCGAGCGCACGGAGATATTCGACCCCGAGGATATCGTTCGGCGTGACGGGATAGCCCTCTCCGTAAAGCGTGCGGTAGACCTCCTCCGCGAGGCGCGGATAGGAAAGCGCGGTATGCTTTGCTTTCATCGCCGTCTCCGCAAGCGCGGAACGGTACTCCGGACTTGCCGTCCGTTCCGCCGTCAGACGGAGCGAGGAAAGGTCGCCCGATTCGCTCCCGAAAAAGAGCGTGTCCACGCCGCCGAGCGAATGGAGCAGATACACTCCCGCAGAGGCAAAGCGTTCGGCGGGCGCCATGCAGAACGGAAACGGCAGCTCCAGCACGAGATCGGCACCCGAAAGCACGGCGCCCCGCGCCCGTTCGTACTTCGGCAGAAGCGCGGGCGTTCCCCGCTGCACGAAGGAACCGCTCATCAGGGCGAGCACGACGGTATCGGGATTTTTCTCCCGGATATGCGATATCTGTGCCGCGTGGCCGAGGTGAAATGGGTTATATTCACAAATTATTGCGGTTACGGACGTCATATTTCCATAATTTCCGAGAAATTCACGGTACCCCTTGTTTTTTTGAAAAAAGTGTTGTATAATAAATTGGTATTGTTTGAGATTATCATACACCATTTTTCAGCAAATTTCAAGAGTAAAAATTATTTCGGAGGAAATATTATTATGAAGGTACTTGTTGTAAACGCGGGAAGCTCTTCCCTGAAGTATCAGCTTCTCGAAACCGAAACCGGCGATCTGCTCGCGAAGGGTATCTGCGAGCGCATCGGCATCGACGGCAAGATCGAGCACAAGAAGAACGGTGAAAAGACCGTCCGCGAGATCGCAATGCCCAACCACGCCGTTGCCACCAAGATCGTTATCGACACCCTGACCGATCCCGTCCTCGGCGTCATCAAGGATATGAGCGAGATCAAGGCAGTCGGTCACCGCGTGGTCCACGGCGGTCCTTACTTCTTCGAGAGCTGCCTCGTCACCCCCGAGGTCCTCGAAAAGCTCCGCCTCTGCGTTGACTTTGCTCCCCTGCACACCCCCGCTCACCTGATGGGCATCGAGGGCTGCACCGCGGTCATGCCGAACGTCCCGCAGGTCCTCGTCTTTGATACCGCGTTCCATCAGACCATTCCGGAACAGGCTTCCACCTATCCGCTTTCCTGGGATATGGTCGAAGAGGCAAAGATCCGCCGCTACGGCGCACACGGCACCTCTCACCGCTTCGTTTCCGGCATCATGAACGAGATCCTCGCCAAGGAAGGCAAGAATCCCGCCGAGACCAAAATCATCACCTGCCACATCGGCAACGGTTCCTCCATTTCCGCGGTCAAGGGCGGCAAGTGCATGGATACCTCGATGGGCTTCACTCCCCTCGACGGCGTCGAGATGGGCACCCGCTGCGGTTCGATCGACCCCGCGATCGTTCCCTATATTATGAAGAAGAAGAACCTCACCCCCGACGAAATGTCCAACTATATGAACAAGGAGTGCGGCTTCCTCGGCGTTTCCGGTATCTCCTCCGACTCCCGTGATATCGAGGCGGCGATCCTCAAGGGCGACCACCGCGCTTGGCTCGCAGCCAACATCCTCGCTTATCAGGTCAAGAAGTATATCGGCTCCTACTCCGCCGCCATGAACGGTCTGGACGCCATCGTCTTCACCGCCGGTATGGGCGAGAACAACCCCGAGCTCCGCGAGCGCGTCTGCACCGATATGCAGTACTACGGCATCGAGATCGACAACGAGCTGAACGCAAAGAGCCATCATCAGCCCAACATCATCAAGCTCTCCACCGAGAACTCGAAGGTCGCCGTTTACCTCATCCCGACCAACGAGGAGCTTATGATCGCAAAGGATACCGAAGCGATCGTCAAAGCGCTTTAATCCAAATCAAAACAGAAGAAGCCCGCGGGAAACCGCCGGGCTTCTTTTTTGATGAAGCGAAATATCTTGCGCGTCACAAATTGAAAATGAAAAATGGAAAATGAGGGCAAAAGCAAAGCGTCCCTGCAAAGGCAGAGGCGCTTTCCTGTTTATTCGGTTACTATTCCTATATTGCACGGTAGGCGAACACGACGCTATGCGAACCGCTTCCTGGCAGCGCGCAATGCGGAGAAACCGAGGGTGAACCGGTGCGGTTCGGGGCGGCGCCGCTGTGAAATGCGCTCAAAACTGCGCTTTATACGGAGAAGTCCAATTATGATTTACCCCTTATGCCTCTTTGGTCCTTTCTCTCAGAGAAAGGACACGCATCTCCTAGGCTAAGGTGAGCAGATAGTCGCCGGAGGTTTTGACGTATTTCCACTGGGCGTTGCGCATTTCGAGGGGGAGGGTCCAGGGGATACGTTTGACCTCGAAGCTGAAGACGCCGTCGTAGCCGATCCCGGTGAGAGTCTTCATAATGGGTTCCCATTTCACGTTGCCGAAGAAAACGGGAAGATGGTTGTCGTCCTGACCCCAGTTGTCGTGAACGTGGACGGTCTTGAGGCGTGAGCCGACCGCGCGGAGGCAGGGGACCTGATCGGAATAGACGAGATTGGCGTGACCGAAGTCCCAGCAGATCTTTGAGAAGGGGGTACCGTAGCTGTCGGCGAGGGCGATCAGTTCTTCGACTTTGGCGCAGTACCACGGCTTGAAGGGCGGTTCGCGGAAATCCGCCATATTTTCAAAGCAGACGCCGACGCCGTTCTTTTCGGCAAGCTCGACGTAGGGCGCGAAATAGTCGTAGTTCGTCCGGAAGGAATCGGCGGGAGACGGCAGATCGTAGTTCGTCGCGGGGTGCGTGACCGTCCATTTCGCGCCGACGATGCCCGCCATAATGACCGAGCGGCGGATCAGCTCGTCCTTGTCGGGATTCCTGCCCTGATACGCGAAATTGTAGTAGGGGAGGTGGGACTGATGATATTCGATGCCGACCATTTCGGAAAATTCGGCGATCCGTTTGCCGAAATCCTCCCAGTCGTCGCGGCGGAGGGGGGAATCCTTGCCGAGCGCGTTGCAGAGGATGAAATCGAGCGAGTCGAAGCCGAGCTCCTTGTAGTTGCGGATCTCGTCGTAGTAGGGTCTCATTCCCTTGTCGGAATCGAGAATGAAAAGATTGAGGGTGGTGGAAAGCTTCATTCGGGAAGCGCCTCCTTTATTTCGCAGTATATCGTATTGACGTTTTGTAAGAATCCGGACCAATGAGGGAGAATGTAGTAGGGGCAGTTCTTGCCGACGCCCTCGAAGAAGCGGTCGCCGCCGTGCATCCAATAGTTGTGGGTGTAGACGTCAAGAAGCGGCTCCAGACCGTACTTCACGCAGAGGTGCGCCACGAGGCGCGCGAGCGTTTCCTCCGATTCGGGATCGGCGCCGATGCACTCGATGGAGATCGTGTCCACGTTGCCGCCGGTCAGATTCCCGCGGTGGTCGACCCGGCGGGAGGAACCGTCCGCCGCGTGCCAGCCGCGCTCGGAATCGTCAAGCTGCTGCCAGATCACGTCGTGCCAGACCCAATAATGGACCGCGACGCCGCGCATATTGCAGTTCGGATAGGTCGCGCGCTGATACTGCTCGGCGGGGTTCGTGCCCTCAGCCGCCGTAATATCGGGCGTGTTGTGGACCGTGATCCCTTTCGGGACGCCGGTACCGCCGTTCAGTTTTTTGTTCGCCTTGACCGGGTCTCCGGTCAGAACGTAGGAGCATTGATCCTTGCAGGAGATCGCGCCGTCCGGGATCAGCTTGACGTTGACCGTGACCGCGTTCTTCCCCGTGCCGTAGGTGACGATTTTGTCGGGAACCGTAAATGCCATATTCGTACCTTCTTTCATTCAGAAAAACGCCCACTCCGCCGTCGGTGCGGCGGAATGGGCGGGAAAAACGGAGATCAGGGCTTGAGCGTGTCCTCAAACTTGTCGCCGATGGCGAGACGGCTGTAAAGGGTGACCTTCGCGCCGTTCTTCGCTTCGTAGGAGATGCCGTTGTAGCGCATGATGTTGATCGCGGTATAGTCGCCGCCCGAGATCACGTGCTGGGCGGTGGAATCGCCGATGTTGTCGGTGCCGAGATTGACGATGAGGGTGCCCGTCGAGTCGGTCGCGCTGACCATGTGAGCAACGCCGTAGGAGAAGGCGCTCCAGATGCGCTCGTTTTCGGCGTTCACGATCTCGATCGTGGTGTTGTAAATGCGGGCAACGTAGTTCGGGTCCATATCGGGCACGTCGTTGTAGCGACCGGTGTAGCCGAGGCGCAGACGGATCGTGGCGTTGTGCAGGAATCCGGTCAGCGTGCCGTTCTTGCCGCCGACGCGTACGTCGTTGATGTAGCAGTAGGAGGTCAGCTTCTTGATGAGGTGATTGTCGCAGCCCGCGAAGTCGATGCCGCGTCCCGCGCCGGTCACACAGCAGTTGACGCAGTAAACGTCGGCGCCGGTGCCGCGGACGGTGTAGGCGGATTCTCTCTCGGCAGAGCCGAGCGCGTCGTAAATGAAGCGGATGCCGTTCACACCGGAGGCGGGAGAAAGGGTGACGAGAGCGGTCGCTTTGTCGTCGCCGCCGTGACCGTACTGCGTGAAGATACGGGTGCCCGCGCCGAAGCCGATCTCTTCACGGTTGGCGATCGGGGAGGAGCCGCGCAGCTCGACGCCGGTGGGAACCGTGACCGCCGTGTTCAGAAGGTAGTTGCCGCCCGGCAGATAAACGATGCCGCCGGTCTTTCCCGCTTCGTCAAGCAGCTTCTGCAGCTCGGGACCGATATCGGTCTTTCCGGTCTTGTCGAACGAGCCGGTATAAAGGACGGCTTTCGGCTTCTTGTAGGAAACGTAGGTGTCAATGACGTACTGCGACAGATTGTCGGTGTCGATCTGAAGATCGCCCTTCGTGCCGCCTTCGACCGTCGTGCCCGCGAGCTTGATCATACCGCGGGATTCGTTGACGATGCCGTATTCCGAGCCGGAAAGCCAGCAGTTCGAGAACTCGGCGCCCCAACGGGAGTCAAGGTCCTCGGCGAGGACGGCGATGTCGGTATCCCTGATGATCGTATCGTAGAAGCAGCCCGCGAACTGGATGCGCGTCGCGTGGACGATGTTGACGCCGTATTTCAGATCGGTGAGGGTCAGATGGGTGTACTGCGTCCATTCCACGTCGGCAAGGTGCAGACCGACCGCGTTCTTACGGGTATAAGCCTTCAGCTTTGCCTCGTCGGGTTTTTCGTATCCCATCGCTTCGGCAAATTCAAGCCAGTATTTCGGCGACATTTCGATGTTGGTGCAGGTACCGACGTCGGAGGAGGTGCCGATGAAGAGACCGATGTTCAGGAAGGTGCCTTTCAGATTCTCAACGGTGAGCTGTTCGTGTCCGGCGCTCATCGTGCAGGCGCCGACGCCGTAATAGCCGTTGATGATCGTGACGTTGCGGACGGTGGACGCCATGAAGTCCTTCTGGTCGATCGAGCCGGGAACGTAGAAGGTGAAAGGATAAGGCTTCACGTCGTCGATCGACTGCGCGGGATAATAAACGGTCAGCCCGTAGGCGCCGCCCGAGCCGCCGATCTGGATCGTGCCGGTGCCGACGTTGTCCTTGCTGTCGATATCCATCACGAGGATCGTGCCGTATTCGTGCCCGAGATCGGGATCCTGCCAGTCGCCGCGCAGGGTGACGAAAGCGGGGATCTTGAAGGGCTTGGTGATCTTATAGGTCCCGGCAGGGAGGAAGACCGTGCCGCCGCCCGCGCTCTCGCACGCCTTCAGCGCTTTGGCGATGCCGGCGGAGGAATCCTTTTCTCCGGTCGGGTCAACGCCGTAATTCTCGGCGCCGACGATGATATCGGCGACCACGACGTCTTCGGTCTCGTATTTCGTCTGCACGATCGTCGGCTTGTCGGCGGCGGTCACGGGAACCGTCATCGCCTTCACGACGTTCAGATCGGCAGGCAGGCTCAGCGTTTTCACAGTCTCTTCCGCCTTTTCGGTATATCCGCAGTATTCGGAGAGGAACCAGTCGCAGGCGAGTGCGGTGTGCGCGTCGTCAAAACCGAGGATGACGATCTTATTGCCGACGGCCTTCACGCAGACCTCATCCGGTCCGAGCGCTTCTGCCGCTTCGGTCGATTCCGGACGGTTGGTCTTGCCGACGAGGATCTCGGGGCGGGCAGCGATCTCGTCCCAGTCGTAGGACTGTTCCCAGTCGGTGACGAGAGAAACGCACTCGTCGTCACCGCCGAGCAGGGTGACCACATTCTTGCGGAGACGCGCCGCCGCGCTCGACACCGTCTTTTCGGCGAGCTCGGGGCGAACGATGGTATAAAGGAGCTTCCCTTCCTCTGCGATCTTCAGCCCGCTCTCTTTTTCCCCGCAGGAAACGAGCAGAGCGGAAAGAAGAACGAACGAGAGCAGAAGGAGAAGCGCCCGCGTGATCCTGTTTTTCTGCATG
This sequence comes from Lachnospiraceae bacterium, assembly GCA_024404495.1. Lineage (GTDB taxonomy): Bacteria > Bacillota > Clostridia > Oscillospirales > CAG-272 > CAKRZE01. The sequence continues at coordinate 75,453 of JAKSPT010000010.1, forward strand.
GCAGCCTCCGTCCGGTCTTCCGGAACGATCCGGGAGACCACATTTTTACAAGAATATTATATAATAAAAGCAAGGGAAAAGTCAAGGCTTTTTTGCATTCTGACGGCATTTTTCGGGTTTTCGCTTGACAACGCCCCCGAAATATGCTACTATTATTTTAGAAAGTTATGTAATTTTCCCATCCGGAGGACTTCGTTATGAAGAAATTCTGTGCCCTGCTCCTGCTCCTTACCGTATTTTCCGCACTCGTTCTGCCGGTCTCGGCAAGAACCGAAAAAAACGTGATCGTCCTCAACGACTGCGAGGAAAAGTTCGGCAATTTCACGCTCGACACCCGCGATCCCGCGGAGGGCGGCGGATGCGTCTGCTTCTCCACGAGGGGCGCTTCCTTCGCAAACGCCTACAGTTTCGATCCCGTTGACCTCACGGAATGCGACGCGATCGCTTTTGAGATCTACGTGTCCGACGCGGCGCTGATCTCCCACTTCGGTCAGCTCTGTTTTGAGATTTCTTCCGCCGGCAAATGCGACGAAGAGGAGCTTGCGTGGCACCTGAAAAACTCGCTTTCAACCGGGCTTGAAGAGGGTTGGAACACCGTTTATCTTTCCTTTACGGACGGCGTTCCAACCGGTACGATCGACCTCACCCGCGTCAACTACTTCCGCATCTTCGCCCTTGAGATCGAAACCGCCGTCTGCGCCTCCGACGAGATCATGTTCGACAACTTCCGTGCCGCCTTCACCGGCGGATTCGATTACACCGGAATGAAGATCGAAGGCAGATCGGGCGATCACAAAGGCGAGAACATCGTCATCGCCGGGATGAACGAGCCCGATTTCAGTTCCCGTACCCCCGGCGGCGCTTCCGATCCTTCCGTGACCGATCCCGTTTCCGGTGACGAGACCGACGATCCCGCCTCCTCTTCCCTGCCTCTGATCCTCGGCTGCTCCGCTGCCGGCGTCGTGCTGATCGCCGTGATCGCCGTCCTGCTCGCCAAGAAAAAGAAGAAATAATTTCGTCTTCCCTTTCGTCCCCGCAAAGCATCTGCTTTGCGGGGACTTTTCATTTTGGTTAATACGTCCGGCGATATCCTCCGTTTTCCATAAAAAGAACGCTTGTTCTTTTGCTATTCTGCCGATTGCAGGAAACGAACATTTGTGCTATACTGATCCTACAGGAAAAAGAACAAATGTTTGCTTGGAGGAAAAACCGTGACACCGCAATTTTTATGTATCGACCTCAAGTCCTTTTTCGCCTCCGTGGAATGCGTGGAGCGCGGCATGGACCCGATGAAGACCAATCTCGTCGTCGCCGACCCCGACCGGGGAGACGGGACGATCTGTCTTGCCGTTTCGCCCTCGATGAAAGCGCTCGGCGTGAAGAACCGCTGCCGCGTTTACGAGATCCCGCGCGGCATTCCCTACATCAAAGCGACGCCCCAAATGCAGAAATACGTCGATTATTCGGTCGAGATCAACCGCATTTACCGTTCCTTCCTCGCCGACGGGGACGTTTCCCCCTACTCGATCGACGAATCCTTTCTGGAGGTGACCCGCTACCTCAATTACTACAAAAAGTCCGCGAAAGAGATCGGGATCATGATCATGAACGAGATCACCCGCCGTCTCGGTCTGCGTGCGACCTGCGGCATCGGGACCAATCTCTATCTGACCAAGATCGCGCTCGACATCACGGCAAAGCACGCGCCCGATTTCATCGGCGAGCTGGACGAGGAACGCTACCGGCGGGACCTCTGGGATCACCGCCCCCTGACCGATTTCTGGCAGATCGGCGAGCAGACCGCCCTCAAGCTGGAAAAGTACGGGCTCTGCACGATGGGGGCGATCGCCGCGGCGCCGCGCGATTTTCTGCGTCGTCTGTTCGGCGTCCTCGCCGACGATATGATCAATCACGCATGGGGGCTGGAGCCGCTCACGCTGAAAAACGTGAAGGAATACGTTCCGAAATCGAAAAGCCTTTCCTCCGGGCAGATCCTACCGCGCGACTACACCTACGACGAGGCGCTGGTCGTACTGCGCGAAATGGCGGACAATCTTTCCTTCGATCTCGCCGAAAAAGGCTTCACGACCGATTCGCTGACCGTGGACGTCGGCTATTCCGCGCATTTCGATCTTCCGCCCGAGCACGGGACGGCGTCCCTTCCCCACCCCACCTCCTCCGATCTGCTTATCATTCCCGCCGTCGTTTCGGTCTACGTCTCCCGCGTGAAGCACGACTGTCCGATCCGTCGCCTCAATATCTGCTGCAATCGCGTCCGGAACGATGAATACCGGCAGCTCTCCCTTTTCGAGGACCCTCTCGACAGCGAAGAACACCGCCGCCTCCGTCTCGCCCTTCTCGGCGTCCGCCGCCGCTACGGCAAAAACGCCGTCCTCCGCGGCGCCGACTATCTCCCCGCCGCGACCGCCCGCGAACGCAACGCTCAGATCGGCGGGCACAAGAGATAGGGAACGGGGGCGCGAGGGATGCGGGGAGACGCGGGGGACGCGGGGGACGCGATGTTCTTTCTCGACCGAGAAAGAACCAAAGAGGCATAAGGGGTAGTTTTTATTGGGGTTCTCCGAATGTAGTTTCTTTGTTCCCGGGGGAGATTATTATGAGCGATCTCCCGTCCCGATCCGCCTCCTTCGGTGTCTTCGCATTGCGCGCTGCTACGTCAGCTTTAACCGAAGAACCGTGCCCTCATCAAGTCGGTTCAAAAGGGACTGAAAAAGGTATCCTCGTAATTCACGGGGATGCTTTCTGTCTTATTCTTCTTTCTCGTCCGCGTTTCTTCGGGAATACATCGTAGGGCAAAAGAAAAGAAACCGCCAGAACAAAAGACGTCCCCGTGACCGTCTGCATCGGCGCGGGAACGTCTGCGTTAAACTTAAAACTTAAAACTATTTCCCCTTTCCGAGGATCCGGAACGAAACGCTCTTTCCTTCCCTTCTCGCAAAGGAAAACGATGCGACGATGCCGAAGAGAAACAGTCCGATGAGGAAAACCCATCCCATCCCGCCGTCGTCCGAAAGCTTCCCGTTCAGAGTCAGAAACGCGGAGGAAAGCCCGTGCCCGCCTCTGCGAAGCCCGTTCACGAGCATCGCGCCGTACAGAAACGCCGGACAGCAGGCGGCGGCGATGGGGTCAACGATCATTTTCAGCAGGCTGAACCGCATCAGCACGCATACGAGGATCGGAAACCCGACGAACAGCGTCCCGTAAGTGACCGCGATCACGAAGCCGAGGTTATCCCTGCCGCGGGAAATCTCCAAAAGCCCGGAAACGAGGAAGAGAAACGCCGCGTAAAGCAAGATGAGAATCGGATAGTACAAAATCGCGAAAGCCGTCGTTTTTTTCATATTCTTGTCCCGTTTCAATACGTTCTGCCGCCGTAGCCGCCGCAGGGGATCAGCTTGCCGGAATCGTAATAGAAGAGCGCGGTACCGCCCGTGGGGTTTTCGACCGCGGCAAAAACGCCGTGCCGGAAGCGGTAGACCTGAGAGACTCCCGTCATCAGCGCGTTTGCTCCCCGCGCCGGGTCGATCTCGTAAAGAACGCCGTCGTTCGAGCGCGCGACGACCGTCCCGTCCTTTGCGACCGAAAAAATGTCGATATCCCTCGCGAGCTCGGTATTCGTTCCGTCGCGGTAATACCAAAGCGTCCCCGCTGTATCGAGAGAAACGAGCGCCTTTTCGTCGGGCGTCATTTCATACCGCAGAAACCTTCCGGTTCCGACCGTTTCGACCGGGGTACCCGAAAGCGACGCGATCTTCATAGTCATTTCTCCCTGCGGAAAGTCGGGATCGGCTTCGACAAACGCCATCCGTTTTTCCGGAATGCGGTTTTCATAATTCGGATAATAGCGATCGGAAAGAAGCGTAACCGAAACCGATTTTCCGTCCTTGCCCTTTGAGAGCAGATACAGATTTTTGATATATTTATCTACGTCAATGCAGATATCTACGTCAATGCAGAAGCAGTTTTTAAAAGACGGGATTTCTTTTGAATAATAATAGCCGCTTGACGCGCAGACCGGAAAAAGATAACCGTCGGAAATCTTTTCGACCCTTCCGTCCGCATACAGAACGTAACTGCCGTCGCTCCCGGCAGAAAATGCCTCGTCACCCGCCGCGTTCAGAGCAAAGTCGCCGAACTCGGAAAAGGAGAGCAGAAACCGTGTTTCGTTTTCTCCATCCTTCCGCAGGGAGAAGCCCTCCTCGGAAATGAGCAGCAGACTTTTTCCGTTTTTCCCGAACGGGATAGCCACCTGATTTTCAAACGTCTGCTCTTTTCCGGTTTTCAGGTCGATCACGCGCTCGGAAAAGAGGTAATCCCCCGTTTCACTCATCTTATCCCCCGAATAATCGGCCGTCACGGCCGAAAGCGCGTTCCCCGAGGGATGAAGGATCAGATTCGAATAAGCGAGCTGATCCTCGCCGAACGTCAGAGTTTCTTTCCGCAGATCGGTACGGTAAACCGCAAATCTGCCGTCCGGCTTCTGATAAACGGCGGTCAGTCCGTCTGCCGAGAGCATAATCTCGTACCCGGACGTCCCCTCTCCGAAGGGAAAGATCTTTCCGCCGCGCAGGCAGTAAAGGTCAAGCGGTTCGACGGCGCTGTTCCCTTCCCGGGGGATAACTAAGACCGTCGTCGTTCCGTCCGCCGAGCGGAAGGAACGCGCCGTGCGTCCGATTCCGGCTTCGTACGCGGGATAAGAGGCAAGCAGTTTGCCGTCGGAAAACAGATGGTATTCGTTCTTTTCCGGGTCGCGGATCATAACCGCGTCGGCGGGAGAAACGCTCTTTCTCATCCATATCACGCCGAAAACCGCGCAGACG
>JAKSPT010000011.1 GCA_024404495.1 Lachnospiraceae bacterium
AAAACGACGTTTGGTCTGTTTTACCTTGATTTTACGACGTTTGGTCAGTCTTTGACAAAAAAAGCATCCGCGAGGATGCTTTTTTTATTATTCTTATGCAATTCTTTTCAATCCAAAGCAGACAAGTCTATATAGGCGGAAGTATGAGGGAAAGCGTGAGATCCGAATATATCCTGCATTTCTGTGAGGGTGAGATGTACAGACTTGACTGAATCCGGTTTTCCGAAAGCGGTTCCGGTTTATGAAGGGAAACAGCAGGCTGACAATATCCGATCATTTGAAAAAAACCGCAGATTTCCGGTCTGCGGTTTTTTCGTTACTTTTTCTTTTGTGCGAACGTGAGCGTCTGCTTCAGCGCGGTCTCTTTGTCCACGCCCGAAAGATGAAGCTTGTGGGCGTAGGCGAGGAGCTCCGAAAAGCGCTCGCCCGGTTTCAGCCCGGCGTCGATCAGGTCCTTCCCGGTCACGGCGGGGCGGGCGACCGTTTCGCGGTAGAACGAGAGCCGTTCCAGTAAAAACGCCTCGTTCGAGGAGGGGGGAAGCTTCCCCAATCCGTCCGCGACGGCGAGCAGAACGAGGTCGGCGGGGGAGACCGCCTCGTCGAAGAGCTTGTTCGTCGCCTTTTCCTTCGAGTTCTGCGAGGCAAGCTCGTTCGGTCTCATGTGGAGCGCGGTCATATTCTTCACGTAGGCGGTCAGGGATTTGTCGTCGGTCAGGCGGGAGAGGAAGCGCGTCACGAGCGGCAGCCCCTTCTTTTCGTGCCCGATCGAGCGGATCCTGCCGTCCTCCTCCGTCGTGGTCACGACCGCCTTGCCGAGATCGTGGACGAGCGCCGAAAAGAGGAACCCCACCGGGTTTTCGGCGCGGGAACGGAGTTTTGCCGCCTCGTCAAGCACCATCATCGTGTGGTTCCACACGTCGCCCTCGGCGTGATGAACGGGCGGCTGCGGCACGTCGATCAGCGCTTCGATCTCGGGATAGAAATCGTGAAGCTGTCCGACCGATCGCAGGACTTCAAAATAGACCGACGGCTTTTCCGCCTTCGTCAGTGCCTTTTTCGTCTCTTCAAACACCCGCTCGCGGGTGAGCGGAGCAAGAGCCACCGTGCGGCAGAGCGCCGCCGTTTCGGGCGCGACCGAAAAGCCGAACCTTGCGGCAAACTGCGCGAGCCGCAGGACGCGGAGCGGATCCTCGGTGAAGGTCTCCTCGCTGACGTGGCGCAGGACGCCGTTTTTCAGGTCCTCCCGCCCGCCGTAAAAGTCGAGAACCTCCCCGGTAAGCACGTCCTCCATCATCGCGTTGACCGTGAAATCGCGCCGCTTCGCCGCCTTTTCGTACCCGATGAAGGGATCGACGAAAACCTGAAAATCCCGGTGTCCGCGCCCGGTCGCGTGCTCGGTCCGCGGCATCGCGACGTCGATATCCTCGCCGCGAAGCCCGTAAATGCCGAAGGAACGCCCCATTTCGAGCCGTTCCCCGAGCGAATCGAGGATTGCTTCGAGCGTTTCGGGCGTGATCCCGTGGACCTCCACGTCGTAGTCGGCGCTCTCCTGCCCGCGCAGTCTGTCGCGCACGAAGCCGCCGACGTAAAATGCTCTTCCGCCCGCTTCCTTTACCAATTCCGCGAGCCTTTTTTCGATCCCGATGGGAACCGCCCCCTTCCTGTTTTTTTATTGTATCACGTTTTTTCTTCTTTGTAACGTTATGCTTTCAGCACCGCCTTGATGATGCTGCCGAGCTTGGGAGCCGTGCCGTACATCAGCACGCCCGCGCGGTAAATCTTGGCGGAGAGGAAGCCGATGCCGACCGTGGACGCGATGAGGATCGCGATCGAGGCGGCGATCCCTCCGGCGGGAACGGTGCTCATCGCGATCCGCGTGAACATCGCCATCGGGGAGGTGAAGGGGATATAGGAGCAGACCTTCATCAGCGTGTTGTCGACCGATCCGGAGGTCATCGAGAAGATGACGACCATAAATCCGAAGATGAAGAGATACATAACCGGCATGATCGCGGTGCTGACGTCCTCCAGCTTGGAAACCGTCGAACCGATCGCGCCGAAAAGGAAGGCGTAGATCAGGAAGCCGAGGATGAAGAAGACTGCCATATAAACGAGGAGCGAGACCGGGATATCGAAGAACGCCGAAACGATCTCGTTGCCGCCCCACGCCGATTTATTGAGATTGTAGAAGAGTGCTGCCGAGCCGAAGATCAGGACAAGCTGGGTCAGACCCGCGATACAGGCGGCAAGCACCTTGCCGAACATCATCGCGGTCGGTTTCGCGCTCGTGATCAGCAGCTCCATCGCGCGGGAGCTCTTTTCGGTCGCAACACTGGTGGAAACCATATTGCCGTAGAGGATGATTACCACATAGAGGGCAAAGATCATAATGTAAGTGTAGAAGAAGTTCTGCGCCTGATCCTTGCCGAGGCTCTCGACCTTCCCCTCGATCACAACGCCCATCGCGTCCGCCGCCTGCTCTTCGGTCATTCCTCCGGCAAGCATTGCGTTCACGCGGTAAACGTCGCGCAGGACCCCGTCCGCGACAGCGGTCTTTTCGTCGAACATCGAGAGGTTATTGACGTAATAGGTATAGGAGGTCATACCTTCGAGTGCAAAGGCGCATTCGACCTCACCGGAGGTGATCTTTTCCACGATCGCGTCGGTGCCCTCCGCCGTCGTCTGCACGTCGTAGCCGGGGAACGCGGAAGCGAAGTATTCCTTCATCAGCGAGGCTACGTCGTCCGATTCCGCCTTGACGAGCATCACCGGCAGATCGGTCGGGGTGTCGTCCCCTTCCCCGCTTTCAAGCAGTGCCGTGATCCGGGGAATGAACATCACGATCGCGATCACCACGACGAGAAAGATCGTCACGCCGACGAAGCCCTTGCTCGTCAGATGCTTTTTCAGTTCAAATTTCAGTACTTTTCCGAACTGTTTCATCCCGATTCCCCTTTCTTAAATCTGTTTTTCGGTGTATTCAACGAAGATATCGTTGAGAGAAGGCTCGTGAACGCAGACGCCGTCGATCTCGTAGGTTTCGGCAAGGTGCTGCATGACCTTCGCCTTTTCCGCGGGATCGGAAAGGAGCAGCGAAAGCTCGCCGTTTTCCCCGACCGTGCAGGCGTCGCCGTACTCGGCGGCGATCTTCTCTCCCTGCTCGGAGCGGATATCCAGACGGTTGCGCGGATAGTTGTGTTTGATCTCGCGTAAGTCCCCCGTCAGAACGATCTGCCCGCCGTTGAGGATCGCGATGCTGTCGCAGAACTCCTCGATATAGTTCATCTGATGGCTCGAAAACAGCACGATTTTGCCTTTTGCGATCGTCTCCTTCACGACGTCCTTGAGGAGCATCGCGTTGACCGGGTCGAGTCCCGAAAAGGGCTCGTCGAGGATCACGATATCCGGGTCGTGCGCGAGGGCGGTGATGAGCTGGATCTTCTGCTGATTGCCCTTGGAAAGGGTCTCCAGCTTCTTGTTCCGGTGCTCGCTCATGCCGAGGCGGTCGAGCCAGAAATCCACCGATTTCACGGCGTCCTTTCTGCTCATTCCCTTCAGCTCGGCGAAATAGACGAGCTGATCGATGATCTTCTGCTTCGGGTAAAGCCCTCTTTCCTCGGGCAGATAGCCGAAACCGATCTTATTATAGTCGATCGGCTTCCCGTCGAGGAGCACTTCCCCGCCGTCCTGCGAAAAGACGTTCATCAGGATGCGGATGGTCGTCGTTTTTCCGGCGCCGTTTCTGCCGAGCAGACCGAACGCCTTTCCGCCCTCCGCGGTAAAGGAGATGCCCTTCAGCACCTTCTTTTCGCCGAAGGCTTTTTCGATTTCCCGTAACGTAAGTACCATGGCGTTTCCTCCGTTTTTCTGAAACCGCCGCTTTTGCGTAAAGCAATTTTTCCGGTCGGAGCGGCGTTGATTCTGCCGCTATACTATATATACCACACGCCCGTCAAAAAGTAAAGAGTTTTCATACGGCGGAAACGAAAAAGCGCCAAAGAACCGCCTTCTCCCTTTTTCCTCCGCCTTGACAAAACCGCCGCGCTGTGATACCATTAAATATAATGAAAAATGCGCGAAAGGACCGTAAACCAATGAAAAAACGCGGTATTCTTTTGTTATTCACGCTGCTGTCGGCAGCCGCACTCCTCGTTTCCTGCAATCGGGATCAGCCGGGAGCGGTGACCGGAGAGGATTTTGAGATTACCGGCGATTACGTGATCATCCGCCCGGACAACGCCGACAAATCGGTCGTCCGCGCGGCGACCTCCCTGACCGGCACGCTCCGGAACAAGGGGCTCGACCCCGATATCGGCACCGATTTCGTCGATCGGAACGGCGTTGCCGAGGTGCCCCTGCGGGATACCGAGATCCTGATCGGTCAGACCGAACGCGCCGAAAGCAAGGAAGCGGCGGAAGGACTCGGAGAGCACCGCTGGCTGATCCGTACCGTCGGGAAAAAGATCGTCATCCTCGGCAGCGAGCCCGCCGCGACGGTGCAGGCGGTCGGTTACTTTATCGACAATTACCTCAACGGAGAGACCGGACTGCGCGTCCCTGCCGATCTTTCGGTCGAAAAGGAGATGGACTATATGTATCTTTATCGGTTCACCGAGGGCAGCGGCGAAAGCTACGACGCCTGCGTCACCGAGGCGGCGCTTCAGGGGCTTTTCAACCGGGAAAGCACCCATCCGCTCTATATGACCTCGCCGAAATCGAAGCTCCCCGACGAGTTCCTCACGCTGATGCGTTCGGACAACAGATGGATGTCGGGATACGGCTTCGTCGAAGTCGGTTCCTTCGACGCCCTGCTCGACCTCGTCCGCCCCTTCCTCAAATGCGTCGTGATCTGGGACGAAACCGTCCCCGCCACGCTCAACGCCGCGACCACCGCCGCCGGCTGTGAGGACGGCGCGGTGATGACCGGAAAGCAGTACGAAGCCTACCGGGACAAGCTCCCCGAAAAGGTCATCGACCTGCGCGGAAGGTTCGACGGCAGCAGGACCGGAAGCGTCAAGAACGACGTTTACCGCTGGGCGATCGACGAATATCTGGCATCCGGAAAGTGCGGCACCGCCCACCTCTGCTCTTTTGAAGATTCCTTCTTCACACGGAAGAACGGCGACGTCCGCTACGTCATCAACCGCGATTTCGCCGTCTTCCACCGCGCCTTCGTCTTCGACCTCTCGGTCTGGTCGGACGAGGTCCCGCAGGACGATATGAAACAGAAAAAGGGCACCGACCTCGAAACCTACGAGGCGATGCTCGCGGAGCTGAAGCGTCAGCGCCCGGCGACGGAGCTGACCGAGATCGACGGCTTCTTCTCCTTCAACAAGTACTCCCTCAACGGCAACAACGACGCCTTTACCTCAAAATATTATCCCACCCAGTTCGAGTGGGATGCCGCCCGCATCTTCACGCCCTACGGCTGCTACTGGAACTCGGTCGCCGAATGGTCGTACAATATGACCGTTCACCGTCTTGCCCTCCCGACCGAGCCGCTGAAGCAGAACCGTCCCGAAACCGAAAAGACGCTGAAGGACGACGACGGGAAGGTCTATCTCCTTCTCGTGACCGGCGACTACGACGCGACCGGCTCGATCTACACGAAGATGTACGACAACTGGAACGATCCCGGCCGCGGCAAGCTTCCCCTCGCGTGGTCCTACAACCCCAATCTGCTTGAGGAATACCCCGATATCCTCTCCTATTTCTATGAGACCGCGACCCCGAACGACTACTTCGTCTCGAACGCGGGCGCGGCGGGATGGTTCACCGCGAGCCGCGTCGCCGAGGAGGACTGGGACCTCTACGTCAAGCACAATCAGAAATATTTCACCCTTTCGGATATCTCCTGCGCGCCCGATTTCTGGGATTATCAGACCTTCACCGACGGGATCGAGTCGAAGATCTCCAAATTCGCGGCGACAGGCTTCGGCGCGCTGGTCTCCAATCAGCTCGGGCGCGGCACGGGCGAACCGATGAATCAGCATATCGCCCTCTCGGGCGTTCCGGTCGATCCGCTCTGCAACCGCTACGTCCGCGGCGACGCCGAGGCGTGCGCGGAGGGCATGATCAAGGGGATCGAAGAAAGGAAGCGCCCCGGTCACGCGACCTTTATGGCGACCCGCGTGATCTGGTCCACCCCGACCTACATCCGGAGCTGTGTGGAGAAAATTCAGGAGAAGCTGCCCGATTACAGCGTCGAGGTCGTCGATCCCTATACCTACTACCGTCTGCTCGGCGAATCGCTGATGAACGAATAAAAAAGATGCAGCCCCTTCCGCAAATTGCGGAAGGGGCTGATTTCATTGGTACAGATATTATTCGTTCACGAGTTTCCAGATTTCCTTAATATCAGGCATTACGTGGCTCGCTCCGGCACAATCTATAACGAAATCCAAAAACTGCTTCCGGTCAACGGGTTCTGCCCCGGAGACCTCCTTTTTCAGATCGTAAATCATTCCGATATAGAAATCCGTCAGTTTCCGATAAAGCTCGCCTTGTTCCCGGATCAGCTCCGCCATTGCCTCGCCGGCAGCCTGTGCGCCGACGTCCCCGGGTCCGCCGGACCGGATCGAGCCGATTTTTTCTCTCGTTTCCTCGGCAAAGCGCAGGGAGTCGTTTCTCACCTTTTCGAGCTGCCCAAGCGCGTAGTCAAGCGTGTGTTTCTGTGCGGTTCCTTTGCTTTCGATGACCTCTCCGGTCTCTTCGTTTGCCTTGATTTCTTCGATATCTGACATTTTTATGTCCTCCTTCATAACATCCGGAGGGCACGCAAGGCAGATCGTGTTTTCGTCCGTGAAGCGTGCCCTGCCGTTTTTGACCAGACCTTTTGCCCGTTTCGGGTAGGTCGCTTCATATTCGTTGCCCTGTTCATCTACAACGCGTACGTTTTTTTCGATGGGTGTCATCCCCTTTGTAAATGATCGGAATCCCGTTTTTTGTGATGGGTGGCGTCCCCGATTCCGGAATCATTATAGCATAGCGGAATCCTTTTGTCAAGTATTAAAGGAAAAGGGACGAGTGAAAAGTGAAGAGTGAAGAGTGAAGAGTGAAGAAGTAAAAAACCACTTGCTTTCGCAAGTGGTTTTTTGGAGCTGGTAATCAGAGTCGAACTGATGACCTCATCCTTACCAAGGATGCGCTCTACCAACTGAGCCATACCAGCATTGACGCGTTCGTGTCAACGGTGTACATTATAGCAGATTGCCCCCCGTTTGTCAAGCCTTTTTGAAAAATTATTTTCACTTTTTTCCGCAGGGGCGAAAATGCTATTGACTTTCCGTGAAAAATATGGTATTCTAAAGAAAATCAAATATCAGGAAGGAAGGCATCCCCATGGAAGAAATTCTGGTCATTCATAAGAATGAGATCATCTTTTACGATGAAGCAAACAAGTGCCACTACCGTCTGAACGTCAACAATATCAAGAAGATCACCTACGATCACAAGACCGTCAAAAAGTTCTTCGGTCTGAAAAAGGAGCTGGTCGAGTATATCAAGTTCGACGTTGAGGACGAGGATATCCCCGCAGAGCTCTACGTGAACGAGGACGAGGCTCCCAACTTCCGCCGTTATATGGGCGGTGTCCGTTCCTTCGTTGACGACAACAAGGTTCCGCTCGAGATCAAGAGACTGGACGACTGATTTCCGAAAAAGAAAACCGCTGAACGCCGGGAAACCGGATTCAGCGGTTTTTGTGTGAAAAGAGACCGGTATTTTCATAGCAAACAATGTGAATATCAAGTTCAGAGAACGAAAACAAAGTACAATCCCTCACCCGCTGCGCGGGAGCTCCCTTTACACAAGGGAGCCCACGGTTCAGATTGCTTTTCGGAACGGCAGAACACTGCGTTGTATTCTTTGCTCAATCAGCTGAGCAAGATGGTTCGGCGCGTTTGAAGGCTCCCTTGTGTAAAGGGAGCTGGCGCGGAGCGCCTGAGGGATTGTACCTCGAACGCGTAACTATACACTATAGCTTGACAAAAGGAAAAGAGCTTACCGACATATCGTGCGGGATCCTGAGCAAAACAGGGCCGGTTGACAACGATAAACTCTTTATCACAATATACCGCAAATATTTCTGCTTGTCAAGAGGCAGATCGGAAACCGCGGAATCTTCTTCCCGCTCTTCTCCTTTTATTTGGGCTGAACGAAGCCGACCTTGCGGTAGACCTTGGAAAGGGTCTTTCTCGCGCGGTATGCGGCGCGCTCCGCGCCGTCCTTCATCACGCTTTCCAGATACGCCTTGTCCTTCATCAGCGCCTCGTATTTTTCACGGGCGGGAGCAAGCGCGTCCGCGACCGTTTCGCCGACGGCAAGCTTGAAATCGCCGTAGCCTTTTCCGGCAAATTCGTCAGCGATCGCGTCCATATCCTTCCCGGTAAAGGCGGAATAGATCGCCATCAGGTTATTGACGCCGTCCTTCCCTTCTCCGTAACGGACCTCGGAGCCGGAGTCGGTCACCGCGCGCTTGAACTTGCGGATGATATCGTCCTTCGTGTCCATCACGGCGACCGTCGCGTTCGCGTTCTCGTCGGATTTGGACATCTTCTTCGTCGGCTCGGCAAGCGACATGATCTTCGCGCCGACCTTCGGCATATAGGGCTCGGGGATCGTGAAGGTATCGCCGTAGATCTGGTTGAAGCGGTTGGCGATATCTCTCGCCAGCTCAACGTGCTGCTTCTGGTCGATGCCGACCGGAACGAGGTCAGCCTGATAGAGCAGGATATCCGCCGCCATCAAAGCGGGATAGGTGAAAAGCCCGGCGTTGATGTTCTGCTCGTACTTTTTGCTCTTGTCCTTGAACTGCGTCATTCTCGAAAGCTCGCCGAACATCGTGTAGCAGTCGAGCACCCACCCGAGCTGGGCGTGCGCGGGGACCATGCTCTGCACGAAGAGCACGTTCTTTTCGGGATCGAGCCCGCACGCCATATAGATCGCGAGGGTCTCGTAGATGCGGCGGCGCAGGGTCGCGGGGTCCTGACGCACCGTGATCGAATGGAGGTCGGCGACGCAGTAAACGCAGTCGTATTCCTCCTGCATCGCCGCCCAGTTGCGGACGGCGCCGATGTAGTTTCCGATGGTAATGATGCCGCTCGGCTGAATGCCGGAGAGGATGATCTTTTTCGGTTCCTCCGCCGCGGGCGCGGCGTTCCTGATGATTTCTTCCATAAGTCAAATATCCTTTCGGGGATTTTTTCCGTTATTCCTTATTTTAACACAGATGACGGGGGAAATTCAAGAGTTTTTCATGAATTTCTCTTGAAAGACCGGGATAAATATGATATAATACTGTTCCGTAGAAGAAAAAACGGGAAGGAGAAAGACGATGGACGAAGAAGAATACCGGGAGCTGTTCCCGAAAAGCAAGGCGCTGATCGTACTGGAAACGGTATGCAAGGCGGCGGTATGGCTCGTGATCGCCTTTATCCTCGGCTTTTTCTTCCTTCGGATGTGGGCGATGAGCGGCACGAAGATGACGAAAAGCTATCTCTGGACCGACGCCGCGCTCGGTGCCGACACGCTGACTGTGTGGAACGTCCCCGCGCACGCGACGACCAACACCGAAAGCGTCTTCACCGAGTCGGATATCTTTCTCACCGAGGAGATCGGTCAGCTCCAGTTCACCCTGCGCTATAACGAGTCCCTCTTACGGAAGGAAGCCGAGCGCACGGGTGCTGAGGAGCCTCCCGCCGACTGCACGTCCTTCGTCGTTTTCGTTTTGGAGGACGACCTCGGAAACCGCTATACCGATTACCGGTACGCCGCCGATTCCCGCTACGTCAGCCATTACCTGAAGCTCGTTTTCGAGGGGCTCGACGGGGAAGCCTCCTCCTTCCGCCTGATCGCCTACCGCGTCGGCGAGGACGGAACAACGGAAGAGAAACCGATCGACGCGACCCGCATCTACGCCTCCAACTTTTACCGCACCGCGGCGAAGGTCAAAAAGCCTTCGACTGCCGACGCGCGTCTGATCCCCGCCTCCGCGGAGTGATTTTTTCGGGAGAACACCTATGATTCTGAATTCAAGAGAGACTACCGTCGCTTACCGCTGCCCCGCCTGCGGCAAGCACATCCTCGGCATGGTCGGCATTTTCACCCTTTCGGGCGATATGATCAAGCTGAAATGCGACTGCGGCGGGTCCGAAATGGTCATCGCCAAAGCGAAGGATCAGAAGATCCGCCTTTCGGTCCCCTGCGTCATCTGCCCCGATCCCCACTATTACACCATTTCCGGGACCGCCTTTTTCGACCGCGACCTCATTGCCCTTTCCTGCCCTTATTCCGACCTCGCCGCCTGTTGGATCGGTACGAAGAAAAAGGTGGAAAAGGCGCTGGAGGAATCCGACCGCGAGCTCCTCACGCTGCTGCGGGAGTCGGGCATCGAGGATTTCGATTCCTTCACGACCGGCAGGAACACCGTACAGCCGAAGCGCCCCGACGAAGCGGACGACGCGGACGAGGATCCTCAGTTTGACGACGCGGAGCTTGAGGACACGGTCAACTTCATGCTCGCCGAGCTGGAGGCGGACGGTGCCGTCACCTGCGCCTGCCGCCGCGCAAAGCGGGAGGAAAAGCCGGAATACGGATACACGCTCGAACGCGGCGTCCTGCGCGTCAGATGCGAAAAATGCGGCGCAGAAGCGGTCGTTCCCCTCCGCACGAGAGCCGAGGTGGACGCCTTCATCCGCCTTGACGACCTCCCCCTCACCGATCCCGACGAAGGTGCCGCCTTCATCGACGTGGACCGTCTCCCGACCGTTGAGGAGCATATCGAGCTGAACGATCCCGACCCCGAATAAAACGCTTTTCACGCCATGAAAACCGCACGGTTTTTCATGGCGTGTTTTTTCTCATTTTTCGTTGGAAAAGCCAAAAAAATCCTGCCCGCGGGGGATTTCTTTTTTCAATAATACTATGAGTTTGTCTTGACAACCGAACCGAAAAAGGATATAATATAATGTGGTATGATTTGTACCTCTATATGCAAAAATGTGATATTTCCTGCTGAAGTTCACACGTTTTCAAGTGCAAAAGAGGGAAAAACCCGTATTTTTCCGGGAAGAGCCGGAAAATCCGCGTGAAAATGAACATTTTTTGTGAAATTCACAAAAATTAATTTTTCATACCGCCGTCACCGTAAAAAACTATATTGCTATAAATTCAGGAAGGGAACGAAACCATGAACAAAATCACCATTATCGGCACCGGAAGCGTCGGTTCGACCATCGCCTACACGCTGACCTACGCGGGCATCGCGTCCGAGATCGTCATGATCGACATCAACGAGGCGAGAGCGCTCGGAGAAGCGCTTGACATCCGTCAGGGCACGCCCTACACCCCGCCCTGCTACGTCCACGCGGGCTCCTACGCGGACGCGGTCGATTCCAATATCGTCATCATCACCTCCGGCATCGCGAGAAAGCCCGGTCAGTCCCGTCTCGACCTCGCGCAGACCAACGTCAACATTCTGAAGAGCATCGCGCCGCAGATCGTGAAGTACGCGCCCGACGCCACCTACATCATCGTTTCCAACCCCGTCGATATCCTGACCTACGTCTTCTGCAAGGTATCCGGCATCCCGGAGGACCGCGTCATCGGCTCGGGCACCCTGCTCGACACCGCGCGTCTCCGCAGCCGTCTTTCCGAATACTACCACATCAATCAGCAGAACGTTCACGCCTTCGTTCTCGGTGAGCACGGCGACTCTTCCCTGATCCCGTGGTCTCTCGTCAACATCTCGAACGTGCCGATCTTCGACTATCCGAAGACCATCCTCGGCAGCGAGCGCACCTACGACGTCCTCAACGTCCCGGAGATCGAGGATTACGTCAGAAAATCCGGTGCCCGCATCATCGCCGGCAAGGGCGCGACCTTCTACGCCGTTTCGATCTCTGTCTGCCACATCTGCAAGTGCCTGATGAGCGACGTTGATACCGCCCTCACCCTCTCCACGATGATGAACGGCGAGTACGGCATCAGCGACGTCTGCCTCAGCGTTCTCTGCAACGTCAGCAGAGGCAGAGTGCAGAACAAGATCCTGCTTCCCCTCACCGAAGACGAAGAAAAGCAGCTCAAGGAGAGCGGCAAGTGCCTGAGAGCCATCATCGACCAGACCGAGATCTGACCCGCAAAGCGAAAGAAATAGACAGAAGAGGTAACAGAAATGGAATACCGTATTGAACACGACTCCATGGGCGAAATGCAGGTCCCCGCAGACCGTCTGTGGGCTGCGCAGACCCAGAGAAGCCACGAAAACTTTGAGATCGGCGTCGGCATCGAAACGATGCCCCGCGAGATCACTCACGCGTTCGGCATCCTGAAAAAGGCAGCCGCGCTCGCCAACCACGAGCTCAAGCCCGAAAAGATGACCGCCGAAAAGCTCGCCGCGATCACCGCCGCCTGCGACGAGGTCATTGCCGGAGAGCTGAACGACCACTTCCCGCTCGTCGTCTGGCAGACCGGTTCGGGCACGCAGTCCAACATGAACGCGAACGAGGTCATCCGCAACCGCGCCAATCAGATCGCGGGCAAGACCCTCACCCATCCGAACGACGACATCAATATGAGCCAATCCTCCAACGACACCTTCCCGACCGCGATGCACATTTCCGCGGTCCTTGCCATCGAGGATAAGCTTCTCCCCGCCATCGAGCTTCTGATCGCGACCTTCCGCCGTCTGGAAGCCGAGAACGAGGGCATCGTCAAGAGCGGCAGAACCCATCTGCAGGACGCCACTCCGATCAAGTTCAGTCAGGAAATTTCCGGCTGGCGCGCAAGCCTCGAGCGTGACGCCGAGCTGCTCCGCCTCGCCGTCAAGCCTCTTTACGAGCTGGCGCTCGGCGGCACCGCCGTCGGCACCGGACTCAACGCCCCGAAGGGCTTCGATACCCTCGTCGCCGCGAAGGTCGCGGAGCTGACCGGCAAGCCCTTCGTCACCGCCGCGAACAAGTTCCACGCCCTCACCTCGAAGGACGAGCTGGTCTTCGCACACGGCGCGATCAAGGCGACCGCCTGCGATATGCTCAAGATCGCGAACGACGTCCGCTGGCTGGCATCCGGTCCGCGTGACGGTCTCGGTGAGATCCGCATCCCCGAAAACGAGCCCGGCTCCTCCATCATGCCCGGCAAGGTCAACCCCACCCAGTGCGAGGCGGTCACGATGGTCGCCGTGCAGGTCATGGGCAACGACGTCGCCGTCGGTATGGCTGCCTCCCAGGGCAACTTCGAGCTGAACGTCTTCATGCCGGTCGCCGCCTACAACTTCCTGCAGTCCGCGCGTCTGCTCGCCGAGGCGATCGTTTCCTTCAATAATAAATGCGCCGTCGGCATCACCGCGGACCGTGAGAAGATGCACCACAATCTCCACAACTCGCTGATGCTCGTCACCGCGCTCAACCCCTACATCGGTTACGAGAACGCCGCCAAGACCGCGAAGAAGGCGTTCAAGGACAACATTTCCCTGAAAGAAGCCTGCGTCGAGCTCGGCTTCCTCACCGCGGAAAAATTCGACGAGGTCTTCCATCCCGAAGAGATGGTCTGATGCCGCCGTTTCATACTCTAACGAAAGGAAACAGATTATGAAAGTCAGTTACTATCCGGGCTGTACCCTCCGCAACAAGGCAAAGGATCTCGATTTCTATGCCAGAGAATGCGCGAAGGTCCTCGGCTTCGAGCTCGAAGAGGTCGAAGATTGGCAGTGCTGCGGCGGTGCCTTCACCTCCTCCTCCGACGAGATCGCGACCAAGCTTTCCTCGGTCCGCGCGCTGAAGGCGGCAAAGGAAGCCGGTCAGCCCCTCGTCACGGTCTGCTCCGCGTGCCACAACGTCATCAAGCGCACCAACGCCGCGATGAAGGATCCCGCCTTCGCCGCGAAGGTCAACGCCTATATGAAGCAGGACAAGGACTTTACCGAAGATTATAACGGCGAGACCGAGGTCTGTCACTATCTGGAATACCTCCGCGACAAGGTCGGCTTCGACGAGGTCGCGAAGAAGGTCGTCAATCCTCTGACCGGCAGAAAGATCGCCGCCTACTACGGCTGTCTCCTCCTCCGTCCGGGCAAGGTCATGGCGATGGACGATCCGGAGAACCCGGTCATCCTCGAGGACTTCATCCGTGCCCTCGGCGCGGAGCCGGTCGTTTACCCCGCCCGCAACGAATGCTGCGGCGGATATATGGCGATCGAGAACGCGGATGCCGCTAAGAAGCGCAGCCTCTCCGTTTCGGAAAGCGCCGCGAATCACGGTGCCGCCGAGCTCGTCACCGCCTGCCCGCTCTGCCGTTATAACCTCGTCAAGAGCGGAAGCGAGCTCCCCGTTCTCTATTTCACCGAGCTTCTCGCCGAGGCGCTCGGAGTCAAGGAGGCAAACGCATGACGAATACCAAGCGGATGAAAGAGGATATCCTCCGCATGAGCGGCGTGAATCCGAGAAAGTGCATGAAGTGCGGCAAATGCTCCGGTACCTGCCCGAACTACGACGAGATGGAATACCATCCGCATCAGTTCGTCTCGATGGTCGAGGAAGGCAGACTGGAACCGCTGCTCGCTTCCAAATCCCTTTACACCTGCCTTTCCTGCATGGCGTGCATCGAGCGCTGCCCGAGAGGCGTTGAGCCCGCAAAGCTCATCGAGGCTGTCCGTCTCCTGAAGGAACGTCAGAAGGACGGCAATCACCTCACCGCAAACGACATCCCCGCACGGATCGACGACGATATGCCCCAGCAGGCGATCGTCACCGCCTTCCGTAAATACACGAAATAAGGAGGAAACGGACAATGCAAAGAATCGGTGTGTTCGTGTGCCACTGCGGCACCAATATTGCGGGCACGGTCAACGTGGAAGCCGTTTCCGACGCGCTCCGGAAGGAACCGGGCGTAGTCTTTTCCACAAACTATCAGTATATGTGCTCTCAGGCGGGTCAGGACATCATCAAGAACGCGATTGCCGAGTATAAGCTGACCGGCATCGTCGTCTGCTCCTGCTCTCCCCGTATGCACGAGGCGACCTTCCGCAAGACCGCGGCGTCTGCCGGCATCAACCCCTATATGGTCGAGATCGCGAACATCCGCGAGCAGTGCTCGTGGGTCCATAAGGATACCCTGACCGGTACCGAAAAGGCGATCATCCTCGGCAGAGCGGCGATCGCAAAGGTCAACCTCAACGCGCCTCTTACTCCGGGTCAGACCCCGGTCACCAAGCGCGCCCTCGTCATCGGCGGCGGCATCGCCGGCATCCAGACCGCGCTTGACATCGCCGACGCCGGCTTCCCGGTCGACATCGTCGAAAAGAAGCCCACCATCGGCGGCAAGATGGCACAGCTCGACAAAACCTTCCCGACCCTCGACTGCGCCGCCTGCATCCTCACCCCGAAGATGGTCGACGTCGCGCAGAACGAGAAGATCCGCATCTTCTCCTACTCCGAGGTCACCGAGGTCCACGGCTTCGTCGGCAACTTTGACGTCACGATCAAGAAAAAGGCGCGCTACGTCAGGGAAGATATCTGCACCGGCTGCGGCGCCTGCACCGAAAAGTGCCCGCAGAAGAAGATCCCGAACGAGTTCAACCTCGGGATGGATACCCGCCGTGCGATTTACATTCCCTTCGCGCAGGCAGTGCCGAAGGTCGCAACGATCGACCCCGACCACTGCAATATGCTGAAAAACGGCAAATGCGGCGTCTGCTCCAAGGTCTGCACCGCGGGCGCGATCGACTACAACGCGAAGGATGAATTCCTCACCGAAAAATACGGCGCCATCGTCGTCGCCACCGGCTTCAATCCGATCCCGATGGACAAGTTCGACGAGTTCGCCTATTCCCAGTCCAAGGACGTCATCACCTCGCTCGAATTCGAGCGTCTGATGAACGCCGCGGGCCCCACCGGCGGCAAGCTCCTCCGTCCCTCCGACGGCGAGCATCCGCACACTCTCGTCTTCGTTCAGTGCGTCGGTTCCCGCTGCGAGGCGTGCGCCGAAAAGGGCAAGGAGTACTGCTCCAAGATCTGCTGTATGTACACCGCCAAGCACGCGATGCTGACCCGCGACAAGTACCCGGATACCGAGGTTTACGTCTTCTATATCGACGTGCGTACCCCCGGCAAGAACTTTGACGAGTTCTACCGCCGTGCCGTCGAGGAATACGGCGTCCACTATATCAAGGGTATGGTCGGCAAGGTCTCTCCCGAGGGCAACAAGCTGAAGGTGCAGGCTTCCGACCTCATCGAGAACCGTCAGATCCACATCGACGCAGACCTCGTCGTCCTTGCCGCCGCCATTGAGCCCGACAAGAGCGCCCGTCCGCTCGCCACGATGCTGACCGCCTCGATGGACACCAACGATTTCTTCACCGAAGCGCATCCCAAGCTCCGTCCGGTGGAAAGCCCCACCGCCGGTGTCTTCCTCTCGGGTGCCTGCCAGGGTCCGAAGGACATTCCCGAGACCGTCGCGCAGGCGGGTGCCGCCGCGTCCAAGGTCATCGGTCTGCTCTGCAAGGATCAGCTGACCGGCAACCCGTGCGTCGCCCATCCCGACGAAATGATGTGCAGCGGCTGCTCCAACTGTGAAAAGGTCTGCCCCTACGGCGCCATCACTTACGTGGACAAGGAATTCCGTATGCCCGACCGTACGACCAAGGTGCGCCGCGTCGCGCAGGTCAACGAAGCGGTCTGCCAGGGCTGCGGCTGCTGCACCGTCGCCTGCATGTCGGGCGCGATGGACCTCAAGGGCTTCAAGAATGAACAGATCTTCGCGGAGGTAGATGCAATATGTCGGTAACGAATGAAGAATACAGACCGCTGATCGTCGCGTTCTGCTGCAACTGGTGCTCCTACGCCGGTGCGGACCTCGCGGGCAACAACCGCCTCGCTTACCCCGCCGACGTCAAGATCATCCGCGTTCCCTGCTCCTGCCGTGTCAATCCCGCCTTCATCCTCCGCGCCTTTCAGCGCGGCGCCGACGGCGTGATCATCTGCGGCTGCCATCCCGGAGACTGCCATTACACCTCCGGCAACTACTACACCAGACGCCGTATGGCGCTCCTCTTCTCAATGCTCGATTATCTCGGCATCGAAAAGGAACGTACCCGCGTCGAATGGGTCTCCGCCGCGGAGGGTGCCAAGTTCGCCGCGACGATGAACGATTTCTGCAAGACCGTCGCCGCACTCGGCGAGAATAAGAGATTGGAGGATCTGAGATGCAAAAAGTAACTCGTGATATCCTCGTGAACAAGGCAAAAGAGCTTCTGGCAAACGGCACCGTCGACCGCGTTTACGGTTGGAAAAAGGGTGAGTTTGCTTACGACGTGACCCCCGCGCTCTTCAAGAGCGAAAAGGAACTCGACGAATTCGTTTTCGGCGATTTCTGCGGCGCCAACGTCTCGAAGTACCTCGTTGCCGAATCGAAGAAAGCGGGCGGAAAGATCCTCGTCTTCCTCAAGCCCTGCGACACCTACAGCCTCAACCAGCTCACCACCGAGCACCGCGTTGACCGCGAAAAGATCTACGCCGTCGGTATCCCCTGCGAGGGTATGCTGACCGGCTCCGCGCTGAAGGACAAGGTCGACAGCGTCCTCTCGGTCGAAACCGAGGGCGATACCGTCAAGGTAGAAACGCTTTACGACGGCGTAAAGACCTTCCCCGCTTCCGATCTGCTCCCCGACCGCTGCCGTAACTGCAAGTCGAAAAAGCACGTCACCTACGACGAGCTGATCGGCGAGGACGGCGAGGTCCTTGACAGCGGCAGATTCGACGAGGTCGAAAAGCTTGAAAAGATGACCCCCGACGAACGCTTTGCCTTCTGGCAGGGCGAGCTTTCCCGCTGCATCCGCTGCAACGCCTGCCGTGACGTCTGCCCCGCCTGCACCTGCGAGAAATGCGTCTTCGACAACCCCAAATCGGGTCTCGAAAACAAAGCTGCCGCCGACAGCTTCGAGGAAAAGATGTTCCACATCATCCGTGCCTTCCACGTTGCCGGCCGCTGCACCGACTGCGGCGAATGCTCCCGCGTCTGCCCGCAGCACATCCCGCTCCACCTCCTCAACCGCAAGTTCATCAAGGATATGAACACCTTCTACGGCGAGTATCAGGCGGGCGAGGTCGTCGGGAACCGTCCTCCGGTCGTCAATTACACGAAGGAAGACATCGAGCCTTCCGAAGCAGTGAAGAGGGGTGAATGATATGCGTAAAATTGCAAAAAGCGCGCTTGATTCTCTCTTTGCCGCGATGAGCGAGAGCAAAAAGGTCTATCTTCCCGTTGACGGGGAAGGCGGCGCGAGATATCAGCTCTGGACCGAGGGCACCGTCCTCTCCGAGGCTGTCAACACCGTCCGCAGCGCGAAGGATTTCTTCTTCCCGCAGACCGAAAACCTCGTGGAATTCAAAATGGAGGGCAAAAAGCTCGACGTCATCGACGTCAGACGGGAAACCGAGGATTTCGTGATCTTCGGCGTCCGCGCCTGCGACGTCCGCAGCTTTGATATCCTCGACCGCGTCTTCCTCGGCGCTCCGGTCGACACCTACTACAAGAACCGCCGCGAGCACGGCGTCATCGTCTCCCTCGCGTGCAATAAGCCC
Organism: Lachnospiraceae bacterium; assembly: GCA_024404495.1. Taxonomy (GTDB): domain Bacteria; phylum Bacillota; class Clostridia; order Oscillospirales; family CAG-272; genus CAKRZE01. Next base: position 18,576 of record JAKSPT010000011.1, read on the forward strand.
GCCGAGACCTGCTTCTGTCAGACCTTCGGCATCGACGCCTCCGCGCCCGCGGGCGATATCGTCTGCCACATGACCGACGATACCCTCTTCCTCGACGCGAAGACCGAGAAGGGCGAAAAGCTCCTCGCTACCCTCGAAGGCGTCACCGAGCCCTGCGCCGACAGCGCCGCCGACGAACAGAAGGCGCTGATCCGTTCCCGTCTTGACAAGCTCCCGCTGAAGGGACTCACCGCAGACAAATTCGGCGGCGACAAGACCAAGGAATTCTTCAACGATCCCGCGTGGGCTTCCCTTTCCGAGTCCTGCCTCGGATGCGGTACCTGCACCTTCGTCTGCCCCACCTGCCAGTGCTACGATATCAAGGACTTCAAGACCGCCGACGGCGTCCGCAGATTCCGCTGCTGGGACTCCTGCATGTATTCCGAGTTCACGAAGATGTCCGCCGGTCAGCCCCGTCTGACCCAGAAGGAACGCTTCCGTCAGCGCTTCATGCACAAGCTGGTCTACTATCCGGCAAATAACGAAGGGATCTTCGGCTGCGTCGGATGCGGCAGATGCCTTGCCAAGTGCCCGATCCAGATGAATATCGTCAAGGTCATGAAAAAGCTCGGCGAAGGAGGAGACAAAAATGATTGATATGAAAGAACCTCTGATGCCCGTCGTCGGCGAGGTCGTCGACATCCGGCTGGATACGCCCGATATCAAGACCTTCCGCGTCGTCACGCCCGACGGCAAAAAGGCGTTCGAGCACCGTCCCGGACAGTGCGCCATGCTCTCGATCCCCGGCGTCGGCGAGGCGATGTTCTCCATCACCTCTTCCCCCACCAATACCGAGTATATGGAATTCTCCATCAAGAAGTGCGGCTGCGTCACCGAGTGGCTCCACTCGATGGAGGTCGGTCAGCAGATCACCATCCGCGGTCCTTACGGCAATCCCTTCCCGGTCGACGACGTGTTCGCCGGAAAGAATCTGCTCTTCATCGCGGGCGGCGTCGGACTTGCCCCGCTCCGTTCTGTCATCAACTACTGCCGTCACTACCGTGACCGCTACGGCAAGATCGACATCGTTTACGGTTCGAGAAGCAAGGACGACCTCCTCGACTACAAGGAGATCATCGACGAATGGGCAAACGACGCAAACGTCCACGTCCACCTCACGATCGACCGTGAGCAGGAAGGCTGGGACGGTCACGTCGGATTCGTTCCGAACTACGTCAAGGAGCTCGGCTTCGACACCGACAAGATCGCGGTCCTCTGCGGTCCTCCCGTCATGATCAAGTTCACCCTTGCCGGTCTCTACGAGCTCGGCTTTGAAAAGACGCAGATCTACACCACCCTCGAGCTTCGCATGAAATGCGGCATCGGCAAGTGCGGCAGATGCAACGTCGGCAGCAAATACGTCTGCAAGGACGGTCCCGTTTTCCGCTTCGACCAGCTCGACGAGCTGCCGGATGAATATTAAGAGGAGAAATCAGAGAATATGGAAAACATGGTAAACGTTTACCTTTTCGGTAAAAAATACAGCGTTCCGGACAACCTGACCATCATGCGTGCGATGGAATACGCCGGATACCAGCTCGTCCGCGGCTGCGGCTGCCGTAACGGCTTCTGCGGCGCCTGCGCGACCATCTACCGCATCAAGGGCGACACCACCCTGCGCACCTGCCTCGCCTGCCAGACCAAGGTCGAGAACGATATGTATATCGCGACCCTCCCCTTCTTCCCGCTCGTCAAGCAGGTCTACGACATCGAAAAGGTCAAGCCCACCGAGCAGATCATGATGCAGCTCTACCCCGAGATCTACGCCTGCGTCGGCTGCAACGCCTGCACCAAGGCGTGCACCCAGAGCCTCAACGTCATGCAGTACATCGCTTACGCGCAGAGAGGCGAATTCGACAAGTGCGCCGAAGAGTCCTTTGACTGCGTGATGTGCGGCTGCTGCTCCGCGCGCTGCCCCGCCGGCATCTCCCATCCGCAGGTCGCGATGCTTGCCCGCCGTCTGAACGGCAAGTACCTCGCGCCCGCGACCGAGCATCTGGAAAACCGCGTGAAAGAGATCGAAAACGGCACCTTCACCGAGCTGATCGAAGCCCTGATGGGCAAGCCGGTCGAAGAGCTGAAAGAGCTCTACAACAACCGCGAGATCGAAAAGTAAGAGGGGGATACCATCATGTACGGAAAAGAATTTGAAGAATCCCTGAAGGCGGTCGCCGCGGCGAGAGACGCGAACATCGCCTACGAGCCCGCCCGTATGACGGCAAAGGAAAAGGAAGACCTCCTTGCCGCTTACCATCCCGACTATAAGAAGAGCGAGTTCCGTGAGCTGCGCGTCGGCGCCAACAAGGGCGAGGCGCTCCCCCACGAGCTCTGCGATATGCTCGAGGCAAAGAGCCGCATCAAGGCGGAGGATATCGACCTCGACCATCCGACCTACGACGTTGACGTTCTGATCATCGGCGGCGGCGGCGCGGGCTCCTCCGCGGCGATCGAAGCCGACAACGCCGGCGCAAAGGTCATGATCGTCACCAAGCTCCGCATCGGTGACGCGAACACGATGATGGCGGAAGGCGGCATTCAGGCTGCCGACAAGCCGAACGACTCCCCCGCGATCCACTTCCTCGACGCTTACGGCGGCGGTCACTTCGCGGCAAAGCGCGACCTGCTCGCAAAGTTGGTCACCTCCGCTCCCGACGCGATCCTCTGGCTGAACAAGCTCGGCGTTGAGTTCGACAAGGCGCCCGACGGCACGATGATCACCACCCACGGCGGCGGCACCTCTCGCAAGCGTATGCACGCCGCAAAGGACTATTCCGGCGCGGAGATCATGCGTACCCTGCGCGACGAGGTCCTCAACCGCGGTATTCCGGTCATCGAGTTCACCTCCGCGATCGAGCTGATCCTTGACGAAAACGGCAAGGCGGCAGGCGCGGTCCTGATGAACATGGAGACCAAGGAGATCATGGTCGCCCGTGCAAAGACGGTCATCATCGCCACCGGCGGTGCGGGCAGAATGCACTATCAGGGCTTCCCGACCTCCAACCACTACGGCGCTACCGCGGACGGTCTCGTCCTCGGCTACCGCGTCGGCGCGAAGCTCCTTTACGCCGATACCCTTCAGTACCATCCCACCGGCGCCGCTTACCCGCAGCAGATCTTCGGTGCGCTCGTTACCGAAAAGGTCCGTTCGCTCGGCGCGAAGCTGGTCAACCGCGACGGTAAGGTCTTCATGCACCCGCTGGAGACCCGTGACGTTGCCGCGGCTTCCATCATCCGTGAATGCTCCGATCACGCCGAGGGCGTCGATACCGGTGACGGTCTCGCCGTCTGGCTCGACACGCCGATGATCGAAAAGATCGGCGGCGAGGGCACGATCGAAAAGAGAATCCCCGCGATGATGCGTATGTTCGCTTCCTTCGGCATCGATATCCGCAAGGAACCGATCCTCGTTTACCCGACCCTCCACTACCAGAACGGCGGTCTTGACATCAACGTTGACGGCGAGACCACGAACGTGAAGAATCTCTTCGTTGCCGGTGAGGCAGTCGGCGGGATCCACGGCAGAAACCGTCTGATGGGCAACTCCCTGCTCGATATCATCGTCTTCGGCAGAAGCGCCGGCAAGAACGCCGCCGCCAAGGCAAAGGAGACCGAGGTCGGCAAGCTGACCCTTTCCCACATCGCCAAGTTCGACGCGGAGCGTGACGCTGCCGGCATCGAAACGAACCTCGTTTCCCCGAAGCTGCTCCCCGATTACGCGAGAAAGTTCAACTAATTTAGATCAAAGGATAATGTTTACTCCCGCCGATAAACGCTTCGGCGGGAGTAAAATACGGTATTCATTATGAGTCTGTTTGGCGGAGTCATCTCCATCACCGGAGTCGCCTATCTGATGTTCTGCGTCTTCGTGATCGCCGCGCTCGGTTATCTGCTCGGCAGGATCACGGTCAAGGGCGTTTCTCTCGGCACCGCGGGCGTCTTCATCGTCGCCCTCCTCTTCGGCGCGTTCTTCTACGAGAGCGTCTGCAATACGCTTCCCGTCAAGGTCGCCGGCATTGCCGTCACGAACTACGCGTCTCAGGCACTCAAGGTCATCGAAAACATCGGTCTCGTCTTCTTCGTCACCGCGGTTGGCTTCATCGCCGGTCCGAACTTCTTCAAGAACCTGAAGAAGAACTTCAAGTCCTACATCCTGCTCGGCGTCATCATCATCCTCGCCGGCGGTCTCACCTGCGTCGGCTGCTATTACCTCGGCAGAGGCGCGGAAGAGGATCCCAAGCAGTTCGTCGCGATGCTCGACGGCATCCTGTCGGGCGCGCTGACCTCCACGCCGGGCTTCTCCGCCGCTAAGGAGACCGTGAAAAACGTGTACGAGGGCAGTACCGCCTCCGCTTACGAAAGCGCCGTCACGGTCGGTCACGGTATCGCGTACCTCTTCGGCGTCATCGGCGTCGTTCTCTTCGTTCAGCTCATTCCCAAGTTTGCCAAGGCAAATATGGAGGAGGAGCGCGCAAAGCTCGTTTCGGTCGACGTCGGTGCCAAGAAGGAATACAAGGGAAAGCTGATCAACATCGATCCGCTCGGCATCGCGGCGTTCGCGCTCGCGGCGTTCATCGGTATCTTCATCGGCTCGATCAAGATCCCGCTCTCCGCAAAGGGGCTGAGCGGCACCTGCTTCTCACTGACCACCACCGGCGGCACGCTGATCGCGGCGCTCGTCTTCGGTCACTTCGCGCACTTCGGTCCGGTCAACGTCACCCCGAACAAGAAAATGCTCGAGGTCTTCCGTGAGCTCGGTCTGATGCTCTTCCTCATCGGCGCGGGCATTCCCGGCGGCGCGGACTTCGTTGAGTACTTCAAGCCGGTCTACTTCCTCTACGGCGCGCTGATGACCCTCGTTCCGATGCTCATCGGCTACCTCTTCGCAAAGTACGTTCTGAAGCTGAGCCTCCTCAACAACCTCGGCTCGATCACCGGCGGTATGACCTCCACTCCCGCGCTCGGCACGCTGATCAACGTGTCCGGCACCGAGGACGTCGCCTCCGCCTACGCCGCGACCTACCCGATCGCGCTGCTCGCCGTGGTTCTGGTCTCCCAGTTCCTCATCGTGATCTTCGGTTAAACGCAAATCAAATCAAAAAGCCTTTCGCAGTCAACCGCGAAAGGCTTTTTTTAATCGTAATAGACTTCGTAATCGGGAAACGCTTCCCACTCGGGGAAAGAGGTGATCAGCGAAACGATCTTCTCCTTCGTCAGCATGAACTGCCGCGCTTCCTCGGAAAAGCAGTTGTTCGGAGTACCGTAGGCGATCTCCTCACAGGTCACGGTCTTTGTGACGCCGTTCGCCGTCGCGGAAAGAATCACCGTCTGATTCGGCTCGGAGGTATAGATGATTTCCGCGCCGGGCGCGTTGAAGGGGTCGTAAACGTCGGGATAGGCGGTAAGATCGATATCGACGAACAGATACCGATAGACCGTTTTCAGCTCTTCTTCGGACATTTTCACGTATTTCGTGTATTTCCCGATATGCTCCGTGTCCTTGGTTTTCACCAGTTTTCCGCTCGCGCTGTCGTAGGAGCTGATCCCGTATGTGTTCCACACGATCGAAAAGGAGAAATCCTCCGGCAGTTCAATTTCCTCGTTCTCAGGGGCAGGCGTACCGGCTTTATGCTGAACGGGGCCGACGCAGGAAGAAACCGAAAGCAGAACGAGAAGCGCGGCAAGCAGTACCGAAAAGCGGCGTATTGTCATTTTTCTTTTTCCTCCGGATCGTTTTCGTGCAAAGCCTCTTCGGATTCCGTTTTTTCGGTCTCCGTACGCTTTGCCGCTTTTTTCTTTCGTAAAAGGATCACGGTAAAAGCGATTGCCGCAAGCAGGATCACGGCGCAGACGATCAGAAGGATCAGGTCGGTGTTCCCGTTTTTGGGCAGAACCAAAGGCGAGACGTCGGACGGAGCGCGGAAGGTCTCGCCCGGATAAACGACGTCAAGAAAGATCATCTTCATTTTCTTTCTTCTCCTTGTTCTTTTTCTTTTTGATAAAAATGATCACGAAAGCGATCGCGGCGCACAGGATCACCCCGCCGATCACGATCGGAAGGATCCGCGACGCAAGGTCCCCGGCAATTTCGATCGGGGTAAGGGCGTCAAGAAAAATCAATGTCATATCATCCTTTCAAAGCAGAATCAGACCGATAAGAAATGAAAGCGCGTTGACACCGAGGGAATACAGAAGACACTTTTTGCGGTTTTCTTCCAAAAGAACGCGGTAAAGCGCCGCCTCGATGAAGACGACGGCGATCTCAAGGACTCCGACCGAGGCGCCGTAAAGCAGTCCGACCGCGCCGAGATGACGGAGGACAAGCAGGATCAGATTGAGCGCGGGATTGGTCGCGGCGTTGCAGATCACGCTCGCCATGAACCGTTCCTTCCGCGGGGCGAAAAAGAAGGCGGGGATCGCTTCGAGGACGGCAGTCACGATCAGCGCGAGGGCAAGTCCGCCGAGTTCCCCCGGACTCATTCCTTTTTCCTCCCGAAGCAGATTGCGAGCGCGCCCGCGGCAAGCAGGGCAAGCGCCGTCACCGTGATCCCCTGCGAGAGGACGCCGCGCGGGACGAGGAAGAACGCGGGCGCGACCCCGGTAAAGAGGGCAACCGTCGTGATCCCGAAGGCGAAGCCGGGCGAATCCTTCAGGCGCGAAACGATCAGAGCAAGGGTGATCGGCATCGTCATACTGAACAGCGTCACGCCGATCAGCGAAACGAGCGCCGCGCGGTCCCCGAAAACGAGGAACGGGACCGACGCGAGCAGGCTGAGGACGCCGACCTTTTTCGCGCCGAAGCAGTCGGCAAAGACGCCGCCCAGCATTTTACCGAATCCCATCACCGAAAAGAGCGTGATATTCAAGGTGACGGTATTGTTCCACGACATCGGCACGGCGTAGCCGATGTAGGAGCGGCAGGCGGTGACGAAGAAGGCGAGGAGGATCAGCGTCCCCGTCGGAAGGACGGAGGGCGCGCTCTTTTCAAAGCCGTTTGCGTCGGTCTCCCGATCGGTCCGTGCGGGGATCCAAAGGAGCAGCGCAAGCGAAAGGATCATAAAGCCGATCGGAAACAGCCCGAAAAGCGCCTTTCCGCTTTTGCCGAGAAGCTGACCGAGGATCACGCCGAAGGAACCGCCCCCGACGAAGAGCGCCGACGGGGTCAGTTTTCCCTCCGCGCCGCGCAGGGTCGCCTCCGCGCCGTCCACGTGTACCAAAGCGTTGCCGAGCGTCAGCAGAACGAAGGCGGGGTATTTCCACGGCAGAACGAGCGAAAGAAGGAGCAGCACGGCGCCGACCGCACCGAACCGGGCGCGGGGGAACCGGTCGGCGAGCGCCCCGAAAAAGGGCTGGGTCAGAAAAGCGAGCGCGTCAAAAAGGAGGGCGATCCCCCACCACGCGGGGCTCTCCGCGAAGCGCGAAAACAGAAAGAAGAAGCAGGCGACCTCGACCGAAAAATGCAGATACGCATAAATCCAGCCGACCGCGTTCAGAGAGAGACGCTTTTTTCCGTCCATAAAGGGCTCCTTTTACAGTTCGTTGACCGTTCCGATGAAGAGCGGCGTTCCGGTCGTGCGGTTGACGATCAGATAGACGAAGGGGCGGTCCAGACGGACCGTTACTTTCTCCTCCCCGATCGAGATCGCGTTTTTGCTCATTTCGACCACGGTCACCGCGGCGGCGCGGGTCCCGTTCCGGGTCAGCTCGATGCGGGTCTGCTGAAACACCTTGGAAATTGAAAGGCTCTCGTCCGAGATACCGGAGAAATCGGCGCCGCCGAAGGCGGAGACCATACCGAGCGCGTTCAGCGGTTCTTTCAGATCATATTTGCCGTCGTAGGAAAACTCGGGCATCACGCAGCTTACCTCCGCCGCTCTTGCGGAATCCAGCAGTTTTCTCCAGCTTTCTCCGTTCAGCGAGGCGACGACGTCGTCGACCGTATTTTTTCCGCTGGGCAGAAGCGCGACGAACTGATATCTGCTGTCGGCATAGTTCTTCGTAAAGCCTACCGCGATATCGTTTTTCAGGTAACAGCCCTCGGTAAAGTGCATCATATCGACGTTCACGCCGGTTCCGTCGGCGTTCGTGAAGCGCTCTTCCCTGACGCTGCCGTCCTCGACCGCCTTTGCCCACGGCATATCGAAGAGAAGCGCGTTCAGCAGATACATCACGGCATCCGGATCGGGCTTTTTCTTTTCATCCATCAGGTTTTTGATCAGCCCGTCGGTGCGGTCGAAAGCCCATTTGTTGACGTCCTTCGGGAGCGAAAGGTCAAACGGCGCGGCATAGACCTGCGCGCCGAAATAATCGGCGTTGCTTTGCAAAAACGCGGGCTTGACGAGGGGGGCGAAATCCTTCCGCACCCAGATCGAGTTCGCGGTCTGCACCTTCCCCTCCTCGTGCCTTGAGGGGAGAAGATCGGCATATTCCGCGAGCGCGGTGCGCCATTTTTCAAGCGGCATCCCGAACATTTTTTCCATTTCGGAAAGCGTCAGCCCCGCCGCGCCGTTTTCGACGAGCGTGAGGCAGAGGGCGGCGGAAAGCGGCGAGATCAGTTGATTGCTCCCCGCCTCGTTCCCGCCCGCTTCGAGGCAGGCGCGGAAAAGATCAAAGGAAAAACCGTTCAGCGCGTCGGAAAAATCGGTTTCGGGGACCGGTCTTTCCCAAAAGTTTTCCGCGAGATAACGGGTGCGTTCGTAGTTTGCCGAAAGCAGTTCCGCGCCGATCTCCCCGTCCGAAGGCTTCCACGTGTCCTCCCCCTCGGTCGTGCGCTCCTTCATTTCGTGGGAATTTTCGCAGGAGGCGACGGGAAGAAGGCAGAGAATCAACAGAAAAGCGGCAATCATTCTGCAATAAAGCGTCTTTTTCATCTTTTTTCTCACATTTCATTGACCGTGCCGATGAAGAGCGGCGTTCCGGTCACCCGGTTGATGATCAGATAAACGAAGGGGCGATCCAGACGGATCTCGATCTTTTCCCGCCGCATCGGCAGCGCGGTCTCTGCCTCCATTACCATCCCGGTCACCGCGGCGGCGCGGGTGCCGTTGCGGGTCAGCTCGATGCGGGTCTTCTGAAACGCCTTTCCGACCCAAAGATCGTCTTCCCAGTCCGCCATTGCGGAGAAATCGGCGTCCTTCTGATCGAAGGCGGAGACCATGCCGAGCGCTTTCAGCGGCGCTTTCAGGTCGTAACTGCCGTCGTAGGTGAATTCGGGCATCGCGCACACAACGTCAGCTTCTTTGAGAGAAGAAAGGAGCTTCTTCCAGCTTTCGGCGTTCAGCGATTCGATCACGTCGTCCACCGTGTTCTTTCCGGTGGGCAGAAGACCGACGAACTGGTATCTGCCGTCGGCGTATGCCTTGGCAAACCCGATCGCTTTGTCGTTTTTCAGATAGAAATCCTCGCTGAAATGAAGCATATCGACGTTTACGCCGATTCCGTCGGAATTCGTGAAAAGCTCTTCCTTCACGGCGAAATCCTCAACCGCGTCCGCCCACGGCATATCGAAGAGGAGCGCGTTCAGAAGGATCATCACGGCGTCCGGATCGGGCTCCTGATTTTCGTCCATCAGGTTTTTGATCAGACCGTCGGTGCGGTCGTACGCCCACTTGTTGACGTCCTTCGGGAGCGAAAGATCGAACGGCGAGGAATAGACCTGTGCGTCGAAATACTCGGCGTTGCTTTGCAAAAACGACGGACGGACGAAGGGCGCAAACTGATCCCTGATCCAGATGGAATTGGCGGTCTGCACCTTGCCCTCCTTGACGTACGAGGGGAGCAGGTCGGCAAGCTCGCCGAGCGAAGCACGCCACATTTCAAGCGGCATCCCGAACATCGTTTCCATTTCGGAAAGCGTCTTTCCCGCCGCGCCGTTTTCGACGAGCGAGATGCAGAGGGCGGCGGAGAGCGGCGAGATCAGTTCGTTCGCTCCGTCCTCGTTCCCGCCCGCCTTGAGGCAGGCGCGGAAGAAATCAAAGGAAAAGCCGTTCAGAGCGTCGGTGAAATCGGTTTCGGGCCTCGGCCGGTCCAGAACGTTTTCCGTAAGATAGCGGGTGCGCTCGTAATCGGCGGAGAGAAGGACGGCGTCTGCCTCCCCTTCCGCGGGTTTCCACGTGTTCTCCGCCTCGGTCGTGCGCTCCTTCGTTTCGGTGGGAATGACCTCTTTTTCCGCGCACGCGGCGGCGGGAAGGAGGCAGAGAAGCACGAGCAGGGCGGTCATTATTCTGATATAATACTTGTTTTTCATTTTATTTCTTATCCTTTCCGTTTCTTTGTTTCGCTGCGATCATGCAGACAGCGGTCACGAGCGCGGCGATCCCGGCGGCAATGCCGATCTTCAGCCATTTTCCCTCGGTCCCGTTGCTGTCTTCCGCGTAGATCGGGGCAGAACTCTGATTATTCCCTTTGTTGACTTCCCCGTCGGTCATTACGGGCTCAACCGATTTTTCCGCGTCGGCTGCCTCGATCCGTTCCGCGCTTTTCGTGTCAGCCGTCGGACACAGTTCTTCTCCGTGGGTCTCTTCGGGGACTTTTTCGGTCGGCTCGTCAGCCTCTTCGGCAGTTTTCTCTTCGTCTTTGCCCCCGTTTTTTTCGTGGGAAAAATCGAGTCCGGTTTCCTGCGACGGTCCCGGGGATTCGTGTTCGGAAGGTCCTGCGTCGATGACCTCTCCTTCCGCCGCCTTATCGGAAAGCGACAGCGGGGAGATCAAAAGCAGTGCCGAAACGGCAAACACGGCGGCAAAGCACGCCGCAAGAGACATCGCGCGCCGGAGCGGGAAGCGGGAGGCTTTCTTCGCCGGTACGGCTTCGGTCTCCCGCGCCTCGGCGATCAGATCCTCGTCGAGCTCGCCGATCGCGTCAAAAAGCGTTTCGTTCGTCAGTTTGTTCATGATACGGGGATCCCCTCCTTTTCCAGATACGTTTTCAGCCGTCCCCGCGTCCGGAACAGCGCGGATTTCACCTTTGCCTCGCTGATGCCGAACCGTGCGGCAATGTCCTTTACCGAATCGCAGTAGAAATACCGGCAGACGAAAATCTTTCTCGCCTCGGTCGGTTCTCCGCGCAGAAAGGCGCTGATCTTTGCGCCGAGCTCCATCCGCTCGGCGTCTTCGGTCGCCATACCGATCCCTCCCGTACATTCGTTGAGTTCCTCGAGAGAAAGGGCGTATTCCCCGCCCGCACGCTTCTCCGCCTGCTTTTTGCGGCAGCGGTCGATCGCGAGATTGCGGGCGATCTTCCCGAGGAACGAAGAAAGGACAGCGGGGCGTGCCGGGGGAATGGCGTTCCACGCGCGGAGCCAGACGTCGTTGACGCACTCTTCCGCGTCGGGATCGGAATTCAGGATGTTTTTCGCGATCGTAAAACAGTACGCGCCGTATTGCTTCTCTGCCAGAACGAGGGCTTCCTCATTCCGTTCAAAGAACAGCGTCACGAGAGCGGCATCCTCCAACGCCCGCACCTCCTTTCGTTCTCACTATAATAAACGGAAAAAACGGGATCGGGTTGCGTTTTTTTCAAAAATTATTTTCTGCGGGCAAATTTTTCCGCAGCGGCAAAGACGGCACGAACAAGATCCTCGTCGTCGCATCCCTCGGGGCGGAAGGTCGCCTTTTTCAGATCGGCGTCGGTAAAGAAGGCGAGCCACGTCGCGGCGGCGGCAAGACGCCCGTATGTCAGGGAAAGGTGATACCCGTCTCGGTTGAGCGACATTCCGCCGTTAGCATAGTCGAAGGCGGCCACTCTGCCGCGCAGATACTGGATCACGTCCCCGGTGGGGATCAGCGGAAGTCCCGTCTCGGCGGACGCGGCACCGCACGCCTCGGTGATCATCCCGTACATCCTGTGCTGATCGTTCCCGTAGCGCGGAAAATCCTTGTGGTCGGAGTCGGTCTCGTACGCCCACGTCTTCTGAAAATACAGCTTTGCCTCCGGGCAGGCGGCACGGAAGGCGGCGATCAGCTCGTCAAGATAGGGCTGATAGGAAGCATAATCCCCGGATTTCCCGCTTGCCTGCTGGGTCGTGATCGCGTCCCACTTTTCCATCGCGATCGCCTCGGGGATCGAAATCGGACGGACGGTCTTTCCGTTGATCTCAAGCGAATACGCCGCCTCGCCGTCCTTCAGGTGCGCGGCGTGGACGCGGAGGGGACAGCCGCCGATAAAAAGATTGTAAACGTCAAGCTCCACCCCGCAGGAAAGGGCGAGATCGTGGAGATAGGCGTGGGGATCCTGCGAAAAACTGTTGCCGACAGTCAGTAATTTCATAAGAAAAGATTCTCCTGTTGCATTTGTTTTTCTCATTATAACACGTTTTCTTCCCGGATTGCAAGAAAAAGCAGTATATTTTTTCGGTTGTCCGCGTAAAATATCAAAAAAACGGAGTAATGCAATGAAAAAAGCAAAGCCTTATATCATTTCCATCCTGATCGCGCTTGCCGTCGGCGGTCTTTCCGCACTGATAACAAAAGGCGGCACCGGACTTTTCGACGAGATCGTAAAACCGCCGCTCACACCGCCGCCGGTCGTTTTCCCGATCGTCTGGTCGGTCCTCTTTTTCCTGATGGGAATCAGCGCCGCGCGGATATGGCTGAAAAGAAAAGAAGACCGCCCGGCGGCAAGCAACGCACTGACGGTCTATGGCTCAAATCTCGTGATCAATTTTCTTTGGAGCATCATCTTTTTCAATTTCCGGCAGTTTCTTTTCGCATTTCTCTGGCTGATCCTGCTTTGGGTCGTCATCCTCCGGATGATCCTCGCCTTCAAAAAGCTCGATAAACCGGCTTCCTGCCTGCAGATCCCCTATCTGATCTGGGTCACATTTGCAGGCTATCTCACCTTTGCGATCCGGATCCTGAACCGATAACAAAAAAGCCGCCGGATACCTTCCGATAAAACGGACGGTATCCGGCGCTTTTCTTCAATGTTTCAGATCAGTTCCGAAATGCCCTTGCCGAACTTTGCGCCCCAGTTTTTGCGGAAGGAGGCAAGCTCCTTGTCGGTACCGGGATGCGCGGAAAGGAGATCGAGCATATCGGCGGTAACGGTCACGGCGCTGACGCCGCCCGCGATGCACCGCTCGACCTGCGAGACCGTGCGGAAGGACGCCGCGAGGACCTGCGTGCCGAAGCCGTGGAGGTCAAACTGACGCGCCATTTCGGAGGCGATCCCCGGCCCGTCGAGCGAGAGATTGTCGAGGTGGGAAACGTAAGGCGCGACGAAATCCGCCCCCGCCTTTGCCGCGAGGAGCGCCTGCGAGGTGGAATAGCAGGCGGTCGCCGCCGTGCTGATCCCGACCGCTCTGAGCGCCTTGATCGCCTCAAAGCCTTCCGACGTCGAGGGAACCTTGATCGTCAGGTCTCCTCCGAGCACCGAAACGATCTTTTCCGCGTCGCGGATCATTCCCGCGGCGTCGTCCGACGTCACCTGCACGAAGAGCTTTTTCCCTTCGGTCAGTCTTCTCAGTTCTTTCAGCAGCTCGGAAAGGGTCATTCCCTCTTCGATGTCGCGCACTAAAATGGTGGGGTTGGTCGTCACCCCGTCGAGCGGGTATTTTTTCAGCGCCGCTTCGACCAGAGAGAGCTTTGCGCTGTCAAGATAGTAAAGCATCGTAATATCTTCTTTCATTATTGTTTCGGTTCGAGAAGGAACGCAAAGGTATTGCCGTCCTGCTTCATGGAAACGGTATAGCTGACGTCCGTTTCGCCCGCCGGGATCGGAAATTCGTTCCAATAGGCGTTCGGATTCATACTGCCGTCCTTTTTCACGCTGCCCGTGATCAGGAGAACGCATTCCCCCGCCGGGATCCGGAAGGAGACCGTCTTCCCGTTTTTGACCGAGGCGAGGTTCTTCCCGCCGACGAAGAAATAAAACGTGACGAGACTGCCGACGAAATTCTTCGGGCGCTCGACGGTCACCGTGCGGACGAACAGCGCGTCGTCGATCGGTGCCTCGCCGTCCGGTACCGTGCGCATCGCTTCGGGAACCGGCTTTTCGGGCACGGTTTTGCACTTCATGAGCGCGTAGATCATGATCCCGAGCTCAATGAAGTGGAAAACGATCATACCGAGCAGGTCTATGAGAAGGTCGGGTTCAAAGAAGAGGATAAGAAAACCGATCATTCCCGCGGTGTCGATGGCGTAGGCGACCGTTCCGGCGACGAGCCAGCTCCGCATTTTCTTCGAGAAGAGGAAGGAAAGAAGATAGATGACCGAGATCGCCGCCGAAAGCGCGGCGAACAGGAAGAAGATCCCCGGGGATCCGGTCTCCTCCTCCAGCGCCATCCCGAATATGCCGAGGGCGTAGGAATAGAAGGGAGAGACGAAGAAAAGCGTACTCAGAAACCGCATCAGAAGCGGCGTCACGATACCGATGATGAAATAAAAGAGCATGGAGAAACGCGCGGATTGGTAATCGGCGTATGCCTTGCAGTCATTCTGCTGTATCATGCCGTTCGTCCTTTCTTACAAGAGAAAAAGGGGCAGACCGTCTTTCTGCCCCTCTTCCGGAATATCAGTTTTCTTCGGCCTTATCGTCGCAGCAGGGGTCGGGCTTGGGCTCGGGCTCGGGATGGCTTCCCTGCTCGGTCACGCTGCCGAGACCGGAGGTCTCGCTGAACACGACGTTCTTTTTCACCGATTCGACGATGTCGGTCGGGATAATGACCTTTGCCGCCTGCCCGTCGGCAAGCTTCATCATCGCTTCGTAGCGCTTCAGTTCCAGCACCGCCTCGTTGGGATTTGCGGCGACCAGTGCGCGCAGACCGTCAGCCTCTGCCTGTCTCTGCAGAAGCAGTGCCTTCGCTTCACCTTCCGCTCTCGCGATGCGGGCGTCACGTTCGCCTTCCGCGGCGAGGATCGCAGCCTGCTTTTCGCCTTCCGCACGGGTGATGACGGCGGCCTTGTGACCTTCCGCCTGAAGCAGGGTCTCGCGGCGCTCACGCTCCGCTTTCATCTGCTTCTCCATCGCGTCGCGGATCTCCTTCGGCGGCATGATGTTCTTCAGCTCGACGCGGGTCACGCGGATGCCCCATTCGTCGGTCGCCTTGTCGATGATCTCGGTCATCTTGGCGTTGATGACGTCACGGGAGGTCAGCGTACCGTCGAGGTCGAGCTCGCCGACGATGTTACGCAGGGTGGTGGCGGTCAGATTTTCGAGTGCCATGATCGGGTTCACGGCGCCGTACGCATAAAGCTTGGCGTCGAAAATGCGGAAATAGACCACCGAGTCGATCTGCATCGTGACGTTATCCATCGTGATGACCGGCTGAGGCGGCGCGTCGAGGAGCTGCTCCATCAGCGTCAGTCTCTTCGCGACTTTTTCAAAGAAAGGAAGCTTGAAATGCACGCCGGCACTCCAGGTCTTGCTGTACTTGCCGAGGAACTCGATAACGTACTCGTGTCCCTGCGGGACAATACGCAGATTAAAAAGGATAAATGCCAGAACGATTACCGCTAACACAATCAGGAATTTCATGATAGGGCCCATAAGAATACCTCCGTTCACCGCTTTTCCGCGGTTTTATTTGATTTCATTATACCATTTTTCCGGATTGTTGTCAACAAAAAAAGACCGCAAGCGGTCTTTTTTTGAACGGTTTGAAGCGTCTGCCTTAAACGGATAAGTTTCAGGCAGCAAGAATGGTGATTCTGTTGTACAGAATCTCGGTGATCAGGTCAACGACCCACGCGATGAAGCCGAGACCGAAGAAGCAGAGAATACCGACGATGAGCGTAACGATATTCTTGGTCTCAAGGAAACGGATGATGCGGTAAACCGCGCTGATGATGTAGCCGAGGAAGATCTGAAGGATGATCTTGACGATCTTGGGCAGATCCTCGTAAGTTTTGGTAAGGTTCATGGGATTTGTTCTCCTTTCTGTTCTTTTATTATATTATAGCATAGTCCGCCGGAAAATGCAAGAGTATCGTTTTTTTCAGCGGACGGTCACCACGGTGTTCATCCGGATATCCGCCGAGGAGGCGCCGACCATGATATCGAAGTCGCCGGGCTCCACGATCCACTTCATCCGTTTGTCGAGCAGCTTGAGATCGTCGAAGCCGAGGACGAAGGTGAGCTTCTTTTCCTCGCCGGGGGCAAGCGTGATCCGTCTGAAGCGGCGGAGCAGTCTGCCGGGCGTGACGATCGAGCTGTCGATATCGTTGATATAGAGCTGAACGACCTCGTCGCCCTCGCAGTCACCCTCGTTCTTCACCGTGAAGGAGACCTCAAAGGAGGCGTTCCCGAGCTCGCGCGCGGTCAGACCGGAATACGCGAACTTCGTATAGGAAAGCCCGTGCCCGAAGGGGAAGAGGGGCGCGGTCGAGCCTTCGAGATAGTTCAGGCTGCCGCCCGGATTTCTCGAATAGTAGCAGGGGATCATTCCCTCGTCGCGCGGGTAGGAGACCGAAAGACGTCCGGCGGGGTTGATATCGCCCGCGAGCGCACGAACGATCGCGCACGCGCCGTACTCTCCGCCGAAGCCTGCGACGACGATTGCGGCACAGACCTTCGCTTCTGCGGAAAGCTCGATCGCTTTTCCGTTTTCAAGGACGAGCACGACGGGCGTTCCGGTCGCGGCGACGCGGAGGATCAGCTCTCTCTGTCTGCCGTTCAGAACGAGGCGGGAACGGTCGGAGCCCTCGCCGCTCGTCACGTTGTTGTCCCCGCAGACAAGGATCGCGGCGTCGCAGCCCGAAGCGAGCTTCACGGCATCCTCGATCATATCGTCGATGTCGGCGTCGAGCGTCTTCATCAGATGCGGCTGACCGTCAACGTAGTGCGTGGTCTCGCCGTTGCTCTTCGTGATGCCGCAGCCGTCGCACTGGCGGATCTCGGCGTCCGGGAAGCGTTTCACGATCTCCCCGTAGACCGAGGCGATCTCGTAGCCGCGCGGATTCGAGGAATATCCGCCGAGCTGCTGTTTTGCGGAGGAAGGACCGATGACCGCAAGCTTTTTCGGCGCGGAAAGGGGCAGAACGCCGTCGTTCTGCAGCAGGACGATCGCTTCTTCCGCCGCTTTTTTCATCACGTTCCGGTGCTTTTCACAGCGGACGACACTTGCATAGCCCTCTTCGTCGGTATAGGGATGCTCGAAGAGGCCGAGCTCGAATTTCATCTTCAGGATGCGGAAAACCGATTCGTCGATATCTCTCTCGTTCAGCTTTCCTTCCGCGAGCAGCTCTTTGATATCCCTGTAATACTCTTCGGGCGCCACGTCGCAGCAGCCCTGCATATCGAGACCGCCCGAAAGCGCCATCCGGATCGCTTCCTTGCGGCTTCTCGTCAGATGATGCGCGTCAACGAGTCGGTTGATCGCGCCCCAGTCGGCACGGGAAATGCCGCGGAGCCCGATGCGGTCCTTCAGCACCTCTTTCAGATAATGCTCGGAGGTGAGGACCGGCTCGCCGTCAATGCTGTTGTAGCACGCCATGACGTTATACGCGCCGCCGCGTCTGATGCCCGCCTCGAAAACAGGCAGATAGCAGGTCTCGACCTCACGGACGCCGACCCGCGCGGGCGCGCAGTTCAGACCGCCCTCCGCGATGCCGTGGACGCAGTAATGCTTCGGCTCGGAAATGATCGCGTCTTTTCTCGAAATATCGCCCTTCTGCTCTCCGGAAATGATCGCCGCCGCCATCTCGGAGGAGAGATAGGTATCCTCACCGAAGGTCTCCTCGGTCCTGCCCCAGCGGGGATCGCGCGCCACGTCGAGATTGGGCGCGAGGATCTCGTGGTGACCGAGTGAACGGGTCTCTCGGGCGATGCCGTCGCCGACCTGACGGACGAGCTCGGGATCGAAGGTCTGGGAAAGGGTCAGCGGCACCGGGAAGATCGAGCATCCGGCGAAGGACAGCCCGTGGAGGGCTTCCCCGGTGAAAATGCAGGGGATGCCGAGGCGGGTCTCCTCGACCAGATATTTCTGGATCTCGTTCTTGATGCGCGGGAAGGAATAGATATCGTGGATATAGCCGATACCGTTCTTCCCGATCGAGGCGCGGACCTTATCGAAATCGAAATGGTCGTCGTCCTCGGCGGTGCAGGTGAAATACTTCGAGCTGTTGACCGTGTATTCCACGCCGCGGATGATATTGATCTGTGCCAGCTTCTCGTCAAGAGTCATCTCGGCGAGCAGGCTTCTTGCCCGCATCTCGGGAAAGAGCGCGGGGTTCTGATAATCCTTCATATTCTTTTCACCTTATTCCTGTAAGAGGTGGCAGCAGTTCCGGACGGCGGGATAGACCTGACGGTAGATCCCGTAGAATTTGTCGTACGCTTTCGCGTTTTCGGGATCGAAGGAGGCGAGCGGACGGTAACCGATCAGGCGGTCGCAGGCGTCCTCCACCGAGGGATAGAGTCCCGCGCCGACCCCGGCAAGGATCGCCGCGCCGAACGCGCCGCCGCCCGAAGCGGGAATGGCGCGGACGTCCGTGTGATAGACGTCGGCAATGATCTTTGCCCACAGCGGGCTCTTCGCGCCGCCGCCGCAGAGGATCATGCCCGAGGTGTCGATCCCCATTTCGCGGAAGATCTCGGTGCAGTCGCGCAGCGAGAAGGCAACGCCCTCCAGCACCGCGCGGATCAGATCGGGTCTGCCGTGGATCGCGGAGAGACCGAAGAACATTCCGCGCGCGGCGGGATCGAGGTGCGGCGTCCGCTCGCCCATCAGATAGGGGAGATACAGAAGCCGGTTCGCGCCGATCGGACTGGTCTTCGCCTCGGCATCCATGATCTGATAGACGTCAACGCCCTTTTTCTCCGCCTCGGCAAGCTCGCTCTCGCAGAAATTGTCGCGGAACCAGCGGAGCGACAGCCCCGCCGCCTGCGTGACGCCCATCACGTGCCACATTCCGGGCACGGCGCAGCAGAAGGTGTGGACCCTGCCCGCCTTGTCGGCGACCGGCTTCGATGTATGTGCGAAAACGACGCCCGAGGTACCGACCGTGGTGAACGCCCTGCCCTCTCTGACGACGCCCGTGCCGACCGCGGAAGCCGCGTTGTCACCGCCGCCTCCCGCGACCGGGGTGCCCTTTTTCAGTCCGGTCAGCGCGGAAGCCTCTTCCGAGACGCAGGCGCTGATCACCGGGCTCTCGTAGACCTCGGGGAGCAGATCGCGTTCGATCTTCAAAAGACGGAGCATTTCGTCCGACCAGCAGCGCCCCGCGATGTGCAGGAGCTGCGTTCCGGAGGCGTCCGAGACCTCGGTGGCGAACGCTCCGGTCAACTTATAGCGGATATAGTCCTTCGGAAGCAGGATCTTACGGCATTTCGCGTAGTTTTCCGGCTCGTGATTGCGGATCCAGAGAATTTTGGAAGCGGAAAAACCGGTCAGCGCGGGATTGGCGGTCAGCTCGATCAGCTTGTCGTAGCCGACCGTTTCGGTGATCTCTTCGCATTCCTTCGCGGTCCTGCCGTCGCACCAGATGATGGCGGGACGGATCACGTTTCCGTCCGCGTCGAGCATCACGACGCCGTGCATCTGTCCCGAAAGACCGACACCCTTGATCGCGTTCCCGTCAATCCCGTCGGTCACGGCACGGAGCGTCTTGACAACCGCTTCCCACCAGTCGAGCGGGTCCTGCTCCGCCCAGCCGTTTTCGGGCTGGGAAAGCGGATACTCGGCGGTCAGCGCGCGGACTTCTTTTCCGGTCTCCGCGTCGTAAAGCGCGGTTTTGGTACCCGAGGTACCGATATCAATACCGATCAGATAATTCATAATACCCTCCGGTCAGAAAGTGACAGTCGCGGTCTCTCCCGCGCGGAGAAAGACCTTTTTGAAGCCGCAGAGATTCTTGTGCGGGATATACTCGAAGCGGAGAACGGTGTAGTTCACGTCGAAGGAACCGTCGTTCTTCACCTCGACCGTTTTTTCATCGACCCATTTTTCGGTGATCTGCGAATAGGTCAGACCGTAGCCGAATTCATAAAGCGGCTTGCCCTCGAAGAATTTGTAGGTGCGGTTCTTCATCGAATAGTCGGTGAAGGGCGGCAGATCGTCCACGCTGCGGTAGAAGGTCACCGGCAGGCGTCCGCAGGGGCTGACCTTGCCGAAGAGGACGTTTGCGAGCGCAAGACCTCCCATCGCGCCGGGATAGAAGCACTGAACGATCGCGTTCGCGGTCTCCTCCTGACGGATGAGGCTGATCGCCGAGCCGCTCACGTTGACGAAGATCACCGGTTTGCCGGTCTTCAGAATTTCCTCGTACAGCTTCTTCTGTACGTCGGGGATCTCAAGGTCGATGCGGTCGCCGTTCATCGAACGGGGCGCGTCGTTGCCCTCTTCCCCTTCCATCCTCGGGGAAATGCCCATGCAGAGGATGACGGCGTCGGCGTTCTTCGCGGCGACGAGCGCTTCTCTCTGCTTCCCGGCGGCGTTGTCGTAGCCGTCTGCATAGAGATGGCAGCCCTCCGCGTAGAGAATCTTGCCCTCCGAAACGGTCTGAATACCGCGCAGCAGCGTGTAATATTCGTCGGGCGTGCCGTTGTAGTTGCCGAGCAGGATATCGGTCGAATCGGCGTTCGGACCGATCACGGCGACCTTCGTACCCTGTTTCAGCGGCAGAATGCCGTCGTTTTTCAGCAGAACGAGGCTTTCCTCCGCCATTTTCAGGTTGATTGCCTTGTGCTTGTCACAGCAGACGACGTCGAAGGGGATGCTGTCGTACTCGCAGTCGTCGTCGAACATACCGAGGCGGAAGCGCGCGGTAAAGAGGCGTTCGCAGGCGACGGTGATCGTTTCCTCGTCGATCAGACCCTCGGCGACCGCCTGCTTCAGCCATTCGTAGCATCTGCCGCAGTTCAGGTCGCAGCCGGCTTTCACGGCGGCGGCGGCGCTTCCGGCGGGACCGGAGGTCAGCTTGTGACCGCTGTGAATATCGTTGATCGCGCCGCAGTCCGAAACGACGTAGCCCGGGAAGCCGAATTCGTGGCGGAGAACGCCGTCAAGATAGGTGGGAGAAGCGCAGCAGGCTTCCCCGTTCGTCGCGTTGTAGGCGCCCATGACCGCCGAAGGATCGGCGTGCTCGATGCAGTAGCGGAACGCCCAGAGGTAGGTCTCGTAAAGGTCCTTGTCGGAGGCGATGGCGTTGAAGGAATGGCGCCCGCCCTCGGGACCGCTGTGGACGCAGTAATGCTTGATCGTCGCGTCGAGCTTGCGGTATTTGCCCTCGCCCTGAAGGCCCCGGATGAAGGCGGAGCCCATCACGCCGGTCAGGTACGGGTCCTCCCCGTAGGTCTCCTGTCCTCTGCCCCAACGGGGATCGCGGAAGATATTGATGTTGGGGGACCAATAGGTCAGACCCTCGTAGATGAGAGTGTCCCCGAATTTCCGGAATTCGTTGTATTTCGCTCTTGCCTCGTCCGAGATCGCGGTCGCGGTCGTGTGGAGGAGGTCTTCGTCAAAGGTCGCCGCCATCGCGATCGACTGCGGGAAGACGGTAGCGGTGCCCGCTCTGCCGACGCCGTGGAGACATTCGTTCCACCAGCAGTATTTCGGCACGCCGAGGCGTTCGATCGCGGGCGCTTCGTACTGCATCTGCGCGACCTTTTCCTCAAGGGTCATTTTCGATACGAGCTCGTGCGCTCTTTCTTTGAAGGTCATAGGTGCCTCCTTTATGCTTTCCCGTTGAAAAGAATGGAGTTGATGACGTTTTCGAGGTATTCCTGCCCGCCCGAGACCTTTTTCGGCTCGTTGTTTCCGGCAAGCGCGTAGGCAGCGAGCTCCTCAAGCGAGGTCGTGCCGTCAACGATCTTTTTGCCGATGCCTTCCTTGTAGGAAGCGTAACGGTCGGCGATGAAAGAATCCACTCTGCCGTCGTCGATGATCTCGTACGCCTTGATCAGACCGAGGGCGAAGGTGTCCATACCGGTGATATAGGAGATGAGGATATCGTCGAGGTTCATCGAAGCGCGTCTCGACTTCGCGTCGAAATTCAGACCGCCGGTCACGAAACCGCCGGCGCGGATGACTTCGAGCATACAGAGCGTCGATTCGTAGACGTTCCACGGGAACTCGTCGGTATCCCAGCCGAGAAGCAGGTCGCCCTGATTCGCGTCGATCGAGCCGAAGGCGTTATTGGTGCGCGCGACGCAGAGCTCGTGGTTGAAGGTGTGACCCGCGAGAGTCGCGTGGTTGGCTTCGATGTTCAGCTTGAAATCCTTTTCCAGACCGTACTTGCGAAGGAACGCGAGAACGGTGGAGGCGTCGAAATCGTACTGGTGCTTGGTCGGTTCCTTCGGCTTCGGCTCGATGTAGAAATCGCCGGTGAAGCCGTGCGCTCTGCCGTAATCGACCGCCATGTGCATCAGGCGCGCCATATTGTCCTGTTCAAGCGCCATATCGGTATTGAGCAGGGTGTCGTAGCCCTCTCTGCCGCCCCAGAAGACGTAGCCCGTACCGCCGAGCTCGATCGTGATATCGAGCGCCTTCTTGATCTGCGCAGCCGCGCAGGCGAAGATATCGGCGTAGCAGGAGGTCCCGGCGCCGTAGGCGTAGCGGGGATGATTGAAGAGGTTCGCCGTGCCCCAGAGCAGCTTGATGCCGGTCTTCTTCATCTGTGCCTTGATGACCGGAACGACCTTGTCGAGGTTTTCGGAGAATTCGGCGAGGTTCTTTCCCTCGGGCGCGATATCCTTGTCGTGGAAGCAGAAATACTCCACGCCGAGCTTGGACATCAGCTCAAAGCCCGCCTCAATGCGCGCGATCGAGCGCTCGATGCCGTCCTCCGCGCCGAAGGACTTGTCCATCGTGCCGATACCGAACATATCGGTGCCGTCCGCGCAGAGCGTGTGCCACCAGCTCATCGCAAAGCGGAGCTGTTCGCTCATTTTTTTGCCGTGGATGACGCGGTCGGCATCATAGAATTTGAAGGCAAAGGGATTGACGGAGGAGGGACCCTCGTACGCGATCTTACCGCTTCTGAAATATTCCATAATGTTTCTCCTTTTCGCTGATTACAGCTTTGGTTTGATTTCATTATAGCAAACCGCGCGGGACCCCGCAATACAAATCTTGCCTTTTTTGCGACAGATATTGCTTTTCACCCTTCCAAATACGTGGGGTGAATTTTATACAGTATGCACAAACGGGTCAATATCAGACCGGGATTCCGGCTTTTTGAAAGAAAAAAGCGCAAAATCCGGCTTTTTTTGATATTTCCGATATTGCTTTTTTCCGCGTCCCGTTGTATAATAGAGAAAAGCCCGTGCCCGAGGCGTGGGGCAAGAGAGAGGGAACCGAAATGGAAGATATTCTGTTTGAAAACATCCACAAGCCGGTCGGCAGCTATCCCTATATCCAGTTCGACAACGAGAATATGGACTATATGGCGCACTATCACGCCGAGCTTGAGGTCGTCTATCTCGAAAGAGGTAGCGTGGAGGCGATGTCCGGCTCCCGCAGCTTCACGCTGAACGAGGGGGATATCTGCTTCTTCCTCCCGGGCGAGATCCACAGCTACAGCACCCTCTCCCCGAACAACCTCTACGTCATCAAGATCGAGGTCGATTCGTCAAGGGAGCTTTTCGATATCGAAAGGGTGCGTCTGCTCTCCAATATCCTCCGCCCCGGCGAGCCATCCTACGATATTTTCCGTACGCTGATCTTCCGGATGAAGGAAGAAAACGAGCAGCGCGGCGTCGGCTATTCCTTTGAGATCCGCGCCTGCGCCGATCAGATCGTCGCCTCCCTGCTCCGCTCCCTGCCCTACGACTTCTGCGATCCGACCCGCGGCGTCCGCATCCTCGACCGCATCAACCGCTATCTCGAAGAGAACCACGGCGGCAAGATCACCCTCGATTCGGCAGCGGAAGCCTGCAATTTCTCGAAATTCTATTTCGCGCACGAATTCCACGACCTGACCGGCATGACCTTCATGCGCTATCTGAACGATTTCCGCCTTGAAAAAGGGATGGAGCGCCTCCGTCTGACCGACGACAGCGTGACCACCGTCGCCCTCTCCTGCGGCTTCGGCAACGTCCGCTCCTTCAACCGTTCCTTCAAGGAACGGAACCGGATGACCCCGCTCGAATACCGCCGTCAGTTCCGCAGTATCGCCGAAATGCCCGGGAAATCGTAATACAGGAGGGGATCGAACGATGATTTCCGATAACTGGATCACCTTCGGCGGCGAGGAAGCGCCGCTTGCCGTCCGCCGCTTCGAGGCGCATAAGGGCGAAAGCGCGTCGATCTCGATCTGCGGTCTCGGCTTCTTCCTTTTATACCTGAACGGGAAGGAGGTCTCTCCCGACCGCTTCGTCCCGGCGTGGACCGACTACCATCCGCGTTACAACCGCCGCCTGCTCTACCCGATCTCCGACACCTTCACCCACCGCGTCCTTTATCTCGATTACGATCTGACCGGTCTCTTAAAAGAAGGCGAAAACGAGCTTTCGGTCCTCCTCGGAAACGGCTGGTACGGACAGAACCGGCGCAATATCGAGGGCGATTTCCGTTACGGCTCCCCGAAGCTCTCCTTCGTTCTGACCATCGGCGGCAGAACGGTCGTTTCGGACGAAACCGTAACGTGGAAGCCGAGCGAGATCACCTTCAACAACGTCTATTACGGCGAAAAGCAGGATCTTCGCCGTCTGAAAAACGATATTTATCTCCCCGCGAAGCGCTGTCCCGCGCCCGAGGCGACGGTCGAAAAACAGACCTGCCCGCCCGACCGCGTGATCCGCACGGTCGAACCGAAGGCATTGAAAAGAGAGGGGAACCGCGTCCTCTACGACTGCGGCGAGAATATCACCGGCGTCCCGCGCTTTCTTCTGACCGCAAAAGCGGGCGGGGAGGTCGTCTGCCGCTTTGCCGAAGAAATCTTCGAGGACGGGAGACTGTTCTATCAGTTCACCGGCGGCGAGGGACAGATCCAGAGCTTTTCGGTGATTTCCGACGGGGAAAACCGCGAGGTCTTCCCGAAATTCGGGCTCTTCGGCTTCCGCTATTTCGAGGTGATCGGGGACGCGGAGAACGTAAAGGTCGACGTCATCCACAGCGATATCCGACTGACCGCGTCGTTCCATTCGTCCGACGAGGGGCTGAACTGGCTCTTTGACGCCTACGTCCGCACGCAGGAAAACAATATGCACTGGGGCACGGTCTCCGACTGCCCGCACCGCGAGCGCCTCGGCTACACCGGCGACGGTCAGCTCACCTGCGACACCGCGATGCTGCTTTTCGATTCCGAAGCCCTCTACCGCAAGTGGATCCGCGATATCGCCGATTCGCAGGACCCGGTCACGGGTCACGTCCAGCACACCGCACCCTTTTACGGCGGAGGCGGCGGTCCCGGCGGCTGGGGCGGCGCGATGGTCATCGTTCCCTACCGCTTCTACCGCCATTTCGGGGATAAGGAGCTTGTGAAGACCTATCTCCCCAATATGAAAAAGTACCTCTCCTATCTCCGCAGCCACTCGGAGGATGAGATCGTCGTCCGCGAGGAGGAGCACGGCTGGTGCCTCGGCGACTGGTGTACCCCGGAGCCGATCAAGCTGCCCGAGCCGCTCGTCAATACCTATTTCCGCATCAAGTGCCTCGAATACACCGCCTTCCTTTCCGAGGAGGTCGGGGAGGACGGGACAGCGCTCCGTGAGGAAGCCAAAGCCGTCCGCGAAGCCTTCGTTAATCATTTCTACGATCCCGGAAAGAACACCTACGGCAATCAGGGCGCGGACGCCTTCGCGCTCGATCTCGGGCTCGGTAACGACGCGCTCTACGAGGCGTTCCGGGAGCATTACGCCGTCGAAAACCGCTTCGATACCGGCATTTTCGGCACCGATCTCGTCGTCAAGGTCCTCTGCGCGCACGGCGACCTGAAGATCGCGCTCTCGCTTCTCACCTCCGAAAAGTACGGCTCGTTCGGCTACGAGCGTGTGCGCGGCGCAACGACGCTGTGGGAGGACTGGAACGGTCTGACCTCGCGCGACCACCCGATGTTCGGCGCCTGCGTCCGCCACCTCTTCTATTCCCTCCTCGGCATCGACCCCTTCGGGGAAACGCTCACCGCTCACCCTGCGGTCGGCGCCCTTCCCTCCTTCTCCGGCTCGGTTCTGACGAAAAAGGGCAGGATCACGGTGTCGGTCGAGGGGGAAAAAGTCGAAGTCACCGTTTCGTAAAAAACATAAACCGGAGCTTTCCCGAAAGGAAGGCTCCGGTTTTCCGTTTATTTGGATAATGTGTTCCGCAATTTGCTCAAAACCGCTTGGAATCGTTTTTGATACGGTTGACGCTTTCTCATTCTTGTTTGTTCCACGGTTCACCGGGCTCGTCCGCTCCGCAAACGGGCAGCATTTTTTACAAAGAAATTTCCGTTACCCCCTTGACAATCCGGTCTATCCGTGATAGACTGTGAGCGTGGTCTACAAGCGATAGACCGAGAAAGGATCCTTTTATGCCAAACGAAGAACGCCGCCTCGGCGCGGTCGAATCGAAATTTGCCGATCTGATCTGGGAAAACGAACCGATCTCCTCCGGAGACCTCGTCCGCCTCGCGGAAAAAACGCTCGGCTGGAAAAAATCCACCACCTATACCGTTCTGAAAAAGCTCTCCGAGCGCGGGATTTTTGAAAACGCCGACGGAACGGTCACGTCAAAGCTTTCAAAAGAAGCCTTTTTTGCCGAAAAGAGCGAGCAGTTCGTCACCGAGACCTTCGGCGGTTCCCTGCCCGCTTTCGTTGCCGCCTTCCTCTCGCAGAAACCGCTTTCGGAAGAGGAAGCCGACGAGATCCGCCGTATGATCGACCGGTTCAGAAAGGAAGGATGATATGAAAGCCTTCGCTCTGCATCTTCTCACCGTCAGTATCCCGGCGGGCGTCACGGTCCTCGCCGTGCTTCTTCTGCGCCTGCTTCTGAAAAAAGCGCCGAAGCGTCTGACCTGCCTTCTGTGGATCCTCGTCGCGCTCCGCCTCGTTCTCCCCGCCTCGGTCACAAGTATGCTCACGAGCCGTTTCAGCATCGTTCCCGCCGTCCGCACGGCGCCCGTCATTGTTCCGAACTCGCCGACCACGTCGGCTTATATCGGGGACGAAGTCTATACCGTTTTTCCGCTGACCGGGCTCACCGTTTCGGTCTATTCCCCGGATGAGGTCACGGTCCCGGAAGCCGATCCCGATCCGCTCGGCACCGCCGCCCGCCTCGTTTTTCTCATCTGGTGCGCGGGGGCGATCGGGATGGTAGTCTACGCCGCCGTCAGCCGCGTGAAGATCGGAAAAAGCGTTGCCGCGTCGGTTCCCTGCGAAACCGACGGAATCACGCGGGTGAGGCTCTGCGACGGTATCCGCTCGCCCTTCATCCTCGGCGTGTTCCGCCCGACGGTTTACCTCCCCTCGGAGATCGGGAAAGAGGAAAAGGAATTCGTCCTCGCGCACGAAAAAGCGCATCTTTCCCGCCTCGATCACCTTACCAAGCCCCTCGCCTTTCTTCTGCTCACGGTCTACTGGTTCCATCCCCTCGTCTGGGTCGCCTTCCTCCTCTTCTGCCGTGACGCCGAGCTTGCCTGCGACGAAAGCGTGATCCGGGGGTACGGGCGCGAGGAGGCGGCGCAGTATTCCGAGACCCTGCTTTCCTTCGCCTCCGCCCGCCGTCCCGCCGCCCTCTGCCCGCTCGCCTTCGGGGAGGTCGGGGTCAAAGCGCGGGTAAAGGCGGTCCTGAATTACAAAAAGCCCGCCCTCTGGATCCTCGTCGCCGCCGTTCTGCTCATCGCCGTGTCTGCCGTTCTGCTTCTGACCGATCCGAAAGCGAACCGTGTGTCCGACATCCCGAAGGAGACGGTCACCCCGTCCGGCACGTCCGATTTCAATACGGAAATCCGGTTCGGCAGCAGCGGATATGTCCGGACGGTAGAAAGCGGCGGTTACCATTTCGCTGCCGAATACAGCGAAAACCATCTTTTCACCTGCTCGGTCGTATATCGGATGAAAACGGCGGAGGAGCAGCGCTCCCGCGAAAACGCTCTGTGGGAGACCCGTTTTCCCGATTTCAACGTCTGCGGCGTTTATCCCACCCCCTACGGCGCGGTCGTGATCGGCAATACCCCGATCTCGTCCTCCTTTGAAACGCATCACCTCTGGATCGCGGGGATCGACGAAAACGGGAAGGTTTTATGGAAAGAGCGCCGCGACAGCGGTCTGCCGATGAAGGAAAGTCCGTATTTTGAGCATCTTTCCGATGTCGCGGTCGGTGCCGACGGCAGCGTCACCGTCTTTTCCTTCGGGCGCGGTGCCGAGAAAAAATATCCCGACAACGACTACATGATCACCCGCTATTCCGCCGCCGGAAAAGCGGAATATATGGTACTCGCGCCGGGTGCCTTCGGTCAGGTCTTCCCGTTCGGAGATGCCATCGCGTGGATCGAGCAGACCGGAAACGGGGAGCAGTGCGTGATCCGGTCGATCTCTCCGGACGGCACGGTACGCCCGCTCGGCAGTTACGCTTTCTCGCGGGAGGGGTATTACGCGACGAAAGCCTTCGCGGCGGAATATTCGGGAAAAGTCGCGTTCACGGTGCAGTATCAGACCTCTCCGTGGTACCGTGACTTGATAAAGAATTACGGCTGGCTCGATGACGTCACTGACATGATCCGGGAAAATACCCTTTCCGTTCTGTATCTTGCAGACCCGGAAACGGGAACGCTCTCCGAGATTCACAAAGCGCCGGGATCTATGAACGGGATCACCCGTACAGACGGCAAAAACCTGATCTGGGCGGCGGCGGAACCTTTTGATATCCGTTTTTCCCCGGCAACCGACTCCTTTTCCTTCTTCGGCTCCTGCACCGTCGTCAATTACGTCTTTGACCAAAACGGGAATCTCCTGAAAACAGAAAAAACCGGAGAAACCGTCGGTTTCAGGGAGTAAACACATTTTTTTCGTCCGTTTTGTCACAAAACGCGCGATTCCAGAGAGTTATCCGTGAAAGGAGATGATCGCCGTGCAGGAAACCCCGGAAGAAACCGTCAGACGGTACGCGGATATGCTTTACCGTGTCGCGCTGTCCCATACCGGGAACCGTTACGATGCCGAGGAAGCCTTTCAGGAAGCGTTTCTCGCCTATTTCCGGAAAAACCCGGAATGCAGGGACGAGGAGCACCGGAAAGCGTGGTTATTGCGCACAGTGATCGTCTGCTCCCGCCGGATCCGTGCCAAAGCGCACGCGCACGAAGCACTGCCGCTGGAGGAAGCGATCGGCGAGACCGATCCCGTCCTTCCCGAAGAGGAGGCAGTGTGGTCCGCCCTGCTTTCCCTGCCCGAAAAATACCGCGTTCCGCTCCAGCTTTTCTTCGTGGAGGAAATGTCGGGTGCCGAGATCGCCGCGGCGCTCGGACTGCGGGAGGCAGCGGTGCGCAAACGGATTTCGCGCGGAAAAGAAAAGCTGCGTGCGCTTCTGAAAGGAGAAGAACGGATTGAAAGAAGCCTTTGAAAAAATGAAAATAATCGCCGCTCCCGAAACGCTGATCGAGAAAACGGCAAAACGGGTCGCGGAACCAACGCCGGAGCCGGCGAAAAATAAATTTTCCATCCCGCGTGCCGCAGTGATCGCAGGGACGGTTGCCGCCGTTTTCCTGCTGACCCTGATCCCGCTCACTATCATCCGGCTGACGCGCAAGCCGCTTTCCCTGGAGAATCCGTGGGAGCGGGACGATTTCCGCGCGGTCACCCTGAGCTTCGTCGAAAAGAAGCAGGGCACCCCTGCTTCCTTCACCTCGTTCGGCACCGCTCCTAAAAACGCCGTCGTCAAGATGAGTACCGCCCTGCCCGAAGCAGCGGAGAAAACGGCATCCGGAGAGGTTTCCCTGCGTGCCGAGGCGTATTCCCTCCCCGCGCTCGACGGGGAGATCAGAATTCAGTCGCTGATCGGTGCCCGGTACCTGCTCTGGTACGATTCCCGGATGCTCCCGATGCTCTACGATATGGAAACCGGGAAATCGCTTGACCTGACCGAGCGCGTCTTCGGCAGAAAGCGGTATCTTCCGGACGAGATCATTGACCCCCTTCTGTCCCGTTTGACCGCCTCGGGCTGGTACGACCCCGAAAAGGACGCGGACGGCGCGATCCGGCGGTTTCTTTATCATACGCTCCAGACCGAATACGCGCTCGGACAGCTTCCCCTTCCCTTTGAATCGCTGGAGGGCTGTGCCCCGAAGGACGCACGGATCGACGTGGACTATCTTTCCGCTCTCCCCGAATGCCAAGGCAAGAGCGACAGCGAAAAGAAGGAAGCGCTCTTTTCCGAGGCGTGGCTTGTTTCATGGGAACTCGTTCCTTACCCGAACGAGCCGGTCTTTCTGTGGGTACCGGTCATCGACGCGGCGAGCGGCGAATGTCTGCTCATCAGCGGGGGGACCGGCGGATCGGACCGCGGCTGGTACTTTTACAACGCAGAAGAAGACCTGCTCGAAGGTCCGGTTGAGGACAGAACAAACTGCTTAAGCTCCTATCTTCGGGCACCGGGCGCACAGGCGCGCTTCACGAACCGGGGCACGATGATGATCCTCACCTTCCCCCGCTTTTCTTCGGTCGGCTGGTCGGAAGACCCGGACGCCGTGATCGACTTTGCTGCCTATTACGGCGAAGAAACCGGCATCTTTGACAGGACAAACGGATTCACCTACTGCTTTTCCCCACAGAAAATGGTACACGGGAGCACGGAAGCGCCGATGGCATCGGGCAGCGCGATCCTCTCGGAATCGGGGAATCTCCTCTGCTACCGCGTCGCCCCGTGGTCGGGCGGTGCCAAGAGCTTTTCCGCACCGGTCGGTGTCTTTCTGAACCGCCTTTCCTCCGTCCCGCACGATGACGATTCGTGGATTTTCTTCCGCCTTTTCCGGGAAACCGGTCAGGTGATGCCGGAGGGGGAGCCCCTGCCGTCCTTCACGCTGAACGGGACCTTCGTCCGTTTTGCCGCCGATGAAAGCGTGATCGTGATGAAGCGGGCGGGCGAATACCGTTTCTTCGACGCGGAGAACGGAAAGGATATCACGTCCTCGGTCCGGACGAACGGCAGGCTGCTTTACGCGCACGAATATTACGAGATCAGGGAAGAAAACGGGACGCTGTACCGGAAGCACGTGATCACTGGGGCGGAGGACGTTTTGCTGAAGGGCGACGCGCTCTGCGTCAGCGAAAACGGCGCGTTCGTATTCGGCTACCAAAACGGCGAAAACACGGCGGTCTGTCTGAATGCGGCGACGCTGGAATCCTGCCGGATCGGGCTCGATGAATCGTTCGTTTCGGACCTGACCTCGGTAAAGCACGTCGGATTTGATTTTCTTTATTTCGAAGAGACCAATACCCTTTCCCTCACCTTCCGTCAGACCGACGGCAGAGAGGCAGAGGAGGACACGGTCGATTTCTTCGGTCTTCTCGACGCCCCGGAATTTGACGGGGAACGGTTCGACGCCTACGAAATGCCGGGACTTCTTCCCGCTCTGCTCCCCACGCAGAAGCAGAAAAACTGAAAAGCGCTCCGTTTTCCGGTATGAATCCGGAAAGCGGAGCGCTTCCTTTATGATCCGAGCTTTTTGCGCACGGTCAGGACGTTTTTTCCGTCCACGCGGGAATAGGTCACGTCGTCCATCAGCTTTTTGGTCATCAGGATACCGAGCCCGCCCTCTCTTTCGAGCAGAGCGTCGGGGGAGGTATCGGCGTCCTCCTTTGCCGTCGGGTCGAAGGGCTTGCCGCGGTCGGAGAAGACGATCTCCGCCGTCACCAGTTCCCCGCCGAACGAAATCGAGATATCGGCAGTGCCGTCCTCGGGCGCGTAGGCGTAGGAAGCGATATTGACGAAGATCTCCTCCACGGCGAGCGCGATCTGATATCTCGCCTTCGCCGGGCAGTCGTTCTTTTCCAGTTCTCCGTCAACGAACGCCTGAACCTCGTCAAGTTTTTCAAGCCGTGCTTCCACGGTGATGCCGTTTTTCATAAGAGGTACCTTTCTTTTCCGACGGACGATAACGATCCGTTTTTTCTTTTTCGTTTTCATTTTCCGGGTCTCCTCTGCCGTCCGGGAAGAAGGCTCAGGGAATCAGCGCAAGCAGACGGGCAAGCTCCGCGAGCAGCTCGCTCTGCGGGACCGTTTCGTCCCCGCCTTCCGGCTCGTAGGCACGGAAGCGCAGAAGCGCGCCGTCCTCTCCGATTTTCAGACTGACGGCGCTTTCCCCGTCGCCGAGGTCGTAAACCGTCGCTTTTCTTCCGGCAATTTCGGTTTCGGTGCGGTCACGGTCGGTAAGGAAGCAGTAGGCAAGGAAATCCTCCTCCGCCATACCGGAAAACGCGTTCAGAACGAACGCTTTGCCGTCCGACGTATAGCTCAGCGTGCCGAGCTTTGCCAGCTTCGTTCCGTCGCCCTCGCCGTAATCGACCTCGCCCCAGTCCCATTCGACCTCGTCGGCGCCTGCGGGAAGCCCGGTCAGACCGGTCGTCTCCCGGAAGCTGCGCTCGTTTTCGTCAAGACTTTCGGCGTTTTTGTCGTAGGCGGACATCGCGTGGGAAAGAATTTTTGCCGTCCCGTCATCCGACGCATTGACGGTAAGCGTCAGCTTTTCGCCCGCTTTCTCGTCGTAAAGGATCAAGGTTCCCTCGCCCGTTCCGATGCCGGCGATCCGGTAAACCGATCCGCCTTCTCCGTCGGACGCGGTTTCCACGCGCACGAGGTTCTTTGCCTCTCCGACGACCTTCCACGCAAATTCACCGGAGTTTCCGATGAGGATCGCAGACGCGCCGTTTCCGGCGCCCGCGAGGGTATAGGGATGCGCGCTTCCCGCTCCGTTTACCGAAAGGGGCTCGTATTCCCAGTATCTGCTTCCCGCGGCTTCGACCTTGTTTTCGTCGTCGACCGACGCGGAGATCAGGATTTCATAGCGCAGATCGGTCAGCGTGCCCGCTTCCTTTCCGAGCCGGAAGGAGATCGGGGACGTGCCGATGCCGACGGGTTCAACGCGGAACACGGTACAGCCGCGCTTGTCCTCCGCTTTGCCGACCTTCAGGACCCCTTCCCGGTATCCCTCCGCCGTCCAGACGCAGCCCTCGTCAAAATCGCCCTCGATCTTTACGAGCAGCGTGCTGCCCTCGGTACAGTAGGAATAGGAAAAGCGGCATTCCGGGTCGGAGGCGGGCTGATACTGATTCCCGCCGAGGATCAGGATAACGATCAGAGCGATCACGAGTACGGCAAGGACCGCGCCGATGATCCAAAACGTTTTTTTCAAGGATAAAAACCTCCAGACGGTTTTCTTTTGGGGAGAAACGCGCCCCGTACCCGCCGGAAAACGGGTACGGGCTGCGCGTCAAAGCAGATTTTTCACGCTGATATTGATCACGACGCTGACGGAAGGCATTTCCTCCGAATAAACGGTGACCTGATACCGTACCGTCTCCCTCGAATCCGCGGGGATGGTCGGACGGAAGGTGAAGATGCCGTCCTTTTCGGTCAGGGAGTAATCGCCCTCCCCGTCGGTCAGCGCCGCTTTCGCGGCAAGTCCGAAGCCTTCAAGGGAGCCGGTGAGCTGTGCTCTGACCGTAACGGTGAAGCCGCTTTCGATCGACAGCTCGGTGCTGCTGCCCTCGGTGACCTTTTTGGAGAATACGGTCTCGCCGTCGGCGTTGACGTTTCCGAGCGTCGCTTCGATGCGGAGCTCGGAGAGATTGATGAGGTATCCGTCGCCCTCGTTCACGGTGATATGCGGCTCGACGCTGCGGGAAACGTCGCGGTTATCGACGATCCATTCCGCCTTCGCGGAGCCGAGTGCCCATTCCGCCTTTTCGCCGCCCTTTCCGTGCGGGAAGAGACGGATCGTGCGGATCTCGCCGACGTCCGAAAGGAGGATGCGTACCTTTGCCGAGGAGCCGGGAAAGATCTTGCCGGAAACGATATAGGGCGTCACGTCGTCGAACCGGAAGACGCGGTCGCCGCCCTCGTCGTCGGTCACGGCGATCTCAATGCCGAGGGTGAGGTCGTTTGCGGTGCCCGCCATCTGCGCGTCGGTGGTGACGGCAAGCGTGAACGGAACGACCGATTCCGCGGTGCAGGGCGCCGTCGAGACCGCGCGGGTGACCGGGATCTGTCTGGCGACGCTGAAGACGCCGGTGCGTACCGTACTTCCGTTTTCGGTGACCGAGGTCGAGACCGAGACGGCATTGACCGTCGCGTTGACCGTGCCGACGCCGACGATCATGACCTTTTTCACCTCTTTGACGTAGCTTTCGCCGAAGGTGATATCCACGGTCTTTCCGGCGCGGATCTCGGTGATCTGCTTATCGGTCAGGAAGACGTAAGGAGAATCGATGACCGTTCCGGTCTCGTCAAGCAGGGTGGTATAGGCGAAGGCGACCGCGATATCGGTCTTATCCTCCTCCAGAACGGTCGAAGCGGTGTCCGTGCTGAACTGCATCGAGACGGTCTGGGTCTCTTTTCTGCCCGAATAGCTGGGCTGCGCGGAGATCTCGTTCTGCACGTTGCGGTCGGAGAAGTTGAAATAAAGGGTATCCACGACGACGCCGGCACGGAGATGCTGCACGACGACGTAGCCGACGTTCAGCTTGCTGTCGCTCCGCAGCCAGATCTGACGGAGGGAGGAAAGCCCTCTCACGTTGACCCCGCGGACGCTGAGCATATTCTGCGCGGTATCGGCTTTCCACGCGTTGACACTGACCTGCGAATCGCGGTCGGAGATGCCGACCCGATACTTGACGGCGGCGTTCAGGCTGAACTTGCCGTCCGCGGAGGAATCCTTGGACAGATAAACGAAGAGATTCAGCGTGTCGTCGTCGGAGGTGGGAACGCGCTCGATGTCGGCTGCCATCTCGTCGACGTTGACGCTGATGGTGTGCGGCTCGAAGTTGACCGTTCTGTCCTGGATCACGGGCTTTCCGGTCTGCGCGTTGTAAAGGGTCTGAATGGTATAGCCGTCGCTCGCGGTCGAACCGCAGATGCGGGTGACTCTCGCGTCTCGCTGGTATTCCCCGTTCGAGTTGATATAGAGGTTGCCGTCCTCGAGGATCTGATAGATCGTAACGTCGTCGATATGGAGGACGACGTCCTGTCCGTCCGCGCCGACGTGCAGCTCGACCTTATTGATCTGGCTGACGTTGCTGAGCGAAACGATGAAGCGGTCGGTCAGCTGTTCCCGGAACATATAGGACGGGTCGATCCTCTTTCTGTTCTTACCGTCCAGATTGATGTCGCCTTCCTGCGTCGTGTCGTCGGGGACCGTTCTCTGCGCGTAGGAGGCGATCGCCTCCGCGACGTCAACGTGCGCTCTCTCGATCA
This sequence comes from Lachnospiraceae bacterium, assembly GCA_024404495.1. Classification (GTDB taxonomy): domain Bacteria; phylum Bacillota; class Clostridia; order Oscillospirales; family CAG-272; genus CAKRZE01. The sequence continues at coordinate 53,869 of JAKSPT010000011.1, forward strand.
CGCCCGCGGAATTGCGGTATTCGATCGTGGCGGTCATCGTACCGGTGAACCGCTCGCCGCTGAGGTAGGTGCCCGTCTTGATCGCAAAGAGCAGATTCATCGTCGTGCCCTTGACATTGAACTGATAGGTGCGCGCCATTTCCGCTTCGGTACGGGCTGCCTGCCCGTCGCTCGTGCCCTGCGCGCCGTTATCCTTGAAGTCGATGCCGATCCAGCCGACGTCGTTGACGCGCCAGTTTCTGCTGACGCCGCCCTTGGAAAGCTGAATGACCTCGATATAGTCGACGTTCAGCTTATCGTAGACGTTCGTCTCGTCGATGCTGTCGTCCGAAATGACGTGGATCGCCTTCAGATCGCCGTAGTCGCGGTTGACCGCGATCACGAAGCTCTCGGTCTGCCCGGCACGGAAGCCGTCGGCGGTGAGCTGCTGATTTGCCTGCACGTATCCGCTGCTCCCCTTCTCGAAGATCAGACGGAAATAGAATTTATTGGTCGAGCCGCAGCCCTCGTCGAGGTCGGCGCTCGAATTGCTCTTGACCTTCACGTTGACCTGATAGCGCTGTCTCGTCTTGGTGAAGCCGAGGTCCTGCAGGGTCTCGTTGTAGGTCATGGATTCGCTGAGCTCTTCCCAGTTGACGTCCCATTCCTCCGCGTTTCCCCTGCCGTTTTCGTCAAAGGTGACGGTCACGGTCCCGGTCTCCTTGTTGACGAGGGTCCGGTTGCCGTAGAGCAGCGCGCGGTCGGACGTATCGAAGGAACGGTAAATGCGTCGGTCGGTAATATATTCGCCCGAATACATGGATTCCGCGAGCCATTCGCCCTGACGGTCGGAGCCGTTCTTCAGACGGTAGATCGACATCGACCGCATCTGCCAGTCGTCCTCGACCGCATCTCCGAGGGTGATCTCCACCTTCTTGAAGCTCGAAACGTCGTTGTTGTCCAGCTTGAAGGCAATGCTGCCGCCGGCGGAAACGCCGTTGATATAGGCGATCTCGCTTCCTCCGCCTTCCCAATAGCCAAGGTATTCGGAAACCGCTTTCCGCAGCGTGATCTGATCGGTCCATTTTTCGCTGCCGTCCATCGCTTCGTAGCAGAAGCGGACGGTGATGTCGTTCACCGTGCCCGCGTTCGGCGTGGAATCGGTGGTCATTTCCACGACGTAGCGCTCGGTACCGTCGTCCGGCGTCAGACGGATCCTGTTTTTGTTCTTATCGGTCACCTTCACGAAGTCGCCCGCGAGCTGGACGGTGGTGCCGCCCGTGATCTCCAGTCCGGTGTAGCTCGGCGCGCAGAAGTAGTAAAGGGGTGTGCCGCTCACGCTGCAGCGGAGCATCGCGCCGTCCTGACGGTAAACGACCGCGGTGTCAGCGGCGTTGTAAATGCTGAGACCCGCAAGCGCGATGCTTTCGGTCTCCAGTTTTTTTCTGACCTCGACCTTTGCCGGATCCGAGAATTTGATATCGTCTGCGGTATCGTCCCGGGAGATGCTGCTGCCGGAGAGCAGCACGGTGTCCGCCGTCACGCCCGAGTCGGCCTCGGCCTGCGTGCCGAAGGAGACGGAATATCCGACCAGCTCGCTGAAGCCGGGGAATTTGCCGGAAAACGCCATCCGGTCTCCCTGCTGCAGGATGCCCATCACGTCGCTGTTGATCATCTCGTAGTCGTTCAGGAAGATCCATCCGAGCGCGGAGGTGACGAACGGGATCGTTACCGTATGGTGTCTGCCGAGGACGTCGAGATAGATCATCCTGACCGAAAGCGCCTCGACGTTGTAGCGCCGCATCGCCTCGCCCGCGTGTTCGGACATCCCGCAGGGGAGCGAAAACGCTTCGATCCCGGCGTTCACGACGTCCGCGAGATCGAGCCGCAGAACGAGCTCGGTATTATCGTTGATATAAGTCTCCCGGCTCAGATCCAGCCCGTATTCCCAGCTGTCGTCTCTGCCGAGGCGGAAGAGCTTGTCGCTCTCGCCGACGCTGAAATTCATCACGCCGTCCTCGGGCACCGTCATCCTCGCGAGCTGTTCCCCGTCGAAGTCGACGTACAGACCGAAGGAATAGAAGCCCGACGTTTCCAGACCGTAAAGGGTCCTCACGTGGTAGAGCCGGATATCCTCGCCGCTCCATTCCCCGTTCAGCCCTCCCGCGGTATCGTACCGGAGGAAGACGTCGATCCCGACCACCCGGGCGATCGGAAGCAGCGTGCGGAAAACGAACTGTGAGGTGGAATATGAGGGGAGCCCGTTCAGATACCCGGAAAACACGCTCGCCCTGAACGGATCCGCCGAGCTCTTCCCGTAACCCGACATTTTCCGGACGGATCTCGTCCGGTCGGCGTAAAGCACGTCGGCATAGGGTTCCAGCAGCTTGAAGCCCTGCTCGCCGCTGTCCTCGTTCGGGAACAGATATTCGGTGTGGTAAGTCCCTTCGGTATCCTGATAGCGCACCGAAATATAGGAAACGGCGTCGCCTGCCTGTACTCCGGTGGAAACCGAAAGGATATAAAAGGTTTGATCGGAAACGTCTTTTCCCTTCCGGTTCAGATCCGGAAGAAGCGCGTTCCGCGCGGTCGTTTCCTGCGTCCCTCCGGCAGCGGAGATCGGCACGACGACAGAAAGAAGGGTCAGAACGCAAAGCAGCGCGGCGGCAAGACGTACCGTCAGCCTTTTCAACCCGTTCCTTCCGTTGGTTTTTTTCATAAAGGAAGATCCTCCCGATTATTTCTGCGATATCCGCCCCGGATCACGAAAAGCTGAACAGCCCCGCGAAGCCGGTCATTTCAAACACTTCCATCACCAGACGGTTGACGTTTTTGAGCACCATTTCGCCCTCTTTTTTCTTCATCGTAATGTGAAGGCGCTTCAGGGCACGGAGTCCGGCGGATGAAATGTAATCCATCCGTTCCAGATTCAGAACGACGGTCTCGTAACGCTCCGCCGCCATCATAAAGATCTGTTCCGCTTCCTCCGAGGTAGAGGTGTCAAGTCTGCCCTCGATCAGAAGCTCGCATTTTTTATCGGATTTGACCATTTTGATCGTCATGATTCCATTCCTCTTTTCAGTGATTCATATTGTACCGGATCAGCTCTTCCAGCGTGATCTCAAGCACGTCTTCTCCGTACTCCTCCATCAGCTCGATCGGGGAGACCGGTTCCATATTCTGTGCTTCCGCCATCAGCATCGTCATGATGTCGAACGTTTCGGGCTTTTCCTCTTCCGCCTTCGTTTCGGTCCCGGCGGGAGCGGTGACGGGTTCCTTTTCGGTTTCCGCGGTTCTTTCTTCGGTCACGGGGAGGGAAGCCTCGTCCGCGGCGTCGTTCCGGACGCCCTGTCCGGTCTGCCTTGCCGCGTATTCCTTTTCCATTTCCTCGCGGACCGAGCGGCGGATCTCACGCAGCATCGTGTCGTAGCTGAATCTGCCGAGCAGGTCGCCGAGCATCTTTTCGGTATCCCCGGCGGGCGCGCCCGACGCGGTATTCGCCGCGGGCTGAACAGGCTCCGCGGGACGGGAGGGCTGCTTTGCCGCTTCCGCCTCTTCGCGTTCCCTGCGTTCGGTCTCGTATTCCTCCTCGGTCATTTCGAGGAAGGTGACCTTCTTTCCGGTCCTGCGCACGTCCGTGCCGATCGGGAAATCTTCCTCGGGGACCGCGGCGTCGTGAAGCGCGCGGCTGTCTCCGACGAAATCGTCCCAGTCGGAAAGCCCGTCCGCTTCTTTTCCGAAGAATCTTGAAACGTGGTCCGGTTCCTCAAACATCGAAACCACGTTCTCGGGAGCCTCGATCCTGAAGGTCGAGCGGCTCTGCGGGGACATTACGGTGAACGCCTGACCGCGCGGAGCGGAAACGATCTGTTCCTGCTCGCTCTCGTTGATCCCGCCCGCCTTTTCGTAAAGCCTGCACAGGTCCTCCATATCGTTGGGGGCGAGTGCGAAAATGAAGCTGTACTGGCAGGCGTTGATGATCGCGGTGGACTTGCGGGCGATCTCCTCGCTGCCGACGAAGTCCTTGATGTTCTGCGTGATGACGATCTGCATACCGTTGTATTTCCGGATGCGCTTCGCGAGCTGGAACATAAAGTCGAGGGCGACCGGGTATTTCGCGTCGATGAAGACGTGCGCCTCGTCGATGACCACGACGACCTTGCGGTTGGTCTTGTACCGCGTGTTGTAATCGCGGTTCTTGATGATCTCGTTGTCGATGTACTTCAGCACCAGAAGCATCTGCGCGTTCGCGATCGTCTGGTTGCGGTTGGAAAGCAGGCTCTGAAAGTTGAAGACGGTGAAGTTTTCCTCGGTGGTGACGGTGCTCGGACCGTTCCAGATGTTGGCGTTTCTGCCGCCGCCCGAGAACTTCGCGACGTAGTTCATCAGGGTACGCAGCATCGTACGGATGTATTCGTTGTCGGTGGACTGGAATTCACTGAGGATGGCGTCGTACAGATTGTCAAAGGTGGGGTAATCCTCCGGACCGAGCAGGCTGAGGTCGGTCTCGCTCGTGATGTCCATATTGGTGTACATCCGGTCGATGATCGAGTTCAGATACTCCATCGCGTCCTTCTCGCAGTCGGGAAGGATCTGACGGAAGAATTCCTCAAGGAACTGGAGGTGAGTGGAATAGCTGCCCGAGACGCCCGCCTTTTCGGATTCGTCGTCGTCGAGCGCGGTAATAATATGGAAGGGATTCAGTCTGCCCTGCTGGGCGTTGCCGACGTTGATGAACTTGCCGTGGAGGTTCGCGGCGAGCTCGGAATACTCGTTCTCGGGGTCGAGAATGAAGATCTTCGCGCCGTCGGCGGCGAGGTTGGCAAGCAGGCTCTTCGTGGCGTAGGATTTACCGGAACCGGATTTACCGACGATGACCATATTGGAGTTGACGCGCTCGCTGTCGCGGCGGAAGAAGTCGATGAAGACCGGAATGCCGTCCGAGGTGCCGAGCTTGACGCCCTTTTCGTCCGCAATGTGGGAGAAGACCCACGGATAGGCGGCGGCGACCGAGTTGCCCGGGATGCCGCGCCCGGATTTGTTCAGCGGATCCCACGCCGAGATCTGCCCGCCGATGAAGGCGTTCACCTGATCGAACTCCATATTGTTCAGACGCAGGTTGTTTTCCGAGTAGATCCTGCGCACGACGCGCTTCATCCCGTTGATCGGAGAGAGCACGGAAGCGAGCTCCCTGCCCTTTTCCCCGAGCTGCGCGCGGGTGGAGGTGATATCGTACGCGGTGATATAGACGTTGACGTCAAGGAGGATCTCGTTATCCCCCTGCAGGGTCGAAAGGAGGGTGGAAAGCGTTTCGATGTGATCCTGCAGCTCGATCCGCTTGGAATCCACGCCGGTCGCCATCAGCTGCCCGCGCAGCTCCTGCAGCGAGCGGTCGATGCCGCGCACCGCTCTCGAGCGGTCCATCGGTCTGCACTTGATAACGACCTTGGTCGAGGGGACCGACATCACGCTCGCCATCCACGCGTCGTCGACGAGGGAGGGGTAATTGACCACGCGCATATTGTGGGTCAGGATCCCGCTCACGCTGACGGTACGGAACTGCATCGAGACCTTTTCGGGCATCGCCCATTCGGCGTAGCGTTCGGGGGCGACGTTTTCCACGTCGCGCTCGTCGAAATCGATTGTGTTCGTATATTTCAGAAAGACGGCAAGCTCCTTGGAATCCAGACGGTGCGCGTTCAGCTCCCCGCTGCGGAGACTGTCGATCGCGTTCGCCGCAGAGACGGCAAGCTGCGATTTGTCGGAGTCGAACAGGACGATATAATACGCCGGTTCCACGACCTTGTCCTCGAAGCAGAGCTCTCTGAGCTCTGTGATGCGCTCGAAGACGATCTCGCTTCTCGCCTTGAATTCCTCTTCGGCGAGGCTGCCCGCCTCGTAGGAGGCGCGGAGGTCGTCGATCTTTTTGCTTTCGTTTTTCAGATAGTCGTCGTAAAGCACGGGGCGCTCGATCTTCACGATATTCGCGGCGTATTCCGCCGGAAGCGCGCGCAGGATCCTGCCGACCCCGTTTTCGATCGAATTGACGCGGCGGTGCTCCGAGAAGAAGCGGAATTCCACCGGTCTGATCTCGATCGCGGCACCGTAGTATTCCCCGCCGTACTCGATGAAGTCGTCCTTGATCCCGGTGAACGGGACGATCTCGGAAACGTCCTTCGTCTTTTCGGCTTTCTTTGCCTTCTTTTCCAGCTTTTTCGCGGCGCTCTGATTCGCGCGCTTCAGCCAGATGGCGTCTTCCTCTTCCTTCGTAAGGTTCTTCTTATCCTTCAGCTTCTTTTCGTCCGCGAGATATTCCTCGCGTTCGGCTTTCAGCCTTGCCTTCCGCTGCTCCGCGGTCTCGGCGGGCGCTTCCCCGTCGGCGGTCTTTTCTTCTTTTCCGGTCAGCTCGCTTTCGCGGACCGTTCTCGAAAAGCGGCGGTTATAGCCGAAATGGCGCAGGATATGAAGGAAGTAAACGTAGTTCGGTTCGGTATCGAGACGGATGACGAGAATGCCCGTCAGAACGATGATACCGATCAGAAAATACAGCTTGCCGGGCAGAGACGAGGTCAGCACGAAGACCGCGAGGATCGCGGCGACAAGGATGATGAGGACGTCGGCAAGCGTTACGCCTCGGAACAGCTCGACCTGGACCTTTGTTTTACCGGGGATCAGCCTCATCGTCAGTCACCGCCCTTCCCCATATTGTGATGGTTCTGATTCAATCCGTATTTTTTCTCTTCGGCTTCCAGCTTTTTCAGCTTGACCGCGTCCTGACGCTGCTTCAGCTGATCCGCTTTCATTTCAGCCTGATGGGTCTTCTTGTTCTGGGCGTGGCTTACGATCGGAGCCCACATACCGCCCTTATCCCTGTACGTCTGGTACAGCTCGCCGGCTTTCTTGGCGCCCATTCTGCCGAGCGTACCGAGACCGGTGAGGTTCGCGCCGAACTCGGCGGTACCCTTCATCACGCCGCCCGCCATGCCGAGCGCTTTCTGTGCCATGCCGGACATATCGCCCGCGCGGACTGCCTGATACGCCGCGTTGTTCGTCAGGATACCGGTAAAGATCTCGCTGAAGCGGTTCGACGCCTCGAGCGAGCCCGCGATCATGATCGCCTTGCCGAGAATGTTCATCACCGGCGCCTCGAAAAGAATCAGCTTGCTGTCGAGGATGATCGGGACGAACAGGATCACGAGACGCATCGGAATGATGCAGCCGAAGATGCTGAAGGTCTGCGCGATCGCCGAGGTCACCCACTGCTTGAACTTTTCCCCGTTGTCAAGCGGAGAAAGCGCCGCGAGCGGCGGGGCGATGACGTAAAGCCCGATCATATTGAAGATGCGGGCGATGCAGTTGAAAACGCAGGTCGCGAGGTTCTTCATCGTGAACCACGCGAGGATGCCGATCAGCAGATAGTTGATCCCGTTGCTCCCCGTCTCAAAGACGGAGGAAACGGCGTCGTAGCTGTAAATGCTCTTTTCCCCGTAATAGAAGGGACCGCGCGCCGCGTCGTACAGATCGGGTTCCTTGTTGTAGGCGTTGTTTTTCGCCGCCTCAAGCGTACCCATCAGGAACACGATGCGGTCGATCGGGACGGACTGCTGAACGTTGGTCTTGATCTCCCGCCTCACCGAGGCGACCGGGAAGAAATCGGCGTTGGTCTTGAGCTCGTTCATGATCTTCAGGACCGCGGTGGACGAGTCGGTCATCACGTCGGCGCGGAGCTCGTAGCTCGGGTCGCCGGATTCCACCAGCATTTTGAGCATGCTCTGCCAGTTGTTCCCGTTTTCCGTATTGTAGCTGTAATCGAAGACGTGCTCCCGCTGTAGGAACTGCAGATCCGAGCGGATCTCGTTATAGCAGGTATTCAGATTGTAGCGGCTGTTATAGGAGCCGTTGAGCGAGTAGTTGCCGATGGTATTGTAGATCCTCGCCATCGCCGAGAACTGCTCCCCCGTAAAGACGAGCTCGTTCTTCTGCGAAAGCGTTCCCGCGTTGTCGAAGAGGCGGTTGACCTGATCGACGAGCAGGTTCGTCATATTCAGCACGGCGGAAAGCACCGCGCTGAGCAGCAGGATCACCAGCCCGCTTTTGCACGAGCTGAGCAGAATGGAGCCGATGGAGCGCTGTTCCTTGCCCTCGATATCGAACATCTTTTTGATGCCCGCTACGACCGTCAGAAAGACGCGGAAGGCAAAGCCGACCAGCACCATGCCCCAGTAGACCTCGTTGATCTGCTTGTTGCCGAAGAAAACGTTGATCAGGTACTGCTGTTCGCCGTTATACTGGATCTTTGCCGTCCCGGAAAAGACGGAAAAGAACTGGTAAATGATTTTTACGAAATTGCAGAGCGTGGAGACGATGATGTAGAACAGCCAGCCGAACAGATCGAGCAGGGCGTCTATGATAGGCGTTACGATCTTGACGAACAGATCGCCTACGAAGTCCATAACGTCGTCAAAGAATCCCACGGTACAATCACCTTCCTTTCCTTTCTTTTCCGGTCTTTATCTGATGCGGAGATGTTTGCGGGAATAGATGAGATATCCCGCTACCGCGATCACCGCCGCGGCGAGGATCACAAAAAACGCGACGCTGTTGGAGTCGAAATAAATGCGGATGACAAACGAATATTCGTTGTAGTTGCCCGCGCTGTCGCGCAGACGGATGCGGTAGGAGCCGCTCTTGGTCAGCGTTCTGTCGTACGGGATCGTTTTGTCGTCGAGCGTGATCGCGATCGCGGCGTCCTTTTCGAGGTCGGAAATATCGACCGGACCCTCCGCGTAACCGTCCTTCACCGCCTCCAGCTTCAGCGTGGGCGGCGTGTGGTCGACCGTCACGTTGAGACCGTGGGTCACGCCGGTCCCGGAGCAGGTATAGCGGATCTCGTAGGCGCCCTCCTCGGTCATATCCACGAGGTTGGAGTCAAAGGGGATATCCTCCCCGTCCAGCACCACCGAAACGACGTGGAAGCCGACCGGCATCTGATACGAGGAAATCGCGCCGGTCAGCGCCTTCACGACCGTGAACTTCAGACAGAGCTCGTCCCCGTTGCCGAAGTACGCGACGTATTTTCCCGCCTCGGTGATCGCGTCCGGGTTCAGGTCGGTCAGCTCGTTCCCGTCACGGTAGAATCTTGCCTTCATTCCGGTCGGCACGACGATCGACACGGCGGAGGTCGTCACAATCCCGTTCGGGAAGTTCATTTCCACGGCGGAGTCGCCGACGGCGTAGCGGTAGCGTCTCGTCAGCTTATCGTAAACCGCGTCACCGACCGTGACCTCCCGCTTTCCGGGGTCGTCGTCCTCGAGAACGGGATTTCCGCCGATATCGAGCTCTCCCTCGTATTCGTAATCAACGCCGGCAAAAACGCCGGGCGCGCACCCGAGCAGCACCGTGAAAAGCAGGAGCAGCGCTATGATCGTTTTTTTCACTCTATCACCTTATTCGTTTCCGTCTGAGCGGAAGGATCGTTTACGCCTCTTCACCGAGGACGGTACGGTTGCGTTCCCTGATATCGTACATCACGTTTTCCGCGCGGAAGACGTGAGATCTGTTTTCCGAGAGATCGGCCTTGCCGAACCGGTAGTACCCGCACTTGTAGGAGGGCGTGTACTTCGTCTTCAGCGGGTAGTTGCCGAAGGTAACGATGATCGCGTTGCCGGTGGACTCGCGGTTGTTCAGCTTCTGCAGCTCGGAGGGGTAGATCAGAGGTCTCGTCTGGAGCTGGTTGGAGACGTTCACGTCGCCCTCCTTCGAGCCGGTGGAGGAGGAGGTGCTCGTCGTGCGGACTGTCTTGTTGCCGCAGAGCTCGGAGAACTCCTTGCAGGTGCCGATATCGTTGGAGCCGATGAACATCTTCATCGCGCAGTTGGACTTGACGACGTCGGCGACGCCCTCGCCGTAAATATTGTTGAGCTGCGCGTAGCTCTGCACGACCATATTGAACCAAATCCTGCGGCTGCGTCCGACCGTGATCATCTTGTCGAACTTTTCGATCTTCGGCATATTACCGAACTCGTCCATAATGAAGTAGACGTTTCTCGGCAGCGCGAGGTCTTCCCTTGCGCTCGCCACCTTGATCAGCGCTTTGTACATACTCAGGATGAAGAGGGAAGCCAGTCCGTGGCGGGTATCCTTTTCATCCGGGATCTTCAGAAAGAGCGCCGTCGGCTTTTCCGCGAACTGCTCGGCATGGATATCGGTCGCGCTCGTCAGCCCGCAGATGCCGCGGTCGTTGAAGAGAGTCATCTTGTCGAAGGTGATCGACATATAGCTGGAAAGTGTCTGCTCCGCCGCCGCGAGGACCTGACGGGACAGCGTGACCGCCTGCGAAAGCGGGCTTCTGCCGACGAAGTAGTTTTTCAGCGCCTGATAATTGTTTTCGCTGTTGGTCAGGATCTTGTTCAGATTGAAGAAATTGAATTTTTCCTTCGTCATCCCGAGGCGCTCGTCCTCACTGTCCTCAAGCATCGCGAGGCAGGTCGCGAGAACGATCGAGCGGGCGCCCTTTTCCCACAGGGGGTCCTTTTCGTTCGTGATCGGGCAGATACCGGAAACGAGGTCGTTCAGATCCTCGAACATTTCGTCGTAGATGCGCTGCTTCGCCACCGAGACGTCGTCCTGACAGTGATGCAGATCGGCGTATGCGGCGCCGTTCCATTCGCACCACACCTCGCCGTCCTCGGCGATGCCGTCCGCTCTGCGGAGGTCGGGATAGGAGGACATCGGATCGCGGTGGGCGATGATGCCCGTTCCCGCCCGGCGGTATTCCTGATACATATCCCAGATGGGATCGAGCGGGTTCCAGCGGGAGGAGGAATAGGTATCGCGCAGGTCGAGGACGAGGACCTCGTAGCCTCTGTCCTTCAGATACTGCGAATGCAGATCGTAAAGCTCACCCTTCGGGTCGGTCATGATCATGCTGGAGCCGCAGTTCGTCGCCGCGAGAAGCTGGATCATCGGGTTGATGAAGGTCGTGGTCTTACCGGAACCGGTCGAGCCGATGACCAGCGCGTGCGCGCCGGACATGAAATTCACCTTCAGCTTTCCGTGCTTGTCGAGAACGGCGCGGACGGGAACGCCGTCCTTTTTCACCTTGTCGATCGCTTCATAATCAAAGGAAGGAAAGTTCGCGTCGCGTTCCTTCTCGGTCATAAAACGGCTGTTTTCGAGAACGCTGTTCACGTCGCCGTTTCTGTCGCCCTTCAGGATGCGGTCGGTGCTCTTCGAGAAGAAGCCGGTGCCGACGAGAAGGACCAGGATCAGAAGCCCCACGAAGACGATGCCGACGATCCACGTTTTCAGATCCAGAAGCAGGTTGAAATCAAGATGATAGCCCTCGCCCTTCACGATCGCGCCGATGCCCTCGAACAGGCAGCGGATGAGAAGCCCGAGGAAGCCCGCGCCGGCTGTCAGGATCAGAAGATAGGTCAGCAACGCGCCGGGGGAGGCTTTCTTGATCAGATCGGAAATACTGTTTTTCATAAACCGATTATCGCTTTCTCCGGAGGGAAAGCGGACCTTTCATAAAATATCGGAAGCGGGGACCCGTTTACCGGGGACCGTCGTAGGAGCGGAGCAGCGTGCCGTTTTCCGTCTTTCCCTCCGGAACGGGGAAGGAGGTGTAAAGGGTACTGTTCTGCTCAAAGTTCAGGAGCGCGCAGGTCCCGAAAAAGCTCAGGGACGCGGCGGGAACGGTTGTCACGCTTTCCCGCATCACGGCGGAACGCGTGTAGGGCGAAAGCAGGAGCCTTGAGAGTGCGCGGGGACCGGTGGTTCCCGGCTTGAAGGCGTAGCCGAGGAGCATGATTCCGTCGCCCTGACGGGTCACGGCGGTGTTTTTCATTTTTAATCCGTTCGGAAGGACCATGAGTCCGCGGCAGACGACGTCGGCGTCCACGAACTGGAAGTTCGCGATCTCTCCGCCGAGAAGCACCGCGTTTTCCATGATGATCAGACTGCCCTCACTGTCGGCACCGGTGCTCTTGCAGGCGATCGAGCCGAGCGCGTTCGGGTCCATCATGGTAACGTAAGCGTTTTCGTGGATCAGGAAGGTGCCCTCGTTGCAGATAAAGCCGTCGTTGTAGAAGGTCCCCTCCACGCTGAGAACGCCGCCCGGCTTAACGGTGATCGTGTGACCGTCGGTCAGAACGGTGTCGCCCTTGATCTGGAAGACCGATCCGCTTTCCACCGTCAGATCGGAATCGACCGCGGAAAATTCTTCAACGTCGGCAATATAGACGCGGAAGTTGCTTGCTTTCGTGTACGTCGTGGATCTTTCGGTGGTCAGAGTGTCACCGTTGAAAACGAGCTGGGGGTCAGCGTTCGGAATATTGAAAATAAAGCGCAGACAGTTCGATTTCGTATCCGAGTCGTACTTTTTCGATCCGTGCGTACCGACCGTGAAACGCGTTTCCTCCGAGCTGCCGCTCAGATTCGGGTACGTACCGGCTTTGGCGAGGGTCTTTAACCCGTCGCTGTAAAACATATTGCAGCCGCTGCCGTCGTAAAGCCTCACGTAAGGCGCGTTCGCGTTATCCGTGTCGTCTTCGGGCTTCAGATCCCTGTCCCTGCAGCGTTCCATTCTCCAGCACGGGACGTCGGGCATCGTATAGAAATCGGTGGCGGCAAAATCAAAGGTGGGATAGTCGCTCGCCTTCAGACCGGTCAGACCTTTCCCGGTAAAGTAGATCACGTTGTTCGACGTCCAGGTCAGAACGATGGGACCGTCTCTGACGTCATCGCGACTTGTCGCCAGCTTCCAATGGTAGACCTCCACCTTGTTTGCCCCTGCGCTCGCCTTCATCGGGGGAAGCACGAGGGCGGAAAGGACGGTCAGAAAAGCAAAAAAGGCGGAAAGTCCCCTTTTCATCCGTTTTCCGTTCTGATTGCTGCGTTTCATATTCATAAAAAGCCTTTCTCCGGGTAAAGCCGGGGGTCGGTGCCCGCGCCGGTCGGACGGAATGACGCTTCCGCCGGAGCCGGACGGCTGCAAGCCCTGTCAAAAAGGCGGATTGTTCCGCCGCTTTGACAGGGCTGCCGCAGTTCCTGCGGCAGCCCGATGTAGTCCTTGTTCCGTTCGGGGATCAGAGCGTACCGGCAGAGCCGTTGTTCTCGACCCACTTGATCATAACGGGCATCAGGAGCTTCAGCGCGAGCATCAGAACGAAGATCAGAACGAAGCCGATGATCGCGTTCTTCAGGTGGCTCTTTGCCTTCTCACGGTCCTGCGGCTCCTCGGCCTTGATGAACTTGACGCCGAGCAGGACGCAGTACAGCGAGCCCGCCGCGCCGACGATGGCGAGGATAGGCGTCATCAGGCTGTCAAGCAGATCGACGATCGGCTGAACGACACCCGCGAAGCCGGATTCCGCGCTGACGCCGAGCGTCATGAACGTCATCATCGCAAGGATCACGGTAAAGGCGGTGGTTACGCGTTTTTCATTGATGTTTTTCATTTTTTTCCTCCGGAAAATAATTATTATTGTTTTTTATCTATTTTCAGCCCGTTCGGGCGGAAAAGCGGGGTTATTTGGCACCGAGCCCCCGTGCGCCGACCGAGGGATCCTCGGGCGCATTCTTCCCGGCACTCTTGGAAAGCTCCTTATCCGCGGCGCGCTGCGCGGCGTTCTTTTCCGCCGCCTGCAGTCCGACTCTGCGGAGCAGTTCTCCGGTTTTGAGATCGGGCACGAGTCTGTCGCCCGAGCGGTCCGCCGCCGCGATAAACTGCCTGTTTCCGGCAAGCTGATTCACCATCATATCGGCGGTCACGTTTTTCGGCGGCTTCCGGCTCTGCATCAGCCGACCCACGACGCTCCGCGCCGCAAGGAGATGCTTTTCGTCAGCCGGCAGCTCGCCGCCCGCGGCAAGCCTTTCCTCGGCTTTTCTTCCCGCCTCGACGGCGCCGGTACGCACGACCAGCTCGTCAACGAAGCCGGATCGTACCTTCGGCTCGTTCAGCGCGGTCTCTATCTGATTCTTTACGCTCTTTTCTTCTGCCATGATCCGTTCCTCCGTGGGTCAGACGGTCAGGAAGGCTTTCAGGTTTTCCCTCGCCCTCGCCAGCGTGACCGCGACCGTGTTCTTGTTCTTCTCCAATATCTCTGCGATCTGAACAATGGAGAGATCCTGCAGATAAAACAGGGTGATGACCTCACGCTGATGCTCCGGGAGCCGCGCGATCGCCGTTTTCAGGTCGATCGCTTCGTCGGTATCGTCCCCGCGGTCTTCCCCGCCGACGATCTCCTCGTTGATCTCCTCGTCGTACCGTCTGCCCGAAAGCAGGGTCTTTGCCTCGTTGATCGTGACCTTGATGAGCCACGCCTTCCGGTGCTCCTCACTCTCAAACGTTCTTTCCTTGCGGAAATACGTGAGGAACACCTCGGAAACGATGTCCTCGGCGTCGTACTGGTTCCGGGCGTACCGGAACGCGATCTTGTACATCATATCCGAGTAGAACCGAACGATTTCTTCACTGTTCACCCTTAATACCTCTAAGCGGCGCCGAATATTACATCCGGACGAAATTTTTTTATTCCTGACCGCGTCAGCGCATAATCATACATAATGTATTATAGCATATTCCCCATAATTCGTCAAGTACCCGTTTTCCGAAAACTGCGCTTTTGCGCGGATCCTTTTCCGGGAGGCGGAAGGAAGCCGCGCGTCCCGCCCCCGTGGGGCGCAACCGATGCGCGCGCTTCGGCTCCCTTTCCGCGTTTTTTTCCGTTCGTTTCCGTCTTTTTCCGCGTTTTCCGGATTTTTTCGGGAAAGCGGTTCCCGCTTTCCCGAAAAAGCACGCAGCGGTTTACAAAAATGTCAATCTTTCTTTCTTGCTTTTCCGGAAAATAGTCATATAATGAAAGGAGAACGAAACCACGGAAAGGAACCTAACCATGACGATCGGTGAAAAAATCATCCGTTTACGGACCGCCGCGCACGTCTCGCAGGAGCAGCTCGCGGAAAAAATCGGCGTTTCCCGTCAATCGGTCTCCAAATGGGAAATGGATCAGACCGTTCCCCAGATCGACAAGCTGGTCGCGCTCAGCGAGATCTTCCGTATCTCCCTTGACGATATGCTGAAAAAGGACGTGATCCTTCAGAGCGAAAGCGAAGCGCCCGCGGTGCCCGAAAAGCACGGCGGAAAATACTTCGATACCGACGGCTTCCGCGGCGAAGCGAACAAGACCCTCACCGCCGACCACGCCTACCGCGTCGGGCGCTTCCTCGGCTGGTATTACGCCTCCCCGCTCTCGGGCTGCCGCACCCCCGGCTACCGCCCGCGCGTCGTCATCGGGAAGGACACCCGCCGTTCAAGCTATATGCTCGAATACGCCCTTGCCGCGGGCATCGCCGCCTCGGGCGCGGACGCCTGCATCCTGCACGTCACGACCACCCCGAGCGTCTCCTTCATCACCCGTCAGGACGAATTCGACTGCGGCGTGATGATCACCGCCTCCCACAATCCCTTCTACGACAACGGCATCAAGGTCGTCAACCGCTACGGCGAAAAGCTCGACGACGGCGTGACGGCGCTCATCGAGGCGTACCTCGACGGGGACTTTGAAAAGATCGGCGTCGGTCCGGAGGGCATCCCCTTCGCGATGCGCGAAAAGATCGGCAGCATCGTGGACTATTACGCCGGCAGAAACCGCTACATCGGCTATCTGATCTCGCTCGCGGCACACTCCTACAGCCAGCTCCGCATCGGGCTCGACTGCGCCAACGGCGCCTCGTGGAGCATCGCGAAATCGGTCTTCGAAGCCCTCGGCGCCAAGACCTACGTCATCGGCGCGGAGCCCGACGGCACCAACTGCAACAAGGACGTCGGCTCGACCCACATCGAGGCGCTGCAGGCGCTCGTCCGCGAAAAGCACCTCGACTGCGGCTACGCCTTCGACGGCGACGCCGACCGCTGCATCGCGGTGGACGAAAACGGCGAGGTCGTGGACGGCGACAAGATCATCTATATCCTCGCCTCCCGTCTGAAGGAAAAGGGCATCCTCGACCACGACACGGCGGTCTATACCGTGATGTCGAACAGCGGTCTCACGAAATCCCTCGCGAAGATCGGCATCAGGGGCGTGCAGACCTCGGTCGGCGACCGTTTCGTCTACGAATGTATGCAGAAGAACGGCTACCGCATCGGCGGGGAGCAGTCCGGTCATATCATCCTCCGCAAGTACGCAACGACGGGCGACGGCATCCTCACCGCCATCATGCTCACCGAGCAGATGCGCGACCGGAAGACCTCCCTCTCCGCCCTCGCCGCTCCCGTGAAGCTCTATCCGCAGAAGATGAAGAACGTCCGCGTTTCCGACAAGGACGCCGTTCTGAAGGACGCCGACGTGCTGAACAAGGTCGCCGAGTGTGAAAAGAAGATCGGCGAAAACGGCAGGATCCTCCTCCGCCGCAGCGGCACCGAGCCGGTCGTCCGCGTGATGGCGGAATGCGAGAGCGAATCCCTCTGCGACGAGTATATCGCTTCGGTCGTTTCGGTCATCGAAAAGAAAGGATTCCGGGTCTGATGGAAGCACTGAACAAAAGAGTCACGGTCTCCGACCTGTACGCCTCGGTTCCTCCCCTCCTCTCGCCGCTTTTTGAAAACGTCACCTATCCGTGGGAGGTTCTGCCGAAGATCGGCGCGTATCTGAAAGAACTGACCGAAAAAGGGATCCCCGGCTATACGCGGCTTTCCGGAACCGTCCTCGTCGGGGAAAACGTGAAGATCGCCCCGACCGCCGTGATCGAGGGGATCTGCGTCATAGGTTCAAATACCGAGGTGCGCCCGGGCGCCTATCTGCGCGGAAACGTCTTCTGCGGGGAGGGCTGCGTCCTCGGCAATTCCTCGGAATTCAAGAACTGCCTTCTTTTCGATCAGGTGCAGGCACCGCACTATAACTACGTCGGCGACAGCGTCCTCGGCTTCCACGCCCACATGGGTGCGGGCTCGATCTGCTCCAACCTCCGTTCCGACGGAAAAAACGTCGTCATCCACGGTCAGACCGACTATGAGACCGGGCTCCGCAAGATCGGCGCCTTCCTCGGCGACCGCGCGGAGATCGGCTGCGGAAGCGTCCTCAACCCCGGCACGGTCGTAGGACCCCGCGCCTCGGTCTATCCCCTTACCCCCGTCCGGGGCGTCGTCCCCGCCGACGTGATCGTCAAAAGCGACGGGAGCTTTACCGTAAGGGAAGAAAGATAATTTGAAAGCAATATTCAACCGCTGCGTGATTTTCAAACAAGCGATTGATTATTGCTTTTTTCATTTTTATCATATATAATGGAATCAAGCCGGCAGAACGATAGAAAAGGAGCGCGAAACAATATGCAGATCAATATCGGAGAACGCATCAAAGAGCTTCGCAAACGCGACGGAAGAAAGCAGTCCGATCTTGCCGACGCCATCGGCGTCAGTAATCAGGCGGTTTCCCGGTGGGAATCGGGCGGTTCCTATCCGGATATGGAGCTGATCCCCTCCATCGCCCATTATTTCAACGTTTCCGTTGACGATCTTTTCGGTTACTGCGGCGAGCGGGAAAGCGCGATCAGCCGTATCCTCGCCGAAGCGGACGATTCCCTGAAAAAGAACAGCGACCAGACGAAGTGCATCGAAATGCTCCGCGCCGCCGCCGACGAATATCCAGCCGAGCCGATGATTCTGGTCACGTTGGCGCGGGCGCTGTACATACAGGGCAGAATGAATAATAAATCATCAATCGACTTTGATGAACCTGTTGTCCGCATCGAAGAAGATTCGTCACATTCGTACTTCTTCAACAATCGTGGCAGAATCAAAGTGGATACGGTACACGCCGCTCAAAACCCATACTGGCAGGAAATGATACGAATTGCAGAAAAGGCATTGAAGTTTGATCTCCCCGTCAAAGACCGTGACTGTACCGTTGGCAGGCTGAACGCAGTTTTCGGAGAAATCGGCGAACACGAAAAAGGATATGCACTCGCGCAAAAGCAAAGCACGCTCGGTGTCAGCCGGGAATTGCTTCTTGCTTACTGCGCAAACAGTGAAACCGCAAACAAATACGAGGGGGAAGCGATCATTGCACTGCTGGAGCAGTTGTGCGAAATCGTATTATCCTCTTTCTCAAAAAAAGTCACTGTGTATTTTATGGGGATAGTTGCGGGCTTCAACCCTCTCCCTGATTTTGCTCATTTTATCGAAAGCGTCTTTTATGACGGAAGGATGGGCATTTTTCACTATTATCTCTGTACAATATTTTTTGTTAGTGCGGTCATCTCATCGGGAAATACTTTGAAGAATGAAGATCCCGAAGGCGCGGAGGCATTGAAATATTTCGAAGCCGCGGTAGACCACTATAACAAGTATCAGGCAATTCCTCATAACGAAGATTACCATTATACCGCTCCGCTGGTAGTGGAAGCCGTATCTCCGGCAGAAGATTTTATCGAATTTCCCGACGATTTCTGGCAGACTAAACTTCAAATAGTCCCGGAAGAAGTAAAACAAATCCTTTCCAAAAGCCCGCTGTACGACAGCATCAAGGACCTTTGAGACATTTCTTTCCCCTTCGGTAAGAACCCCGGGGCACCGGAACGCAAAACGCGCTTCGGTGCTTCTTTTTCTTTTCTCGTTTTTTCCTTTGTGAAGTTCGGTTTTTCACTCCCGGACACTTATTTTTCGCATTTTGTCTTGACACCGTTCCGCTTTTCCGTTATAATGATATATTGAATTATTATTTCCGTGAAAACGGTATTTTTTCCGACAAATCATCTTCAGGAGTGATCATCGTATGAGCAGCTATTCCCCGAAAGATATCGAGCCCAAGTGGCAGAAATACTGGGCAGATAACGAAACCTTCAAAACCGACATTCACGATTTTTCCAAGCCGAAATATTACGTTCTCGATATGTTCCCCTACCCGTCGGGCGTCGGTCTGCACGCGGGACATCCCGAGGGCTACACCGCGACCGACATCATGTCCCGTATGAAGAGGATGCAGGGCTACAACGTCCTCCATCCGATGGGATACGATTCCTTCGGTCTCCCCGCGGAGCAGTACGCGATCACCACCGGCAACCATCCCGCCGGATTCACGCAGAAGAACATCGCGACCTTCACGAATCAGCTCCGCGAGCTCGGCTTTGACTACGACTATTCCCGTATGGTCTCCACCTCCGATCCCGAATACTATCACTGGACGCAGTGGATCTTCAAGCAGCTCTATCTCGACGGCTACGCGCAGTACATCGATATGCCGGTCAACTGGTGCGAGGAGCTCGGCACCGTCCTCTCCAACGACGAGGTCATCGACGGCAAATCCGAGCGCGGCGGCTATCCCGTCGTCCGCAAGAACATGAAGCAGTGGGTCATCAATCAGCCCGCCTTCGCGGAAAAACTCCTTGAGGGGCTGAATGAGATCGACTGGCCCGAATCCACCAAGGATATGCAGCGCAACTGGATCGGCAAGTCCGAGGGCGTCGAGGTCCGCTTCGACATCGTCGGCGGCGGCGAATTCTCGATCTTCACCACCTGCATCGAGACGATCTACGGCATCACCTTCATGGTGCTCGCGCCCGATTCCGACCTCGTTTCCTCCCTGCTCGACCGCGTCGAAAACCGTGCGGAGGTCGAAGCCTATATCGCCGAGACCCGCGCGAAGAACGATATGGAGCGCACCGAGCTGAACAAGGGCAAGACCGGCTGCTGCCTCAAGGGTCTGAAATGCGTCAACCCCGTAAACGGCAGGGAAGCAGACCTTTATATCGGCGATTTCGTCCTCGCGAACTACGGCACGGGCGCCGTTATGGCGGTCCCCGCGCACGATCAGCGCGACTTTGAGTATTCCGAAGTTCACAATATCCCGGTCATTCAGGTCATCGACGGCGACGGAGACAAGCTCCCGCACGTTGACGTCACCGAAAAGGCGTTTGAAAAGGGCAGTTATCTCGGCAAGGGCTACCGCCTGATCAATTCCGAGGAGTTCACCGGACTCACCGTCGAAGAGGCGAAGGAAGCCATCACCGCGAAGCTGGAAAAGATGGGCAGAGCAAAGCGCACCGTCAATTATCACTTCCGCGAATGGATCTTCGCGCGTCAGCGCTACTGGGGCGAGCCCGTTCCGGTCGTCCACACCGAGGACGGCGGCATCCACGTTCTTGACGACAGCGAGCTTCCGCTCGTTCTGCCCGAGCTGGAAGACTACAAGGGCAAAAACGGCAAGGCACCGCTTGAAAACGCCGTCGAATGGAAGAATTACGACAAAAACGGCGTCAAGGGCAAGCGCGAGACCTCCACGATGCCCGGTTCCGCCGGTTCGAGCTGGTATTTCATGCGCTATATCGACCCGCACAACGACAAGGAATTTGCCGATTACGAGCTTCTGAAGCACTGGCTCCCCGTTGACCTCTATATCGGCGGTCCCGAGCACGCGGTCGGTCACCTGATGTATTCCCGTATCTGGAACCGCTACCTCTACGACAAGGGTCTCTCCCCCGTCAAGGAACCCTTCAGGAAGCTGATCCATCAGGGTATGATCCTCGGTGAAAACGGCATCAAGATGGGCAAGCGCTTCCCGCAGTTCGTCGTCAACCCGAGCGACATCGTGAAGGACTACGGCGCGGACACGCTCCGTCTCTACGAGATGTTCATGGGTCCGATCGAAGCCTCCAAGCCGTGGAGCCGTGACGGCGTCGTCGGCGCCTTCAAGTTCCTCGGCCGCGTCTGGAACTTCTTCTCGGTTCCCGAAAACATCACCGCCGAAAACGACGGCGCGCTCACCAAGGTCTACCATCAGACCGTGAAAAAGGTCACCTCCGACTTTGAACAGCTCGGCTTCAATACCGCCATCGCGCAGATGATGGTCTTCGTCAACGCCGTCTACAAGAACGGCAAGTGCCCGAAGGAATACGCCGAGGGCTTTGTGAAGATGCTCGCCTGCGTCTGCCCGCACGTCGGTGAGGAGCTGTGGCAGCTCTTCGGTCACGACACGACCGTGGCGTACGCCGCGTGGCCGGTATACTCCGAGGCAGAGGCGGCGGAAAACGTCGTCGAGATCGCCGTTATGATCAACGGTAAGGTCAAGGGCACCGTCGCCGTCGCCGTCGACGAGGACGCCACGTCGGTCAAGGAAAAGGTCTGGGAGATCGCCGCCGTGCGAGAGTTCACCGAGGGCAAAAAGGTCGCCATGGAAAAATACGTCCCCGGACGCATTTACACCATCGCGGTGAAATAAGAGAATAAAAAGAAAAGCCGGATCCCGAAACTGAACAGGTCCGTTAAAAACGGACATTGAAAAAAAGAACCTCCTATGGTAGAAT
>JAKSPT010000012.1 GCA_024404495.1 Lachnospiraceae bacterium
CCGCGGTGAAATCCGTTTATCGGACCGTGTTTATGGCAGCCCGTCGGTCTTCCGGAAAAGCCGTAAGCCGGAGCGCGGTTGAAGTCGGACGCGGGACCGCGGTGAAAGCCGTTCACCGGACCGTGTTTATGACAGCCCGTCGGTTTCCCGGCGAAGCCGTAAGCCGGAGCGCGGTTGAAGCCGGACGCGGGACCGCGGTGAAAGCCGTTCATCGGACCGTGTTTATGACAGCCCGTCGGTCTTCCGGCGAAGCCGTAAGCCGGAGCGTGATCGAAACGGTCAAAGCCGTATGCGGGTGCGTGATGAAAGCCGTGCTTATGACCGTGCATCGGTGCGTGAGACGGACGGCAGGAGGTGGGACGGCAGGTATTGTGATTGCAGTTCTTGGTCATGTAGTCAGTTGGTTATCCTTTCAGTCGGTTCAGAAAATCGGTTGGTGTGTAAATGAGTGGCGTCAGTTGACGGCAAGACGTCTTTTCTCGGGCGCCGGAAGCTCCTTTTTGGGGAGCTCGATACGGAGGATGCCGTCCTCGTAGGAGGCGGTGACGTCCTCGGTGCGGATCCCGTTCAGACGGAAAGAGCGGCTGTAGGAGCCGGTGCGTCTCTCCTTGCGGAGATAGCCTTCCTTTTCGTCCTTCTTTTCGTCGTTTTCTTCTTTCTTTGCGGTGATCGTCAGGGTCTTCCCTTCAAGATCAACGGCGATCTCTTCCTTTTTGAAGCCCGGAAGCTCCGCTTCGAGCAGATAGCCGGAATCGGTCTGACGGATATCGGTGCGGAAGAAGTTGTTTTCCGCCGACGGGGTACCCGTAAAGAAGGCACGTTCCGCTTCGTTCAGAAGGCGGTTGGGCGTGGGGAAGAGGGTTCTGAAGTCGTAAAATAAGGGAGTCATATCAAACATTGTTTCGTTTTCCTTTCTTTGGGTCGTAAAAATGTGAGAGGGTGAATGGATCTATATAGTCTCATATCGGATAACCGATAGGGGGAACGAAATTGCGTTACCGTGCGGTGAGGACGCCGTTTTCCAGATCCACCGTCAGAACGGTGTCGGGCGCGGGATCCTCCGAGATGATCTTTCTCGCGATCAGCGTTTCGACCGCCGACTGGAGATAGCGCTTCAGGGGACGGGCGCCGTAGACCGGGTCGTAGCCCTTTTCGATGATATACGCCTTCGCTTCGGGCGTGATCTCAACGGTCAGGCGCTTTTCCTCAAGACGCTTTTTCAGGTCGGCAAGCTGGAGATCGACGATGCCGCCGATATTCTCTTTGGTCAGCGGTTTATAGAAGACGGTCTCGTCAAGACGATTGAGAAATTCGGGACGGAAGGAACGCTTCAGCAGCGCGCTGACCTTTGCCCTCGCCTCTTCTCCGATCTCTCCGTTTTCGCCGATCCCGTCGAGGATGATATCCGAGCCGAGATTGGAGGTGAGGATCAGGATCGTGTTCTTGAAGTCCACCGTTCTGCCCTGACTGTCGGTGATCCTGCCGTCGTCAAGCACCTGAAGCAGCACGTTGAAGACGTCGGGATGCGCCTTTTCGACCTCGTCGAAGAGGACGACCGAATAGGGTTTCCGGCGCACCGCCTCGGTGAGCTGACCGCCCTCATCGTAACCGACGTAGCCGGGAGGGGCGCCGATGAGGCGGGAGACCGAGTATTTTTCCATATATTCGCTCATGTCGATGCGGACCATATTGTGTTCGTCGTCGAAGAGCGCCTCGGCAAGCGCCTTGGCAAGCTCGGTCTTGCCGACGCCGGTCGGACCGAGGAAAAGGAAGGAACCGATCGGGCGCTTCGGATCGCGGATGCCCGCGCGGGAGCGCAGGATCGCGTCGCAGACCTTGTTCACCGCCTCGTCCTGACCGATCACCCGTTTGTGGAGCAGATCGTCGAGATGGAGGAGCTTTTCCCTTTCCCCCTCGACCAGACGCGAGACCGGGATCCCGGTCCAGCGGGAAACGATGCGGGCGATCTCCTCCTCCGAAACGGTGTCGCGGAGCAGCGTGTTTTCTTTTTCCCCCGCGCCCGCCTCGGCTTCCTCAAGTTCTTTTTTGAGTCCCGGAAGCTTTCCGTATTTCAGCTCGGCGGCGCGGTCGAGATCGTATTCGTTCTGCGCTTTTTCGATCAGAGCGTTCGTCTGCTCGATCTCCTCGCGCAGCTTCTGCACCTTTCCGATCGAGTTCTTTTCGTTTTCCCACTTTGCCTTCATTCCGGCAAAAAGGTCGCGGTTTTCGGCAAGCTCTTTCCGGATCTCGGAAAGGTGTGCCTCCGACAGACGGTCGGTCTCCTTTTTCAGCGCCGCTTCCTCGATCTCAAGCTGCATCACGCGGCGGGAGATCTCGTCCATTTCGGTCGGCATCGAGTTCATTTCGGTCTTGATCAGCGCGCACGCCTCGTCCACGAGGTCGATCGCCTTATCGGGGAGAAACCGGTCGGAAATATACCGGTCGGAAAGGGTCGCCGCCGCGATCAGCGCCGAATCGTGGATCTTGACACCGTGATAGACCTCGTAGCGCTCCTTGATGCCGCGCAGGATCGAAACGGTGTCGGCGACGGAGGGTTCGTCGATCAGGACGGGCTGAAATCTGCGTTCGAGCGCGGCGTCCTTTTCGATATACTTGCGGTATTCGTCGAGCGTCGTCGCGCCGATGCAGTGCAGCTCGCCGCGCGCGAGCATCGGTTTTAACAGGTTGCCCGCGTCCATCGCGCCCTCGGTCTTCCCCGCCCCGACGATCGTGTGAAGCTCGTCGATGAAGAGGATGATCCTGCCGTCCGAGCTTTTGACCTCGTTCAGCACGGCTTTCAGTCTCTCCTCAAACTCGCCGCGGTATTTTGCTCCGGCGACAAGCGCGCCCATATCGAGCGAGAAGAGCGAGCGGTCCTTGAGGTTGTCGGGCACGTCGCCCCGGACGATCCGGAGCGCCAGCCCCTCGGCGATGGCGGTCTTGCCGACGCCGGGCTCGCCGATAAGACAGGGATTGTTCTTCGTTTTGCGGGAGAGGATGCGGATGACGTTGCGGATCTCCTCGTCCCTGCCGATCACGGGATCGAGCTTCTGCTCTCTCGCGAGGGCGACGAGGTCCTGCCCGTACTTTTTCAGCACGTCGTAGGTCCCCTCGGGATCGGAGGAGGTCACTCTCGTGTTTCCGCGCACCGAACGGAGCGCGTCAAGGAAGCTTTTTCTCGTGATCCCCGCCGCTCCGAAGACCTTTTTCAGTCCGTCCGAGGGCTTGGAGAGGAAGGCGAGGAAGAGGTGCTCCACCGAGACGTATTCGTCCTTCATATTCGCTGCCTCTGTCTCCGCCTCGCGGAGAGCGGCGTCGAGAACGGACGAAAGATAGAGTTTATCGGCGGTCGTGCCGCTCACCTTCGGGAAGCGGGAGACCACGCCGGTCACGAGCTCGGCAAGGGAGGAGGGGTCCTGCCCCATTCCCGAAAGCAGCGAGGGGATCAGTCCGTCGCTCTGCCGGAGCAGGGCGAGGAGGATATGCTCCTCTTCAAGCTGTTGATTGCCGTATTCCGCAGCGATCCCCTGCCCGTCCCGGATCGCCTCCAGGCTTTTCTGCGTCAGTTTTTCTGCGTTCATAAAATCACACTTTCTTTACAAAATCAGTCTGCTGCGGGAAACGTAATCGGTAAAGACCCGTCTCACCGCCTCCGCCGCGTTCGCGGAACGGTTCAGTTCATAAAAATACGCCTTGAGAGCCGAATCAAAGGCTCTTACGTAGTTTGCGATCAGCTCGCCCACGGTATCCGCGCTGAGCGCGCCGGGGACCGCGCTTCCGTTTTCACGGAGGACGAGCTTTCTTGAAAATCTGCCGCTCGCGATCTCGTAATCGACGTCGCCGAAGGTCCCGGTCTCAAGGGAGGTCCAGATCCGGCAGAAGTCTGTCATCAGAAGAATGAGATTTTCGTTCTGCGTGCGGAGCTGAACGCGGAGCGTTCCGATCTCCCCGCCCTCTTCCCGGCAGAGCTCCACGCTGTACCGGACGGTCGGGTTGTATTTGTACGCGATCGCCGAGCGGAGATTCATCATGCTCTCCGACGGGCGCGCGGGCATCTGGAAGTCCTCCGATCCGGTTAAAATCGTTTCGATCCGCCCGAACACGTCCCGCATCCTCTTTTCGGGGGTGACGAAGGAAACGTATTCCGCGAGAATCTGATTGATCATATTCGACCGGTTGGTGTTCTTCATATAGGCGAGACGGTCGATCTTCGCCACGATCTCATCGGTAAGCACGAGGCTGTAAACACTTTTTGTCATTTCCGTTTGGCTTTCGCTTTTTGAAAGCGTCCTTTCTTCCGATTGCAAGGATATTATACCACGGTTTATTTATTCTGTCAATAGGTTTATATAAATTATTTTACGAGTTTTGCAAATTTCTTTCCGTTTTTCAGGGAAAGCGGTTTGTTCATAAATTCTATGTTTACAAAAAGCGTATCCTTTGTTATAATAAGGATACTTCTTTTTGGAAAGGAACCGATATGGAAGAAAAGAAACTCCGTCCCCAGCACCCGATCAAAGAACGCCTCGGCGTCGTCGGCGGTCAGGCTGTGCTCGAGGGCGTTATGATGAAAAACAAGGACCGCTGCTCGGTGGCGGTCAGAAAAGAGGACGGCACGGTCGAGGTCATCAACAGCACCTTCACCTCGGTCCGGAAAAAACACAAGATCCTGAACCTCCCGCTGATCCGCGGCGTCGTGAACTTCGTGGAAATGATGATCCTCAGCTTCTCCACCCTCACGACCTCCGCCGAAGCGCTCGGCATCGACGACAGCGAACCCGAAAACAAATTTGAGGAATGGCTGCTCAAAACC
The DNA here is from genome assembly GCA_024404495.1 of Lachnospiraceae bacterium. GTDB lineage: Bacteria > Bacillota > Clostridia > Oscillospirales > CAG-272 > CAKRZE01. The sequence continues at coordinate 4,814 of JAKSPT010000012.1, forward strand.
TTCGGGGAGCACCTCTTCGGCGCCCTGATGTTCGTCGCCGGGATCCTCGGCGTCGCGCTCGCGCTCGTCATCTTCGTCGGTCTGCCCGCCCTCATCACGAAGGGGCTGGCGCTGCTCTTCAAAACGACCTTTTCCCATTTCGTCACCAGTCTGATCGAGGGCGTGCTGAAGATCGCGATCTTCATCGCCTATCTTTCCCTCGTCTCGCTGATGAAGGATATCCGCCGCACCTTTGAGTATCACGGCGCGGAGCACAAGTCGATCTTCTGCTACGAGGACGGCGAAGAGCTCACCCCCGAAAACGTGAAGAAATATATCCGCTTCCATCCCCGCTGCGGCACGAGCTTCATCTTCGTGATGCTGATCCTTTCGATCTTCATCGGTGCCCTGCCCTTCATCCCGACCGAAAGCGTCCCGCTCCGCGTCCTCTGCAAGTTCGCGCTGATCCCCGTTCTCGTCGGCATCGGGTACGAGTTCATCATCCTCGCCGGCAAGCACGACAACGCCTTCACCCGCATCCTCTCGGCGCCCGGTCTCTGGATGCAGCGCATCACGACGAGAGAACCCGACCTCGAGCAGATCGAGTGTGCCATCGCCGCGCTGAAATCCTCCATGCCCGACGAGTTCCCGGATTTCGATCCGCACGTTTACGATCATCCCGTGAAAACGGAAGAGACTGCCCCCGCAGAGGAAGCCGCCCCCGCAGAGACGGAAGAGCCGAAAGAGACCGGAGATGCCGAATAATTCCGAAGAATTCGCGCCCGATTTCAGGGAACGCGCGCTGATCCGGGAAAAGTACCCCGATGAAGCCGATTATCTCGCCGCCGTCGAACGGATGAAGGCGGGAGAACCGCTCGGGTACGTCCTCGGTGAATGGTATTTCTACGGGCTCACCTTCCTTCTGAACCGGGACTGCCTCATTCCCCGCCCCGAGACCGAACACCTCGTGGAATATCTGATCGGGAATCTCCCGAAAAACGCCTTTTTCCTCGACCTCTGCACGGGAAGCGGCTGTATCGCGATCTCGGTGCTGAAGCACCGTCCCGACTGCACCGCGCTCGCCGCCGATCTTTCGGAGGGGGCGCTGAAAGCGGCAAAGAAAAACGCCGCGCAAAACGGCGTTTCGGAGCGGATCACCTTCGTCCGTGCCGATATTCTGAACGAGATCGTTCTTCCCGGCGACCCGGACGCGGTCGCCTCCAATCCTCCCTATATCCGCAAGGACATCATCCCCACGCTTTCCGAGCAGGTCCGGCGCGAACCGGTCCTCGCGCTCGACGGCGGGGAGGACGGGCTGATCTTCTACCGCCGCCGCGCTGTCGATTACCTTCCGAAGATGCAAAAAGGCGCGCTCCTCGCGGCCGGGATCGGGTACGATCAGGGCGACGCGATGCGCGCGCTCGGCTGTGACGCGGTATATCAGGATTACAGCGGCAACGACCGCGTTGCCGTCTTCAAAAAATAAATTAAAAAACCGCCTTACGGCGGTTTTTTTGATTATAAGTCGATCTTTTCAAACCTTTTTATCGAGTTTTTGATACCGAGAAGGGTGAACGCGGCGAAGAGCAGCGCACCGGCGGCAAGGACGATAAGCTGCGGTACGATCTCGGTGAAGCCGAAGCCGTTCAGTCCGCCGAGTCCCGGAAAATGGTGCAGGGATTCCGCGAGGACGACAACGAGCATCGCTGCGATAATGTAGAAAATGAAAGGCTTGCCGAATTTGTACGCGGTCCTGAAAAATCCGCCGACGAACACGAGATTGAAAATCCCGTAGATCAACAGAACGAACCCGAGGAAGGTGAAGTTCGCGCACATCAGGGCGTTTGCCGTATAAGCGGCGGCGGCGCTCAGAAACAGCATCCGTATCAGCGTGAAAACCGTCATCGCAAGGAAGCCGCACCCCTCGATGAAGAGAACGAACAGGTATTTTCCCTTTACGATATCCTTTTTCGCGACCGGAAGCAGGAGCGAATAGCCGATATCGTTGTTTTCTCTCGTCGTCTGGAAGGAATAGAAGATGCCGAGCGTAATGAAGAACGCCCCGAGCAGGATCGGATATCCGGGCACGAAGGTCAGCGCCGCGGCGGCAAGAAACCAGAAGGAAAGCGGAGAGGCGGCAAGGCGGATCTCTTTCCAAAGCATCTTTTTCATCTCGTTCCCTCCTCCCTTGCCTCTTTTTCGAGGCGAAGCATCGTTTCCTCGAGCGTTTCGCCCGGAAGACCGAGTTTCTCCCCAAAGCCTTCCTTCGTGTCGGCAAGCACGATCTTTCCCTGCCGGATATAGACGATGCGGTCGGCGCACTTTTCAAGGTCGGAGGTGATATGCGTGGAGAAGAAGATCGCCGTTCCCTGCTTTTTCAGCATCGTGAACAGCTCGGTCAGCTCGTCTCTCGAAAACGGGTCGAGACCGCTCGTCGGCTCGTCGAGGATCAGAAGCTCCGCGCGGTGGGAGAGCGCAAACAGCAGATTGCACTTGACCTTCATCCCCTCCGAAAGCTCGGAGGGCGTTTTGTTTTCGTCGAGCGCGAAAAGGTCGAGATAGTACCGGTAGCTTTCCTCGTCCCAGTTCCCGTAAAAGGTTTTGGAAACCGACGCGAGCTCCTTCAGCTTCCGTTTCGGATAATAATTGACCGTTCCGGTCGAATAACCGATACGCTGCTTGATCGCGTTCTCGTTCCCGACAAGCGGCAGACCGAAATAGGTGATCTCGCCGCCCGAGGGATGAACGATATTCAGTATCGACTTGATCGTCGTCGTTTTTCCCGCGCCGTTGCGCCCGATGAAGCCGGTGATCGTCCCCGCCTCAAGTGAGAACGAAACGTCGGTAAGGGAAAACTTCGGATACTGTTTTTCCAGATGCCGTACCTCTAAAATGCTCATTTTGCGTCCTTTCCTTCCTTTTCCCCGAAGATGCGGGAGCCGAACATAGCAAGCTCCGTTTTCGGCGGGATCGCGATCCCGAGCTGTTCGTCGCCGAGCAGAAGCAGGGTGTCCCCGGGATGAATGTCAAATAATTCTCTTGCCTGTTTCGGGATCACGATCTGCCCTTTTTCTCCGACCGTGACCGCCCACGCGTATTTGCCTGCAGGCATTTTGCCTGCCGGCATCGTTTTGTTCTTTTCCATTTTGCACCCCTGTATGATAAGTATGATTTGTATAACAGATTATACCACGGTGAATCCGTTTTGTCAAGAATTTTTTTCGGAGTATTGCATAACAAAAACGAATATGCTATAATAATTTTAATTATGGCAAGAAAGGATATCACCGAATGAAAAGAACATTGTCACTGTTTCTTTCGTTCCTCATGCTGATCGGCTGCATCGCGCCCCTGACCGCGTTCGCTGCCGATCCTGCCGCCGTCACGCTCCACGCGTGTGACGCGGCGTCGGGCTTCACCGCAAAAAGCGCGACGCTGACCCCGCAGACCGGCACTTATCACGGCGAAGCGAATCAAACCGCGTTGATGGGCAAAGGAACCCCCGGCACGATCCAGCTGATCGCGTCGTGGTCCCCGGTCGACCTCTCCGCCTATAAGCCGAGTGAGCTGTTTCTGCATTTTTGGTTCTATATCGCAGATGCCTCTGCCAAAAACGGCGGCGGTCAGATCGAGCTGACCTCCTCCGGCACCTCCGACAAAGAGGAACTGAACTGGTACACGAACGATTTCAGCCTCGTTGACGGTTGGAACGAGTACCTGATCCCCTTTGAATTCGGAAACGATACCGGTCTTAATTTCTCGGGTCTCAATTATTTCCGTATGTATCTGAAGCTTGGAAAGGAGGTTGACATCGGTATGGATCAGATCGAGATCCTCATTCAGAAGGATGAGGAAGCAGCGGACAGCTCTTCGGTTCACGTCATTTCAAAATGCGATAAGGCGACCGACGTTTCAACGGGTCTCGTTCAGCTTTCCCCGAAGGAAGTGACCCTTCCCGACGGGACGAAATCGACCGCGCTGATGGGCGACCGTCCGCAGAGCGACAAGACCGAGACCATATCGGTCCGCTTCTCGGCGATGGACCTTTCCGAATACCCCGATGAGGATATCTTCCTCCATTTCTGGTTCTATATCTCGGATGCCTCCGCCTATAAATCCAATACCCAGATCGAGCTGTGCTCGGGCGGCAACTGCGATATCGAGGAAGCCCACTGGTGGACGAGCTATTATCCCTACAAAACCGGCTGGAACGAATATCTGCTCCCGCTTTCCAAGGCGGATTTCAGTTCCAGCACGACCGGCGTCCCCTTCAATAAGTCCCACGTCAATTATTTCCGTTTCTATTTCACGCTGAGCAAAGCGGTTACGATCGGTATCGACAACATCGAGGTCCTGACCGTTCATCAGCAGAGCTACGAGGAGCGCTTTGACAACGGCACCGGCGGTCTGACCGCAGCGGGCGCTTCCCTCTCCGCCGCAAACGGGAAGCTGAAGGTCGCGATGCAGAACGCTTCCGCCGTCATCGGCAAGGACGTCCCGCTGAACACCCTTCGCCCCGGTACCGGCGTCGTTTCGTTCGATCTCTCTCCCGCCGATGCCGTCACGGGCGGCGAGGTCCGCATCCTTGACGCAAACGGCAGAAAGGCGGTCTACGCTTTCTCCTCCGCAAACTTCAAGAGCGGCAGATTCCATTCCTTCCTCAGCGATACGACCTCCCGCGACGACGGTTTCTCCTTCGGCGACGCCTCCCGCTTCGAGATCGAGCTGAAGGGAAAGCAGGGCGCGTCGGTCGAGATCGGCACGATCCGCGTCATGGACGTCAGCGAAGAACTGAACAACCGCATTATTGACGTTTCGGGCGAGCTGACCTTCAATACCCTCGACACCTGCGCCCCGGTCGTGGAAGGGATCCGCGCTGATTTTGACCGTCTCGTCAATATGATCAATTTCAACCCGGACAACCTCGCCACCGACTACGTTCCGAGCTATTTCGTCCTTCAGAATATGGAGAAGGAGATCGCCGCCTATCGCGACGCGAAAAAAAACGGTCTTCTCACCACCGTCACGACCGACCGTCAGGTTTTAACCTCGGGCGAGCCGATCCGGCTGACCCTGAATCTGCAGAATATCGGCTCGGGCGCGCTGAACGACCTGAAATACGAGATCACCTATAACGATCTCTACCTGAAACTGACGAGCGGAAACGAAAAAGGAAGCGTTTCGGTCGCGGCAGGCAAAGACGGCGCGGTCACCTTCGGGTTCTCGGCGCTGACCGGCGGCGTTTCCGACGTGACGGTCAAGGTCACGGACGCAGCGGGCAAAAAGCTTGCCGAGCATAAGGTCCGTCTGACCGTTGACGGCGTCGGCTATTACAGCGCCGACTGCCATTCGCATTCCACCGTTTCCGACGGTTCGCCGACCCTTGCGCACAACTTCCGCTCGGCGTACGAAAAAGGGATGGCGTTCATCTACACCGCCGACCACAACGCGACCCTCGCGAACAATTATGACGTTGCCGCCGCGGATCAGATCATGAAGGACAGCGGCTATGCCGATTTCCTGACGGTCAAAGGTTCGGAAATCACCGTTTACGACGCGAACGGTCATCTGCTGAAATACAACTGCAATATCGACTTTTCCACCCTGCCTACCGGTATCACCGACGCCGACAAAGCACTCTGGCAGGAAATCATGACCAAAATCGTTGAGGACGGCGGCTACGCTTACCTCGCGCATCCCTTCCATCTGTGGTATAACTTCCCGGGGCTTACGAGCGGCGAAATGGCTGCCCTCGGCAAAAACGGTTACAGCACCTGGGCAAACGGCGGTTGGCTCACTGCCAGAGATAAAGATTTCTACCGCCCCGCCGACGGTATCAGGTACTATCACGGCTATACCGGCGTGGAAATTATGAACTGGATGAAGGGCGAGGAAAAATATCATTCCGAAGCGGTTCTGGAATACTGGGACAGAATGAACATCCTCGGCGAAAAGAAATACTACGGAATCGGCAATTCCGACGCGCACGAAACCAAAAACATCGCGATGAATTACAACACCTTCCTTCTGAACGAACTGACCGAGGAAGAAATCCATAACGCGCTCGGAAACGGCAGACTGTACGTAACGAACGGTCCCGAAATGCGTATGACCCTCGACGGAAAGACCTTCGGTCAGACCGTGATCGTCGGCGGCACCGAAAGCAAGACCCTGAAGCTGACCGCAAAGACCTCCGGTCTTCCGATCAAGGAGATCGTTCTGTACCGGTACGAGATCCAGCCCGATATGGCAAAGAACGATCAGGCATACGCCGCAGGCGTGAAAACCGTTCTTTACTCGCAGGGCAGCGAAAAGAAATACGAAGTCACGCTCTCGAAGGAACTCAGCGTCAAACCGGGCGAGTTTTACCGCGTCGAGGTCCTCACGGGTTCCTACGACAATATCGCGTTCTCCAACCCGATCTGGATCGCGTCCGCGACCGATTCCTTCTCCTTCACGAACAAGGTTGAGAAGTTCGCAAAGGGCGAGCACCGCGTGATTTCCTGGTCCGTCGCCAATCTCTACGATACTCCCCATCTTTCCTCCGCTTCCGAATACGTTTCCGCTTTGGATAACGGCAGAATCGAAGTCGCCGCCAACGCGCCCGACGGTTACTACGTCGTGACCGCAAAGACCGAAAGCGGAAAGAACGCGGGCGTCATCATTCAGGTCGGCAATCCTTCGGGTGCTCTGCCCGAGATCGTCTTCCCGGATGATCCCGGTACGCCTGACGTTCCGGATATCCCGGAAGTCCCCGAAACCGACGCGCCGGAGACCGACGTTCCCGAAACCGACGCGCCGGAGACCAAAGCACCCGGGACCGACGCTCCCGAAACCGAAGCGCCCGGAACCGAAGCCGAAACGAAGGGCGGAGACGAGACCCAAAGCGGCAGTAAAGACGACGGTAAGCCGAATATCGGTCTGATCGCCGGGATCGCCGCGGGCGTGCTTGCGGCAGCAGCAGCCGCCCTCCTCCTTCTGAAAAAGCGCAAGGCAAAATAAACCGTCATAAAAAAACATCCCCACCCGGGGATGTTTTTTATGATAATTCAGTTTCCTCTTTCGACGCTGATCGAATAGAAGGTGCCGAGGAGGTCGTCGACCGTCGTTCTCTTCTTTTCCTCGCCCTTGATGTCGATGATCGCCTTGCCCTCGTGCATCATCACGAGGCGGCTGCCGTACTCGACGGCGTAACGCAGGTTGTGCGTCACCATCAGCGCGGTCAGATTCTTTTCGCGGACGATGCGGTCGGTGAGGATCATGATCGTCTCTGCGGTCTTGGGGTCGAGCGCGGCGGTGTGTTCGTCAAGGATCAGAAAGTCAAGCGGGGTCATCGTGGACATCAGAAGCGACATCGCCTGCCGCTGCCCGCCCGAAAGCGAACCGACGCGGACGTGCATCCGGTCCTCCAGACCGAGCCCGAGGGGAGCGAGCATTTCGCGGTAGCGCTCCTCCGCTTTCTTTCCGACGCAGAAGCCGAGTCCGAACGGTTTTCCTTTGTTCTCGGCAAGCGCCATGTTTTCCAATACGGTCATATTGGGGCAGGTGCCGAGGGTGGGATCCTGATAGACCCGTCCGATCGAGCGGTAACGGATGAAATCGTGTTTTCCGGTCATATTCTTCCCGGCGATCACGACCTCGCCTCCGTCGATCGGCAGACTGCCGCAGATGATATTGAGCATCGTGGTCTTGCCCGAACCGTTGGAACCGACGATCGAGATGAATTCCCCCTTCTCCATCGAGAAGTTGAAATCGTCGAAGAGGACGTTTTCGTCCACGGTACCGGGATTGAAGACCTTTCTGACGTGATTCAGCGAAAGGATCATACCTGCTCCTCCTTTCCGTTTTCCTTTTTCTTTTTTGCGGGAAGGCGGATATAGGCTGCCGCAAGAACGAGGAGGAAGAGCGCCGCGGTCACGAGGTTCTTCACGTTGGCGTCTGCGTTCTTGAGCGCGAGCGCGACGCAGAGGTTATAGGTCACGGCGCCGATGACGACGGCGGTCGTGGGACGGAGGAACCGGATCTTGCCGAACAGATTGATGCCGATGACGACGGCGGCAAGCCCGATGACCATTTTCCCGGTCCCGTCGGTCAGATTGAACGCCTTGTTGTACTGCACGTAGAGCGAGCCGCTGAACGAAACGAGAGCGTTGGCAAGCATCAGCCCGAGGATCTTCATCGTCCCGCCGTCACGGGCGAGGAGCGACACCAGACGCTCGTTGTCGCCCTCCGCGCGGAGGAGATAGCCGAGCTTGGTACGGAAGAAAAGGTCCATCAGGATCTTGAGGAGAACGATCAGCAGGAACAGAAGGATCAGCACCCGGTATTCCCGGAGGAACGAGAGGGGCGCCTCGTCGCCGCGCGCGGCGCCGAACAGACCCGATACGGTCGGATTGACGAAAAGGGTCTTCATTCCGGTCGAGGTCGTGATCGGGAGGTTCGCCTTCCCCGCGATGAGGAAGTTGACCGAATACAGCCCGGTCATCATGATGATTCCGGCGAGCAGGTCTCTTACCTTCATCTTGACGTGGATCACGCCGGTGAGAAATCCCGCCGCCGCGCCCGCGAGCAGGGACGCCGGCATAGCGATAAGAGGCGAAACGCCCTTTGTCAGCAGCACCGCGGTCACCGCCCCGCCGAGCGGGAAGGAGCCGTCCACGGTCAGATCCGGGAAGTCGAGGATCTTATAGGTGATATAGACGCCGAGCGCGAGGATGGCAAAGATGCCCGCCTGCTCGACGGCGGAAAGCAGAAACGAAAGGTTCATGGTGTCTCTTTTCCGAAGATATTATTTGCCGTAGGTCAGAGCGTCGGTCGCGCGGGCTTCCTGCTCTTCGGTGAGGGTCAGACCGGACTTGGCGAGCGCGTCGCGGTTGACGTAGAGGAAGTGCTCGGTGACCGTCTCGAACTTGATGGCGGAAGCCTTTTCGCCCTTCAGGATACGGGCAGCGATCTTGCCGGTCTGGATGCCGAGCTCGTAGTATTCGAGACCCTCCGCGGCAACGCAGCCCTTCTTGACCTGCTCGACCTCGGAGCCGAAGATCGGCTTGTTGCCGTGCTCGGCGGCGATATCGAGCATCTGGGTGAGGCAGCCGACGACGGTGTTGTCGGTCAGGTTGGAGAAGCAGTCGACCTCGTCGATGATCGCGTTCATCGCGACGGGGAGGTCGGAGGCGGAGGTGATGCCGCGCTCGACGATCTCAAAGCCGTACTTTGCGGCAAGGTCCTTATAGACCGAGATGGCGTAGAGCGAGTTGCTTTCGGAGGTGGTATAGAGGATGCCGATCTTCTTTGCTTCGGGCATCAGACCGCGGATAAGCTGAAGCTGTGCCTCAACGGGAAGCATATCGGAGGTGCCGGTGACCTCTCCGGTAACGAGATTGGAGCCGGTGGGATCGGTGACTGCGGTGAAAACGACCGGAATGCCGTCCTCCTCTGCGCAGGAAGCGGCAGCCTGCGCGATCGGGGTGGCGATGGCGCAGATGAGGTCCGCCTTGTCGGAAACGAACGCCTGATTGATCGTGGTGCAGACGGCACCGTCGAAGCTGGCGTTCTTATAGTCGATAACGATGTTTTCCCCGTCGATGAAGCCCTCCTGCTTCAGTCCCTCGATAAAACCGAGGCGGCAGTTGTCGAGCGATTCGTGCTCGCCGAACTGACCGATGCAGACGCGGAGCTTACCGTCGTCCTTTCCGCCGTCGCAGCCGGTGAGGACCGGAAGGATCGTGAGTAGGCAGACGAGAACGAGAAGGATTGCGGTTTTTACGGTTTTTTTCATGGCGTATTCCTTTCTTTCCGAACGGAAATGAAGATATGTGAGACGGAAAAACAAAAAATCCCGTCTCGATTCTTTCATCGGGACAGGAAAGCTTCCTGCGGTGCCACCCTGATTTCGCCTTGCGGCGCGCTCGTCGCGTACAGTCATACGCTCTCCGCGATAACGGTCGGAATCCGTCTCCCCTACCGGACCTTCGTCCATCGGTTTGCCCTCGTCAGCCCATTCGGAAAGCCCATCCCCGCCGCGATCGCACCGCCCGCGGCTCTCTTGAGGGTACCTGACCTTCTTACTCTTCTGACTCATCGGTTTCTTTTGTTTTCAGCATTATAACACGCCGTTATTTTATTGTCAAGACGTTTCCGAAAAATTTTTGTCCTTCTTGACAGAAAACGGGGATTGTGATACCATATAAGAAGAAAAATAACGGAGATAACGGTTATGAAACGTCTTTTCGGCATCCTCCTCGCCCTGCTTCTCTGCTTTCCCCTGCTGGCTTCCTGCTCGGAACAGCAGCTCACCTCCCTGACGCTTGAGCTCGAAGCCTGCGCTTCCTTCACGGTAAAATCGGAGGAAACCGGGGTCGGTTATTCGTTTACCCGCGCCGGCGCGCCGGGCGAATTTGAAACGGTGCTTTACAATTTTTCCGGCGCGACCTTCACCCTCGGCGTGAAGGAACGCGGCGTTCCCGTGAAATACACGGTGCGGTTTCTCGACGCGGCGGGAAATGAGCTTTATTCGCTGAAGGTACTGTCCGAATCGGTCGTCGTCTGGAAGGGGTACGAATACGCCTCAACCGACAAGATCGGGCTTTCCTACCTCAATTCCCTTTTTGACCGTTAAAAGAGGCTTAAACTATGGTAAAACTCGGTATTGACAGACACGACGTCTTATCTTCTCTTTTCGCCGGAAAGCGCCTCGGGCTGATCACCGGCTCCTCCGGGATGTCCTCCGACCACCGCTACACGATCGACGTGCTGAAGGAATCCTTCGACCTCCGCGCCCTCTTCGGTCCGGAGCACGGCGTGCGCGGCGTCCTCGGTCCCGGGGAAACGGTGGAATCCAAGGTAGATACCCTCTCCGGGCTTCCGGTTTACAGCCTTTTCGGCAGCGGGACCCGCTGTCCGGACAAGGAGATCCTTGATACCCTCGATATCGTCGTCTTCGATCTGCAGGACGTCGGCTCCCGCTACTTCACCTACGCCTCCTCCCTCTTCTGTCTGATGCAGGGCTGCGCCGAAGCCGGGAAAAAGGTGGTCGTCCTCGACCGTCCGAATCCGCTCGGCGGCGATCTTCTCGAAGGCAACACGCACGACGAAAAGCTTCTTTCGTTTATCGGGCTGACGAAAACGCCGATCCGCCACGGACTGACCATCGGCGAGCTCGGTCTTTATTACAACGGCGAATACGGGCTCGGCTGCGACTATACCGTCGTTCCGCTCGACGGATGGAAGCGCTCGACGTACTTTGACGAGACCGGGCTTCCCTTCATCAAGGCGAGCCCCAACCTCCCCACCTTCGATTCGGTGGTGCTCTACAACGGTACCTGCCTCTTCTCGGGCACGAACGTCTCGGAGGGCAGAGGCACGACCTCTCCGTTTTCGGTCGTCGGCGCGCCCTACATCAATCCGATCACCCTCTCGGCGGAAGCAAACAGACTCGGTCTGCCCGGCGTTTCCTTCTCCCCGACGATGTTTATGCCGAATTTCTCGAAATATCCCGGTCAGTCGCTCTCGGGCGTGCAGATCCACGTGGAAAAGCCGCACGAGGTGCGTCCGGTCGAGCTCGGCGTCCGTCTTTTCTGCCTCATCCGGGATAATTATGAAGAATTTGCGCCCCTTGCGGCAGGGCAGAACGGCATTTACCACGTTGACCGCCTCTCCGGCTCGGACGAGCTCCGCACGGGAAAAAGCGCCGACGATATCCTCGAAAACTGGGACCGTCAGGCAAAGGCGTTCCGCCCGATCCACGACAAATACCTTCTTTATTAAGGAGAACCGACTATGAAACGATGCAGAAACTGCGGCGCCGTTTATCCGGACGAAAAGACGGTATGCCTTGAATGCGGCGAAAAGCTCCCCGAGCCGATGACCGAAGAGCAGGTCGACGCCGAAAACGCGCAGGCGGAGGCAAAAGCCGCCGTCACGAGAAAGAAATACAACAGAGGCAGCATGGGGATCGTCGCGCGGATTCTCGGCGTCATCGACTTCGCGGGCGCGCTCTTCTTCCTGTACAGCGGCATCACCGCGCTCGGGCAGAAGAATCAGGGGGAAAAGGTCGTTTTCTCCTTCGCGGGACTTCTGTTTCTCGCGATCGCCGGGATCATCTTTCTTTTCCCGATCAAGGTCTGGAAAGAGGATTACCGCCACGTTTACGACAGCGGAAAGCAGCATCCGACCGAGGATTATATGATGACCGGAAAGTTCCTTGCCGGGCTGTTCACCCTGATCGGGCTGTTCCTTCTCTACAATATGATCTTCTGATAAAACCGTAAATATGAAAAAAAGCCGGGGCTGTTGCATATTCGTGCAACAACCCCTTTTTTCAGTCGAACCGGAGCAATCCGTTCATTATCAATATTTGCAGAGCAAAAACTCGTAAACCCCGTTGCTGACTTCCGTCATGGCGAACGTTTCTTCCTTGCCGTAAACGAAAACCGTGTATACATCGTATTTCCGACCTTTGAAATCAACGCTTTTCCCGGTTGATCTGAAATCGGCAGAAAAAATCCTGATTCCGAAAAGTACGGACGTCGTTTCCGTTCCCGTGGTTTCCCATTGCCACGACGGAATTTTTGCTTTTTTCATGCTCTTCTCCTTTTGTTCGGAAGGATCAGGTCTGATTCCCGTCTCCGGACGGCAGTTCCCCGCTATGCCGGGGCGGGAAATCGAAAACGGCTTTTCCGTCCTCGAATTTCAGAACGGCGTTGAACTTCTTTCCCGCTTTCGAGACGAAGCCCTCGATGCGGGAGGTTCTGCCGGTTGAAAGGAGCAGGCGGACGTTCTCCGCCGAGACCACGCGGTCGCAGAGGGTGAACCATATCCGCGTTTTGCAGTCGGGATAGCCCTCGCAGCGGTAGTCGTAGCGGGAACGGATCACGTTCTTCCCGCAGAGCGGGCAGACACCGAGGATATCGCCCTCGTTTCCGGTGTCGGCATCCTCCTCGATCCTTCTCCCGCCGCAGTCGAAGACCTTTGAGATCTCGGTCTCCGCTGCGATGACGCCCTCTCCGACCGTCATCTTGCCGTGATAGATCTTTTTCAGGATCTGACCCATCTCGGAGGTACGGTATTTGTCCATCGAGATCTGCATCTGCGAAAGCGATTTGATGAGAAACTCTCCGTCGGGGAGAATGGTATAAACGTCCTTGTTCAGCGCGATATAGCCGCTCTTGCGGGCGTTGTCGATGATGCCGGTGCGCGTCGCCTCGGTGCCGAGCTCAAGCCCCTCGAAGATCGCGCGGTAATCCTCCTCGTCCCCGCCCTCTTCGTTCGGGGAGGCATCCGCCTCGGCGGTCGCCGCGGATGCCGCCGCGGAGGCTTTTTCCTCGCGGAAGGGGTTTTTCAGATAGTTGTTCAGCGTCTCGACGGTATAATGCTTCGGCGGGGAGGTCTTCTTTTCGACCGGGCGGAAATCCACGTTCACCGTGTCGCCCTTTTCAAGCCCCGGAAGGATCTTGTCCTTGCCGGAATAATCGTCGAACGCCGTCCAGCCCTTTTCCCGCATCACCATGCCGTTCAGCGTGAAGGTCTCGACCGTTTTCCCGTCGGGCGAGGTCAGGGTGATCCCGATCTCGGTCTTATCGGCGACGCAGTCCTCCGCGCAGAACACGGCGGCAAAACGGCGGAAGATCGCGGTATAGACGGTCAGATCGGTACCCGAAAGCGCGCCCTTGCCCGGGATCTTATAGGTCGGGGTGAGCGCAGAGTGGGATTCGATCTTGCTGTCGTCAAAAATCGTCTTCTTATCCTTGAAGGCGACCGGGTAGCCGAGCTTTTTCACGGCCGCCAGTATTTCCTTCACCTTGTCCTTTTCCGCAGTGGCAAGGTACTCGGAGTTGGTACGCGGATAAGTGACGTAGCCCGCCTCGTAGAGACGCTGGACCGACGCAAGGCTCTCGGTCATCGAAAGCTTATGCTTTTTTGAAAGGAAATTCTGCAGTTTCGTCAGCGAATAGAGTTTTCCCGGCGGGATGACCGTCTTCTGCTTCTTTTTGGAGGTCACGACGGCGCGACAGGTATTGTAAAAGGCAGCGGTCTCGTCGGCTTTCGCTTTTTCGTTCTTTTCAAAGCGGAGCTTGGAGGTCAGCTCGACCTTTTCGCCCTTGGTTTCCGCGTCGGAGGCGAGCCCGTAATAGATATCCTGCGTGAAATTCCGGATCTCCGTGTCGCGGTCGTAGATCGCCTTGACGATCGGGATGATGACCCGCCCGACGCGGAGCAGCTTTCCGGTCTTCAGGGTCGCGAAACGGGTCAGATTGACCCCGTAGAGCCAGTCGATATAGGTGCGGGCGAAGCCCTCGTTCGCGAGGTTGTCGTATTCGGTCTCGCTCTTCATCTCTTTCAGCGCCGCCGCGACCGTTTTCGGCGTCTGATCGGGCAGCCAGAGGCGGACGAGCTTCTTTTCGGTATTCAGCGCGTTCATCATGCAAAGGCGGACGATGATCTCCCCTTCTCTGTCCGAGTCTCCCGCGTTTACCACGGTATCGACGTCGGGACGGCGGCAGAGCGAACGGATCAGGGCAAACTGGTTCCGGATGCCCTCGTCCGGTTTCCCGTCGTCTCCCGTGCGCAGCCTGAAGCGGAAGCGGTCGGGAAAGCAGGGCAATCCCTCCATCGTCCAGGTCACTTTTTTCCCGGGCTCGGGCTTCTTTCCGGTGTAATCCTCGATATCGCACAGCGAAAAAAGGTGACCGAATGCCCAAGTCACCAGATATTCCTCGTTTTCGTAATAGTTTCCGCGTTTCTGCATCTGACCGATCCCCGCGACGATATTGCGCGCGAGGGACGGTTTTTCGGCTATTATGAGTTTCATGCTTTTCTTGCTTTCGTGTATCAGGCTTAAGGATTAAGACTTTTTTCCTTTTTACATTATATCATATCTTTTTTCTTTTTTCAACCCTTCCTTTCAAATCGGTTGACAACGGCGGTCAAGAGTGGTATAATGATATTCAGAAAAATATTTTTCCGAAAAGGAGAATGAAACCAATGAATCTGCTGAAAGGCAACGCGATCGTCGGTCAGTCCGGCGGTCCTACCGCAGCCATCAACGCGACCCTGTCCGGCGTCATCAGAGGCGCCTTCGAGTGCCCCGCCATCGACACGATCTTCGGCGCGATCAACGGCGTCGAGGGTATGCTGAAGGGCACCATCTGCAATCTGAACGAGGTCTTCGCCGATGAAAAGGATCTGAAGACCCTCGAAAACACCCCCGCTGCGGCGCTCGGCTCCTGCCGCAAGAAGCTCCCCTCCCCCGCGAGCACCGAGGAGAAGGACGTCGCCGTCTTTGAGGCGCTCTTCGCCTTCTTCAAGAAGAACAACATCCGTTACTTCTTCTACATCGGCGGCAACGACTCGATGGATACCGTCGCCAAGCTCTCCGCTTACGCGCCGAAGGTCGATTACGAGATGCGCTTTATGGGCGTTCCGAAGACGATCGACAACGACGTCGCCGGCACCGACCACACCCCCGGCTACGGCTCCGCCGCGAAGTACATCGCCGCTTCCATGCAGGAGATCATCCGCGATACCGCCGTTTACACCGTCAAGGCTGTCACGATCGTTGAGATCATGGGCAGAGACGCAGGCTGGCTGACCGCCGCCGCCGCCCTCCCCGCGAAGGTCTGCGGCGTCGCGCCCGACCTCGTTTACCTCCCCGAGAGGATCTTCAACTTCGACGAGTTCTACGAGGATATCGAAAAGGCGTTTGAAAAGCACCCGAACGTCGTCGTCGCCGTTTCCGAGGGCGTCCGTCTCGCCGACGGCAGATACGTCTGCGAAGCGGTCTCCGACAGCGGTCTCGACGCTTTCGGTCACAAGATGCTCTCCGGCACCGGCAAGGCGCTTGAGATCGCCGTCAAGAACAAGCTCGGCTGCAAGGTCCGCTCCATCGAGCTGAACATCCTTCAGCGCTGCGCCTCCCACGTCGCTTCCCTCACCGACCTGAAGGAATCCGTGATGATCGGCAAGGCCTCCGTCCGTGCCGCCGCAAGAGGCACCACCGGCAAGATGATGTGCTTCCGCCGCGTTTCCGACAATCCCTACCGCGTGAAAGCCGTCTCCGAGGATATTCAGAAAATCGCGAACGTCGTCAGAGCCGTTCCCGCCGAATTCATCAACGAGCGCGGCAACGGTATCACCGACGCGGGCATCGACTTCATCCTTCCGCTCATCAAGGGCGAGAACCGTCCCGAATACCGCGACGGTCTCCCGGTCCATTTCGTCATCAAGGCGTAAGCCGCAGAACAAAAAACAAACGGAGCCCTGCTTTAGCGACAGCCAGATAAGGATGTTTTTCGGGATGTGGATTTTGTACGGCAAAATCCGATGCTCGCTAAAGATGCGGACAAATTGAATTTATGCGGGGACAATCATTATGAAATTTTCTTTTGTTGAGAAACCCGATACAACTGTAATTACCTGCAGTCATATTTTGGAGAATAAAGATCCGATATTATTCGTCTCGCATGATGAAGACGATGGCATGTGGCAATTCTTATGCGGTGCTGACCATGATATTTCAGATGCAAGGGTTATATCGTTGAAAGAAGTATTTCTGCTTGACAGAACAATAGGAGTTCTGGCAGAAATGCCGCAAGGTTGTACGGCAACGCGAAGCAGCCTCTGCGATGAGTGGAAAATCGAACAGCGTTAAATTTCAGTTTGTCGGGCAAAAAGATTACCCGCCGAAGAGGAAAATCCTTTTCGGCGGGTTTCGCTTTGTTAAAATACTTCCTTATGCGGTTGTGGCATTTCGGCAGGGCTCCGTTTTTGAAAAGAAGCGGATTTCCTCTTGCAAACCCGCAGAACCTGTGTTATACTGTAATTTGGGATAAGGGGGTCCGCGTTTCCCGCCTTATCCGGCACGCGTCCGCGTCCCGTTTTCGGAGCGGAACGCCGCGTGCGGATAGTATTCATTATTTTCATTGCGGTATGAGTATCGCAAAAATCCGGAAAGGAGCATTTTATGCAGTCACCGTTACTGGAGCTGAAAAACGTCGGCAAGATCTACGTGTCCGAGGGAGCGGTCGCCGTCGGGATCCGCGGGGTCAATCTCGCGTTCAGCAAGGGCGAGTTCGTTGCGGTCACCGGTAAATCCGGCTCGGGCAAGTCCACCCTGCTCAACGTGATCAGCGGTATGGATACCTACGAGGAGGGCGAGCTTTTCGTGGAAGGCGAGCCGACCTCTCACTATATGCAGAAGGATTGGGAGGAGTACCGCAAGAAGTACATCTCCTTCATCTTTCAGGAGTACAACATCATCGAGAGCTTCACCGTTCTGCAGAACGTGGAGCTTGCGCTGATGAACATTTCCGACCCCCGTCAGCGCAGAGAAAAAGCGCTCGCGCTGCTCGACCGCGTCGGAATGACGAAGCACGTCAATCACAAGGGTTCAAAGCTTTCGGGCGGACAGAAGCAGCGCACGGTCATCGCGCGCGCGCTCGCCAAGGACAGCCCGGTCATCCTTGCCGACGAGCCGACCGGAAACCTCGACAGCCAGACCTCCGCCGAGATCATCGAGCTGCTTCGCGAGGTCTCGAAGGACAAGCTCGTCATCGTCGTCACGCACAACTTCGAGCAGGTCGAAGCCTGCGCCACGCGGCACATCCGTATTTTCGACGGGACGGTGGAATCCGACACGGTGATCTCCCCCGCCCCCCCTGCCGACGCCTCCCTCCTTCCCCCCGAAGAGGAAAAGGAAAAAACGAAGGCGGAAAAGCGGAAGGAGGATTTCCGCAACGGTCTGCACCTCGGTATCGTCCGCTTCCACGCAAGACCGAAGCTTTCGGTCTTCCTCTGCGTTCTGATGACCCTTTCCGCGCTCGCACTCGCGCTCGTCACCTCGTTTATGGCGGACGCCTCCGGGCTTTTTGATAAGCCGGATATGTTCACCCACATGGAAGGCAGAGTCGTCATCGCCCGCATGGACGGCAGCGTGCCGACCGGGGAGGAAGTGGAAAACCTGAAGACCGGGCTCGGCGCGAAGGACGCCATCCGCTGCGACTATATGCTCGATCAGACGGTCTACCTGCCCCTCCGGATCGGGAACTACTGGGACTACCGCGATTTCCGCTTCAGTTATCCCGCGGAGAGCGTCGATCTTGACGGCGGCAGATACCCGGAAAAGAACGACGAGGTCCTCCTCTCGGTCCCGGTCTCTCTGGAGCCGGTCTTCGGCAGGGAGGAATCCTTCAAGCCCACCGTGCTGGAGCAGATCTTCGACGCGGCAAACTATACCGTGGTCGGCGTCCGTTATTATTACGACAACACGAAGACCCCGCTGATGTATTTCACCGAGGAGGGCTACCGCATCGCCACTGCGCTTGCCTATTTCCGCGAAAACCGATGGAACGTCACCGCGAACGTCGTACTGCTCCTGAAAGAAGCGGAAGGCGACCGCGAGCTCCTCAATTATTCCTCCAACGGCAATACGGTCTGCGTGGACTTCGGTCTGGAGCCGGGCACCTACACGTTTTCCTGCTTCGCTCATAAAGCGTTCCGGGAAGAGCACTACGACGAAAGCAAGCTCTTTGCCTCCGTTCAGCTCACGAGCGCCATCGATCCTATCCTGCTTTTCGATTCCGGTCTCCGCAAACAGACGAAGACCGATGAAGTCAGTTTTGACCTCAGCGGCTGCCGCCTTGTGACGAAGCTCCCCGAAAGCGCCGAAAAGCAGTCTCTGGCGGACGAATGGTCTCAATACCTCTTCGTCGCCCCCGACATTATGGAAGAGTTTATCCTCGGCTCCTGCTTTGAAAAGATCTATACGCAGACCTCCCTCTTCTTCTCCTCGGATGAAGAAGCAAGAACGAAGATCGGGACTCTGCGCGAGGCGGGATACGTCGGCGTCGTTTCCGACGAAAAAGTGAAGGAGGAGGTCCTTGAACGGCTGGAGCGCATCCTTACCTTCGGCGCGAAGGCGGTCGGCTGGGTGCTTTCCGTCCTGTTCCTCACCCTCTTCCTCAACCTCTGCACCGCCAAAAGTCTGGACGCGACGAAGGGCGACGTTGCCATCATGCGTTCGATGGGCATCCCGACGAACGTCATCAAGATCTCGGGCTACGTGCAAACCTTCATCAGCATCATCCCCGCGATGCTCGTGACCGGCGCGGTCTGTGCCGTCATCTTCATCGTGCCCAAAACCAACGGCATCTTCACCTTCCTGCACGCCCGCGATTATATCATCCTCGGCGTCCTGCTGATCGCCGTCGCGGCACGGCTGTCCGCCAAATACGTCAGCCGGATGTTCAGCGACTCGGTCAAGAAAACGCTGAAAGGAGGGAACAAGACGTGAAAACGAACGACATTCTGAAGATCACGCACGCGCACAAGTATTATAACCGCGGCAAATCGAACGAGCTGCACGTGATGAACGATATCGACCTTGCCCTCCCCTCCTCCGGTATGATCGCGATCTTCGGGCAGAGCGGCTGCGGCAAGACCACGCTGCTCAACGCCGTCGGCGGTCTCGATTCGATCGCGGAAGGCTCCATCGAGCTGTTCGGGGAAAACCTCGCCCGGAACACCGACGTTTTACGGAACAAATACGTCGGCTATATCTTCCAGAACTACAACCTGAACGTCGGCGAGACCGTTTTCGAGAACGTTGCCGACGCCCTCCGCCTGTGCGGCATGACCGACGCGGAGGAGATCCGCACGCGCGTCCTCGCCGCCCTGACAAACGTGGGGATGGACAAATTCAAGAGCCGCACGCCCGACACCCTCTCGGGCGGTCAGCAGCAGCGCGTCGCGATCGCGCGGGCACTCGTCAAAAGTCCCGCCGTTCTCCTCGCCGACGAGCCGACCGGCAACCTCGACGAGGCGAACACCGTGCTGGTCATGGATATCCTCAAGGAGCTTTCCAGGACCCGTCTCGTCCTCCTCGTCACGCACGAAGCGAATCTGGTCGATTTCTACTGCGACCGCGTGATCCGCCTCGTGGACGGATGCGTTGCGGAGGACCGCCTGAACGAAGACGCGAACGGCTATATCGCCCGCGACAAGAACGATATTTACCTCGGCGAGTTGGAAAAGACCGAGGAAACGCTCCACGGCGTCACGCTGACCCGCTACGGTACCCCCGAAGTCCCCGTGAAGCTGCGCCTCGTCACGTCGGGCGGGCACACCTATCTCGTCTGCGACAGCCCGGAGGTCCGCGTCCTTGACGAAAGCTCCGAGATCAGACTGCGCGAGGGCGTGTTCCGCACGGTCGGACACGCGGAAGAAGACGAAAGCAAAAAGCAGTATACCGCAAACGCGCTTGACCTTTCCGCGCTGACGCCCTTCGAGGGGAGCCGCTTCGGCCGACTCTTCGGCTGGAAGAACGCGCTGTCCTCCGCGTGGAGCGACAACTTTGCGAAAAAGCGGAAGAAAGGGACCACCCTGCTCCGCCTGACGCTGGCGCTGCTTGCCGTCGTCATCGTCTTCACGACCGCAATTTCCGCCGTCAGCGTCCGCTCGCTGACCGAGGTCAACAAAGAAAACAACCGCAGTCTGTTCTACGTCAAGCTGGATAAAGACAGGGATTACCCGGGGCTGAACGAGTATCCCGCGTCAAGCGGCATCGACAGGACGTGGCTCACGCTGTCGAGGATCCCGGATACCGAAAACGTTTCCTTTGCCACCGCCGCGTTCATGACCGCCGCTTCTCCGACGATCGAAGGCGAGGCGTGCTTCGCACCGGTCACGCTTCTGAATAACCCCGAGATCGTCGCGGGAACCGCCGAGCTGAAAAAACTGCACGACGTGCTGATCACGACCGCCTTCGGTGACGTGCTGATCGAATCCTCCACCGCTTCCTATATTGACAGCTACGACGACCTCGTCGGACTGAGGCAGCAGAACGTATGGGGCGATTCCGTCCCGTGCCGTATCGTCGGCGTCGTCCGCTCGGACGAAAAACTGATCCTTTCCAATCCGCTTTCCTTTGCGGAAAGGATCTTATCCGACGTCGTCTCCCTCACCACGTTCAACGGTCTGTACGCCCGGTCAAAGCAGACCGTTTATAAGGAGCCGATAAAAAAAGGCGAGTTGATCGTTCTCAACGGGTTGTTTGAGAAAGGGGAAACCGTCCGTCTTTTCGGCAGGGATTTCCTCGTAGCCTATACGGATCACAGCGCGAGCTTCTCCCGTCTTTCGGATTATCTGCGTTATTACACGGATAAAACCGGGCTCACCGTATCCGACTACGCCGACTACGCCGGGACCGGCGACCCGAACGTACCGGAATACCGGAAATACTGCGAATGGGTTTACGAGGTCTTCCCGCAGGACGGCGCCTTCCGCGACTTCTGCCGGATGCTGGTCGACCGCTATCTGCCGTGGGAAGATACCGAAATGTCGATAGACCTGTGGACGTACGCCGCTACCGGAGACGTGACCGCGTATCTCTCCCTCCTCTCCGCGCTGAACGAACAGCCGACCGGGTTCGTCGGCACCTACGCCACGATGCCGCTCGGTGACGTGAACCAAACGTACGCCTGTTACAAATACCATGAGAAAACGGGTGAATGGCCTGATGAGCCGGTCTCCGACGAGACCCTGCTCACTGCGTACTATGAGGATTGGAACCGTCTGTACGAAGGGCAGAATATTTACGCAAAGTACGATCGGTATATCAACGAACGGTATCAGACGAGATACTCTCCCGTCAATTACGTCGTCAGCGACGAGGACTATATCCTCCTCTCCGGAAGCGCGGGAAAATCAGACGAACGCTTCGGCGTGGAAGCGTTCGAATCCGGCTATTACGACTGGGACAGCGGCGAATGGCATCAGAACCACATGGCGGTCCACGCCTCCGATCCCGAAGCGGCGAAGGAATACCTGACCTCGCTCTTCGGAAATAAGGCCGTGACCCCGGAGGAGATGTTCGATTCGGCGCTCTCGGAGAAAAAGGCAGATATCCTCGGCAGCATGGCGGCGATCCTCGTGATGCTGACGCTGATGTGCCTCTGCGTATTCTTCATCATGCGTTCCTCTTTTCTGCACCGGGTGCGCGAGGTCGGTATCTACCGCGCGATCGGCGTGACGAAGAAAAACCTGATCTTCCGCTTCACGGTGGAGGCGCTGCTGCTCGTCAGCCTGACCGTACTGCCCGCCTTCCTCCTGTCTTCCCTGATCATCGTCTATCTTTCGGGCGGTATGCTGCTCGGAGCGGTATTCTACTTCCCGCTCTGGCTCGCCGCGGGGCTTCTCATCGTGCTTTACGCCGCGTCTGTCTTCTGCGGCGTTCTGCCGGTGATCACGCTGCTCAGCCGTACCCCGAGCGAGATCCTCGCAAAATACGATATCTGATACGTCGGAACGCAAGCCCGTCCATCCGCTCACGAACGGAGGACGGGCTTTTTCGACGCTCTTCACGCCGGAAAAGGTACCGGACGGCGTTTGCTTTACCTTTTTCACGGCACTTTTTCGTATTAACGCGATAAAATACCCGAAACCCCTTGACGAATCGCGCAGGGTACGCTATAATAAGGGGTGAATCAATTTTTTTATAAGGAGGCTTTCGCAAAGCGAAAGCTAAGGTGATCATCATGAAACGCGTCTACAACTTTTCCGCAGGTCCTTCCATGCTTCCCGTCCCCGTTCTCGAACGCGCCGCGTCCGAAATGCTCTGTTACGGGGAATCCGGAATGTCGGTCATGGAGATGAGTCACCGATCTCCCGACTACGAAGCCATCATCGCCGACGCGCAGCGCCTGCTCCGTCAGCTTATGAATATCCCGGACAACTACAAGGTCCTCTTCCTGCAGGGCGGCGCCTCCACTCAGTTCTCCGCCGTTCCGCTCAACCTGATGAATAAGAACCGCAAGGCGGATTACGTCGTGACCGGTCAGTTCTCCAAGAAGGCGTATCAGGAAGCAAAGAAATACGGTGACGTCCGTCTCGTCGCCTCCTCCGAGGATAAGAACAACACCTATATCCCGAAGCTGACGAAGGAAGACTTCCGTCCCGACGCAGACTACGTCCACATCTGCTTCAACAACACCATTTACGGCACCAAGTGGAACTATATCCCCGACACCGGTGACGTGCCGCTCGTCGCCGACCTCTCCTCCTGCATCCTCTCCGAGCCGGTCGACGTCACGAAGTTCGGTATGATCTACGCCGGCGCGCAGAAGAACATGGCACCCGCGGGTCTGACCGTCGTCATCGTCCGCGAGGATCTGATCGGCAACTACCGTGAGAATTCCCCCGTCATGCTCGACTACAAGCTGATGGCGGACAACGACTCGATGTACAACACGCCCCCCTGCTACTGCATCTATATCGCCAAGCTGGTCTACGAGTGGCTTGAATCCCTCGGCGGTCTGACCGAAATGGCGAAGATCAACTATAAGAAGGCAGGCATCCTCTACGATTACCTCGACGGGCAGGATTACTTCATGGCACCCGCCGAGAAGGAAGCGCGTTCGATCATGAACGTCACCTTCGTCACCGGCGATCCCGACCTCGACAAGAAGTTCGCGAAGGAAGCCGGCGAGGCAGGCTTCAAGAACATCAAGGGTCACCGTTCCGTCGGCGGTATGCGCGCCTCCATCTACAACGCGATGCCCGTGCAGGGCGTCATCGACCTCGTCGCGTTCATGAAGGACTTCGCCGCGAAGAACCCGAAAAACGTCTGAAAGCCGAAAGGAAAGCATAATGTATAACATTCAGTTACTCAACAAGATCGCAAAGGTCGGCACCGCCGTCTTTGATACCGAAAAGTTCGCCTTCGGCGACAGCATTGAAAATCCCGACGCCATCATGGTCCGTTCCGCAGTAATGCACGATATGGAATTCGGCAAAAAGCTGAAGGCCATCGCGCGCGCCGGCGCGGGCGTCAACAATATCCCGCTCGACCGCTGCGCCGAGGAAGGCATCGTCGTCTTCAACACGCCCGGCGCAAACGCGAACGGCGTCAAGGAGCTTGCGGCGGCTGCCCTGCTCCTCGCTTCCCGCAACATCGCGGGCGGCATTCAGTGGGTGCAGACCCTCAAGGGGACCGAGGATATCGCAAAGCAGATCGAAAAAGGCAAGAGCCGCTTCGCGGGCTGTGAGATCAAGGGCAAGACCCTCGGCGTCATCGGCCTCGGCGCGATCGGCGGTCTGGTCGCCAATATGGGTATCGCGCTCGGCATGAACGTCATCGGCTGCGACCCCTACCTCACCGTGGAAAACGCGTGGTCCCTCTCCCGTTCGGTCGTGAAGGCGACCTCGTTTGACGAGATCTACGCAAAAGCCGATTATATCACCCTCCACGTCCCCGCGACGAAGGAAACCACCGGAATGCTTTCCGCCTCCACCTTCGCAAAGATGAAGGACGGCGTCCGCATCATCAACCTCGCCCGCGCCGAGCTGGTCGATTCGACCGACCTGATCGCAGGCGTGCAGAACGGTAAGATCGCCGCCTACGTCACCGACTTTGCGACCGACGATATCGTCGGCGTTGACGAGCGCATCACCGTCATCCCCCACCTCGGCGCTTCCACCGAGGAGAGCGAGGACAACTGCGCCGTGATGGCTGCCGAAGAGCTGGTCGAATTCCTTGAAAACGGCAACGTCCGCAATTCTGTCAACTACCCGAGCTGCTCGATGCCCCGCGCCGGAGACACCCGTCTCTGCGTCCTGCACCGCAATCAGCCCGGCGTCATCAACCGCATCTCCTCCGTCATCGCGGACGAAAAGCTCAACATTGAGAATATGCTGAACCGTTCCCGCGGCAGCTACTCCTACGTCATCATCGACCTGAACGGCGACGTGCCCGAAAAGGTCGTCACCGAGATCGGCGCGATCGAAAACGTCATCCGCGTCAACCGGTATTGATCCTGCCCGATGGAACAGCTCGTCATGCGCTGGACGAACGACGGCAAGGAAGCGGAATATCCTTCCCTTCCCGACAGCGTGACCGTCGGAACCGTCCGTGACCGCGAAAACGGCATCGACGAATGGCTCGATATCGTGCAGTACGACCTCGCGTGGGAACCGATCTCACACGAATTCTACCGGAAATGTATGGTCGGACATCCCGGCTATGAGGATGACCGCTGCTTCCTCTTCTGCCTCGACGGCAAAGCGGTCGCCACGGTCTGCGTGATCTGCGACCGGGAAAAAGCCGAGGGCTACATCCACATGGTCGGCTCGAAGCCGGAGGTCAGAGGGCGCGGCATCGGAAATCTGATGAATGCCTACGCCGCCGCAGTCCTGAAAAAAGAGGGCATGAAGACGGCATATCTCACCACCGATGATTGGCGTATCCCCGCGATCAAAAGCTATCTGCGGGCAAATTTCGTCCCCGATGAGACCACAGACGACTTCAGAGCGCGCTGGGCGAAGATCAGAGAAACAATCCGACAGCAATAAAAAACGATCCCGCCGGAAAAACTTCCGGCGGGATATTATTGTATATCAGATCAGAGCGGACTGACGTTTTCTGCGTTTTTCAGCGCGTCAACGGCTGCCTTGACGTCGGCGGCGTGGAAGACTGCCGAACCGGCGACGAGCACGTCCGCGCCCGCGGCAACGACGAGAGAAGCGTTCTTCGGGGAGATGCCGCCGTCCACCTCGATCTCGATCACGTGATCCGCCTGCATCGCGAGGGTGCGAGCGGCGGCGAGCTTGGGCAGGGATTCGGGCATAAAGGACTGCCCGCCGAAGCCGGGCTCGACCGACATGATGAGAATGAGGTCGATCACGTCAAGATAGGGGGCAAGAACCGAGACCGGGGTCTTCGGCTTGACCGAAATGCCCGCCTTCATCCCGGCGGCACGGATCGCTTCGAGCGCCGCGCGGACGTCGGGGCACGCCTCGTAATGGACGGTAAGGATATCGGCGCCCGCCTTTTTGAAGACCTCAACGTAGCGGATCGGGTCCTCGATCATCAGATGGGTATCGAAAATGAGCTTCGAGCAGGGGCGGAGCGAGGTGATGACCGGAACGCCGAAGGAGATATTCGGGACGAACATCCCGTCCATCACGTCAAGATGAAGGTATTCGACGCCCGCGTCCTCGACACGCTTCACGTCGTCCGCCATGTGCGCAAAGTCGCAGGCGAGTACGGAGGGAGAAATTTTGATCATGGTGTTATCCTTTCAAAGGTAACCGGAAAACTCCGGAAATATGTTCTTTTGCTGAAATAAAATGCCCCGGAGGGAAAATAATCCAGCTTTTCGGGGAAATCCGCGCGATCCCGCCCGGGGTCCTTCCCTTTTTGGAGGAACGAAACGGCGGTTTCGCCATATCATAATAGTACCCGCGGGAAATTTCCGCCGGATAAAATATCCGCCGGATAAAATATCCACCGGATAAAATATCCACCGGATAAAATATCCGCTGCTGTCCGTCCGAAGGGACGTAACGCCCGTCTTGGGGCAAAAAATGAAGGAACCGGAAAGAAAGCGCGGACGGGCGCGGCGTTGACGATCGGGGAACGGGATCCCTCAACACGGCTTATCCGCCAAGCAGATCAGGGCGACGGCGTGTGCCGCGATCCCTTCCCCGCTGCCGGTGAAGCCGAGCCCTTCCTCGGTGGTCGCCTTGACGCTGACGGCGTCGACCGGGATGCCGTAGGCGCGGGCGATATTCTCCCGCATCGCGGGGATATGGGGCGCGAGCTTCGGACGCTGGCAGAGGACGGTCGCGTCGAGATTGGCGACGGTATAGCCCGCCTCCCGGAGCAGCTCCGCCGTTTTCCGGGCAAGCGCGATGCTGTCCGCGCCGCGGTATTTTTCGTCGTGATCCGGAAAATGCTTTCCGATATCCCCGAGCGCCGCCGCGCCGAGCACCGCGTCCATCACCGCGTGGGTCAGAACGTCGGCGTCGGAATGCCCGAGCAGTCCTTTTTCAAAGGGGATCTCCACCCCGCCGAGGATCAGTTTTCTGCCCTCGGTCAGACGGTGAACGTCGTAGCCGTGTCCGATACGGAAGGGTGTCATTTCACGGTCACCTCGTTCCGTTCCCTGAGGATCAGCTCGGCGATCTTCAGATCGAAGGGGGTCGTGATCTTGCGGTTTTCGGGTCCGACTTCTACCGTCCAGACCTCGAAGCCGACGTCCTCACAGAGCTTCGCGTCGTCGGTGATCCCGCCGTTGAAAAGCCCTTTTTCCATCGTCGTATAGAGCGCCGCGCGATAGATCTCGGTCTTGAAGGTCTGCGGCGTCTGCGCGAGCATAATCTTGTCGCGGTCGAGCGTCGTTTTGATCAGCGCCGCCTTTTTGTCGTCGGTCTGCTTGACGGTCGCCGTCGCCGCTTCCGCCGCGATCGCCGCACCGTACCTGACCGCCGAACGCGCGACGCGGAGAATGATATCGGGGGTCACGAGGCAGCGCGCGCCGTCGTGGATCATCACGTAATCCGATCTGTCGTCGATCGCGAGGAATCCGTTCTTCACCGATTCCGGACGGCTGTCCCCGCCCTTCACGATCTTAACGACCTTTTTCCAGCCGTAATCGGCTTTTAACTGCTCGTAAGCGGGGATATCCTCCTCCCGCGCGACGAGAATGATCTCGTTCACAATCGGACTCTCCTCAAAGGCGGAGACGGTATGCACGATGACCGGCTTGCCGAGCAGGGGAAGAAGCTGCTTCGGTACGCCGCCGGTGTCGCCCATCCGGGTTCCGCTGCCGCCGGAAACGACAATCGCGGAATTGAAATAGTTTTCCGGCTTGCCCTCTGCCGGGGTCAGCTTACGGAGCATCCCCGCGAGCGCGTCGGTGATCTTTGCCATCCTTTTCTGTATCCCTTCGCTTCCGTTCCCGAAAGCATCCTTTCCCATTTTGATCCATTATATCATATTTTTCTCCGAAAGTATATACTTTTTTCAAATTGTCCGTGAAATTTTCGGTTCGCGGGCTTTTTTTCTTGCTTTTCCGCACGGAACCTGCTATAATGGAAGAAATCCAACCGGAGGCACTATGAAATACGACCATATTCTGTGGGATTTCAACGGGACCATCCTCGACGACGTGGAGACCGGGATCCGTGCGGTCAACACCCTGCTTGCCGCGCGCTCGCTGCCGGTCATCCGCTCGAAGGAGCAGTACCGTTCCCTTTTCCGCTTTCCGATCATCGACTATTACCGCTCGCTCGGTTTTGACTTTGAAAAGGAAAGCTATACTTTCCTTGCCGACCTGTGGGTCGCGGAATACAACCGGAATCTGCCCTTCGCCTCGGTCAATCCCGGCGTGCGTGAGCTGATCTCCGCCTTCCGGGACCTTGGGCTTCCGCAAAGCGTCCTCAGCGCGAGCGAAAGCGGGATGCTTCTTGAACAGCTTGCCTCCCTCGGTCTGAAGGACTGCTTTGCCGAGATCGTCGGCTCGGACAACGTTTTAGCCTACGGAAAAACGGGACTTGCCCGTACGTATCGGGAACGGCATCCCGGGGAGCGATTCCTGCTCATCGGGGACACCGATCACGACGCCGAAACGGCAAGCGAAGCGGGCTTTGACTGCGTTCTCGTCGCCGCCGGACATCAGTCCGAAGAATACCTTCGCACCCTTCCCTATCCGGTCTTCCCGGATTTTCATGCCTTAAAAGAACATTTATCGGAGATACTGTATGGATAAGCAGAAACAAACGCCCAAAAAGAAAAAACGCATCGGGCCTCCCGCCTCCTGCGACACCTGCCTTTATTACGACTACGACGAGCTGACCGACTCCTACGAGTGTCAGCAGAGCCTTGACGAGGACGAAATGGTCGATTTCCTGAACCGTCAGAGCAAGGAATGCCCCTACTACCGGTATTACGACGAATATACCAGCGTCAGAAAGCAGAACTGATATGACGAGAACCGAACTGATCGCCGCCCTGAAGGAAGCCGGCATACCCTTTGAAGTGTACGAGCACCCCGCCGTCTTTACCGTGGAGGAGATCGAAAAGATCAATCTCCCCCGCCCCGAAACGGGTGCGAAAAACCTCTTTCTCCGGGACGACAAAAAGAGAAATTATTACCTTCTGACCGCGCGCGATCCCGTCCGCGTCGATCTCAAGGGATTTCAGCAGTCGATCGGCGCCAGAAAGCTCTCCTTCGCCTCCGAGGACGACCTTTTCGCGTTCCTCGGGCTCACCCGCGGTTCGGTCACGACCTTCGGCGCGCTGAACGACACCGGACACCGCGTCTCGGTCTATCTCGACGATTGGTTCCGTGACCGTGAGATCGCACTGCACCCGATGGAAAACACCGCCTCGCTCTATCTGCAGGCAAACGACCTCGTCGCATTTCTTGAAACGAACGGGCATCCCGTCGAGTGGGTCAACCTTCCTTGAAGTCAAATCCTGTTCCCGATCCGCAATAAATGAACGGTAAAGCGATCCCCGCTTTGCCGTTTTTTTACAGCCGAAAGTAAAAATGAACAATAAGTTAAAGTTTCTATTCACTATTGACTTTAACTTTATTCAATGCTATAATAATAATGTTAAAGGAGGATGTGCTATGTCTTTGCAAGTGATTCCTGAATGGATCAGCAGCCTTGACGATGAAGACGTGACGTTTATAAAAAAATTCATATTGTCTTCCGGTTCCTTGAAAGAGATCGCAAAACAATATGACGTAACCTATCCGACGGTAAGGTTAAGGCTGGATAAACTGATTCAGAAAATCCAGATCAGCGAAAGCACCGAAAGCGAGCCGTATATTGCCTTGGTCAAAAAGCTCGCGATCAATGACAAGTTCGATTACGAAACCGCAAAAACACTGATAAGCGCTTATAAAAAAACAAAGGAGAATCCATGAAATGATCATACTGCTGTCGGAAACCATTGTCGATGTGAACGTGAAGGTAATCATCGCACTTGCCGTCATCGCCTGCATTGTGTGTTTTCAGGTCTTCCTCTCGAAACGACGCGCAAAATGGCCGGGACTGGTTCTGCCTGCCATATCATTTCCGTGTGCGACGCTATTCATACTCGCCAATTTTATGGTACCAGAGGACGGTGTTTCATTCGGCCTTGTTCTTGAAATGATCGCGGCAGTTCTGTTGGCGAATATCCCAACTGCTATCCTGCTGATAATCTACGCGATATGCCGAAAAAAGATGCGCCGTTCCGATCAACTGAAAAAAATGGAGATACAGGACCTTCATTAACCGGCGCCGACGTTTTCATTCAAGACAAAAGGTGCGATCCTTTTCCGGACCGCACCTTGTTTTTTCAGCGTTTCTTTTTAGTTTTTGCCTTTTCTGCTTTTTTCAGCCTGCATTTGGCTTTCAGCTTCAGAAAAGCTTCGTAAACCATTTGATTTGCGATCTGTCCCATAATACGCTCCTTTTACGCCGCTTTGTCCCACCAAATGGGTTCGGGATCGGCGTTTTTCAGCGATTCGGTGCGGCGGGTGCTTTTTTTCGAGCCGACGTTGAGCGATTCCACCGTCGCGAGGATGACCCCGATCGCGATCGCCATCACGACTGCGATCAGCGAGATCAGGACCCCGGCAAGAATGCGGCGGCGGTCGGGAAGATTCGTCCCCTCGCGCTTTTTCTCGATCACGTCGTAATCGAGCTTATGACGGAAGCCGCCGTAGGAGCAGGAGGTCGGACGGGTCTCTTCGGTATTCTTTTCGTTCGGAATCGGTTCGGTCAAACTGGTCACACCGCGCTTTCTTTGATTGGTTGCTTTATTTTATCATGAGATTTTAACCAATCTGTGTGATCGATGTAGCGATTTTTTGATATTTTTGTAAATCGCGGTGAAAATATTTGTGAGCAGTTTGTGAAGGTCAGGTGAGTGAATCCGACGGAATGCGGTAGATTTCGCAGGCGTTTTTCGTCGTAAGCGCCGAAAGAAGGTCGGGATCGGTCCCCCGCGCGGCGGCGGCAGCCTTCAGCGTTTCGATCATGTAGCCCGAGTGATTCATTTTTCCGCGGTACGGGACCGGAGCGAGATAGGGGCAGTCGGTCTCGACGAGGAGACGGTCATCCGGAACGGCACGGACCGAGTCAAGGATGCGGGAGGCGTTTTTGAAGGTAATGACCCCCGAAAACGAGATGAACCATCCGAGCTTCACCGCTTCCCGGACCGTTTCCGGCGAGCAGGAGCAGCTGTGCAGGATGCCGCGCACCTTCGGGAATGCGCGGAGCACCTCCATCGTTTTCCCGTGTGCCTCGCGGTCGTGGACGATGACCGGAAAGCCGGTCTCCTCTGCCAATGCCATCTGCGCGCGGAACCAGCGAAGCTGATGCTCCTCGTCGTAGGGCTGCCAATAGAAATCAAGTCCGATCTCCCCGATCGCCCTCACCTTCGGATGCTTCAGCATTTCCGAAAGGACGGAAAGCGCCCCGTCGATATCGGTCATATCGGCGCAATCCTCGGGATGCACGCCGACGGCGGCGTAAATGCCCTGCCATTTTTCGGCAAGGCCGATGCTTTCCTTCGAGGTCACGAGGTTCGTTCCGGCGTTGAGGATCGCGCGGACGGGGGTATTTTCAAAAATATCGCGCAAAAGGACGTCCCGGTCCCCCTCTTCGGAGAACCGGGCGTCGTTATAATGCGCGTGTGTGTCAAAGAGTATCATCAGTGGATGCGGGAGCCGGGCTCTGCCGCCTCGTCGAGGAAGAGGACGCGGATGGTGCCGTCGGCGTCGGAGGAGGCGAGGATCATGCCGTTGGAATCAACGCCGCAGAGCTTCGCGGGCTTAAGGTTGCAGACGAGGGCGATCTTTTTGCCGATCAGATCCTCGGGCTTATAATACTTTGCGATGCCCGAAACGACCTGCCGTTCCTCGTAGCCGAGGTCAACGGTCAGTTTGAGCAGCTTCTTTGCCTTCGGAACGGGCTCCGCGGTCAAAACCTTCGCACAGCGGAGCTCGACCTTGCCGAACTCCTCGATGCCGATCTCTTCTTCGGTATCCTCGGGCTTCGGGACGACCGGCTTCTTCGGCGCGGAAAGCGCTTCGAGCTTTTCGAGGGTCTCCTTCTCGTCGAGGCGGGCGAAGAGCACCTTTGCCTCGCCGATCGGTCTGCCCGAAACGAGCCTGCCGTACGCGACCTCGGTCTCCTCGGTGTTGAGCTGCTTCAGGATGTTCTCCGAGGTCTCGGGGAGGAAGGGCGCAAGCATCAGCGCGCCGAAGCGAATGGATTCGAGCAGGCGGTACATCACGGTGCCGAGACGGGCTTTGTTCGCCTCGTCCTTTGCCAGCACCCACGGCGCCGTCTCGTCGATATACTTGTTCGCGCGGCGGAAGACCGAGAACACGGTGTCGATCGCGTCGGCAACGTGGAAGGTGTCCATCTGCTCCTTCATCTTTTCCCACGCGCCCTCGCAGAATTCGCGCAGGTCGCGGTCAACGTCGTTTTCCTCGGTGCAGTCCGGAACGATGCCGCCGAAATACTTGCCGGTCATCGCGAGGGTGCGGTTGACGAGGTTGCCGAGGTTGTTCGCGAGGTCGCTGTTATAGCGGGCGACGAGGTTTTCGGGGGTGATGCTGCCGTCCTGCTGATAGGGCATTTCGGCGAGAACGTAGTTGCGGACGCCGTCCACCGTGAAGACGGAGGCGAGATCGTCTGCGTACATGACGTTTCCGCGCGATTTGCTCATCTTGTCGACGCCCGAAAGGAGCCACGGATGGCAGAAGACCTTCTTAGGCAGCGGTTCGCCGAGCGCCATCAGAATGATCGGCCAGTAGATGACGTGGAAGCGGGCGATATCCTTGCCGATGATATGCACGTCGGCGGGCCATTCCTTCTTATACA
Organism: Lachnospiraceae bacterium; assembly: GCA_024404495.1. GTDB lineage: Bacteria > Bacillota > Clostridia > Oscillospirales > CAG-272 > CAKRZE01. The sequence goes on from JAKSPT010000012.1 coordinate 37,454, forward strand.
GATCGGAGGTGCCCTCGGTATCGTAGCCGACGCCGGTGATATAGTTGGAAAGCGCGTCGATCCAGACGTAGATGACGTGCTTGTCGTCAAAGGTCACGGGTACGCCCCATTTGAAGGAGGTGCGGGAGACGCAGAGGTCCTGCAGACCGGGCTTTAAGAAGTTGTTGACCATTTCCTTGCGGCGCTGATCGGGCTCGATGAAGCCGGGATGGTCCTCGATATACTGCATCAGGCGGTCGGCGTATTTGCTCATTTTGAAGAAATACGCTTCCTCGTGCATTCTCTGCACCGGTCTGCCGCAGTCGGGACACTTGCCGTCCACGACCTGCGTCTCGGTGAAGAAGCTTTCGCAGGGCTCGCAGTACCAGCCCTCGTACTCGCTCTTATAGATATCGCCCTGATCGTAGAGCTTTTTGAAGATGTGCTGAACCGCTTTTTCGTGGTAGTCGTCGGTGGTGCGGATGAACTTGTCGTATTTGCAGCTCATGCAGTCCCAGATGCCGCGGATCGTTCCGGCAACGCGGTCAACGTATTCCTTGGGCGCGATGCCCTCTTCCTTCGCGATATTTTCGATCTTCTGTCCGTGCTCGTCGGTGCCGGTCATGAAGTACACGTCGTAGCCGCGCATCTTCTTATAGCGGGCGATGGCGTCGGTCAGAATGATCTCGTATGTATTGCCGATATGCGGCTTGCGGGACGCATAGGCAATGGCGGTCGTGATATAGAATTTTTCTTTTTCCATTATGTCGAATCTCCTTCTATCTGAATCTCCACGGGGGAGACCGAAGTCGTTTTGATACCTGCAAGGGAAAGCGGGTACAGCGGGGAAAACAGGATGAACAGCAGCGGGAACGGGTAAAGCACCGCCCAGAGGGTCAGATGCAGGACGCTTTTTCCGATAACGGCAAACGCCGCGGAGCGGGTATCGGCGCCGAGCAGCACCGCGATGCCGGAAGCGAAGAGAAAAAAGGTGAAAACCGTTCCGAGCAGCGCGAAAACGAAGAGGATCGCCGCCGTTTTTCCGGTATAAAGACCGGCAAGCGTGAAAAGCAGCCTTGCCGACGTATAGCAGACCGCGCCGAGAAAGGCGAGGGGAAGCCCGTCAAGCACGGCGTCCGACCAACGCTCAAACGAGGAGAATCCGGAAAGCAGAAGCGTGATATCGCTCTTTCCGTCCGGTCCGCGCCCGGCAAAATAACGCATCCCGCCCGTAAACAGCGGCGGCAGGAACAGAAACGCGGTCAGCGCCGTAAGCCCGGACCCGATAACGTCCCCCGGAGCCGGAAGACGGAACAGATCGGCAAGCAGCGACGGTACCGAAAGCGAAAAGCGCAGAACGAGGCGGAAGAATACGCCCCACAGAATCATCCCGAAAAGGTTTTTGCGGACGAAAGCAAATCCGCCGGAACCAAATTTCACGGTCATCCCTCCCTTGATAAGAAAAGGATTCCCGCTTTTCAGAATTTTATTCGGCGGTTACGACGGCGACGATCCGGCTGAAATCGGGCGAAAGAACGAGGAAATCCGCCTTCTTTCCGATCGCAAGCGAACCGACGGTATCTTCGATGCCCATGCAGCGGGCGGGGTTGACGGTCGCCGCCGGGAGCGCCGCCGCAAAGGGGGTACCGGTAAAGGAAACGTAATTGTTTAACCCGTCAAACAGGTCCAGCGTGCTTCCCGCGATCGCGCCGTCGGTCGTATAGGCGTGACCGCCGCGCACGACGACGTCGTTTCCGGCGATCGCGTAGGTTCCGTCCGGGCATCCGGTTCCCGACATCGAATCGGTGATGAGGATCACCTTTTCCGGCTTTTTCACTTTTGAAACGAGCTTCACGGCACCGGGGTGCAGATGGAAGCCGTCTGCGATCAGCTCGGCATAGGCGTCCGAAAGAAGCGCGGCGCCGAGCGTGCCCGGCTCGCGGTGATGAAGCCCGCGCATCGCGTTATAGGTATGGGTAAAGCTGACGGCACCCGCATTCAGCGCCTCGTTCGCCTCGTCGTAGGCGGCGTCGGTATGACCGATCCCGACCGTGATCCCGCGCTTCACCGCTTCGCGGATAAAGTCCGGTGCGCCCTCAAGCTCGGGAGCGAGGGTGATATGGACCGCGATGCCGTCGGCGGCTTCGGCGATCCGTTCAAGCTCTTCTTCCGTCGGGAGCGCGAGGAGCGAGGCGTGATGCGCGCCGCGGTGCTTCGGGGAAAGGTATCTTCCCTCGAAATGGACGCCGGGAAAGCCGGCTGCCTTCACGCGGCGGATCGCTTCGAGCATTTCCGAAAAGGGAGCGGAGGCGATCGCGGGGATGACCGTCGTGGTGCCGACCGCCGCGTAGAGCGCCTTCATTTTTTTCATTTCCTCCACGGTCGCGGAGGCGAAATCAAAGCCGCCCCTGCCGTGGGTGTGCATATCGACCAGCCCCGGGATCACCGGGCAGCCGTGAAGATCGACCGCGTCCGGCGTTTCCTCGTATCCCGCGATCACGCCGTTTTCGGTGCGGAGCGCGCCGGGGACGAAGGAAGCGGAGGCGGTATCGTAAAGCAGCGCGTTTCTGACGTTCATTTTTGATTCCCGTCTTTCGGTTTCAGTCGTTTGCTTTTGCGTAGTATTTGCAGGCGTATTCGATCAGCTCGGCGACGGCGCCCTTCGTGTGGTCACAGAAGACGCGGTCGGCGGCGGCTCTGATCTCTGGGAGCGCGTTTGCGGGGGCGGCTGCAAAATCCGCCTCCTCGAGAAGCCCGAGGTCGTTTTCAAAATCGCCTATGCCGAAGGTCATCACGTCCCTGCCCTGCGCGGCGAAATACTCCTTCAGCTTGCGGAGCATCACGCCCTTGCCCGATTCCTTCGGCAGGATCTCACACAGATTCCAGCCGGAGCGGGAGATCTGCAGGATATCGCCGTACTTTGCACGGAGCTCGTCGCGGATCTTCAGGATCGTTTCGGGGTCGGAATGGAAGACGACCTTATGCCAGACCTCGTCGGTCACCTTCCGGGGGTCGACCGAGGTATGGCGGTAATAATCCTCGCCGGTATAGATGAACCAGATCGGCGGACGGTATTTGTCCACGATCTCCGCCGTGATCGGGCGGACCAGCTCGCCGGGATAGGAAAAATCGACGAGCACCTTTTTGGCTTTCGGGTCGTACAGATTCACGCCGTTGCACATCACCGCGGGCGCGGTGAGCAGATCGCAGAAGCCGGGAATCAGTTCCTTTTCGACGACGGTATGGACTCTTCCGGTCGCGAAGCTGAAAAGCCCGCCGTGCGCCTCGAATTCTTCGAGCGCTTTCATATTCCTTTCGACGATCGAGGCGTCCTTCCCGAAGAAGGTACCGTCGAGGTCGGTCATGATCAGCAGATTGCCGTAATCCTTCATAGTCCCTTATTCCTTTTCCGTCCTGCGGCGGTAATCGTCGAGCACCGTCTGAAAATACGGCGGAAGCTCACTTTCGATATGAACGTATTCACCGGTCACGGGATGCACGAACGAGATCGACTGCGCGTGGAGGCATTGTCCCGAAAGGAGCTCCGCGAGGCGCTGTTCGTCCTTCGTGTGCCCGCCGCCGTAGACCGTGTCCCCGAGCAGCGGGTGCCCGAGGTGCGCCATGTGGACGCGGATCTGATGCGTTCTCCCGGTCTCAAGACGGCATTCGATATAGGTCGCGCCCTTCAGCCGTTCGAGCACGCGGAAATGCGTCACCGCGTTCCTGCCGTCCGACACCACCGCCATTTTCTTGCGGTCGGTGCGGCTCCTGCCGATCGGGGCGTCCACCGTTCCTTCGTTCTCCCGGATGGTTCCGTTGACGATCGCGCGGTAGCACCTTTCAAAGCGGTGCGAGGAGATCTGTTCCGCGAGCGATTCGTGGGCGCGGTCGTTCTTCGCGACGATGAGCAGCCCGCTCGTGTCCTTGTCGATCCGGTGTACGATCCCGGGACGGATCACGCCGTTGATCCCCGAGAGCCTTGCGCCGCAGTGAAACATCAGGGCGTTGACGAGCGTCCCGTCGGGATTGCCCGGCGCGGGATGGACGACCATTCCCTTTTCCTTGTTCACAACGATCACGTCGTCGTCTTCGTACACGATCGTGATCGGAATATCCTGCGGCTCGGCGGAAAGGAATTCGGGTTCGGGCGGATCGGTTTCGACCGTGTCACCCTCGCGGAGGCAGTAGTTTTTCGCCGCAGCCCTTCCGTTTACCGTGACGCAGCCGTCTTTGATCCATTTTTGAGAAGCGGAACGCGTGATTTCCTCGCGTTCCGCTACGTACATATCCAATCTTTTTCCGATATCTTCCCGTTCAATGGGCATCGGTCATTTCATCCTTTTTGCTTGTTTCGGTTTTGTCCGGTTCCTTATAGAGGAAGAGAACGTAGATGCAGAGGATCGCCGCGCCGATGCAGACGAAGGAATCGGCGACGTTGAAGACCGCGAAGTCGATGATCTTGACGTAGATCATATCGACGACGTAGCCCCGCGCGATCCGGTCGATCTGATTGCCGATTCCGCCCCCGATGATCATCGCGATCCCGGAAGCAAGAAAGGGGTGGATCGTCTTCCGCTTCAGAATCAGATACGCGAGCATCGCGAGAACGACGACGGTCGTCAGCACGAGGAAGAGCCAGCGCTGATTCTTCAGCATTCCGAAGGCGGCTCCGGTGTTCTCCACGTAATCGAGGTGAAGCCAGCCCTCGATCAGCGGGACGTCGCCGACCGGCTTTAATTTCAGGACGGTCAGATATTTCGTCCACTGATCGAGACCGACGACGGCGGCGGCGACCGCCAGCCAGACAAAGATCATGCGAGTCCGAGGATCCGGCTGCACTTGACGCAGAGGAAGTCCTCGCCCTCACCGACGCCCTTCTTCACGTACGTCCAGCATCTGCCGCAGCGGCAGCCCTCTGCGGGAAGCACGGTGATCTCTTCCTTCTCGCCCTTTTCGACCTCGACCTGCGAGACGATGAAGACGGTGGGAAGCTGATCGGCGAGCGCCATATAGGTTTCGTATTTCTCCGCGTCCGCGGTGACGATCATGACCTTGGCGTCGAGGGACTTGCCGATCTTCTTGTCGGCACGGGCGTCCTCGAGCACCTTCATCACGTCGTCACGGAGAGCAAAGAGATGGTCGTATTTTGCGGCGATCTCTCCCGCCTCGTATTTCGCGTCGTAACGCGGCATATCGTTCAGCAGAACGCTTTCGCGGTTTTCGGCGGCGGAATGAGGCATTGCCTCCCAGATCTCCTCGGCGGTATGCGCAAGCATCGGCGCGAGCAGGCGGGTCAGCGCGGAAAGAACGAGATACATCGCCGTCTGTGCGGAACGGCGCTCGAAGGAGTCCGCCTTTTCGGTATAGAGACGGTCCTTCGTGATGTCGATATAGAGTTTGGAAAGCTCGGTGGTGCAGAAGTTCCCGATCTCGTGATAGACGATGTGGAACTCGTAGCTGTCGTAAGCGTCGGTGCAGGTCTTCACGAGGCGGTTCATCGCGTCGAGGACCCAGCGGTCGATCTCAACGAGCTTTTCAACCGGGACCGAATCGCGGTCGGGATCGAAATCGTAGAGGTCAGCCATCAGGATACGGGCGGTGTTGCGGAGCTTGCGGTAACCGTCCGAAAGCTGCTTGAAGATCAGGTCGGAGGCACGGACGTCAACGCGGTAATCGGAGGAGGCGACCCACAGACGGACGAGGTCGGAGCCGTACTTGACGATCATTTCCTCGGGCGCGATCGAGTTGCCGAGCGATTTGTGCATTGCCTTGCCCTCGCCGTCAACGACCCAGCCGTGGGTCAGGACCTGACGGTAGGGAGCGCCCTGCCCCTTCGCGCCGACGGCGGTCAGAAGCGAGGACTGGAACCAGCCGCGGTACTGGTCGGCACCCTCGAGATAAAGGTCTGCGGGCCAGGTCATACCGGGACGGTTTTCGAGAACGTTGAAATGAGAGGAGCCGGAGTCAAACCAGCCGTCGAGGGTGTTCGTTTCCTTGGTGAAGTGCTTTCCGCCGCAGAACGGGCAGGCATAATCCTTCGGGAGAAGGTTCTCCGCCTCTTCCTCGTACCACACGTTCGAGCCCTTCTCGCCGAACAGCTCGGAAACGCGGGTGATCGTATCGTCGTTGCAGATCGGCTTGCCGCAGTCCGCGCAGTAGAAGACCGGGATCGGCAGACCCCAATGACGCTGACGGGAAATGCACCAATCGGCACGCTCGCGCACCATGCTCGCGATGCGGTCGCCGCCCCACGCGGGGATCCAGTCGACGCTCTCGCACGCCTTGACCGCTTCTTCCTTGAACGCCTCGACCGAGCAGAACCACTGCGGGGTGGCGCGGAAGATGATCGGGCTCTTGCATCTCCAGCAGTGCGGATAGGAGTGGGTGATCTTTTCGGAAGCGAACAGCGCGCCGCTTTCCTTCATATCGTCAAGGATCGCCTTGTTGGAATCCTCGTAGAACATCCCGGCGTACTGGCCGGCGTCCGCGGTCTGATAGCCGCGGTCGTCGACCGGGACGACGATATCCATCTTATACTTTTTGCAGATCACGTAGTCGTCGGCACCGAAGCCGGGAGCGGTATGAACGCAGCCGGTACCGCTGTCCATCGTAACGTATTCCGCGTTGAGCAGCACGCTTTCCCGGTCAAGGAAGGGGTGCTGTGCCTTCATATACTCGAATTCGGAGCCGGGCATCGTGGCGAGGATCTCGTAGTTTTCGATGCCGCCCGCCTTCATCGTCTTTTCGGCAAGCGCCTCGGCGACGATATAGCGTTCGCCGTTCTCCGCCTGAATGACGGCGTAGAGCTCTCTCGGATGGACCGCGATCGCGAGGTTGCCCGGAAGGGTCCAGGTCGTGGTCGTCCAGATGATGAAATAGGTCTTGTTCAGATCGCCGAACTTTGCGAGTTTTCCGCCGAGGTCGTCCTTCACGGCGAACTTGACGAAGATCGAGGTGCAGGGGATATCCTTGTATTCGATCTCAGCCTCCGCCAGCGCGGTCTCGTCCTTCGGGCACCAGTAAACGGGCTTCAGACCCTTATAGATGTAGCCCTTGCGGAACATCTCGCCGAAGACCTTCACCTCTCTCGCCTCGAAGGAGGGACGCATCGTGAGGTAGGGATTGTCCCAGTCGCCGACGACGCCGAGCCGCTTGAACTGCCCCATCTGGATATCGACGTAGTTCTGCGCGAACTTATGGCAGGCGGTACGGAATTCCGGGATGGTCATCTTTCTGCGGTCGAGCTTGGACTGCTTGATGATCGCGCTCTCGATCGGCATACCGTGATTGTCCCAGCCGGGAACGTAGGGTGCGTAATAGCCCGACATGGACTTATACTTGACGATGAAATCCTTCAGGATCTTGTTCATCGCGGTGCCCATGTGGATGTTGCCGTTCGAGAAGGGAGGACCGTCGTGAAGGATGAAGGAGGGCTTGCCCTCGTTGCGCTTCAGCATTTTATGATAGAGGTCGATCTCCTCCAGTCTCTTCAGCGTCTCGGGCTCTCTCTGGGGGAGGTTTCCTCTCATCGGGAAATCGGTTTTCGGAAGGTTCAATGATGCGGAATAATCCTTAGCCATAGTCGTAATCTGCCATTCCTTTTCTGTATATTCTGTATGACGTATCGTTTAGTTTTCATCAGCCGGAGCGGGAGCCGCTTCCGGTTCGTTTTCGGGTTCCTCCGCGGAAAGCGGAACGAGCCCGATGAGCTCGGGGGGAAGCTCGACCGTGCCGTCGTCCTTCGCGCGGATCACGGGCGCGGGGATCTCTTCGGCTTCCGCAGCCTGAAGTTCCTCTGCCGCCTCGTTTTCCATCTCCTCGGAAATACGGGTCACGTCGGTCTTGATCGAGGCGACGATCGAACGGATGTATTCGTCGTCCGGGATATCGTCTCCCTCGGGCGTATCGGTAAGCTCCTCGATCCTCGCGATCTGCTCGCCGTACTGGCTGACGAGCATCGCCTTGAAGGAACGGGACGCCTCCTGCAGCTTCGTCAGCGTTTCCTTTTCCTGCACGATCCTTTCGTGGAACTCGGAGAGGATCCGGTCGCAGTTCGTTTTCGCGGAGCGGAGAACGATCTCGGAGCGGTTGTTGGCATCGCGTGTGATCTTGGCGCCCGCCTTCTTGGCGTTCACGAGCGCGGTGCGTATCGCTTCCTCGTCGCCGCGGAATTTATCCAGCTCGGCGAGCGCGGTGCGGTACTTTCTTTCCAGCTCGTCGTTCTCACGGTAAAGCTCGGTATATTGGGCGATCAGAAACTCGATATGCTCGTCGACTTCCGTCGTCGTATAACCGCGTATGGCGCGGGTAAAGGTCTTGTTTTTCAGTTCGTGGGGAGGCAGCATAATTATTCTCCTTCAGATGCTTGATTCACAGAACGACCGGCGGGATGAGGCTCGAAGCGATCATGACCGCGGTCGCGGCAAACAAAAACGCCATGTCGATCGGCATCGCGCTGAGCGTGGAGGATCGGGACACGAGAATGCGGAAGGGCAGGATCACGGGCTCCGTGATCGCCCAGATGAAGTTGACCGCCGCGCTGTCCGGCGGATCTCCCATCGTGGCGAAGGTGATGACCGCGCGGCAAAGCAGCCCGAGGTCGATCACGTAAAGCGCAAGCCGTACCGTCGCGGTAAAAACGAATAATAACGTCTGCAAAAAATCCACCCGCTCCTTTTTCGGCACTTTTGCCGGAAACGCCAAAAAGCCGCAGATAGGTTTCTTTTCAAAAACCCCTCGGCTTTTCCGCTTGGATCGAAAAAAAGTCGTACGGGGACCGCCTCACGAAGGTAAGACGGTCCCGTAAATTCAGAATCAGAACATATCGTCCGCGCCGGCAATGTCGGCAGCGGCTGCACCGGCTTCACCGAGCTGATCACCGGTCACGTCAACGTTGTTCGGAACGATGACGACGGTGTTGGTGGTAACGCGCTGGATGTTGCCGTCGATGGAATACGCGACGCCGGAAAGGAAGTCGATCAAGCGGCGGGCGGATTCCTTATTCGTGGATTCGAGGTTCAGAACGACCGTGCGGCGGTTCAGAAGGTGATCCGCGATCTTCTGTGCGGTGGTGCTGTCGTAACGCTCGGGCTTGAGGACCTTCATTTCAAGCGCGCTCGCGTTCAGGGAAACGTTCTTCGGTGCGGAAGCCTGCTGCACGGGCTGCTCTTCCTCATAGTCGTCTCCGTTTGCGTCGTAGTTTTCATCGTCCTCGTAATCGTCGTAATCGTTCACGTTGACGTCATCGCCCTCGGTCCAGCCCTTCAGCTTATCCAGTAATCCCATTTTCTTTTCCTCCGTTTTATATGTCAGTTGTTTTTCTCCGGATAGTGTCTTTTCCCGAAAACGGCGCTCCCCACGCGGACCAGATCGGAACGGCATCCGACCGCGATCTCATAGGAATCGCTCATTCCCATAGATAAAATACTCCTGTTACTATTATGAAGCAATTCGCCCGAAATGTCAAGGAAAATTTGATAAGTTTTCGAGAAAATTTTTCGATATTCTTCGTTTTCCGCGCAAACCGGTCCGATCGTCATAAGCCCCCGCAGATTCAGATTCGGCATCGCGTTCACGGCTCCGATCAGGTCTCCGAGCCCCTCGGGCGATACGCCGCTTTTCTGCTCCTCTTCCCCGATATTGACCTCGATCAGCACGTCCATGACCTTGCCGATCTTCGCGCACTGCCGGTCGATCTCACGGGCAAGGGGAACGCTGTCGACAGACTCGATCATATCGACCTTGTCGACGATCTGACGCACCTTGTTCTTCTGCAGCGTGCCGATGAAGTGGATCGAAACGCCATCCTTTTCGAGCGCGCCGTATTTTGCGGTCAGCTCCTGCACGCGGTTCTCCCCGATATGGCGGATGCCGCATTCGCGGATCACGAAATTGATATCCTCGGGCGGCACGGTCTTGGTCGCGAGGAGGAGCGTGACCTCCTCTTCCCTGCCGATCGCTTCCGCCGCGGCGCGGATCCTTTCTCTTACCGCCGCCACGTTTTCCCTCAGTTCCTTCTGTCTTCCGACATCAGGATATTGCTTTTCCGTCATACAGATTTTTCCCTTTCGTAATGATCAGGTCGCCCTCGTTGAGGTATTCCGCGGCGTTTTCCCGCTCGCTGTCGTAGGGCGCGACGAGAAGAACGCCGTCGGTCTCGAACACCGTTTCGATCTTACGGAAACGGATGTAGTTCCCGACCCGGATGTAAACGCCCTGCACGCCGTTCACCACGCGGACGGCGGAAAGCGGGACGCGGTAGCCCTTGTACTCCGAGCGGACGACCTGCACCGCCTGCATCCGGAGATAATTGAAGTTTTCGGGCATCACGTTGGTCTCGAAGACCAGCACCGCGCGCTCGTTCTCCCTGTCGGGCAGGACGCGCTTCAGCGTCATGGAAAGGACGGCGTCGCCGTTGTAGGGGAAGCGGATCTGATAGCTGTCGCTCTGCGAAAACTGACGGAGCTGTTCCCCGTCCGCCTCGCACGCGATGCTCCAGACGTAATCGGTCACAAGCTTGCCGACGGGATAGCCCTTCGAGGTCTTTTCGTCGGGGGAAAGCGGCTCGGTCTCGATCAGACGCTCGAACGAGTCCACCGACAGGCTCTCCAGCACCCCGGGCGTGAAGATCGTCTCGCAGCCGTCGACCGTCGAGTAGAAATAACCGGGCTCGGGCGCGCGCAGCACCTCGCTGACGTTGGTGAGCGACGCGGTCAGCGCGTTCCTCTCCTGCCTCAGCTCTTCGATCTGCGAATCGTAGTTCACGACGGTCTGCGTCACGACGCGGCGCTTGTTGAGCAGGGTCAGATATTCGTCCTTCTTGTGCATGACGTACTCGATATCGCCCCGGTCAAGATGCTCCTGCATCAGATAATAGAGCTGCCAGATGCGCGCGTCGATCACCGAGGTGTCCGAGATCACCGCCTTCGAGACGTTCGAGCCCTCGAGCAGCGCGATCTTTTTGTCGATCGCGATGATCCTGCTCCGCAGATCGGTGTTGCCGTTTGAATAGATCTGCGCGAGATTGACGCCGTTCCCGACCTTCGTTCCGTCGGGATAGAGAAAGTTGACGTCACCGTTCCCCGCGGCGTAGAGCAGACGCTCGTCGCGGAACAGGTAGCCGTCCATCGTCAGTACCTCCTGCTTGGTCACCGAAACGGCGGGAGTGGTTTCCACCCCGGCGCTGAATCCGCCGAAGAGGTGATACAGAATGTAGAAGATCAGAAGGAGAGAAACGGCGGCGGAAAGGACGTAAAACAGAATATGCTTCAGATACCTTGTGTCCACGTTCATTCCTCCTTCCATTTCATAACGGCTTCAGACGCCGCGCCGATCAGCTCTTCGGGCGTCATCGTATCGGGATACAGCCACACGGTGTCCGGATCCCGCCGGAACCAGGTGAGCTGACGTTTTGCGTAATTTCTCGTGTTCTGCTTCAGCTTTTCGACCGCTTCCTCATAGGAAAGGGTGCCGTCGAGCCAGAGATAAAGCTCTTTATAACCGATCGCCTGCCCGGCGGTCGTATTCCGGTCGAGATCGAGGCGTTCTGCTTCCTCGGTCAGACCGTTTCCGAGCATCAGATCGACTCTGCGGTCGATCCGGTCGTAAAGGACCTGCCGGTCGGTATAGTCCAGCCCGAGGATCAGGGAATCGTAGGGCTTCGGGGCGAGGCGGGACCTGCGGTCCCATTCGCTCTTCGGAATACCTGTGCCGAGGGTAACGGCAAGCGCCCGCGCCACTCTTTTTTCGTTGTTGGGGTGGATCGCGGCGGCGGATTCCGGATCGGCCTCCGAAAGGAGACGGTAACGCTCCTCCGGCGTCATATCGCACACCCGCTTCACGGTTTCCTCCGGAATATCGGGCGCAAAGACGTTTCCGGTCAGGACCGCGTCGAGATAAAGCCCGGTCCCGCCGCAGAAGATCGGGAGATTGCCGCGCGAAAGGATCTCATCGACCGCTTTTTTCGCGAGCACGGCGTAATCCGCGCAGGAAAACGGCTCGTCCGGGGAGACGACGTCGATCAGATGATGCGGGATCCCCGCGCGCTCGGCTTCATCGGGCTTCGCGGTCCCGATATCCATGCCGCGGTAGACCTGCATCGAGTCGCAGGAGACGATCTCGCCGCCGAACCTTTTCGCCAGCGCGATCGAGAGTGCGGTTTTGCCCGACGCGGTCGGACCGACGACGGCAAGCAGCTTCGGCTTCACGGGTACTCCTTTCTCCCTGCGGGAAAATCAAACGGAACGGATAATTATTCGATGAGCATCGCGTCGCCGAAGGAGAAGAACCGGTATCCCGTATCAATCGCTTCGCGGTACGCGTTCATCATGATCTCTTTCGAGGAAAACGCCGAAACGAGCATCAAAAGCGTGCTCTCCGGCAGATGGAAATTGGTGATCAGCCCCTCGACCGCCTTGAAGCGGTAGCCGGGATAAATGAAAATGCCGGTATCGTCCGAGACGGGATGCACGATCCCGTTATCGTCCGCGGCGCTCTCGATCGTGCGGCAGGAGGTCGTCCCGACGGCGATCAGTCTGCCCGTGCGGGAGTTGATGGCGTCGGCGGCTTCCGACGTGACCGAAATGTACTCGGTGTGCATGATATGATCGGTGATCTTCTTTTCCTTGACCGGACGGAAGGTCCCGAGCCCGACGTGAAGCATGACCGGAACGACCTTCACGCCCTTTTCCCGGATCCTGTCGAGAAGCTCCTTCGTAAAATGCAGACCCGCGGTCGGCGCGGCGGCGGAGCCCTCTTCCCTTGCGTAGACCGTGTTGTAGCGGTCCTTGTCCTTCAGCTTCTCCCGGATATAGGGCGGGAGGGGCATCTGCCCGATCCTGTCGAGGATCTCGAAGATGTTCTCTCCCTCGTGGGTGAAGCGCATGATGCGGTTGCCGTCCTCAACGACGTCGACGACCTCGCCGGTGAGCAGTCCGTCCCCGAACGAAACGACCGTTCCGACCGGCGTTCTTCTGCCCGGACGGATCAGGATCTCCCAAAGGTCGGTCTCCTTCTGACGGAGGAGGACCACCTCGATCTTCGCCCCGGTCGGCTGCTTGACGCCGTACAGACGGGCGGGAATGACCTTGCTGTCGTTGATGACCAGCACGTCGCCGGGATGCAGCTCGTCGATGATATCACGGAATATTTTATGGGAAAGCTCCCCCGTTTTTCTGTTGACCACCATCAGCTTTGACGAGTCTCTCGGCTCGACCGGCGTCTGCGCGATCCGGTCCTCGGGAAGGTCGTAATAAAAGTCCTTCGTTTCCAGATCGGTCGCGGTCAATTCGTTTTTGATCATTGTCTTTCTCTTTTCACCGTTCATTTGCGTAATTCATATTATTATAGTATATCCGGAAGGATTTTTCAACAGTTTTTTATGAATAAAGAAAAAGGAGATGCTGTTTTTGAACCGAACCGAAAAAAAGGAGCCCTTCCGTGGGCTCGGCACCGCGCTCGTGACCCCGTTTTCGGGCGGGGAGCCCGACTACGCGGCGTGGGAGCGGCTGATCCGGTTTCAGCTTGACCGCGGCACCGACTGTCTCGTCGTCTGCGGGACGACCGGAGAGGCGCCGACGCTGACGCGAGAGGAGAAAAAGAGGCTGATCGCGTCCGCCGTGTCGCTCGTTTCCGGTCAGATCCCGGTCGTCGCGGGCGCGGGGAGCAATTCCACCCTCTCCTCCGTCCTCCTCGCCGCCGACGCGAGGGAGGCGGGCGCCGACGCGCTTCTCGTCGTGACGCCCTACTACAACAAAGGGACAGAGAGCGGGCTGATCGCGCATTACCGCGAGATGGGGCGGGTGGGGCTTCCTCTGCTTCTCTATCACGTTCCCGGCAGGACGGGCGTCACCCTCACCGCCGCGCAGATACGGGCGCTTTTACGGGTAGAAAACGTCTCTGGCATCAAGGAGGCGTCGGGCAATCTGCGTCTGACCGAGGAGCTGCTCGCGTGCGGAGACGGTCCGGTCTACTGCGGCAGCGACGAGCTGAACCTTCCCGCGCTTTTTGCGGGCTGCTCCGGGCTGATCTCGGTCACGGCGAACGTCGTTCCCGACCGTCTGAAGGAAATGGTCACCGCCGTCGACCGCTCCGATAAGGAACGGGCAAGGGAGCTCGACCGCGCGCTCCTTCCCCTCTCCCTCGCGCTCTTTTCCGAGGTCAATCCGGTCCCGGTCAAGTACGCGCTTTCCCGGATGGGGCTGATCCGTGACGAGCTGCGGCTGCCGCTCACTCCCGCCTCCGAAAGGACGCGGGCGCTCGTTGACCGGGCGATGGACGCGCTGCTCTGAGCGAAGCCTCCCGAAGCGGGATCCGTTTCCGCTCCGGGAGGTCTTTCCCTTCCCGGCTTCTCTTTTACCGTTCGCTCACGATCTCCTTCATCGCTTCAAGCAGCGCGGTAACGTCGTTTTCGGTATTGTACATTGAAAACGAGGCGCGGACGGCGCCGCCCTCCGGAGTGCCGACCGTTTTGTGGGCGAGCGGCGCGCAGTGATACCCGGCGCGGACGCAGATCCCTCTCCCGTCCAGTCTGCGGGCGACCTCCTCGGGCGGGATGCCGTCGGCGGTGAACAGCACGATCCCGTTTTCCCGCACGAGACCGGGCAGCCATACCCGCACGCCGGGAATATCACCGAGTCCGTCCGCCGATTTCGCGGCAAGCTCCCCCTCGTATTCGGCAAGCCGTTCCGGACCGATGGCGGCGACCGCCCGGATGCCCGCCTCCAGCCCCGCGATCGCGGGAAGAGGGAGGGTCCCCGCTTCAAGACGTTCGGGAAGGAAGGGAGGCATTTCCGCCTCTTTGGAACGGCTCCCGCTCCCGCCCGAAAGCAGGGGGCGGAGCTTTTTTCCGTTTTCCCCGCGGTACTTATCCCCGAACAGCACGAATCCGACGCCGGGCGGACCGTAAAGCCCCTTATGCCCCGGGGCGCAGATCGCGTCGGCGCCGATTTCTCCGATATTGATCGGTATCTTCCCCGCGCTCTGCGAGACGTCCGCGACGAAGCGGAGACGGTGTTTCTCACAGAAGGCGCCGATCTCCGCAAGGGGCAGAACGATCCCGCAGATGTTGGAGGCGTGGCAGGCGACGACGAGACGGGTATCCGGACGAAGACGTTTTTCGAGACCCCGTATCACCTCGTCCGGATCGGGGGAGGCGGGATAGACCGAATAGGTCACCCCTTCCCCGAGCATCGCGTGGACGGGACGCAGAACGGCGTTGTGCTCGATGCCCGAGATCAGAACGTGATCTCCCCCGCGCAGCATCCCGTGCAGGGCGAGGTTCAGCGCCCCGGTCGCGTTTCCGGAAAAGACGACGTTTTCGGGGCAGTCCGAGCCGAAAAGCGCCGCGATCGCCTCCCGGCAGGAATAGACCGCCTCCGCCGCCCTTACCGACAGCGCGTGCCCCGCCCTGCCGGGATTGCCGCAGTAATCCGAAAGGCATTCCGAAACGGCGTCTGTCACGACGAGAGGCTTCGGGAACGTGGTCGCGGCGTTGTCCAGATAGATCATCTTTTTCCCCTCTCCGTTTTTTCGTCGGTCAGGACCGGGATCCCGCCCCGGAGCAGGATATCCCTTGCTTCGCCGACGCTTTCGCAGGGGAGACGCAGCCCGTTCGCGCAGCCCCCCGCGGCGTCGGTCCGGGCGGTCTCCGCGCGGATGCCGTGCGTGCCGAGCAGTTTTTTTCCCTTCAGCGCGAGGGTATTCGTTTCGGTTCTGATAATACAGGTATTCGTCATGATCGTTTTCTCCGTTTCTCTTCCTTCCGCCGCACGCGCGGAACGCTTTTTTCGTTTCCGGAGGACGTTTTGCCCTCCGGAATCATTCTATTCCGCGCTTTTTCCTCCCGTCACTTCACCCATCCTTCCTCCCCGACATATACTGCCAGAGAAACCGGAAAAAAGGCGGAAAGGAGCCTGAAATCGTATGGATCAACCGCAGAACGGACATTTCGGAAAACTTACGGTATCGGTCAGACTGGCGCGCGGCGCCCTCCCCGTGGAGGGGGCGAGCGTCGTCATCACCGGTGCGGAGGAGGGGGAGGAGGGCGTTCTCTACACGCTCGAAACCGACCGCTCGGGCAATACGCCCCCGGTCTCCCTCCCCGCTCCCCCGGCGGAAAATTCCCTCACGCCCGGCTTTCCGGGCGCAGTCAGCTATTCCTACCATATCCTGACCGACAAGCCGGGCTATATCGGCGTCAGAAACCTCTTCGTCCCGATCTACGACGGCGTCACCGCGATCCAGAACGTCGCCTTCGTCCCGCTTCCCGCGGGCTCGGAGAATTCACCGTATCCGGCGGATGTCCTGCGATACGATGAAAACGAACGCCCCGACCTCTGAAAAAGGAGTGATCAGAAATGGCAGAGCTTCCCTCGGTTCCCGAAACGCTGACCGTCCATCTCGGCGCGCCCGGTGCCGCCGCGCCCGACGTCACGGTCCCCTTCCCGGATTACATCAAAAACGTGGCGTCGAGCGAGATCTACCCGACCTGGCCGGAAAACGCGATCCGCGCCAACATTCTCGCGCAGGTCTCCTTCACGCTCAACCGCGTCTACACCGAATACTACCGTTCCCTCGGCTATCCCTTCGACATCACGAACAGCACGCGCAGCGATCAGGCTTTCGTGGAGGGACGGGATATCTTTGAAAACGTCTCCCGCCTAACCGACGAGCTTTTCACGACCTATATCCGCAGAAAAGGATCGGTCGTCCCGCTCTTTGCCGCCTACTGCAACGGAACGACGACGACCTGCGCGGGGCTTTCCCAATGGGGGAGCGTTTCGCTCGCCAACGCCGGAAAGACGCCGTTTGAAATCCTGCAGACCTTTTACGGGGAGGATATCGAGCTGGAGGAGGCGCCCGTACGCGGGTTCGGTCCCTCCCTTCCCCCCGATCCGCTCCGCCTCGGGAGCGTCGGCAACGACGTGCTCGACCTGCAGATCCGTCTCAACCGCATATCGGAAAACTATCCGTCGATCCCGAAGATCCCGGCAGCGAACGGCGTTTTCGAGCAGAGCACGCTCGACGCGGTTCTGGAATTCCAACGTATTTTTTCTCTGGAGCGGGACGGGATCGTCGGAAGGGCGACGTGGTACCGCGTGCTCTTCATCTTCACCGCCGTCAAACGGCTGAACGAGCTCGACGCCGAGGGGGTCTCCTTCGGGGAGATCGAAAAGCAGTACCCCGACGTCCTCTCGATCGGGATGACGGGCGTCGGCGTGGAGGTGATCCAGTATTTCCTCGCGCTGATCGGACTGTTCGAGGATTCGGTCCCGGCGCCGGTCGTGGACGGCATCTTCGGGCAGGAGACAGAAGGCTCGGTCAGGGCGTTTCAGGCGCGGTACGGGCTGGAGCCGACCGGGATCGTCGACCGGGAGACCTACCGCGCGCTGTACGACGCCTATCTCGGCATCCTCCGTGCCCTCCCGCCCGATCTGATCGGGGAGCGCGCGAAGCCCTATCCCGGAAACGTCCTCGTCTACGGCAGCCGGGGAGAGGACGTGACCGATCTGCAGACCTATCTGCGGGCGCTTTCGGAGCCCTACGGTCTGCCGGAGGTCGGGGTCAGCGGCTTTTTCGATCCGAAGACAAGAGACGCCGTCACCGCGGTCCAAAGAAGGTTCGGGATCCCGGTCTCGGGCGCCGTCGGCGCGACGACGTGGGCAAGGATCGCCTCCCTTTACGACGGTCTGCTCTCGGGAGAGGCGCTTGCCCCCGGGCAGTTTCCGGGCATCGAGCTGAAGGAAAAGGAGGGGACGGAGGCGTGAAGAACGAATCCTACGCGGTAAGAGAGGTACAGGAGATCCTGTTCCTGCTTTCCCGTACCGACCCTTCCCTTCCGGTCGTGTTTCCGGATGGGGTTTACGGAAAGGAAACGAAGATCGCCGTCCGGGCGTTCCAGAGGCGTGCCGGGCTTGACCCGACCGGAAAAGTCGATCTGAAAACGTGGAACGCGCTCTTTCTCGCGGCAAAGGAGGCGGAAACCCTTCCCCTCCCGCTCGCGGTCTATCCCGCCTGCCCGGAGGGAGGCTTCGTAGGGATCGGGGAAAAGAGCGATTTCGTGCTGATACTGCAGATCGCGCTGCAGGAGCTCGGCATCCTCGGTCCGGAGGACACCCCCTCGGTCACCGGCACCTTCGACCGGGAGACCGGGGAAGCCGTAAAAGAAGTTCAGCGGCAGGCGGGTCTCACGCCCGACGGCAGGGTCGATCCCGCGACGTGGAACGTCATCGCGGGAAGATATAACCGGGAATCCCGCTTCCCGCGGGCGTGATCTTTTCCCCTCTCCGGAATAATCCGGAAAAATCCGGCAACAATCCCGGAAAAGAGAAAACGGGGTGACGATTTACGGAACATCATTTTACAAGATTTGCCGAAAACGCGCTGAACCGCGCCCTTTCCTTCGCAAAGGAGTTCGGGCACACCTACGTCGGGACCGAGCATCTCGTCCTCGGACTCGCCGCCGAGGAGGAATCGACCGCCTCGGTCGTGCTCCGGAAGGAAGGGATCGACCTTTCCCTTCTGCGCGCGATCCTGACCCGGTACGCCGGACGGGGCGGAAGAAGCCCGGTCAGCGCCGGGGATATGACCGCAGCCTGCCGCCGCGTCATCGAGCTTTCCGCCGCCGAAGCCCTCCGGCGCGGGGAGGAGGAAATCGGGACCGAGCACCTCCTTTCCGCGATCCTTTCGGAAGGCGAGTGCACCGGGGCAAGGATGATCGCGGAGGCGGGCGGCTCGGCGAGAGAACTGAAAAACGCGCTCTTTCCCTTCCTTTCCCCCGTCCGGGACGCGCCGTGCGCCCCAAGCCGCGCGGCGGGAAAGGAACCGGAAAAGAAGACCGATTCCCTCTCCCTCTACACCCGCGACCTCACCGCCCTCGCCGCCGCGGGCAGGCTCGACCCGGTGATCGGGCGGGAAAAGGAGACGGCGCGCGTCATCCGCGTCCTGCTCCGTCGGACGAAGAACAATCCGTGCCTCGTCGGGGAACCGGGCGTCGGCAAGACCGCCGTCGTCGAGGGGCTCGCCGAGCGGATCGCGTCGGGGGACGTTCCCGAGGCGCTGCGCGGAAAGACCGTGCTTTCGGTCGATCTGCCTTCGATGATCGCGGGGGCGAAATACCGGGGCGAATTCGAGGACAGAATGAAAAAGCTGCTCTCCGAGGCGGCGTCCTCCCCCGACGTCATCCTCTTTATCGACGAGCTGCACACGGTCGTCGGCGCGGGAGCGGCGGAGGGCGCGGTGGACGCCTCCAATATCCTGAAGCCCGGGCTCGCGCGGGGCGAGTTCCGCCTGATCGGCGCAACGACGGACGACGAGTTCCGGAAGCGGATCGGGAAAGACCCGGCGTTCGAGCGGCGCTTTCAGACGGTTTTCGTCGAGGAACCGACCGCCGAAGAGGCAGAAGCGATCCTGCGGGGACTGCGCGAAAAGCTCGAAGCGCACCACGGGCTCACGATCACCGACGGGGCGCTCCGAGCGGCAGCAGAACTCTCGGAGCGTTACGTACAGGGGAAATTCCTCCCCGACAAGGCGCTCGATCTCCTTGACGAGTGCGCGGCGGGCAAGGCGCTGGAACGGAGAAACGGGGAGACGGCGGCAGTCACGGAGGAGGATATCGCCCTCACGCTGACCGAGGAGACCGGGATCGCGGTCGGGCTCGGCGGGGCGGAGACCGAAGAAAGCCTCGCCCGCCGCCTCGGGGAACGGGTCTTCGGGCAGGAGGACGCGATCCGGGCGCTTTCCCGCGCGATCGTAAGGAACCGCGCCGGGCTCCGGACCGATTCCCGTCCGGTCGGATCGTTCGTTTTCGTCGGTCCGTCGGGCGTCGGCAAGACCGAGCTTTCCCTTTCGCTTGCCGAGGTGCTTTTCGGCACGAAGGAGGCACTGCTCCGCTTCGATATGTCGGGCTTTTCCGAAAAGGCGAGCGTTTCCCGCCTCATCGGTTCCCCGCCCGGCTACGTCGGGCACGAGGAGGGCGGTCAGCTCACAGACGCCGTAAGAAGAAGACCCTACGCCGTCGTCCTCTTCGACGAGATCGGCAAGGCGCATCCCGACGTCGCGGGACTGCTTCTCCAGATCCTCGACACCGGATTCCTCACCGACGCGATGGGGAGAAGGGTCAGCTTCCGCTCGGCGGTGCTGATCATGACCTGCAATCCGCCCTCCGGCGCGCAGGTCGGCTTCGGAGGCGGGGAAAAGAACGCTCCCGCCCGCCTCCTTTCGGGCATCTTTTCCCCGGAGCTCGCCGACCGCATCGACGAGGTGATCCCCTTCCCGCCGCTTTCCCGCGAGAGCCTGAAAAAGATCGCCGACCGGATGACGGGGGCGGTTTCGGAAGCGGCGGAAAAGCTCGGTTACCCGCTCACGTTCGACCCCGCGCTGAAGGACGCGATCCTTGACGCCTGCGAAAAGGAAAAGGCGGGGGCGCGGACGCTGAGGCGGCTCGTGCGGCGGATGGCGGAGGACCCGGTCTCGGGCTTCCTCGCAGAAGCGCGCCCCGCGCCCGGAACGCCGATCACGGTCGGGCTCGGAAACGGCATCCCCACGGTATCTGCGGCAAAGCAGAACGCCCTTTTTCCGTAAGCACCTTTTCCCCCTTCCCTCATAAAATGGAAAAGGGGGACGCGGCAGTGCCGTGCCTCCCGGAAACAGAAATCCAAACGGGAAAGGAAAAACCGAAATGGCTGTCTTTTACAACCAGGCAACGCTGACCTATAACAATATGGTCACGAATTCCAACATCGTCACGGGAGAGCTGCTTGAAACGCTCTCCGCGACGAAAACCGCGATCCCGGCGACCTACCGTCCCGGGGATGACGTCACCTACGTCGTCAATCTCATCAACTCCGGCACCGCGCCCGTCAACGATATCACGATGACGGACGACCTCGGCGCTTACGCGGTCGGCGCGAGAACGGCGTACCCGCTGACCTACGAGCCGGGCACGGCGACCTATTTCGTCAACGGGACGCAGCAGAACGCCGCCGCGCCCGCTTCGGTCACGCCGCTGACGCTCTCGGGCATCACCGTCCCGGCGGGCGGCACCGCGACGATCGTCTACCGCGCGCAGGTAAGTCCCTTCGCCGACCCCGCCGCGAACGGAACGGTCGTCAACACCGCGACCTTCACCGGAGCGGGGCTGACTCAGCCCGTTCTCGCGGCGGCGACGATCACGGCGTCGGAGGAACCGCTGCTTTCGATCATCAAGTCGGTCACCCCGACCGCAGTGGCGGAAAACGGCACGCTGACCTACACCTTCCAGATCCGCAACGAGGGCAGCACGCCCGCAGAAGCCGGAGACAACGCGGCGATCACCGACACCTTCACGCCCATCCTCTCGAACATTGCCGTCACCTATAACGGCACCCCGTGGACCGCGCCGACCAACTACACCTACGATCAGGCGACCGGCGCCTTCGCCACGGTGCCCGGTCAGATCACCGTCCCCGCGGCGACCTACACCCAGGACCCAGACACGGGCGCCTATACCGCCGTGCCCGGCACCGCGACGATCACCGTCACCGGTACGGTCTGAAACAATGAAAAAAGGACTTCCGGAACTTTTCCGGCAGTCCTTTTTGTCGTTCATTCTTGACAGATACCGGATTCCGGTATAAAATGGAAGCAGAAAAACGGGAAAGGAATCCGGGATTATGAAAAAGAAAAGCAAAAGGTTTCTTCTTCTGACGGCGCTGATCCTCACGCTCGCGGCTGCGGTCGGGGCGGGATCTGCCGTCTTTGCCGAAGGCGAACGAAACGGCATCCGGTTCGGCGCGGAGGACTTATATCAGACGACAGAGGCGATCGCCGCCTTCCCGCACACGTGGGAAGCGTGGATCAAGGTCGACAAAGACGCCCCGGACGGCAGGCTCGGCATCGTGATCGGCGGCTACGGGGGTGCGACCGCAACGGCGGGCGTTGAGATCAACACGAACGGCCGTCCCGACCTCTGGTGGTCCGACGGAAAGGCAAGTCAGCACGTCACGATGTCCGGCTACGATATCCGCAGCGGCGAATGGACCTTTCTTGCGGTCACCAACACCGAAAAAGAGGTCTGCTTCTATATCAACGGCGAACCGAAAAAGACCGTTCCGGTCTCCCTCCCCGCCCTCTCCGACAACGCGGCGGGCAGGATCGCGCTCGGCGGCGACTTCCGTGACGGGAACGGGCAGAGCTTCAAAAGCGCTTCCCTCTCCTCCGCGGCGATCTACCGTGACGTCCGCACGGCAGAGCAGATCAGAAGCGACTACGCCGCCTTTGATCCGGACGCCGCTTCCCTGCTCGGAATGTGGGATCTTTCGGTTTCCGGCTCCGCGCGGCTGAACGATCTTTCGGATGCCGGAAGGAATCTGGTCTACAAAAACACGAAGGATCCCTCGAAGAACGAGCCGAAGGAAGAACCCTCCGTCACTCCCGAAGACGGTATGGCGTTCACCGCGGAACCCCTTTACAAATCCGGCAAGCCGCTTTCTGCCACGCCGAACACCTTTGAGGCGACGCTGTGGCTCCCGAAGGAGTTTGATTCCTCGGTGCGCGCCGGCATCATCGCGGGCAACTACGGCGAGTACAACCCCTGCTTCAGCTTTGAGATCGCGGCGGGCGGCGCCCCGAGGCTCTACTGGGTCAATAAGAAAAACGAGGTTCTTGACTGGTATTTCCGCAAGGTAAACGTCCGGACCGGAAAATGGGTGACGCTTGCCGTCGTCCGCGACACCGAGCAGAACAAGCTCTTCTGCTACGTGGACGGCGTCCTGAAAGAGACGCAGAACCTCCCCGCCAGCGAGGACGTCGTGATCGGCACGCCCTTTGCGGTCGGCGGCGACCTCCGCTCGGGGAACGCGATGTATTTCAAGGGGAAACTGAAAAACGTCGCGCTCTATGCCGACGCGAGAAGCGCAGAAGAGATCGCCGGGGACTTCACCGAACCCGGAAAGGACAAAAGCGGTCTTCTCGCCTTCTACGCGCTTGACGGGGGCGACGGTCCCGACCGTCTGACCGACGGCAGCGGGAACGGTTACGATATGAAGCCGAACCGGCTGTGGATCGATTCCCTTCCCGCCGGGGAAGACTACGCCTACTCCTTCGCGGTCGTCGGTGACACGCAGATCATGAACTGCAGTTATCCCGATGGCTACGTCGGCATCTACGACTGGATCCTCGATAACGCGGAGAAAAAGAAGATCGCGTGCGTCATCGGGCTCGGCGATATCACCGACCGCGATTCCGCCGCCGAATGGGAGCGCGCACAGGAACAGATCGAACGGATGAGCGGCGTCGTTCCCTTCACGATGGTACGGGGAAATCACGATTCCGTCTCACAGTTCAACAAGTATATGAAAGTCCCCGCAAATCTCGATCAGCTCGGCGGGACCTACGGCGGCGGCGCCGACAACGCGTGGCGCACGCTCTCGGTCGGCGGGACCGACTATCTCATCCTCGTTCTCGAATACGGCGCGCGCGACGCGGTACTGAACTGGGCAGACAAGGTTCTTTACGACCATCCCGATCACAAGGTCATCGTCACGACGCACTGCTATCTCTTCCGCGACGGAACGACCCTCGACGACGGCGACGTCGTTCCCCCCTCGCAGTCGGGCGGACAGAACGACGGCGACGATCTGTGGGAGAAATTCGTTTCCAAACATGAAAATATCGTGATGGTGCTTTCCGGTCACGACCCGTGCGGTCCGATCGTAATGACCCCGGCAATCGGCGATAACGGCAACACGGTCTGCCAGTTCCTCATTGACCCGCAGGGCGTTGACGTCGGCATTGACAAGGGCACCGGGCTCGTCGCGCTCTTCTGCTTCTCAAAGGACGGAAACCGCTGCCGCGTCGAATACTATTCCACCGTCAGAAAACAGTTCTATCTGAGCGAAAATCAGTTCATCTTCGACCTCCGCACCGGAGAACGGGTGGACAAGCTCAACGAAACGATCAATACCGAGCCCGTTACCGAGCCCGAAACCGAACCGGTTACGGAACCCGAAACCGAGCCTATTACCGAACCCGTTACAGAGCCTGTCACTGAGGCTGTTACCGAGCCCGTTTCCGAGCCTGTCACCGAAGCCGTTACCGAAACCGTCACTGATCCGGTTACCGATGCCGGAACCGAAGCGCTCACCGATCCCGATACGTCGCCCGTTCCGGAAACCGACTCCGCGGAGACCGACGCCTCGGAAACCGACGCGTCGGGAACCGACGAGGCACCCGGAACCGAAAAGAAATCCGGCGCGCTTTGGATCGCCGTCGGTGCCGCCGCCCTTGCCGTCATCGCGGTCGGAGCCGTGCTGCTTCTGAAGAAAAAGAAAAAAGCGTAAAACAGGCATAAAAAAGACCGTTTCACACGAGACGGTCTTTTTTGTATTGTTTCTTATTTTCTGGTTCTTCATAAATATTGGTGTTTTATCCCCGTTCTCGTCCGTTGACCGAGGCTTCCGGAACCTTCTGCGCGGCAGGCTATGCTTCGGCATCAAGGAGAACAATAAACCTTCACACACCAAAAAATATGAAGAGCCTATTTTCTCTCCACCGGTACCCAGATCCCGCTTTCGTAGTCGGGGTCGGTCTGATTGCCGTCGCAGGAATACCATTCGATATTGTATCCGCCCGCGATCTCGTAATCGGGGTTGGAGGGCAGCCATTCCCGGAACACGCGGGTGTTCAGCGCCTGAAGCGCCTCCGGGATCGGTCCGATCGCCTTGAATTTTGCCCATTCGCCCTGCGGGAGTTCCACGAGCGCCATTCCCTCCGGCACTTCCCCGCCGCAGTAGCGTCCCGCGATCAGATAGCGGAATTTCCCGCCGCCGATATCGTCGATGCAGACGCCGTATTCCCCGATGCAGTTATCGATGATCGCCTGCTCCTCGGGGCAGGACGGGGCAAGCCCCGCGTAAATCGTGTGATTGCAGTATTTTTCGCAGATCTCGTCCCAGAATTTCGGGATCTCACGGTACCCTTCCTCGTAAGAAAAGGTCCGCTCGAAGCCGATCAGCTTCATGCCCCACATGGGGCTGACCGTATAGTCCATTTTGTCTCCTCCTGTCATTTGTACGGAAACGGTCAGGGGCAGAAAACGGCGCAGCTTTTCCGGGTGCCTTTTCGCTTCGCTCGGCGTACAGCCGTGGAAGCGTGAGAACGCCTTGGTAAAGCTCTCGGGCGTCTCGTAACCGTATTTCAGCGCGATATCAATGATTTTTCCGCTTTCCGAGGCAAGCTCTTTCCCCGCCTCGGTCAGACGCCGGCTGCGGATGTATTCGCCGAGGGGATAGCCGGTCATCATCTGAAAACATTTCTGCAGATAGTATTCCGAGATGAAGACCTCCTTCGCCGCGAGAGAGGCGATCGCGGAAGCGCTCAGCTCCCCGGTCAGGTTCTTTTCAACCAGCGCAAGCGTGCGGTTCAGTACCGAAGTCCACTCCATTTTCCCACTCCTTTCCGTGTTATTCCCATAATACCATAAAGCGGGAGAAAAATCCTGTCAGAATCGGTCTTTCCGTGTCAGCGTCCGCAGCTCCTCCGGGCGGGAAACGAGCAGATCGGCGCCGTTTGCGGTCAGCACCTCCGGCTTGCAGTAGCCCCACGTCACGCCGACGGTAAAGGCACCGCCGCGGCTCCCGGTCTTCATATCAATGTCCGAATCCCCGAGGTAAAGCGTTTCCTCCGGCGTCGTGCCGAAACGGTCCATGATCTCGTAAAACCCGGTGAGATCGGGCTTGGGCGGATAGGGATCGGCACAGATCACCGCCTCAAAGGTCCCCGCCGGAAAAAGCTTTTTCAGAATCCCGTCGGTCTGGGAAAGCGGCTTGTTGGTGAACACCGCGAGGCGGAGCCCCGCTTTTTTCCATTCGCCGATCACGTCGGCAAGCCCCGGATAGACGTAGGTCTTGTCGCAGCTGTTGGCGATATAATAGGGCGAATAGATCGCGAGCGCTTTTTTCACGGTCTCTTCGTCGTTCCGGAACCGTTCGGGGAGACTGTACCGGATGAAGCCCTCCAGTCCCATACTTGCGCTTGGCAGTATTCCCTCCTCGGTCTGCGGCGGCAGTCCGAGCACGCCGAGCATATAATTGACCCCGCCCAAAAGATCGGGCAGCGTACAGCAGAGGGTCCCGTCAAGGTCGAAAATGACCGTTTTGAATCGTTCCATGTTCTTTCTTCCTCCGATACCGATATTATACCCCCGACGGACGGTTTTGACAAGGGGATCACGGCAGAAAACGCCGTAAAAAAGCGCATACCGCCGTGTTTTCCCTCATAGAATGGGGCAAAACCATTCTACCGAAGGAGCGTTTGCCATGTTTGTTTATTCCGTCAAGGCTTCCACCGTCCGGTTTTTCGGGATCCTTATGCTTTCGGTCATCACGCTCGTCACCCTCGTCGCGCTCGTTCCCGCCGCCGAACCGACGATGGGAAGCGTCCGCTATTCCCCGGTCGCGGGGATCAACTTCGCGAAGATCCGCACGAACGACGACCGCATCGCCTTTCTTGCCCAGTTCGGCTGGGAGGTGGAAACGCTCCCGAAGGAGGAGGTCAGCGTCACGATCCCCTCGGAATTCGACCGGGTCTTCGTCGGGTACAATCAGCTTCAGAAGCAGCAGGGGCTTGACCTCGGCAAATACCGCCGCAAGACCGTGATGCGCTACACCTACGTCGTGAAGAACTTCCCCGACGCCGAGGGCACCGTCCTTGCCAATCTCCTCGTTTACCGCGGCAGGGTCATCGGCGGCGATCTCTGCTCCGAGGACCCGCAGGGCTTCGTGCGCGGATTTGACGGGAAGATCAGAACGACGGTCTGATCCGGACGCCTCTTTTTTGCAAAATCAGACGGAAATCGGCGTCTGCAAGGCTCCCGCGACTTGACAGAAACGGGGGGCGGGGTGTATAATAACAAGGAAGCGCCGGATCGTGATCGCGGCGTTTCCTTAAAAAAACGTCAAGAGGATTTTCTGTTTTGGAAGAACTGACCTTTGCCGCCCCCTGCCTCTTCGGGCTTGAAAAAATGCTGGGCGAGGAGATCGACGCCCTCGGTTACAAACGCACCGAGACGCTCGACGGCCGCGTCCTGTTCCGCGCCCCGCTCACCGAGCTGCCGCGCATCCTGCTTTCCCTCCGCTTTGCCGAGCGCGTGCTCATCGTCCTCGGCGATTTCCGTGCGGACACCTTCGACGCGCTGTTTGAAGGGACGAAAGCGCTCCCGTGGGAGGATTTCATCGGTGAGACCGACCGTTTCCCGGTCAAGGGGCATTCGGTGAAAAGCAAGCTGTTCAGCGTTCCCGACTGCCAGAAGATCGTGAAAAAGGCGGTCGTGGACCGGCTTGCCTCGAAATACGGCGTTTCGTATTTTGAGGAGACCGACATCCTCTGTCAGATCGAGTTTTTCCTCCTGCGAGACCGGGCGTTTCTGATGCTCGACGCGACCGGCGTCCCGCTCCACAAGCGCGGCTACCGTCCCGAATCGGTCGCGGCGCCGCTCCGTGAGACCCTCGCCGCCGCGCTCGCCTCCCTTGCCCGTCCCCGCGAGGACGTGCTGTTCTGGGACCCGATGTGCGGCTCGGGCACGATCGCCATCGAGGCGGCAATGCTGATGACCCACCGCGCCCCCGGGCTCGGGCGCTCCTTCGCCGCCGAGGATCTGCCGCTCCTCTCGGTAAAAGTCTGGGAGGCGGCGAGAGAAAAGGCGGAAAGCGAGATCGTGACCACCTCGTTTGAATGTTACGCCTCCGATATCGATCCCGAATGCGTGCGGATTGCCGGAGAATCGGCAAAACGCGCCGGGGTATCGGCGCAGGTCAAGGTCTTTCAGCGTGACGCGCTCACGGTCGCGAAGGACGGCAGACGCGGTACGATCGTCTGCAATCCCCCCTACGGCGAACGCCTGATGACCCCTGCCGCCGTCGAGGAGCTTTACCGGAAAATGGGCGTGCACTTCAAGGAGCTCGACCCGTGGCAGATCTATATCCTGACCTCTCACGAAGGCTTTGAAAAGCTCTACGGCAGACGGGCGGACAAGGTCAGAAAGCTCTACAACGGGATGATCCCCTGCTATTTCTATCAGTATTTCAAGCGCAACGACCGCTGAACCGGATAAAGGAGAATGAATATGACCTATCTTGCGATCGACATCGGCGCCTCCAGCGGGCGCTTTATGCTCGGAGAGATCAAAAACGGGAAAATGGAGCTGACCGAGGTTTACCGCTTCCCGAACGGGATGATAAAAAAAGGGGACAAGCTGGTGTGGGACACCGCCGCCCTCTTCGGTCACATCAAAAAAGGTCTGCGCGCCTGCTCGGATTCCGGTCTCGTGCCCGATTATCTCGGGATCGACACCTGGGGCGTCGACTTCGTCCTGCTCGATAAGGACGAAAGAATGATCGGCGACGCGGTCGGCTACCGCGATTCCCGCGTGGACGGGATGGACAAGCCGGTCTACGATATCGTTCCCGAAAGAGAACTCTACCGCCGCACCGGGATCCAGAAAAACAGCTTCAACACGATCTATCAGCTCGAGGCGCTGAAGGTGTACCATCCCGAGGAGCTGGAGGCCGCCGAAACGATGCTGATGATCCCCGAATATCTGAACTATCTCCTCACCGGAAAGAAGATGGCGGAATACACCATCGCCTCGACGTCGGGTCTTCTCGACGCCGCCGAATGCGACTGGGATTTCGACCTGATCGGAAAGCTCGGCTTCCCGCGCCGCATCTTCGGCAAGCTGAATATGCCGGGCACGAAGGTCGGCAGACTTCTCCCCGAGGTCGCCGCCGAGGTCGGGATGGACGTCACCGTTCTGCTTCCCGCCGCGCACGATACCGGCTCCGCCGTGCTCGCCCTTCCCACCAACGAGGAAAACGTCATTTACATCAGCTCGGGAACGTGGTCTCTGATGGGCGTTGAGCGCATGACCGCCGACACCGGAGAGGAAAGCTTCCTCTGCGACTTCACGAACGAGGGCGGCTACGACCGCCGCTACCGCTATCTGAAAAACATCATGGGGCTGTGGATGATCCAATCGGTCAGAAAGGAACTGAACGCCGCCGGCGGGAACTATTCCTTTGCGGATATCGAACGCCTCGCCTCCGAAGCGGGAAGACCGGAAAAGCTGATCGACGTCAACGCGAAGGAATTCCTCGCGCCCGAAAGTATGACCGACGCCGTCAGAAAAGCCGCCGGGCTGACCGAAAAAGACGGCGTGGGAAAGCTCTTTGCCGTGATCTATTACAGCCTCGCCGACAAATACCGCTCCGAGGCGGAAAAGCTTGAAAAGCACCTCGGAAAGAAGATCGGCACGATCCACATCATCGGCGGCGGCAGCAAGGACGGTCTCCTCAACCGCCTCACCGCCGAAATGAGCGGCAAGAAAGTCGTGGCGGGACCCACCGAGGCGACCGCGATCGGCAATCTGACCGCGCAGATGCTCGCGACCGGGACCTTCTCTTCCCTCTCCGAGGCGCGTGACTGCGTCGCCGCCTCCTTCGTGGGCAAAGAGATCGGATGAAGCCGATCACGCTGAAGGCGGGGACGGACGCCTGTTTTACCGTCACCGACTTTCTCTATTACGAAAGCGAAGCCCGCGCGGGCTGCCTCCGCAACACCGATATAACCTTTACGGTCGGCACCGCTTCGGGGACCGCCGAAGCGCGCCGGACGTTCGATATCAAAGAATTCCGCCGCCTCCTGAAAGCCCTTGAAGCTTTTTCCGCGGGGGACGAAGCGTCGCTCCGCGATCCCGACCACGGCGTCTTTCTCCGCTTTGCGGCGGGAGAAAACGGCACTCTGACCGTCTCCGGGGAAACCGGGGAAAAGGCTCCCTTCCGTCTTGCGGGGATCACCGCCTCCGACCTTTCCGTTTTCGTTTACCGTATGAATTTACTGATTCCAAACTGAACCGTTTCATAAAGGAGAACACCATGAACGCTTACGATCTTGCGAAGGAACAATATGCCGGGATCGGCATCGACACCGAAAAAGCGCTGAACGATCTGCTTTCCACCCCGATCTCCATGCACTGCTGGCAGGGAGACGACGTCATCGGCTTCGATCACGACGGCGGGCTTTCGGGCGGCATCCAGACCACCGGAAACTACCCCGGCAAGGCGCGCACGCCCGAAGAGCTGATGGCTGACCTTGACCTCGCATTCTCTCTTATCGGCGGCAAAAAGAAGCTGAACCTCCACGCGAATTACGCGATCTTTGAAAAGGGCGAGTTCGTTGACCGCGACCGCATCGAGCCGAAGCATTTCAGAAAATGGGTCGAATTCGCAAAGGAAAGAGGTATGGGCATCGACTTCAACCCCACCCTCTTCTCGCACGAAATGGCAGCCGATTCCCTCACGCTTTCCTCCCCGGACGAGAAAGTCAGACGCTTCTGGATCGACCACGTCAAGTGCTGTATCCGCATCTCCCAGTATTTTGCCGAGGAGACCGGGATCCCCTGCGTGATGAACATCTGGATGCCCGACGGCTACAAGGACGTCCCCGCCGACCGCCTCGGGCCGAGAATGCGCCTGAAAGCCGCGCTCGACGATATCCTCTCGATCCCCTACGACCGTGAAAAGGTCTACGTCACCCTCGAATCGAAGGTCTTCGGCATCGGTCTTGAATCCTTCACCGTCTGCTCCGCCGAGTTCGCGCTGAACTACGCGGCAAAGGCGGGGATCGTTCCGCTGATG
Source organism: Lachnospiraceae bacterium (assembly GCA_024404495.1). GTDB lineage: Bacteria > Bacillota > Clostridia > Oscillospirales > CAG-272 > CAKRZE01. The sequence goes on from JAKSPT010000012.1 coordinate 68,101, forward strand.
GACAACGGTCACTATCACCCGACCGAGGTCGTTTCCGAAAAGATTTCCTCGATGCTCGCCTTCTATCCGAAGCTCGGTCTGCATATCACCCGCTCGGTCAGATGGGACTCCGACCACGTCGTCCGTCTCGACGACGAGACCAAGGAGATCGCGAAGGAGATCGTCGCCTCGGGCAGGATTTCCGATATCGCGATCGCGCTCGACTACTTCGACGCCTCGATCAACCGCGTTGCCGCGTGGGTCATCGGAATGCGGAGCTTGCAGAAGGCGCTCCTCATCGCCATGCTGACCCCGCACGCGGAATTCACGAAGCTGCAGAACGAGGGCAATTTCACCAAGCTGATGGCGCTGCAGGAAGAACTCAAGTCCTTCCCCTCCGGCGCGGTCTGGGCGGAATTCTGCCGCCGCAGCGGCGTTCCCGCAGACGCAAAATGGTTCGACACCATCGAGAAATACGAAAAAGAAGTGCTTTCAAAGAGATAACGGCAGCAAAAAGGACCCGTCCGACCGGATGAGTCCTTTTCGTTTTATTGATAAGCGTGCGTGACGATATACTCCATCATTTTCACGTAGGCGTCGCCGCTGAGGTGCAGCCCGTCGCCGCCGTTGTATTTCTCGGGCAGATAGCCGGTTTCGTCGGCATAGCACTCGTAAAGGTCAAGATATTTTACTCCGTAAACCTGCGCGAGCTGAGCGACCATCACGTTGCCGCGTGCGATGCTGTAATTGCAGACGCCGAGGGCAGGATTGTACGGGAACGACGCCGTCACCGGCATCATCCCGGCGAGGATGATCTTCGTTTCGGGGGATTCGGTCAGTATCATCTCGATGATCTCGCCGTATTCCCGCTTGAATTCCGTTTCGCTCATATAGCCGACGCCGTTGATGCCGAGATTGATAAATATCGTCTGCGGGTGCTTTCTGCGGACGCATTCGGTCAGGCTGATCTCCGTGCCGTCCTCGGGATAGACGATCCAACAATCCCTGCGCTCGAGCACGTCGAAGAGCGTGATCGTCCCGTTTTTCGGCGCCCAGACCTGCTTGGTATCGAGCCCGTTTTTCAAAAAATTGTACCACTGGTTATAGACCTTGACCCCGTAGGTGCGGGAATCCCCGAGGAAAATGATATTGTCGAGGTAGTCGTCCCCGGCGTTTTCGGTCGGATGCAGGATCACGTCCGAAAAATATTTTTCCATATCCACCGTGATCGGTCCGAGCGGGTCGTCGGGATTCTTGGCAAGCGGCGGAACGATCGCGTAGGGATGGGTCGTGACCGTGCTGCCCGGCGTCGCGGTCGAAGGCGCGGGGGCGTACTCGACCGGAAGGTCCTCCGGCGGCTCGGTGACGGGTTCGGTCACGGGTTCGGTTTCCGGTTCCGTTTCAGGCTCCGTTTCGGGTTCCGTGACGGGATCGGTAACCGGTTCCGTAACGGGATCGGTCGCGGGTTCCGTCGCAGGGTCGGTAACAGGCTCCGTTTCAGGTTTCGTTTCCGGCGCGGCAGTCATTTCCGCCGTTTCGGAAACGGGGTCGGTCGTTTTTCCCGGTCCCTCCCGTCCCGCGCAGGAGGCGAGAAGAAGGAGGAAAAGAAGAAATATCGTAAAAAGTGATTTTTTCATATCGGTTTCTTTTGAATATCGGAACCGAAAACGGAGCTGCGTCCGATCGGAGGCGGCTCCGTTTCCGTTTCGTGTCAGTCGTTCGTCGTTTTCTTTTTGCGGGTAAAGAGCAGGGACAGAAGAAACCCGAGCGCTCCGCCCGCGAGGTCGATCCACACGTCGCGAAGCTCTCCGCTCCTGCCGGGAACGAAAAGCTGGATCGTTTCGTCAAGAAGCGGGACCGCGGTGAGGAAAAGCGCGGCGCGGGAAAGGAGCTTTTCCGTCTCTCCGGTATGCCACGCGGAGCATTTCAGCCGCTCCGAAAGCCCGAACAGCACGCCGAGCAGACCGAATTCCGAGAAATGCGCCGCCTTGCGGATGACAAACTGCCCGATCCTGCCCGCAAGGAACGGGAAAAGAGCAAGCAGCCCGTCAAGCACCGCACCGCTCTCCTCCGACGATTCGGCAGCGGTCCTCATCGAATTGGAAAAGACGAAGAGGACGAACAGCAGCGTCAGCGCCGGAAAGAGCAGGCTTGTGATTTTTCGTTTCACGCTTCCTTTGCCAGATAGGCGGCGACAAGCGCCTTGACCGCCCCGGCATCGGCGTCGGGTCTGCCTTCGCCCTTGACGAAGAACAGATAGACGTTTTCGTCGTTCCTTTCGCCGTCGGACGCTCCGCATTTCACCGTGAAATACTTCGTCCCTGCGGGGATGACGAAGTTCAGTTCGGAATCGGAGGAAGCGAGGCCCTTTCCGCCCTGATCGGTGACGGCGGCAAGGAGCTTCGAGGGCTTATCGCTCTTCGTGTCGTCGAGCAGCGCGAGCTTGCCGTCAAAGGTCTCGCCCGCGTCCCAGACGAGCTTGTCGTACCGCATCGAGATATGGTAGGGCTTCATCGCGTCGCGGTAATAGTAATACGCAAATTTCGGGTTGCACTCGTAGTCGACGACGCAGGTGCAGGAGACGTTCGGCCACGGCTCGTTGAACTGCCAGGTGATCGCGCCGCAGCACTGCCATGCACGGCGGCGGTGCGCTTCAAGCGCGTAACGGATCGCCTCGCCCTGCATATACTGAGAAACGGTCACGAAGGTGGGCAGGTCGTTCGTCAGGTTGCCGAACAGATTGAAGTCGCGCCAGGTGGTGTCCCACCACTCGCCGTGATGACGCCACGTCAGGTTTTCCGCCACGGTATAGACTCTGTCGCGGCTTTCGGGCGCGAGGTATTTCTCGATCATCGGCAGGTTGGTCATACCGTCACAGCCGAATTCGCTGTGGAGCATACAGGTCGCGGTGTTGTAGAGGGTATAATGACCGACCGGACCGTCGTACTTCCACGGACCGTGGATATCGTGGTTCATCTCGGGCTTGCCCTGAATATTCCACTCGGAGGGACCGGAAGCGGAGGTCGGAAGCATCAGCGTTTCGGGATTGTATTTTTCGCAGAGGGATTTCAGCAAAGCAATGTTCTCATCCTCGTATTTCGAGGGGATGCCGTGCTCATCCATCAGCTCGTTGCCGCCGCTCCAGAAGGTGAGCGCGACGTGGTTTCTCTTCTCCTTGATCGCCGAGACCGCCGTCTTTTCGATCAGCGCGAGGAAGCGGGCGTCCTTCGAGGGGATGTTGTCGATACCGGAGGAGGACTGAATGAACTCCTGCCAGATCATGATGCCGTATTTGTCGCAGAGATCGTAGAAGGCTTCCTTCTCGATGATGCCGCCGCCCCAGACGCGGATGATGTCGACGTTTGCGTCCTTCGCGAGCTTCAGCATCTTTTCGTAACGCGCTTCGTCCACGCAGCCGTACATGATGTCAAGCGGCGTCATATTCA
>JAKSPT010000013.1 GCA_024404495.1 Lachnospiraceae bacterium
CCGTCACGGCAAAGAACGTCGAAAAGGCGGCGTACGGCAAAGTATCCCTGCCCCTCCGTGCCTCCTTCCGTGACGCCGCGAGACAGATGGTGAAGCCGGTATATTCCCCGGTCCCGGTCTTTCAGGAAAGCATCGGGCAGAACTGGGGCTACACGCTCTACGTCCATACCCTTCACGACACCTTCCGCGAACGTACTCTGACCGCCGAAACGATCCACGACCGCGCGATCTTTTTCCTCGACGGTGAGAAATTCGGGACGTGGGAACGCAGCCGCAAGGAAGACCCGATCGTTCTGCCCGAAAAGCACGCGGAGACCGAAACGCTCGAAATCCTCGTCGAGAATATGGGCAGGACCAACTACGGTCCGTATCTGCGCGACCGCAAGGGGATCACCGGCGTCCGGTTCGCCTTCCGTTTCATCTTCGGATGGGAGATCTACCCCCTCGAAATGACCGCGGAGGAGCTTTCAAGGATCGAATACCGTCCGGGAGAGGGCGGCACCGACGAGCCGACCTTCTTCAAGGGGACGCTTTCGATCGAAGGAAAGCCGAAGGACACCTTCCTCCGCCTTGACGGATTCCGCCACGGCTTCGTTTCGGTAAACGGCGTCAACCTCGGACGGTACTATAACGACGCGGGTCCCCAGAAAACGCTCTACTGCCCCGCTCCCTTCCTTAACGAAGGGGACAACGAGATCGTCGTCTTCGAGACCGACGGCACCGACCGCACGGAGATCGTCTTTACCGATACCCCCGATCTCGGATAAAAGGTCGGAAAAAACGAAAACGCGCCGTTTTCGGACGCGTTCCTGCGGCGGTTCCCGCCGTCAGCACCGATTGTTCATCAGCCCCGTTTCCGGGGAGAAAGGTTGGTCATCGCATGGATGAAGTCATCGCCCGCAAAAGCAAAAAGGCAGGCGTCTGGATCAGCGCCGTCACGCTCGTTATCGGAGGGATCCTGGTCTTTGAGCTCGTCAGATACAACGTGATCGGTATGCTCGCTTTCATGATCGTTTCGGCTTTCGCGATCATCGCGGACGTTCTGTATATGAAGACCCCGAACGAGATCGTCACGGTTTACGACGGGCATTCCGTCCTGCTTCCGAAAAACGAGCTCGTTTTCCCCGGGGATATTCTGGAGGTTAAAGTCAGACGCACCCTCGACAGCGTTCCGGCTTTGAATTTCGGTACCGTCACCGTCCGGACCGCCTCGAAAACCTACCGGCTGTTCTTCGTGGACGACTTCCGGGAAACCGCGGAGGTGCTCCGCGATATGGCAGAAAAAGAGACGCCCGTGCGGACCGAAAAGAAAGACTGATCCGGAGAGCGGAAGACCCGGACAATTTTACTTTCGTCAAAGTGAAAAACGGAGAATCGTTCAGCGAAGAATAATACCCGTTACGCCGAACCGAAAAAGCCCCGCCGAAGAATGAAAAATCCTTTTCGGCGGGGTTTCCTTTTTTTGATTTTTCGTGCGCGTTCCGTCAGTCTGCCGTGGGCATTTCGTACTCGTAGAGAGTGAGGGAGACCGAGAGGTTGCCGTTGCGCTCGCGGATCTTATCGAGCAGTTCCTTTTTCTTTCCCGCGTCCTTCAGCGTCAGACGGTAGTTCAGCTCGAACAGCGAGCCGAAATCAACGGTACGCATCTTGCGCAGCACCCACGCGGAGGCGTATTCGTTCAGAATATCGTCGAGCAGACCCTCGAAATTCAGATTCTCGGGGACGGTGACCTTCAGGTTGACGGTGTCCTTTCCGTAAGCCGCGAAATTCAGCTTATGGAGCACGAGCAGGATCGCGCCGAGGAGGATCGTGAAAAGAACGGCGTAGGCGATGTATCCCATCCCGCAGGCAACTCCGACGGAGACCGCGAAGAAGAGGTAAACGAGGTCCTTCGTGTCGGTGAGGTTGCTCTTGAAGCGGATCAGCGCGAAGGCGCCGCCGAGCGAAAGCGCTCTCGCCACGCTGTTGCCGATCAGCAGGATCACGATGGCGACGATCGCGGGCATCGTAACGAGCGAGATCATAAAGGACTGGAGGTAGCCCTCCTTCTTATGCGCCAGCATAAAGCAGCAGGCGATACCGAGCCCGAGCACGATCGCGGAGGCGAAAATGATCAGGACGTTGACGACGGAAAGGCTCTGCCCCACCGCACTGGAAAATAACTTGTCAAGCATGGTTCGTTCTCCTGTATGATGTATTATTGACGGTATGCCGCAAGCCCCGAAAGGCTTTTCCGGATCTTTTCCCCCGAGGGAATGCCCGTCTGAAAGACTTCAAACGCTTTGCCCACCTTGGAAAAACTCGTCTGTCTGATCTCAAGCTCCGAAAGCGCGGACGTGAGCCACAGCGGCAGCGCCGACGAGATCTTGGTCTCCATCAGCCACATTCCGTCGGGCAGAAGCTGTACACAGTCGGGGTCCTCGGTCAGAGAAAAGCCGTCCTTTTCGGAGGCGCGGATGTTTTTATCAAAGGTGATGCGGAACTCCCGGTCGTCCTTCGCAAAAAGCGCGACGCGGTCGTAAGCGACGTAATAGACCGGCCGGGCGCCCTCGTTGACTTCAAGGAACCGTGCGATCTCCCGCAAGACCTGCTTTTTCATAAAGCCCTTTTCCACGTCCTTTGCCTCGGGAAACGCTCCGGTTTCCAGAAACGCGGTCAGCTCGGCGCGTTTCAGTGAGGCGCGGCGCTTGTTCACGACGCCGCCGATCTTCTTTTTCAGCTCGAAAAAGACCGTACCGTCCTCCGCGGGGTCGGGATAATAGGAGCGGACGCGGAGCTTTTCCTTATAATACGGCTTCGCGAGCGAATTCAGCAGGATGCGGTGGTCGGGCGTGTCGAAATACTCGTTGTAAAGCGGGTAGCTCTTTCCGTCCACGCAGTAAGGATCGGGCTCGGTATAGGGTGCGATCCGTTCGGTCAGCGCCCGATACTGCCTTTCGGTCAGATAATATTTGGTCTCGTACCGCTTGAAGGTCTCTATGATCAAAGGCAGCCCCTCCTTCCTCTCTTTTTATTGTACCATACCGGGAGAGGAAAAACAAGTCCTTTTTTGTCGGGCACCTGATTTTCTTGTAAAAAAAGAGTGAATACTGCCCGGATCATTCGCTTTTTTCCCCGTATCCCGTCTTTTTCCGGTACAGGAACACGTTCAGCTCGGCGCCGAGGAGCAGGATCAGCATACTCATATACAGCCAGAGCATAAAGAGGATCACGGCGGTAAGGCTGCCGTAGATCAGCGAATAGTGGGCGAAGTGATCGACGTAGAGCGAGTACGCCCACGAATAGAGCACCCATCCCGCGCCCGCCGCGGCTGCGCCGGGAAAATGGTCGCGCAGACGCATTCCCGAGCCCTTCGGGGAAAGGGCGCGGAAGAGCGCGAGGAAGACGACCGAAAGGAAGAGATAGAAGATCAGCCCGCGCAGGTCGATCAGCGTCTCGCCGAACAGCGACCGGATATGCGTGATCCGCACGAAAAGATCCCACAGCCGCCCGCCGAACGGCAGAAGCAGCACGGTGACGAGCAGGAGCAGAATGAAGATCAAAGTGAGAAGGAAGGATTTCAGATACCGGTCGAAGAAGGTGATCTTGAGACGGCTGCCGTAAACGAGACGGATCCCGTCGGCGACCGAACGGATCCCGGCGGAAGCCGACCAGAGCAGCAGAACCGCCGTCAGCGAGATCAGCGGGACGCCCGAGGCGTAAAGCTCGCTGATGACAGACGCGGCAAGGGCGTGCACCTGCGTCGGCAGGACCCCGAGGGCACGGGAAAGAAGCTCCGCCGCGTCGAGCGGGAGAAAGAAGCGGAGCAGGGTCAGAAGGAACATTAAAAACGGGATCGCCGAGATGCAGATGAAAAAGGACGCCTGCGCGGCGTAGGCGTAAACGTTGTCGCGGTTGATCTTATCCATGACGACGCGCGCCTTGTGCAGAACGGCTTTCGCCTTTTCACTTTTCTTCAAATCCTTCCCTCCTCTCCGTAAAAGGGCACCGATCGGAAACCGGTGCCGCCGTTACGTTTATTTTACGAATATTTCGACCGCGCGATGCAGATTTTTCACGGTCACGTCGGTCAGATCCCCGGCAAACTCGCCGTCGTTGCACCACGCGAGGGGCTCGGTCGAGCGGATGCGGGCATAGGAGGTCTGCGCGAAAACGATCTGCTCTCCGTCGAAATCCCCGGTGCGCATCATATCCAGATCCTTCTGGATCTCCACGAGATTCTGCGGCGCGCGGATGAGCATCAGCTCGAATTTTCCGTCCCCGAGCGCGACGTGATCGGACGGCAGCTTGAAAATCCCGCCGATCGAGGTGGTGTTCGAGACCGAGCCGAAGATATAGTCTCCCTCGACCGCCCCGCCGTCATACTCCACGCTCACGTGATAGACCTTTCCGAGATCGGAGATCTCCTTCGCCCCCTCGAGAACGTAGGCAAGATGACCGAGCACGTTTTTCGTGTTCTGATCCGCCGAATAGGAGGCACGGGTAAAGATACCGAACGAAGCGATATACGTAAAGAAACGGTTCCCGAACGAACCGATATCCACCTCGGCGGTTCTGTCTTCCTTCAGGGAACGGAGGATCGAAGGGATATCCTTCGGAATCCCGACCGTGGCGGCAAAATCGTTCGTCGTGCCCGCGGGAATATAGCAGAGTTTCGGCTTTTTTTCAAGGTTTTCTGCGGTCAGCACGCCCGAGATCGTCTCGTTCAGCGTGCCGTCCCCGCCGAGGCAGGCGATGACCTCGCTGTCGGAAGCGTATTTCGCGGCGGCAAGCGTCGCCTCGCCGCGGCAGGTCGTGATATGAAGGCGGTTGGAATAGCCCGCCTGCTGCAGCGCGTTTTCCACGTCAAAAAGGATCTGCTTCCCTCTCGCCTTTCCGGCGACGGGATTCAGGATCAGAGTTGCGATACGGTCAGAAAGCATATTTCAGCACCGAAGCCTTTCCGGAACGTTTTTTCCTATTATACAGAATCCGGAGCGTTTTTTCCTTATGAAAGCGAAACTTTTTTATTAACGTATCGTAACAATCCCGATTCTTTCCGGCACTCCCGATAGAAATCAACCGTTTTTTATGAAAATATTCAAAAATGCCTTGTCAAACGCTTTATTCTGTGTTATACTGAACAAAATACCGGCAGTCTTTCCAAGCGAAAGGAGTTCTCTATGAAACCGATGACCCATAAGGAGCGTGCGATCGCGGCGCTGACAAGACAGATCCCCGACCGCGTCCCGACCTTTGAACTGGAATATCAGCTTGCCGAGGTCATGTTCGGCAAGTCCATCGTCCCCCCGGCACTCTGGGGCAATAATATGTATAAGCTCTCTCCCCTCGAAAAGAGCCGTGCCATCCGCGAAATGGCGGAATATCAGGCATACGTCTACGGAGAGCTTGATTACTCCATCATCCCGCTGAACGCCATCGGCGATTTCAGCAATCCGAAGAAGCTCCCGCCCGAAATGATCGAGTATATCAACGACCTTGCCGACGTCACGAACCACGAGGTGATGTTCACCTTTCACGGCGACGGCACCTTCGCGATCCCGGACGGCAACCAGATGTACGACTTCGCCTACCGCATCGCCGACGATCCCGATTCGGTCCACGCGCAGGCGGAAGCGATGGCGAATTACGCGATCGAAAGAAACAAATCCTTCGCCGAGGCGGGCGTCGAATCGCTGATCCTCTGCTCGGACTACTGCTACAACAGCGGTCCCTTCCTCTCCCCCGCGATGTTCGCCGAATTCATTCAGCCCTATCTTTACAAGATCATCAAATCCGCGCGCGAAAACGGACAGTACACCATCAAGCACACCGACGGCAACATCATGCCGATCCTCGATATGATGGTGGAGTGCAACCCGCACGCGATCCATTCCCTCGACCCGATGGCGGGCGTCGATATCCGCGAGGTCAAGCGTCTCTACGGAGACCGCGTCTGCCTCTGCGGCAACGTCCACTGCGCGGCGATGCAGACCGGTACCGACGAGGACGTCCGCAACAGCGCGATGTACTGCCTCACCTACGGCAAACCGAACGGCGGTTACTTCTTCTGCACCAGCAACGTTCCCTTCCGCGGCATGCCGCCGGAACGCTACCGGATGATCCTCGATATCTGGAAACAGAATCGGGATTATTGATACAGAAAATAATTTTCCCAAAAGGAGAAAATGATTATGGAACTCAAAACCATTTCCGAAAATCTTCAGATCGGCAAGGCAAAGATCGTCAAGGAGCTCTGCCAGCAGGCGCTTGACGAGGGGATCCCCGCAAAGACCATTTTAAGCGAAGGTCTCCTCGACGGTATGAACATCATCGGTGAAAAATTCAAGAACAACGAAATCTTCGTTCCCGAGGTCCTCATCGCCGCACGCGCGATGAATATGGGCGTCGCGGTCCTGAAGCCCCATCTGCTCGAAGAGGGCGTCAAGGCGACCGGCAAGGTCTGCATCGGCACCGTCAAGGGTGACCTGCACGACATCGGCAAGAACCTCGTCAAGATGATGATGGAGGGCAAGGGCCTTGAGGTCATCGACCTCGGCACCGACGTCGCTCCCGAGACCTTCGTGCAGACCGCGATCGAGCAGGGCTGCAAGGTCATCTGCTGCTCCGCTCTTCTGACCACCACGATGGGCGTCATGGGTGAGGTCGTCAAGGCGGTCGAGGCCGCAGGCAAGAAGGGCGAGATCAAGGTCATGATCGGCGGCGCTCCCGTTACCGAGGAATTCCGCAATCAGATCGGTGCGGACGCCTACACCTCCGACGCAACGAGCGCCGCGGAAAAAGCCGTGGAGTTCTGCGCGTAACCGAAAGGATCCCCTATGGCAAAAAAGATCACACTGCTCGACGGTGCCGTCGGCACCGGTCTTTGGGAGATCGCCGAGAAAAACGGCGTGAAAAAGGTCCCCGTGTGGATCTATAACCTCGAGCAGCCCGATTTCGTTCGCTCCCTGCACAGAGCGTATCTGGAAGCCGGATCCGAAATGATCCTTTCCAACACCTTCGGCGCGAACGCCCCGTCGGTCGCGCGTGCCTCCTCTTACGACCCCGATACGGTCGTGGAAACCGGCGTGCGTCTGGCGAAGGAGGCGGCGGAAGGCACCTCCGTTCCGGTCGCGCTTGCCGCGGGACCGCTTTCCCAGCTGATGGAGCCGTGGGGCGATCTGACCGAGGAAGAGGTGAGAGACACCTACCTCCGTCACTTTGAAAGCGGCATGAAGGCGGGTGCGGACTGCGTTATGCTCCAGACCTTCATCGATATGGAAATGATGCGGGTCGCCGCCGAAGCCGCAAAGGAGTTCGGCGTTCCGGTCTTCTGCACCCTCACCTTTGAAAAGGTCGGAAAGACCATTATGGGCAACTCGGTCAAGGACGTCATCGACTGTCTGACGCCGATCGGCATCGACGGCATCGGCATGAACTGCTCGCTCGGTCCCGATCTCGCGGTCCCGGTGATAAAGGAATTTGCCGAAAAGACCTCGCTCCCGATCGTCTTCAAGCCGAACGCGGGCAAGCCGATCCTTGCCGCCGACGGCACGGGCTCCGCTTCCTACGACGCGGAAGCCTTCGTAAGAGACATCCTCCCGGCACTTCCCTACGTCGATATGATCGGCGGCTGCTGCGGCAGCAACGCGGACTATATCCGCGCGCTCCGTGAAGCGGTCAAAGCTTACGAGAAAACGAATTAAACCTCGGAAAGGGGTGTTGAATATCTTTTTTCGGGTATTCGGCATCCCTTTTTCCGTCATTACAGAATGGAGTTTTGATTATGGATCAGAATCTCTGGATCAAAGCGGCGCTTGACGCAGGGGCGACGAAGGCCGCCGTCATTTCCTCCGACACCGTCGTTACTTCCCGTTCCTTCCGCGATATCTGCGCCTCCAACGCCTGCGGCGGTTACGGCCGCTGTTGGATGTGTCCGCCCGACGTCGGCGACATCGACGTGCTGATGGCAAGCATCCGGAATTATTCCCACGGTTTACTGTTCCAGACGATCGCGGAGATCGAGGACAGCTTTGACTTCGAGGGCATGGCGGAAGCCGGAAAGACTCACGCCGAGGTCTGCAAAAAAGTCAGAAAAGCGGCCAAAGCGATCTCCGATAAAATCCTGTTCCTCGGCGCGGGCGGATGCCGGATGTGCGAGCGCTGCGCCAAGCTCGATAACCTCCCCTGCCGTATGCCCGAAGAAGCGATGGCTTCGATGGAATCCTACGGCATCGACGTCTACAAGACCACCGAGCCGACCGGGCTGAAATACATCAACGGACAGAACACCGTGACCTATTTCGGTCTCGTTCTGTTCAACGAAGAGGAATGAAATGGCAATACTGACGATCCGGAAGGGCAAAACGGTGCTTTCCGTCCCGTTTGAGGGGACGCCGAAGGTCAGCGAGCTGACCGAAAAAGCCGGGTTCGCACTTCCCCATCCCTGCGGCGGCAGAGGCGTCTGCGGGAAATGCGCCGTCGATATCGAGGGGGCGCTTTCTCCCCTCACCGAAAACGAAAAACGCGCCGGACACCGTCTCTCCTGCCAGACGCGGCTGCTCGGCGACGCGATCCTTACCCTGCCCGAGGAGAAGCCGGAGATGGTCATCGAGACCGGCTTCGGCTCCCTGAACGTCTCCTTTGCTCCGATGAGCGGAACGGTCGGCGCCGCCGTCGATATCGGCACGACGACCGTCGTGCTCCGCCTTTACGATCTGAAAACCGGCGCGTTCCTTGCCGACGCTTCCGCGGTCAACCCGCAGACGGCGATCGCCGCCGACGTGATGGGCAGGATCGGCGCGGCGAAGGAAGGAAAGCTCTCCCTCCTTTCCGGGCTGATCCGGGACTGCATCCGTTCGCTCCGGAACGAAGCCGTAACAAAAGCGGGGCTGACACCGGACGCCGTTGACCGTTACGTTCTGACCGGAAACACGACGATGCTCTATCTCCTGACCGGGCGCGATCCGGACTGCCTCTCCCACGCGCCGTTCCGGGCGGACACGCTCTTCGGGGAGGAATGGGAGTTCGACGGCGTTCCCGCCTATCTCCCGCGCTGTATGAGCGCCTTCGTCGGCGCCGACATTTCGACCGCCGTCCTTGCCTCCGGCATGACCGAAAAGAACGAGACCGCCCTGCTCTGCGATATCGGAACGAACGGGGAGATCGCGCTTTTCAAAAACGGTAAGCTCTACGTTTCCTCCACCGCCGCCGGTCCCGCCTTTGAGGGCGCGGGGATCTCCTGCGGCTGCGGCGGCGTTCCCGGCGCGATCGACAGGGTCACCGTGACCGAAGGCGGTCTCGGCGTTCACGTCATCGGCGAAGGAAAAGCGACCGGCATCTGCGGATCGGGTCTGATCGACGCCGTCGCCTGCTATCTCGATACCGAAATCATCGACGAGACCGGTTCGATCGACGGGGACACGACCCTTGCCGACGGCGTCGCCCCGAATCAGAAGGACATCCGCGCCGTTCAGCTCGCCAAAGCGGCGATCGCGGCGGGAATCAAAACGCTCCTTGAGGTCTCCGGAACGAAGGAAGAGGAGATCGGGACGCTCTGTATCGCGGGTGGCTTCGGCAGTCACCTGAACATCGCAAGCGCCGTCCGGATCGGGCTGATCCCCGGTGCGCTCGGCGCCGTCGCCCGTCCGATCGGCAACGCCGCGCTCGCCGGCGCGGTAACGCTGATGCTCGACGCTTCGTCGGTCGGTACGCTGAACGCTTTTGCAGAAAGCGCGGAAGCGGTCAACCTCGGCGGCAATCCCGCCTTCAACGAAAACTATATGGAACAGATGCTGTTCCCTTTTGAAGATTGAAAGGAATCCTACCGTTATGATGCAGATTTCAAAGGAAGATATCGAAGTCCTCCGCGAGCTCGGCAAAAAGTATATGGCGTACGCCACCCTGCCCGTGCAGGACCTGAAGCGTAAAATGTGGCTCCGCCACAACTCACTCAATACCGTCAAGCCGATGGTGCTGATTGACCAGATGCCGTGGAACGAGCTCGACGTAGACGGCAGCCTGATATGCAAGGTGCAGAATCCCTATTTCCGGGGCGTGGAATACGAGATGCGGATGGAAATTTACAAATGGGAGCACCTCCCGGTCGATATGGTGCTGAACCCCTACATCCTGATCCCGCGCATTCTCGGCGACACCGGCTACGGCGTCAACATTCAGAACGAAAGGCTTGCGACCGAAAAGGACAGCGCCGTCTTCGCCTATCATTTCATCAATCAGTTTGAGGAGCCCGAGGACGTCGAAAAGATCAAGGACCCGGTCATCACGGTCAACCGTGAGGTCGAAAAAGAGGTCATGGAGACCGCGCAGTACATCTTCGACGGCATCGCGCCCGTGAAATTCCGCGGATTCATCCTGCACCTCGGCATCTGGGATTTCATCACCCAGTGCATGGGCGTGGAAAACTGCTACATCGAGCTGATGGACCGCCCCGAAATGATGCACGCCATCATGAACCGTCTGACCGAGGCGACGATCTCCCGCATCGAACAGATCAATAAGCTCGGTCTCTACGATATCAACTCGAACTACTGCCACTGCTCCCACACCTTCGGCACCGATCTTCCCTCCGCCTCCTGCGACCCCGACAACCCGACCACCTACGACGGCTGGGGCTTCGGTCTCGCACAGCTCTTCACCTCGGTTTCTCCCGCGATCACCGACGAATTCGAGGTGCCCTATATGCAGCGCCTCTTCCCCTATTTCGGCGCGATCTACTACGGCTGCTGCGATAAGCTTTCCGACCGCCTTGATATCGTGGCGAAGATGCCGAAGATCCGCAAGATCTCGTGCAGCCCGTGGAGCGACCGCGAGGAATTTGCCGCCAATCTGCCGAAGAAATACATTATGTCGAACAAACCGAACCCCGCCCTGCTCGCCTCCGACGTCTTCGACGAGGACGTCGTCCGTGCCGATCTGCGCCGCACGATCAAAGCCGCGCAGTCGAACGGCGTCTGCCTCGAAATGATCCTCAAGGATATCAGCACCGTCCGCCACGATCCCCGCCGCCTCTGGAGATGGGCGGAGATCGCCGCGGAGGAAACCGCGAGAGCGCAGTATTGAGTTTTGAGTCTAAAGTCTTAAGCCTTAAGCCTTAAGCCTGAAGAAAACAAAAATGCCTCGTCCGTTTTCACGGACGAGGCATTTTGCTGTTCAACGGAAAAATTGAATCCGTCTTAAGACTTAAGGCTCAAGACTTAAGACTCTTACTTCAGCATTCCCTTGACGAGCGCGGGGACCGAAGCGAGGGCTTCCGCGGTCTTGGAAGCATCCTTACCGCCGGAGGAGGCGCTGTCGGGTCTGCCGCCGCCGTTGCCGCCGGTCGCCTGCGCGACCGCTTTGGCGAGGTTGCCGGCGTGTGCGCCGCGCTTGACGGCTTCCTTGCCGCAGGCGGCGGTGAAGGTCAGCTTCGCGCCGATCTCGGCGGCGAGAACGATGACCGCGTTATCGTAAGAAGCCTTGATCTCGTCGCAGATCGCGCGCGGCATTTCGGGCGCGCAGTCGCGGAAGATCTTGGTGATGACCTTGATGCCGTCCACGTCGGCGGCAGAATCGAGAAGCGCCTGCGTCGCGGAAGCGGCGAGCTTGGCGTTGAGCGCCTCAATCTCGTGCTTTGCCGTGCGGAGTTCTTCCTGCACCTGTGCGGCGCGGAGGGGCAGATCGGTCGGGTTCGGGACCTTGAGCTCCTTTGCCGCCCTGTCGATCAGCGCCTGCTTTTCGGCGAGGACGGAGAGGACGTTCTTTCCGGTGACGCACTCGATGCGGCGGACGCCGGAAGCGACCGAAGCCTCGGTGACGATATGGAAGAGGCCGATGCGGGCGGTGTTATCGACGTGGGTACCGCCGCAGAATTCGCTCGACGCATTTCCCATCTTGACGACGCGGACGGTCTGACCGTACTTTTCGCCGAAGAGCATCATCGCGCCCATCTTCTTTGCTTCCTCGATATCGGTGACGATCGTTTCGACCGGGATACCGGAAAGGATATTGTCATTGACGATCTCCTCGACTTTCGCAAGCTCGTCGGCAGTGACGGCAGCGTAATGCGTGAAGTCGAATCTGCCTCTCTGCTCGTCAACGTAGGAGCCCGCCTGCTCGACGTGAGAGCCGAGGACCTGACGGAGCGCCGCCTGCAGCAGATGGAGGGAGGAGTGGTTGCGGCGGATCGCCTCGCGGCGAACAAGATCGATGCGCGCGGTGACGGTATCGCCGACGCGGATGATCCCGCTTACGAGCGAGCAGATATGGAGATAAATGCCGTCGTTCTTCTTGGTATCGGTGACGGAAGCAAGCACCTCGCCGTCAGCCCCGAGGATCGAACCGGTATCGCCGACCTGACCGCCGCCTTCGCCGTAGAAGGGCGTCTTGTCAAGCACGAGCGTGAAGTCGCCCTCGCTGACCTCGTTCACGAGCATATCGCCCGCGATGATCGCGATGACCTTGCCTGCGGTCTCGTTTTCGGTATAGCCGGTGAAATCGGTCTTGGGCAGGTCCTTGGTCAGACCGGTGTTCGAGGAATCCCAGCCGGAAATGTTGGCTCTTGCCTCTCTTGCTCTGACCTTCTGTGCCTGCATCAGTTCGGCAAACTTTGCGTCGTCGAGGGAAAGACCGGATTCCTCCGCGATCTCACGGGTGAGGTCGATCGGGAAGCCGAAGGTATCGTAAAGCTTGAAGGTCTCCTCGCCGGAAATGACGGTCTTGCCGTCCTTTTTCGCGTCGGCGATCAGACCGTTCAGGATCGAAAGACCGGCGTCGATCGTTGCGTCGAAGCGGTCCTCTTCCATCGAAAGGACCTTTCTGATGTAATCCGCTTTTTCCGCAAGCTCGGGATAAGCGCCCTTGCTCTCGCCGATCGCGACGTCGCAGACCTCGCAGAGGAAGGAGCGGTCGATGCCGAGCAGCTTGCCGTGACGGCAGGCGCGGCGGATGATGCGGCGGAGGACGTAGCCTCTGCCCTCGTTGGACGGAATGACGCCGTCGGCGATCATGAACAACGCGGAACGGGTATGGTCGGTGATGACGCGGATCGAAATATCGTTCCCGGCGTCGGTGCCGTACTTTTTGCCCGAGATCTCGACGACCTTGTCCAGCACCTTGCGGATGGTATCGACCTCGAACATATTGTCAACGCCCTGCATGACGCAGGCGAGACGCTCCAGACCCATACCGGTGTCGATGTTCTTCTGCTTCAGCTCGGTGTAGGTGCCGTCACCCATATTGTTGAACTGGGAGAAGACGTTGTTCCAGATCTCCATATAGCGGTCGCAGTCGCAGCCGGGCTTGCAGTCGGGCTTGCCGCAGCCGTACTTTTCGCCGCGGTCAAAGTAGATCTCGGAGCAGGGACCGCAGGGACCGGTGCCGTGTTCCCAGAAGTTGTCTTCCTTGCCGAGGCGGACGATGTGCTCCGCCGGAACGCCGATACGGTCCTTCCAGATCGTATAGGCTTCCTCATCGTTCTCGTAGATCGAGGGCCACAGCTTGTCCTCCGGAATTTCGAGGACCTTCGTCAGAAACTCCCACGCCCACGGGATCGCCTCGTCCTTGAAGTAGTCGCCGAAGGAGAAGTTACCGAGCATTTCAAAGAAGGTGCCGTGACGCGCGGTGTGACCGACGCGCTCAAGGTCGGGGGTACGGATGCACTTCTGGCAGGTGGTGACGCGGTTGCGCGGCGGGATGACCTCGCCGGTGAAGAACTTCTTCATGGGCGCCATACCGGAATTGATCAGAAGCAGGGATTTATCGTTATTGGGGATCAGCGGAAAGCTTTTCAGACGGAGATGTCCTTTCGATTCAAAAAACGAAAGATAGGACTCTCTCAGTTCGTTAAGACCTGTCCATTTCATATTGTTTGTTTTCCTCCGGAAAATCATTATCGTTCAATTTTATTATTATAGCAGGATTTTCGCGTAAAGTCAACGGGAGAAGGAATCTTTTCCCGCAAAACGGAAACTTTTTTCGGGCTTTTTTGAAAAAAGGACTGGTCGTGCGGCGGAATCCATCCGCCCCGACACTATGATGTTGACTATATAAAAGGTTTGTGATATAATGAAAACACTCAAATATCTTCTTGGTGGTGCAATATGAAAAAGAAAAGCCGGACTTTGCGTATCATTCTGCTGATTGTAATTGCCGTTCTGATCATCATTTCAGCACTTTTGGCGGTCGGTTTTATCAGCGGTAAACTCTATTGGGAAAAAGATGAAACCGGGCGAACATGGTTGGTCGTCGATAATACTCACGGTAAAACCACTTATGAGCAAAACGCGGAAGCGATGAAGACGGAATATCCGACCGATTTATTCGTGTACGGAGAAGATTGTCATTTCAAGAGCTTTGTTCCTTATATAACGATCTCTGAAATCAGTTCTGATGCTGTCAGAAGCGACAAACCATATAAGGCGATTGTTATCAATGATATGCACGGCGAAACACCGCTCGCCGATAATGATTATCAGCTGCTGTATCAGTTGGTAATTAAGGGAGAGTATTCCCTTGCCTATATCGGCAAGAGCAAACTGAATACATTTGTGGAATACGGGTTTATAGAAGACCAGTTCACCGGGGGCGACGCGAGTTTTCTGATCCGGAATTACAACGGTTCCGTGAAGCCCTCTATCGGTATTTGGACAGATACGGAACAGGGCTATTATGATAACGGTTCGACTGATATCCTCGGTGAGTTGTTAATTGATGTTTTCATAAAAAAGCTGTTCAAATGACATTCATCTGAACAAATCATACCGATCAAAGAAGCCTGTTCGCATAAAACGCGAACAGGCTTCTTTTTCTATCCGAACAATGGAATACTCTACCTATCTTCAATCTATCCGAACAATCTCCGCGCCGAGGTATTCCGCTTCGGCGGGGTCGTGGGTGACGCAGAGGACGGTCTTTCCCGCGGTATGGCGGAGGACGTAGTCCATCACGTCCTTTTTCAGCGCCTCGTCAAGCCCCTTGAAGGGCTCGTCAAGGAGGACGCAGTCGGCGTCGAAGCAGATCGCCCTCGCGATCGCGACGCGGCGCTTCATCCCGCCGCTGAATTCCCCGACCTTCTTTTTCGGTTCGTCGGCAAGCGAAAGCTCGCGGAGGTGGGAGAGCAGCTCTTCCTTCGTTTTCGTCCTGCCGCAGACGAGACGGAGATTGCCGAGCGCCCCGAATTCCTCGCAGAGCCGATCCTCCTGAAAAACGAAGGCGATCTTTTCGGGAACGCCGCCGATCTCCCCCCCGTCCGGCTTCATCAGCCCGGCGATCAGGTTCAGAAGGGTCGTTTTTCCTCTTCCGGAGGCGCCCCCGATGACCGTGATCTTCCCGCCGGGAAAGGTATGGGAAAAGCGTTCGAGCACCCTTTTTTCCCCGAAGGATTTGGAAACGCCGTTCAGTACGATATCGTTCAAAGCTTTTCCACCCCCCGGAAGAACAGTTTCAGAAGCAGCGCAAACAGTTTTTCGGAAAGAACGCTGACGAGAATGATGACGACCGTCCACGCGAGCAGATCGGCGTTCTGAAAATAGACCTTCGCCTGATAAAGCATATCGCCGATCGAGCCGTCCACCATGCCGATGACCTCGGCGGCAACGCCCGCCTTCCACGCCATACCGACCGCGACCGAGGAGGCGGAGAGCAGATAGGGCTTGATCGCGGGGAGGTCGATATACAGCAGTCTCCTCGTCCACGGGACCCGGTAAAGGGCGGCAAGCTCCTTCTTTTTTTCGTCGGTGCTCTTCAGCCCCTGCAGGACGTTGGTATAGATCACCGGGAAGGCGATCAGGAACGAGATCAGTACGGTCAGACCGCTGTGATCCATCCAGATCAGACAGAGGATAATAAAGGAAGCGATCGGGACGGTCTTTCCGGTGACGACCCACGGCCAAAGGATGGTTTCGATCGCGCCGGATTTTCCCGCCGCGAAGCCGAGGACGATCCCCATAAAAAAGGCGAGCAGGAACCCCGCCGTGATCCGGAGAAAGGAGAAAAGCACCGAGGAAAAGAACCCCGGCTCCCGAAAGAGCGAAGCAAGCCTCGCAAGTACCCTGACCGGCGAGGCAAGCAGCATATCGGACCCGACCGCCGCCGCGGCGATCTGCCAGACGGCGAGGGCAAGAAGGACGGAAAGCGTTTTCCGTACCTTCGTATTATTCAAAAAGGAGATAAAAGTCATCGTCGGGCAGTTTTCCTCCCACGGATTTCGGTTCCTGACCGAAGAGAACCGAAAGATACCCCGAAACGGCGGTTTTCATTTCGTTTCCGGTCAGACAGACGATATTGCATTCCGGGATCGCCTTTTCCGCGATTGCGGCTTTGACGATACCGAATTTTTCGACGAGAAGCGACGCTTCCTTCGGGTTTTCGTTGACGTAATCCGCGGAGGCGGCGTATTCCTTCAAAAAGGTCTTCACCTCTTCGGAATGCTCTTCGGCAAAATCGCTCCGCACGATCAGGGTCGCCGTGACGAGACGGCTGCCGTTATCGAGCGCGTCCCACGCTTCCGTCAGATCGACCGCGACGCGGAGATCGGAAAGCTGATTTTTCGCGACCGTCACGAAGGGTTGGGGCAGCATCGCGACCGCGTGATCGAGCGCCGCCATCTGCGCGACGACCTCGGTCGGCTCGCTCTTCCATTCGATCGTCACGTCCTTTTCGGGATCGAGCCCGCTCTGCGTCAGCAGATACGAAAGCGCGTAGCCGGGGGTGGTTCCCTTTCCGGTCGCGTAGACGGTCTGTCCCTTCAGGTCGGCGACCGTCTTCACGGTCTCTCCGCCCTTTTCGACGAGACAGACGACGCCGAGCGTATTGACCGCGATGACGCGGATCGCGCCGTCGGAATTATGATAAAGAACGGAGGCGAGATTTGCCGGAACGGCGGCGATATCGAGCTCGCCCTTCAGCAGCTTCGGCGTCAGCTCGTCCGCGGCAACGGCAAGGGTATATTCGTATTCGTTTTCGGTCTTCTTCTGCTCCGCGTCGTCGAGGAGCTTTACCATCCCCATCGAGGTCGGGCCCTTGAGTCCGCCGAGGCGGACGGGAACGGCTTCGGCGGGCGTTTTCTTTCCGCATCCGGTGAAGACAGCGGCGGCAAGAAGAAGCGCCGCAAGGAGAGAAACGATTCTTTTCATGAAAAATACCTTCTTTCTGCTTACTATGTAAGGATAGCAGAAAAAACGGCGAAAATCCGCTGCAAATGCAACGGATTTCATCTTTTTTTCAGAAGAAAAGCATTTTTCCGATAGTCGATCAGTCCCTCACGCTTCATCGCGGAAAGCTCGCGGGAAAGCGCGGAACGGTCGGTGCCGATATACGCCGCCATATCCTCGCGGCTGAGGGGAACGGTAAAGGCAACGCCCTCCGGTCCGGAAGCAAGTCCGCGCGTCAGACCGGAAAAATAAACGGTCAGTTTTTCCCGTATCGTCCGCTTGGAAAGAATCTGAATCCGTTCGTTCATTTTCAGCGTCCTTGCGGCAAGGACGGCGGCAAACCGCTTCTGCATTCCGGCGCCGATCCCGTCGGAACTGCCTGACCAAAGCGGCGCGGGCGACAGCCAAAGGACCCCCGCGTCCGACGCGGCGGTGACGTAAACCGGAGGCTCGGGGACCGAGAGGAAGCAGAGCGCCTCACCGAAGGTATTCCCCGCGCCGACCTCCGCCATGATCAGGCGGTTTCCGTTCACGTCGTCCGTACAGGCGTGTACGGAACCGTACAGTACGAGACCGAAGGCGGAAAACGGCGTACCGGGCGCGTGAAGGAAATCGCCCTTCCGATAGGAAGAGACCCTTCCCTCCATCCGTCCGACGGCTTCGTCGGTCTCCTTCCGGTCAAGCCCCGCAAAAAGCGGGCTCGCGGACAGAACGGCGTAATATTCTTTTTCCGTCATCAGACCTCACCGTCCGCGCCGTCTTCTTCGGGCACCTCGGGTTCTTCTTCGTCTTCGGGCTTTACGGGGATCGCCGTTTTCAGTATCATTCCCTTCCACGTCAGATCGTATTCCCTGCCCTCATGGAAGGATCCGCTGAGCTGCTCGGAGGTCTTCAGGTCGATCTCGCTGCCGTCGGAAAGGCGGAAGGTCGCAAACCACACCGTCGTGCGGTCAAGGCTCGAAAGGGACGCCATTTTCAGGATCTGATCCCTTCTGCCGAGAAAGGTGCCCCGTCCCTTTTCGGTTTTGCGGAGCAGTCTCCCCGCGATCCCGACGACGATCACGGCGAGGAAAATATACAGACAGACCAAGAAAAACGTTTTCATATACCGGGTTCCTCCGTTTTCAAAAAAGGGGCTGCCGTGCCGGCAGCCCGAAAAAGATGTGATTACTTGGTGCCGAAGAGACGGTCGCCGGCGTCGCCGAGACCGGGGAGGATATAAGCGCGCTCGTTGAGGCGCTCATCCAGAGCCGCGACGAAGATCGGCACATCGGGATGCTCGTTCTCGACCTTGGCAACGCCCTCGGGTGCGGCAACGAGGCACATCAGACGGATATCCTTCACGCCCTTGTCCTTCAGCATACGGATGGCGTCGCAGGAGGAGCCGCCGGTCGCGAGCATCGGGTCGCAGAGGATGATGGTTCTCTTTTCGATATCAAAGGGAAGCTTGCAGTAGTAAACGACGGGATTGTGGGTTTCGGGATCACGGTAAAGACCGATGTGACCGACCTTGGCGACCGGGATCAGGCTGAGAAGCCCGTCCACCATACCGAGACCGGCACGGAGGATCGGAACGATCGCGACCTTTTTGCCGGCGATCTTCTTTGCGGTCATCTTCGCCATCGGGGTCTCGATCTCGACGTCGTCGAGCGGGAAGTCACGGGTGACCTCGTAGCCCATCAGGACGGTGATCTCCTCCAGAAGCTGACGGAAGTCCTTGGGACCGGTCCGCTTGTCGCGCATAATGGTAAGCTTGTGCTGGATCATAGGATGATTGATGATATGAAGATTGCTCATAGGATCCGTTTCCTTTCAATACGCTGTCAGCGATTTTCATAATATTACGGATATATTATACACCCATCCCGCCCGAAGGTCAACCTTTTTTTCGGTTTTTCCCCTTCCTTTTTTCATTTTTCTCGGGAATCGTGTTATTTTTGCTCTTTTCTCGTGAACGAATCGTTAAAACGAACGGAAACCGCTTGCATTTTTCCGTGCTTTGCATTATAATGACCATAACTATAAAATGGAAAGGAAGTGTCCGTACGGAAAAGAACGAAGAACCGACCCGATTTCACGCCTGCCGTGAAACCGGCAGGCATCCGGACCTCTCCCTGATCATGACGGCGATGGCGTTCGTCATCCTCCTCTGCGCCGTGATCTCCGTGATCTCCGCCGCGGGCACGGATATCTATACGGGCGTTCTCCTCAACGGCGAACAGCTCGGCGTCGTGGAAAGACCCGCCGTCATGGAAGACGCGGTCAGCCGCGTTCTCAAGTCCCTTTCGGACAAGGACACCGACGCGGTCGATTTCCGGATCTCCTACTCCTTCCGCAGCGCAAAGGAATCCTCTCTGCTTGACAGCGACGACTGCTACGCGCTTCTGAACAGCTATCTCTCCGCAAACTTCACCGAGGCGTGTGCTCTTTCGATCGGCGGCGAAAGGATCGCCAATCTTTCGGACGAGTACACCGCGCGCACGCTGGTCTCCCGCCTGCGCCGGGAATACGGTTCCCTGCTCTCCGAAGGAACGGACTTCACCCTTCTCGCAAATTCCGGTTATGAAAGCGTTTACTGTCCGAAGCAGAGCGTTTCCGATACCGAACGCGTTTACGAAACGCTGATGGCGCGCTGCCGTGCCTCCCTCGGCATAGCCGATGAAGACACGACCGACCTGATCGAAGTGAACGACGGCGCGAAACGCGCGTCGTATTCCTCCGAACGCATTTATTATTACGGTTCCTCCTTCGGCGGAGACGTACTGAAAAACGCTTCCCATCTGAACGAAAGTTCCGATGAGGTCGAGCGGATGTTCAGCAAGGTCCCGGAGGAATGCACCGAGACCGTGACCGAAACCGCGACCGAGCTGATCCCCTACCCCACCGAAACGATCGAAACGAGCGACTATTACGTCGGCGTCACCGTGATCGGTACCGAGGGCGCGGCGGGGATCGCCGAAATCACCTACGAGGTCACGACGGTTTCCGGAAAAGAAGTTTCCCGTACCGAAACCGGAAGAACGGTTCTTTCCGAACCGGTCCCCTGCGTACAGTACGTCGGAACGAGACCCTATCCCTCCTCCACTCCGTCCGGATACTGGATTTACCCGCTCGCAAGCTATAACTACATATCCTCCGAATTCGGATGGCGCGAAGACCCCTTCACCGGGGAATGGCGCTACCACAGCGGTATGGACTTTGCCGCGTACGCGTGGACCCCGATCTACGCGGTCGACGGCGGCACCGTTATCAGCGCGGGTTGGGATTCCTCCTACGGGATCAACTGCGTGATCGACCACGGCTTCGGTCTCACCGTCCGCTACGCGCACATGGTCGCGCTCGGCGACGGCGTTTACGCGGGTGCCAAGGTCTATCAGGGGATGCAGGTCGGCAGCGTCGGCATGACCGGACGCGCGACCGGCTACCACCTCCACTTTGAGGTCCAGCTCTGGGGCACGGTCACAAATCCCCTTGATTATCTTCCCAAATAAGACCAAAACGCTTCCGGCGAATGCCACGGGTTGGTAAGGATGTTTTTGGGTTTTCAAATATGCGGGATATTGACAAATCAGAATTTATGGAGAAAACTATGGAACAAAACAACACACCAAAAGAAACCACAAAAATGCAATGGTGGGAAATTTTATTTGCAATTCTTCTACCAATTCCTTGCTTGATCTATTCTGTAATTGTTTATAGAAAAAGACTTTATGCGAAAAAATTGTTATTGCTGTCAATTGTCATATTTATTGTTGAAAGTGTAATCGCGGTTTTTATACCAGCTATTATGATATGGTTATTGGGACCGATATGATATCCCGACAGATTCCTGTTTGTCGAGCTAAAAGAAACAACCCGCTGAAAAAGAAAATCTTTTTCAGCGGGTATCTTTGTCTCATATCATAGCGAGCATCGGATTTTGCCGTACAAAATCCAAAGTTCAAAAAACTACCTTATCAACCCGTAGGGAACGCCGGAAGCGTTTTTTTATGTGATTCAGGCTTCTCCGCGGATCGCGAGGAGCCAGTAGGCGGCGTGGGAAGCAAAGCCGTGGTTGCAGCTCGCGTAGTCGCCGTCGTTTTCCCAAAGCGTCCCGGTGCGCTCTGCCATATAGAGGAAATAGCCCTTCGTTTCGGCAAGAAGCTGACCGTCAAGCCCGTGAGTGTGGAGCAGCTCGAGGCGGAGATAGTTGCCGATGAAGGCGTTTGCCGGGTAGATCTCCGGATAAAGCCCTTTTTCTTTTCTGTCCGGTCCGAAGGCGGTGACAAGGGTGTTCCAGAGCTCCGGATGCGTCTTTTCGGAAGCGACCCCGAAGAAGAACATATAGTACTGGCAGACCTCGGTACGCATCCCCGAAAGAAGGAGCGTTCCGTCGGGCTGACGGGTGGAATTGTCGCAGAAGAAGCCGTTGACAAGGGTGTTTTCGCGGATGTATTTTCTGATCTTTTCCGCCTTTTCGGCGTAAGCCTTCACGCCGTAGAGGGAATCGACCGCGTCGAGCATCCCGGCGTAGAGGGCGTTTGACGGGTAGTTCACGTCCTGCACGAGGTTGTTCGCCATCGACCATTCGACGAAGACCCACGCGGGCAGACGCTCAAGCAGACCGTCGCCGTTTTCGTACTGCTCAAAGAAGCGGCAGAGGGCGAGGACCTTTTCCTTCGCGCGGTCGATCAGGTCTCTGTCGCCCGTGCGCTTTTCGTATTCGGCAAGCTCGAGGACGTACCACATCGCCCAGTTCGGGATGTAGTTGCCGTTCGGATGATCGGAGGGCCAGCACATCGGCAGCATCCCCTCGGGAAGCCCCGGGAAGGAATCGGCAAGGATGAAGTTGTCGAGGAACGCCCTTTCGACCCGGCTCTTTCCGGTCAGCGCGTACTCGGTGCGGGAGGTGAAGAAGCTGTCGCAGAGCCATCCGGCGCGCTCGCGGGAGGGACAGTCCATATAGATATCGTAGGTGTTCTGACGGAAGGTCTCGACGGCGGCGGCGTAGATCTTCTGCTCGTCGGGATCGGGAGAGGCAAGCTTTTTCGTGATCTCCGGGAACCCGACGCGGTCAAGTCCGGGAGCCTTCACGGTGATCTCACCGTCGGTCACGAGCATCAGATATCGGAAGGAATACGCCTGCGTCGTGCGGAAACGGTAGGTCCCCTTCTTCATGACCGCGGAAGCGACCTCCGCGCTGTCGAGGCGGAGCGGTTGGATCATCCCGCCGCGCAGGATCTCGTCGAAGGAGAAGATCACCTTCGCGTCCTCTTTGGCTTCGATCTCCATCGTGATCATTCCGGTCAGCTCCTGCCCCATATCGAGGAGGACGAAGGAGTTCTTTTTCATACCGAACGACCGGGGATCGGTGAAGGACGGCGTTTCGTCGGGCGTAAGACGGTTTGCAAGGAGGTCGAGAACCGGATTTTCCTCCATCTCGTCGAGCGTGAAGCAGCGGAAGACGGGATCCGGGTTATATTCCCGTTTCGGCGGCATCGCGGGGCGCTCTCCCACGACGGCGGAACCGGTGCGGACCACGCCGACGGCGGTCTTTTTTTCAAATACGGGGTAGCAGATACCCCTCGGGATCAGCGTTTTTTCGGGGAGGATCTCCAAAGGAAGCCGTTCAAACGGCGTCGACGCGGGATCGGAATAGAAGCGCTCGGTTTCGGGCGTCATGTGAAAGCTCTCGACGAAGGTGCGCTGAAAGGAATAGCGCGGCGTTTTGCGGACGTGGTCGGGCTGCGTCACGGCGAAGAAATCGTCACCGCGTCCGGTCGCAGCGAGAACGGTATCGCCCGAGCGGACCTCCGCCTGCAGAAAACCGGGCTGGTCAAGCGTGGAATAGCTGTTCGCGCGCGGGGTGATCAGACGGATCACGACCGCGTTCTTTTCTTCGGTCAGCAGGTTTCCGACCGGAAGAACGTCCACGCGAAATTTGCCCGGGCAGGTACGCGCGGGACCGTGATGCAGGAAGCTGCCGTTGATACAGATCAGATATTCGGAGGCGCCCGTAACGGTCAGGGTCGCTTCCTTTGCCTGCGGGACGCTCGCCGCGAAGGCGACGCCGTTATTCATCAGGTCGGAAATGCCGACGGGATAGACCGGTTTTGCTTTGAGAAACATCGTGATTCTCCTTTACGGTTGGTTTGGGTCCATTGTACCATAGCCGCCGGTCAAAGTCAATAGAAGCGGACGGTCAGCCGCCGAAAAAAGCGGCGCACCCCGCGTACGGACGGCAAACGGGGAGAAAAGGAAAGGAGCGGTCGGAAGCGCGCGGTCCCGCGCCCCGTCCTTTTTCTTTCCGGTCTGCGCGCGTTCCGGCTCCCCCGTTCGCGGGACGGTATCCTTTGGGCGAATCTTTCCAATAAAATCGCGGGTTTCTCTTGACTTTTTGGACAGTTTATGCGAAAATAGAGAAGGAAAAAGTTTTCTTATCGGAGGAAATCAAAATGAAAAAAATCAGAGTCACCGTATGGAACGAATACCGCCACGAGCCCGCGGAGCCCCGTATCGCCGAGATCTATCCGAAAGGCATCCACGGCGCGATCGCGGATTTTCTCGGGGAGGAGCCTGACTTTGAGGTCCGCACCGCCACCCTCGATATGCCCGAGCACGGTCTGACCGACGAGGTGCTGAACGGTACCGACGTCCTGCTGTGGTGGGGTCACATGGCGCACCACGAGGTCTCCGACGGCATCGCCGAGCGCGTGAAGAATTACGTTTACAACCGCGGGATGGGCTTCATTCCGCTGCACTCCGCACATATGTCCAAGCCCTTCCGTATGATCGTCGGTACCTCGGGCAATCTGCTCTGGGGCAACAATCAGCACGAGATCGTATGGAACCTGATGCCCTCTCACCCGATCGCCTCCGGCATCCCGGAATATTTCCATCTTGAAACCGAGGAAATGTACGGCGAGCCCTTTATGATCCCGCAGCCCGACGAGCTCGTCTTCGCAAGCTGGTTCGAGCACGGCAACATCTTCCGCTCCGGCGCCTGCTTCTACCGGGGGCTTGGCAAGGTCTTCTACTTCCAGCCCGGTCACGAGGAGTGCCGCAGCTTCTACAACGAAAACGTACAGAAGATCATCAAGAACGCCGTCCGTTGGGCGGCTCCCGGTGAGTTCACCTGCCGCTATCCTTCGAGCTGCGATTTCTTCAGCAAGCTCGTCTGAGAAAGGTTCCTTCCATGGAATTGAACAATAAATATATCGAATCGCTCGAAGAGATCCACGTCGGCTGTGAAAAGCCGCGCGCCTATTTCATCCCCTATCCGTCCAAAGCTCTCGCGGCAAAGGACGTCGGCAGCGCGGAGGAGGGCTTCTCCTGCGGAAGAGCGGCTTCCCCCTTCTTTCAGTCGCTGAACGGGGAATGGGATTTCCGCTTCTTCCCCTCGGTCAACCGGATCTCCGACCTTGACGGGCTCTGCGCCGACACCGCGTCCTTTGAGAAGATCACCGTGCCGATGAACTGGCAGGTGCTCACTGACCGCGGCTACGACGTCCCGCAGTACACCAACGTCGCCTATCCTTTCCCGGTCGATCCGCCGCACGTTCCGAACGAGAATCCCTGCGGGCTTTACCGCCGCGTTTTTACCGTTCCCGCGGAATACGACGGGAAAAAGAGCGTGTATCTGAACTTTGAAGGCGTGGATTCCTGCTTTTACGTCTGGGTGAACGGGACCTTCATCGCGTTCAGCGAGGTCTCGCACATGACCACCGAATGCGATATCACGAAGGCGCTGCTCCCCGGAAAGGAAAACGTCCTCACCGTCCTCGTCGTCAAGTGGTGCGCCGGATCCTATCTTGAGGATCAGGATATGTTCCGCTTCTCGGGCATCTTCCGCGACGTTTACCTCCTCTACCGCGATCCCGTTCACGTCCGCGACGCCTATCTGCGTCCTGCCGTGAGCGAAAGTCTCACCGAAGGCACCCTGCACGGCGTTCTTTCGCTGACCGGCAGAGCGGAGGTCACTTGGGAGCTTGTTTCCCCGGAGGGAAAATATCTTGCCTCCAACACCTTCACGGCGGAGGAGGACGCGGAGTTTTCCGTCGCGGTTCCCGATCCCGTCCTCTGGAACGACGAGGCGCCTGCCCTTTATACCCTTTTCCTCCTCTGCGGAGAGGAAAGGCTCGCCTTCCGTATCGGCTTCCGCCGCATTGAGATCAAAGACGGCATCGTCCTGCTCAACGGCGCGAAGATCAAGCTGAAGGGCTTCAACCATCACGACACCTATCCTTATCTCGGGCACACCGTGCCCTATACCCGCCTGCGCGACGACATCTATATGCTGAAGCAGGCGAACGGCAACGCGATCCGTACCTCGCACTATCCGCCCGACCCGCGCTTCCTCTCGCTCTGCGACGGTATCGGCGTGCTGGTCGTGGACGAGACCGACCTCGAATGCCACGGTATGGCGCCGGCGGGAGACTGGTGCGGTCTCTCGAACAATCCCGATTGGGTCCCGGTCTACGTCGACCGCGCCGAGCGGATGTTCGAGCGGGACAAGAACCATCCCTGCGTCTTTATGTGGTCGCTCGGAAACGAATCGGGCTTCGGCTGCGGGCAGAGGGCGATGAGCCGCTTCCTGCACGACCGTATGCCCGGTATGCCGGGCATCCCGGGCTGCCTCGTTCACTACGAGGGCGCCTACAACAGCTGGAACAACAACGTACAGATGACCGACGTCGTGGACGTGGAAAGCCGGATGTACCCCTCCCCGCAGATGATACGCGATTACCTCGCCGACGAGCGCTTCACCCAGCCCTATTTCCTCTGCGAATACTGCCATTCGATGGGCAACGGTCCCGGCGATTTCGCCGATTATCTCGACCTCTTCTATTCCTCCGACCGGATGCTCGGCGGGTGCGTTTGGGAATTTGCCGACCACTCGGTCTATCTCCGCAAGCCCGACGGCAGTTACCGCGCGACCTACGGCGGCGACTTCGGCGAATACCCGAACGACGGCAACTTCTGCATCGACGGTCTGGTCTATCCTGACCGAACGCCCTCTCCCGCCTATTACGAAATGAAGCAGGCGTACCTTCCCGTTCACTTTGCGTGGAACGGAGAGGAAAAGAAGCTCACGGTCGAAAACCGCCGTCGCTTCCTCGATCTTTCCGACCTCGTCATCCGTTGGACGGTCGAGGAAAACGGGTACGAAAAGGCGTCCGGGCTTCTCTTCCCGAAGACCGCGCCGACCGGGACCGAGGAGTTCACGCCTGATCTTCCCGAAACGGACGGCGTGACCGTTCTCGTCCTCCGCGTCCTTTCGCTCACCGGAAAACCGTGGGCAAAGAGCGGCAGCGAGCTCGGCTTCGCTTCCTTTGTCATAAAAGACGGCGCGCTTCCCGAAAAAGCGCCCGCTTCGGTCTCCCCGCTTACCGTGAAGGAGTCCGCCGATACCCTCTCGGTCACCGCGAAGGAAACGGTATGGACCTTCGACAAGGTGACGGGGCAGGTCTCCTCCCTCGTCTTCCGCGGGAAGGAATGCCTCGCCGCGCCCCTTTCCTACCGCGTCTGGCGCGCGCCGACCGACAACGACCGCAACGTCCGGCACGAATGGCAGAACGCGGGATTTCATCAGCCCGATTCCTGCCTGACCGGATTTGCCGTGACCGAAAACGCGGACAGCGTAACGGTCACCGCCGAGTTCTTCCTTTCCAAACGCGCCGCCTGCCCGTTCCTTTCCGCAAAAGCGGTCTATACGGTCACCGGCGACGGTGCGCTGACCGTGAAGACCGACGTGAAGGTCAGCGAAAAGGCACCGTGGCTGCCCCGTTTCGGCATCCGCGCCGTGCTCCCCGAAAACTTTGAGGAGGTCTCCTATTTCGGCTGCGGTCCGGTCGGTTCCTACGAGGATATGCGGCTGAACAGTTACTTTTCCCGCTTCGACGGGCAGGTCAAGGACGAATACGAGCCCTTCATCCGCCCGCAGGAGAACTACTCCCACACCGGCGTAAAAGAGGCGTCGGTCACCTCGTTCGGCGGCGTGACCCTCACCTTCCGCCCGCTCGGAAAGGACGCTTCCTTCCGCGCCTCCCATTACGGCGACGAAACGCTGACCCGCGTTTCCCACCGCGACGAGCTGCCCTTCGACCCGCTCACCTACGTTTCCTTCGATTACCGGATGAGCGGCATCGGCTCCAATTCCTGCGGTCCGCAGCTTGACGAACGCTTCCGCCTGAAGGAAAAGGAATTCACCTTCTCCTTCCGTCTGATCCCGGGTATGAAATCATGAAACAGTTCAAAAGAGTTTTCGTCATCGTTCTCGACTCGGTCGGTGCCGGGGAAGCCCCCGACGCCGCCGCGTTCGGCGACAGGGGCGCGGGCACGCTCCGCACCGTCTCCCGCTCACCTTTCTTCGCGGTCCCGAATCTCAAAAAATGCGGGATCGGCAATATCGACGGTCTTTCCTTCCTCGGAAAAACCAAAGTTCCCTCCTGCGCCGTCGCCCGGATGACCGAGCGCTCCGCCGGAAAGGACACGACGATCGGTCATTGGGAGATCGCCGGCGTTTATTCCCCCGACCCGATGCCCACCTTCCCCGACGGCTTCCCAAAGGAGCTGATCGCCGAAATGGAAAAGGTCCTCGGCAGAAAAACGCTTTGCAATATCCCCTACTCGGGCACCGACGCGATCCGCGACTACGGGGAGGAGCATCTGAAGACCGGCGCGCTCATCACCTACACCTCCGCCGACTCGGTCTACCAGATCGCGGCGCACGAATCGCTCGTTCCTCCGGAGGAGCTGTACGACCTCTGCCGGAGGGCGAGAAAAGCCCTCACCGGCAAAAACGCGGTCGGCAGAGTGATCGCCCGCCCGTTTGTCGGCAATACCCCCGCTGATTTCGTCCGGACCGGGAACCGCCGCGATTTTTCGCTCGAACCGACCGGAAAAACGATGCTCGACGCGATCTCGGAAAGCGGTCTCGACGTGATCTCGGTCGGCAAGATCTCGGATATCTTCGCCGCGCGCGGCGTGACCGAGGCGATCCCGTCGCATAATAACGAGGAAGGAACGGAAGCGACGCTGAAGCTTCTCGAAAAGGATTTTCACGGGCTTGCCTTCACCAACCTCGTCGATTTTGACTCGCTCTACGGTCACCGCAACGACGTCGAAGGCTACGCCAGGGCGCTGACCGCATTTGACAAATGGCTTCCCGCCTTCCTTGACGGGATGAGAGAGGACGACGTCCTCTTCATCACCGCCGATCACGGCTGTGACCCCGGCGACGTCTCGACCGACCATACGAGGGAATACACCCCCCTGCTGATCGCGGGGAAAGGGATCCGTCCGGTCAATCTCGGCACGAGAGAGACCTTTGCCGATATCGCGGCGACGGTCTGCCGTCTCCTCGGGGTCGGCTTCCGCGGCACGGGACGCAGCTTTGCCTCCAAAATCGTCCGATAACCTCAAAAAAGGGAGGATACGCTTATGACGGAATACAAAAAACTCGTTTCTTACGCATTGGAAGCAAGAGAAAAATCCTACGCGCCCTATTCCGGCTACCGCGTCGGCGCCGCCCTGCTCTGCACGGACGGTACGGTTTATCGCGGCTGCAACATTGAAAACGCGACCTACACCCCGACCGTCTGCGCCGAGCGCACCGCCTTTTTCAAAGCCGTTTCCGAGGGGAAACGCGGCTTCCGGGCGATCGCGGTCGTCGGCGGAAGCGGTGAGGGTCCCGGCGACTATTCCTATCCCTGCGGCGTATGCCGGCAGGTGATGAAGGAATTCTGTGATCCCGATTTCGAGATCGTGCTCCTGAACGGCAAGGGTGAGATCCGCATCCTCCGCCTCTCCGAGCTTCTCCCCTACTCCTTCGACAAAAACAACCTCAGCAACTGACCTCCTCGGTATAAAGGCGGAAAGCAGACATCACTCCGCCGGAAAAAAGAAAGGGATTCCGATTATGAAAGAATTCAACGGTCTCCACATGAATCTCGGCAACCTCTCCCGTCTCTCGAACGCTAAGACCCGCTCTCTTTCCGCAGAAAATCCCACCGGCGGCAAGGGCATGGGCGCAATGGCCGATCCGAAGGGCGTCGGTTCCGCCAGAGATCTCGGCGTGGGCTTCAAGGTTTCTCCCTGCATCTTCATTCCCCCGCACGAAACCACCGTTTTCGGTGAGATCGAGGGCTCGGGCGCGATCCAGCAGATCTGGATGACCACCGATCCGACCTTCTGGCGCACCGGTATCCTCAGAATGTACTGGGACGGCGAGGAAACGCCCTCCGTCGAGGTCCCCGTCGGCGACTTCTTCTGCCAGGGCTGGGGCGTCCGCGGTCTGCTCTCCTCCCTTCCCATCTCCGTCGGTCCCGCGGGCGGTCTGAACTGCTATTTCAGTATGCCCTTCCGCAAGGGCGCGAAGCTGACGATGGAGAACCGCTCCGACCGCGCGATGGTCCTCTTCTATCAGGTCAACTACACGCTGACCGACGTTCCGGAGGACGAGGCGTATTTCCACGCGCAGTTCCGCCGCACCAATCCGACCGAATTCAAGGTCCCGCACACCATCCTTGACGGCGTCAAAGGAAAAGGGCAGTACGTCGGCACCTACATCGCGTGGGGCGTCAACTCCAACGGCTGGTGGGGCGAGGGCGAGATCAAATTCTATATGGACGGCGACGGCGAATTCCCGACCATCTGCGGCACCGGTACCGAGGACTACTTCGGCGGCGCGTGGAACTTTGAGTTCCCCGGCGGAAAATACTGCGAGTATCAGACGCCCTACTGCGGCATGAACCTCTGCGTCCGTCCGAACGGGCTCTATAACGCGCAGCAGCGCTTCTCCCTCTACCGCTGGCACATTCAGGATCCCGTCCGCTTCGACAGCGATCTGAAGGTGACCATTCAGGCGCTCGGCTGGCAGCAGGGCGGCAGATATCTCCCTCTCCGCGACGATATCGCCTCCACCGCTTACTGGTATCAGACCGAACCGCACGCCGAATTCCCGAAGCTCGGCAGCTACGACGAGCTTGCCGTCTTCGACGGCGCAGGTCCCTGCCCCGCTTACTATTGATCGATCATTATCAAGGCTGCCGTGCGCCCGCGCGGCAGCCTTTTCTTTTTTCCGATTCTTTTCCCCTTGCCTTAACAAATCGGAAACCTTCTGTTATAATACAAAATATTGAATATACTATTCCTCGGAGGGACTCTATGGCACCGAAACAGAAAATCACGAAAGAACAGATCGAAGAGGGCGCATTCGCTTTCGTTCGCGAAAGAGGCGCGGACGCGCTGAAGGCACGCGATCTTTCCCAATACCTGCATTGCTCCACGCAGCCGATCTTTTCCAACTTTTCCGGAATGGGTGAAGTCCGTCAGTCGGTGATCCGGATGGCGGCACATCTTTGCGACCGGTATCTCACGACCGAAAAGGCCGGAGCCAACGCCTACGTCGCAATGGGACTCGGATACCTGCGTTTTGCGTATCAGGAGAAAAATCTGTTCCGTCTTCTCTTCCTCGGCAGCCCGGAGGAGGTCGAATCCGTCTTTGAAAACCGTCCCGACCAAAAGGCGAAGGACGTCCTTTCAAGCGCCGCGGGCGTTTCCGAAGAAGTAGTCAACGTCGCGCACATTGAAATGTGGGTCGCCATCCACGGGATCGCCGCGATGCTCTGCACCGGCTATATCGACTGGAACTACGAGCACATCGAAAAGCTGATCGCCGACATATACGACGGACTCGAAACCCGGTTCGGTCTGAAGAAGTAAACGGCAATACCACCGTCAGAAAAGGAGTATACCACTATGGATGAAATGAATAATCAGGTTCCCGAAGAGGAAGCCTGCACCCACGACTGTTCCACCTGTCACGCGAACTGCGCGTCCAAGGAAAAGAAAAGTCTGATCGAAGAGCCGCACCCGATGAGCACCATCAGAAAGGTCATCGGCGTCGTCAGCGGCAAGGGCGGCGTAGGCAAGTCCCTCGTCACCTCGATCCTCGCGACCAAGCTCCGCGCGCTCGGCAATGAGACCGCCGTGCTCGACGCGGATATCACCGGCCCCTCCATCCCGAAGATCTTCGGCGTCACCGGTGACGTCACCGGCACCGACGACGGCATTTTCCCGCTCGAGAGCCGCGCGGGCGTCAAGGTCATGAGCGTCAACCTCCTGCTCGAAGACGAAACCTCCCCCGTCGTCTGGAGAGGTCCGGTCATCGCCGGGACCGTCAAACAGTTCTGGACCGACGTGATCTGGGGCGACGTGGACGTGATGTTCGTCGACTGCCCTCCCGGAACCGGCGACGTGCCGCTCACCGTTTTCCAGTCCATCCCGCTTGACGGCGTCATCATTGTCACGAGCCCGCAGGATCTGGTCTCCATGATCGTCGCGAAGGCGGTCAATATGGCAAAGATGATGAATATCCCCGTCCTCGGCATCGTGGAGAACATGAGCTTTATCCGCTGCCCCGACTGCGGGAAGGAGATCTCGGTCTTCGGCAAATCGAAGGCCGACGAGGTCGCCGCGGAATTCGGTCTGCCCCTGCTCGGCAGAATGCCGATCGATCCCTCCCTCGCCGCGCTCTGCGACGCCGGAAAGATCGACGAGTGCGTCTGTCCCGAGCTTGATCCCGCAGCCGCCGCGATCGAAGCTCTGCTCAAGTAAGCAGGCTCAAATGAGCACGATCAAATAATCAGAAAGAAAACGGGACCGCCTCTTACCGGAGCGGTCCCATTTTGAAAAAACGATGCTGACCGAAAACGATATTCTCTCCGCCGTCCGACGGTACCCGCACTCCCGTCCGACCGATCTGCGCAAGCTCGCCTTTCAGGAGGCGATGGGACCCGGGCATCTGATCGCGTCAGAGGAAACGGCGGTTTCGCGCTGCCTTGCCGAAGCGGAAACGCTGTCCGGTCCCGGCGCCGCGCCCGCGGTCGAGCCGCTCGGGAGCGATTACTGCCGCGTTTCGCTTTACGGGCTCGGAAAAGAAAAGCTTGCCCTGCTCGGCACGCTCTTTTTCCGCTCCGCCGTCCCGGCCGGAGAAAAGGAACGAAAGGCGCTCGCCGGATCGCTCGGTCTGATCCGTGCGCTTGCCGGAAAAGGAATGCTTCCCTTTTCCGAAGCGGAATGGGACGCGGACACGGAAAAATGGACAGCCGCAGGGGAAGGCGCGGTCAGCCACAGCGCGGAATACCGGGAAGCTTACCGTCCGGCGTACCGCGTGATCGGCAGGCGGCTCCTCCCGCTGCTTTTCCCCGATCTCTGACCGGACAGGCGAAAAAAGCCCGGAAAAGCGGAAAAAAATTTTCAAAAAAATCATTTTTCCTATTGCATATTGCGGAAAACCGTGATATAATGTGTGTATTATTGAAGTTCTATGTAAGTGAGGTGTATATCATGAAGGCAGGAATTCATCCCGAATATAAAGAAGTCACCGTCAAGTGCGCTTGCGGAGAAGAGTTCGTCACCCGTTCCACGAAGGACTCCATCCGCGTTGAAATTTGCTCCAAGTGCCATCCGTTCTTTACCGGAAAGCAGAAGTTCGTCGATGCCGGCGGCCGCGTTGACAAGTTCAAGAAGCGTCTGCAGTCCGCGAACGCGAAATAAAAAGCAACTTTCAGAACAAGCCAAGCGTACTCACGTTTGGTTTGTTTTTTTATCCCCACTTTCAGGAAAGGAAGTGTTTGTATGGAAGAATACTCCTGTGCCCGTGCGGGCATCGTCAGCCTGCTGCTTCCCGGCTCGAACGAGAGAGAGGTTTCCGCCTCCTTCGATGAGCTGGAGCGTCTGCTTGAGACCGCGGGCGGCAAGGCGGTTTTCCGCATGGTCCAGTCGAAGGATACCCCCGACCCCGGGACCTATATCGGTTCGGGCAAGGTGAAGGAGCTTTCCGACCTCTGCGAAACGAACGACGTCAGCCTCGTCGTTTTCGACGTGGAGCTGACTCCCTCCCAGATCCGCAACGTCGAGGACGGGATGGAGGGTGACGTCCGCGTCATCGACCGCTCGATGCTCATTCTCGATATCTTCGCCCTGCACGCCACCACGAACGAGGGCAAGCTGCAGGTCGAGCTGGCGCAGCTCAAATACACCGTGCCGCGTCTGATCGGCAAGGGCACGCAGCTTTCCCGTCAGGGCGGCTCGGGCTCGATCGCGGCGAGAGGTCCCGGTGAAACCAAGCTGGAGACCGACCGACGCCACGTCAAACGCCGCATTCAGGCGCTTGAAGAGGAGCTGAACGCGATCGCCGACCGCCGCGCCACACAGAGAAAGCAGCGTGACCGATCCGGTATCGCCAAGGTAGCCATCGCCGGCTACACCAACGCCGGAAAATCCACCCTGCTCAACCGTCTGACCGGAGCCGGCATCCTCGCCGAGGACAAGCTCTTCGCCACCCTCGATCCCACGACGAGAAAATACACCCTTCCCGACGGGAGGGAGGTCCTTTTCGTCGATACCGTCGGCTTCATCCGCAATCTTCCGACCCATCTGATCCGCGCCTTCCGCTCGACCCTCGACGAGGTCACCTACGCCGACGTCATTCTCGTGGTGATCGACGCCTCCGACCCGGAGCACGGCTCCCAGAGGAAGGTGACCGAGGCGCTTCTCTCCGACCTCGGCTGCTCGGAAAAGCCGACCCTTTACCTTTTCAACAAATGCGACAGAGAAGCAAACGTTCTCCCCGAGCTTCCCGAAACTGTCTCGCGTGAGAACATCCTCTGCCTCTCCGCCGCGACCGGGGAGGGCGTGGACGCCTTCGTCTCCCGCCTGACCGACCTTCTGAACGAGGGCACCTCGACCGAGGTCTTCTCCATCCCGATGGCGGAGGCGGGCGTACTGAACCAGATCTACGCGAACGCCTCTGTCCTTTCGACCGACTATCTCGAAAACGTGATCGAGGTCACCGCCGTCTGCGACGCCAAGGCAAGGGGGATGTTCCGCAAATGGAAGAAGTGACCTTTCTCGGTCTCGGAAAGGACGGATACGGCAAGCTGGAGGAGAAAAAATCCCGTTTTCTCGCCGTCGCCCACACCGTTTCGGACGAGAAAGAAGCGGCGGCGTTCCTCGAAGGGATCCGGAAGGCGAATCCCGGCTCCCGGCATAACGTATGGGCTTACGTTCTCCGCAGCGGCGCGGTGCGCTGCTCCGACGACGGCGAGCCGCAGGGGACGGGGGGCGTTCCGCTCCTTGAGATCCTGAAAAAGAGCGGCGTCACAGACGCGATGCTCGTCGTCACCCGCTATTTCGGCGGGATCTTACTCGGTACGGGCGGTCTTTCCCGCGCGTATTCGGGCGCGGCAAGGCTCGCCTTCGACGACGCGGGGCTGAAGACCCTCGCCGAGCAGACCGATTTCACGCTTCCCTGCCGCTACGACGACTATCAGAAGATCCTCGCGATCCTTCCGAAGTACGGCGTGACCGTCCTTTCGACCGATTTCGGGGACGGCGTGCTTCTCACGCTGACGGCTCCCTCCTCCGCTTATCCCGCGTTCTGCGGGAGGCTCACCGAAATGAGCGCGGGCAGGCTGTCACCGACCGTGACCGGAAAGCGCCTCGGCTGACCGGACCCCATGTGATAATCTGAAAAACTGTGATTTTTCGTGTGTCCGACACCGGAAAATCACAGTTTTTTCCCGTCTTTTTCGCGTTCGTGTCGTAAAATGTAAACAGTTTCTGAACCCGAAAGAAAAATAGAGGAATCGGAAGGATTTTTGCGTATATTTATTGTAAAAAAGAAAAACGGACGGAGGGATCACCGTGAATCAATTCCATAAATGGCTGAACGAGAGAGAACGCGCGTCGTTTTCCCCCTTTGCCTGCCTTTCCTGCGAAACCGAAGGCAGGGATTTTCCGCTCCCCCCCGACGAATACCGCACCGAATTTCAGAGGGACCGCGACCGCATCATCCATTCCAAGGCGTTCCGCCGTCTCTCCCACAAGACGCAGGTCTTCCTCTCTCCCGAGGCTGACCATTACCGCACCCGTCTGACCCACACCCTCGAGGTCACGCAGATCGCGCGGACGATCGCCCGCGCCCTCCGTCTCAACGAAGACCTCACCGAGGCGATCGCGCTCGGACACGATCTCGGTCACACCCCCTTCGGTCACGCGGGAGAGCGCGTTCTGCAGCGCTGCTACGATCCGGAATTCGCACACTACAAGCAGTCGCTCCGCGTCGTGGAAAAGCTCGAATGTCTGAACCTCACGAAGGAGGTCCGTGACGGCATCGTCTGCCATACGGTCGGCGGCGCGAAGACCCTTGAGGGGCAGATCATCAAGGAAGCCGACCACATCGCCTATATCAATCACGACATCGACGACGCCGTCCGCGCCGGGATCATCGACAGCGAGGATATCCCGCTCGACGTCCGCGGCGTTCTCGGCTTCACCCACGGCGAGCGTATCGACCGGATGGTGACCTCGGTCATCACCGCGAGCGAGGGACAGCCCGAGATCCGTTGGGAACCCGAGATCCTCGAATACACGAACCTCCTCCACGACTTTCTCTATCAGAACGTCTACCGCAATCCGGCGGCAAAGGGAGAAGAGGTACGCGCCGAGGCGATGCTCGAACAGCTCTTTCATCATTTCGTCACCCACCCCGAGGATTTGCCCGCCGAAAACCGCGCGCAGCTCGAAACCGAGAAGACCGACAGAGTGGTCTGCGACTATATCTCGGGGATGACGGACCGCTACGCGGTCAGCGTTTTCCGGCGGCTCTTTATTCCGGAGTCGTGGCAGGGAGACAGGGAGAAGGGCTGATATGAAGTTTTCACCCGCCTTTATCGACGAGGTCAAAGCCCGCAATCCCATCGAGGAGGTCGTTTCCTCCTACGTTACCCTGAAGCGGGCGGGCTCCAACCTCACCGGGCTCTGTCCCTTTCATTCCGAAAAAACGCCTTCCTTCTCGGTCTCGGCGCCGAACGGCTTCTTCTACTGCTTCGGCTGCGGCACCGGAGGCGACGTGATCTCCTTTATTATGAAGATCGAGAACCTCGATTATCCCTCCGCCATCGGGTTTCTCGCAAAGCGCGCCGGGCTTCCCCTCCCCGAGAATCCCGACGAAAAGGAACAGGGCGTCAGGCGCGCCCGCGTTCTCGCGATGAATAGGCTCGCGGCAAAGTATTTCCACTCCAAGCTGATGGAGGGCGGCGCGGGACTGGAATATCTCACCGAAAAACGAAAGCTGCCGATGCCGCTGATCAAGCACTTCGGTCTCGGCTTCGCGCCCGATTCCTTCGGGGAACTGACGAATCTGCTCACCCGGAACGGGTATTCCGCCGAGGAGATGAAGACCGCGTTCCTCTGCGGCATCAGTCCGAAGACCGGACGCCCCTACGATTACTTCCGCAACCGCGTGATCTTCCCCATCATCGACAACGCAGGCGAGGTGATCGCCTTCGGCGGGCGCGTGATGGACGATTCCCTGCCGAAATATCTGAACACCTCCGATACCCCCGCCTTCCGCAAGAGCCGCAACCTCTTCGCGCTCAATTTCGCGAAGAAGCACTGCGCCGAGACGATGATCCTCTGCGAGGGGTATATGGACGTCATCGCGCTCCACGGAGCGGGCTTTGAAAATGCCGTCGCCACCCTCGGCACCGCCCTTACCTCCGAGCAGGCGCGCATCATGAAGCGGTACACCAAGAAGGTCATCATTTCCTACGACGCCGACGAAGCCGGTCAGCGTGCCGCCGACCGCGCCTTCGGCATTCTCGGCGAGGTCGGGCTCGAAACGCGGCTGCTCCGCGTGGAGGGCGCGAAGGACCCGGACGAATATATCAAAAAGTTCGGCGCAGACCGCTTCCGCAAGCTGCTGGAGGGCAGCCGCACCCGCTTCGATTTTCAGCTTGAGGGCGTTCTGAAACGCAATAACGTCGCGGAAAACGAAGGCAAGCTGAAGGCTGCCGCCGAGATCACCTCGATCATCGCCGCTTATCCCTCCGAGGTCGAGCGCGACGTGTATATCGGACAGGCTTCCGCAGCCCTTTCTGTTCCGAAGGAAAGCCTGAAAAACGACGTGAACCGCGCCAAGATTTCCAGAGAAAAACGGGAAACCAAGGAAGCGGAGGAGAAGATCATGCGCGAAACGCGCGGCTTCGGCGACCGGATCAACCCCGAAAAGGTCACCTTTCACCGCGGGGCGCGCGCGGAGGAGATCCTGCTCGGCATCCTCCTTCTCTACCCCGAAATGCTTTCCGTTCTTGAAAAGGAGGGCTCCGTCCTCACGCCCGACGACCTCGTCACCGAGTTCAACCGCAGAGTGCTGAAAAAGCTCTTCGAGTTGAAGGAAGAGGACGCGGCGATCTCCCTTTCCCTCTTTGCCGAGGATTTCTCCCCCGGCGAAATGGGCAAGATCGCGAAATACCAGATCGACCGTGAAAAGCTGACCGACAACGGCGAGGACGTCGTTCTCGACTGCGTGCGG
This sequence comes from Lachnospiraceae bacterium, assembly GCA_024404495.1. GTDB lineage: Bacteria > Bacillota > Clostridia > Oscillospirales > CAG-272 > CAKRZE01. The sequence goes on from JAKSPT010000013.1 coordinate 37,492, forward strand.
ATCATAAAGGAAGAAAAAGCAAAGAAAACCACCTCGCTGGAGGATCTGCTCGCCTCCAAGCGGCAGAAAAAACAGGACAAGGAAACGACATCGAAAGGATGATTGCGATATGGCTAACGAAAAGAAAGAAATCAAAGAACTGCTGATGGAAAAAGGAAAGGCAAAGGGTTCCCTGACCAACAGCGAGATCATGGAAGCGCTGGAAGAGGTCGATTACGACCTTGACCAGGTGGAACGGCTCTACGAAAGCCTTGAAGGCGCCGGCATTGAGATCACCGGGTATATGGACAACCCCGAGTTTCAGGCGATCGAAACCGAGATGGAACAGCTCGGCAGCGCCGAGGATATGGAGAAAATGCTCCAGCAGGAAGGTCTCGCGATCGACGACCCGGTCCGTATGTACCTGAAGGAGATCGGTACCGTTCAGCTTCTCGACGCCGACCGCGAAATGGAGCTGGCGCAGAAGATGGCGGACGGCGACAAGGACGCGAAGGACGAGTTGGTCAAGGCGAACCTCCGTCTCGTCGTCAGCATCGCGAAGCGCTACGTCGGCAAAGGAATGTTCTTCCTCGATCTGATCCAGGAGGGCAACCTCGGTCTGATGAAGGCGGTCGACAAGTTCGACTACCGCAAGGGCTATAAGTTCTCCACCTACGCGACGTGGTGGATCCGTCAGGCGATCACCCGTGCGATCGCCGATCAGGCGCGCACGATCCGCATCCCCGTCCACATGGTCGAGACCATCCACAAGGTCTCCCGCGTACAGAGACAGTTCTTACAGGAAAACGGCAGAGAGCCCACCGCCTCCGAGATTTCCGCCGAGATCAATATGCCCGAGGAAAAGGTCCGCGAGATCATGCGCATCTCGCAGGATCCCGTTTCCCTCGAAATGCCGATCGGCGAGGAGGAGGACAGCCACCTCGGTGACTTCATTCCCGACGATAACTCCCCCACCCCCGCGGATTCCGCTTCCTTCACGATGCTCCGGGAGCAGATCGACGAGGTCCTCGCCACGCTGACCCCCCGTGAAGCGCAGGTGCTCCGCCTCCGCTTCGGTCTCGAGGACGGAAAGACCCGTACCCTTGAAGAGGTCGGAAAGGTCTTCAACATCACCCGTGAACGCATCCGTCAGATCGAGGCAAAGGCGCTCCGCAAGCTCCGTCATCCCAGCCGCTCCAAGCGCCTGAAGGACTACCTCGACTGATCCGGTTTCCCTTGTATTTTCGGATTATTTCATAATAATCCGTTCCGGTTTTTGTACGCATTTGCCGTAACCGGGTGCATTCTGAACAAAGCCGCAACGCCGGTTTTGTCCTTCCTGCCCAATTCCGAAGAACACTTTTCGGGCTTTTTCCCGACCGCCCGCGGTTTTCCCGGAAACGGCGGTAAAATGTCCTTGACAGATTGCGTTTTTTGGTGTAAAATAATATGTGGTTATAGTGTCGAAACTGTAACCTCGAGTATCTTGTGAATAAATTCAGGAGGTTCCCCGCATGAAAAAAAGATTGCTTTGTCTGGTCCTCGGGCTGCTCATGCTGCTCCCCATGGTCCTGACCGGCTGCTCGGATGACGATGCCGATATGGTATATGAAAACATCCGCACGCTGACGCTCTATACGATCAAAGAAGAAGGCACCACCGACGAGGCGATTGCCGTCGTCGAGGCCGCCATCAACGATATCACCGAAAGCAGATTCAACACGCACATCGAACTGCACTGCTACCCCGCTGACGAGTACTATTCCGTCGTGGAGGAAAAGCTCTTTGCCGCCAAGGAAGAAATGGAGCGCAAGGAAGAAGAGCTGAAGAAGCAGAAGGAAGAAGCGAAGTCCAGAAAAGCGGCGCACATCACCGAAGCGGCAACGACCGTTGATAATGAAGCCACCGAATCCGAGACCGCTCCTTACCAGACCAGCGTCGATAAGAAGGGGAACGTCCATATCATTTATCCGGACGCCAAGGAAGATCAGATCGACATCTTCCTCGTCACGAGCTACGACAAGCTTGCCGAATACACCGAAAAGGAAGTTATCCTGAACCTCTCCGAGTCGCTCGGTTCCTCCTATAAGGCGATCTACAAGTTCACCAACCCCGCCCTGTTCTCCGGTTCCACCATCGACGGCGGTATGCGTGCTCTCCCGAACAACCACGTTCTCGGCGAGACCACCTATCTGCTGATCAACAAGGCCGTCGCTACCGACCGCCTCTACTACGGTGAGAAGGACTTCACCAGCGGCACTCTCCCGTCCCTGAACGAGTATCTGACCGCGATCGCGACCTACTGCCCCGACGTGAAGCCGCTTTACAACATTCCCGGTCTGAACTACTGCACCATCGGCGGTCTGGATATGCTGATCGGCGGTTTCGTTTCCGAAGCCACGTCGGAATCCACCCGTATGCTCCCGAAGAACCTTCTGACCCTTTCCACCTACACCAACTATCTTACTTACCGTTATAACTACCTCGAAGCAGGCTACCTCACCGAGGGTGACATCACCGTCCTTCCCGAGAATATGGAAGAATACGGCGCCATCTACATCAAAGCGACCGACGAGGAAGTCCGCAAGTACGAGGACGATTACTACATCGTCACCGCCAATCCTCCGGTAGCGGAACAGCAGGACCTCGTCGCAGGTGCGTACTGCATCTCCGCGTTCTCCGAATACAAGCCCAGCTTCAGCCTTGACATCATGACGATGCTCACCACCGACGCCGATTTCGTCAACCTCTTCACCTACGGTGTCGAGGGCGTCAACTACACCATCGACGAAGAGACCGGTTACGTCGTTCCCACCGATAAGGCTGAAATGACCTACAAGATGAACCCGAGCTACACCGGCAACCAGTTCCTGATGAAGCAGTCCTCCGAGTGGTCGGAAGAGCTCCTCGCCCTTTCCGCCAACGATTGGGCAAACGCCAAGATCCAGAACCGCAACGTCATCGTCAGCCCGTACCTCCCCTTCGTTCTGAAGTACTATACCGAGGAAGACTTTGAAGAGTCCGAGGAGACCTACACCGGTCTGTACACGCAGGAAATGGTCGATCAGATCGTCGCCGCGAGCAAGGAATACACCGAAAAGCTCTTCGACTTTGAGCCTTACGTTGACGAAAACGGTAAGGAAGTTACCTACACCGACTACATCAAGCAGGTTGCAAAGGAATTCGGTGCTCTTGAAGCCGTCACGCAGGCGCTTGACACGACGAACGAGTATTCCATCTACAAGCAGTACCTCAACTGGTACAACGAGAAGTATCCGGATACCTGATCCGAACGCAAAATAATCACAGCGGTCCGCTTTCGCGGACCGCTGTTTTTCATTTCTTTTTTTATTCGACCGTAACGCTCTTGGCGAGGTTTCTCGGCTTATCCACGTCGCAGCCGCGTTCGACCGCGGTGCAGTAGGCGTAGTATTGCAGGGGAACGATGGCAATGACCGGCATCAGAAGCTCTTCCTCGTCGGGGAGAAGGAGCAGATCCCGGTAGAAAGTATCCCTCGGTTTCAGACTCTTTCGGGTCAGAAGCAGAAGACGCGCACCGCGGGAACCGGCTTCCTTCGCGTTGGAGACCGTCTTTTCGAGCAGTGCCGCCGTCGTCGCGACCGCGACCACAGGAGTTCCGGGCGTGATCAGCGAGATCGTGCCGTGCTTGAGCTCTCCCGCCGCGTATGCCTCGCTGTGCTGATAGGAGATCTCCTTGAGCTTCAGCGAGCCTTCACAGCAGACGGCGTAATCCTGTCCCCTGCCGATGAAGAAGGAGTGCTCCGCCTCCCGGTTGAACTTCGCGAGGTTTCTGATCCTTTCCGTCTGTCCGAGCACGAGACGTACCGTTTCGGGCAGGCGGTTCATCGCGCCGAACAGCCTTTCCGCGCGCTCCTCCGTCACCGTTTTCCGCTCGTACGCGAGCCGGATCGCGAGAAGATCGAGGAGCGCGACCTGAGCGGTGTACGCCTTCGTCGTCGCGACGGCGATCTCGGGTCCGACGTAGAGATAGATCACCCGATCCGCTTCTCTTGCGATCGAGGAGCCGACGACGTTCACGATCGCCCACACCGGGGTTCCCTTTTCCTTCGCCAGCCGCAGCGCCGCGAGCGAATCCGCCGTCTCTCCGGACTGCGAAACGACGATCACGACGTCGCCCTTTTTCAAAATGGGATTCTGATAACGGAATTCCGACGCGATGCAGACCTCCGTCGGGATCCGGGCAAGCGATTCGATCGCGTGCTTTCCGACCATCCCGGCGTGCATCGCCGAGCCGCAGGCGACGATCAGGATCCGTTCGACCCCCGAAACGTCGGGGAGTTCTTTTTTCAGAATGCCCCCGACGCCGTGCGCGCACCGCGGTCCGATCGCCGCCCGGAGCGTTTCGGGCTGCTCCATGATCTCCTTCAGCATAAAATGCGGATAGCCGCCCTTTTCCGCCGCGTCAACCGACCAGTCGGCGGTCAGCGGTTCCTTTTCCGGTGCCGGAGTGCCGTCGGGAAGCAGGAAGGAGACTCCCTTCCGGGAAAGCACCGCGATCTCCCGGTCCTCCGGGAGATAATACCGTCCGATCCGGTTCAGGATCGCCGGGACGTCGGAGGCAAGGAAATATTCCCCTTCCCCGATCCCGACGATCAGCGGACTGTCCTTCCGCACCCCGTACAGATGCTCCGGGTCGTCCGAAAACAGGATCGCAAGAGCAAACGTCCCGCGCAGGCGCTTCATCGCCGCCGCGATCGCCTCGACCGGGTGTCCAGGCGTATAGAAGCGGTCGAGCAGATGCGCGGCGACCTCGGTATCGGTCTCGGAAAGGAAGACCGCCCCTTCCCGCTCCAGCTCCTCTCTCAGCTCGTAATCGTTCTCTATGATCCCGTTGTGTACGAGCGTCACCCGCCCGCAGCTATGGGGATGGGCGTTGACGTCGGAGGGGACGCCGTGCGTCGCCCACCGGGTATGCCCGATGCCGAGCGTTCCCTTCGGATATCCGTCAGCCGCCAGTTTTTCCTCCAGCGCCGCGATCCTTCCCTGCTTCTTTTCCACCCGTATCCCGTCTTTCGTGAATACGGCGATGCCCGAGGAATCATATCCCCGGTATTCCAGTTTTTTCAGTCCTTCGATCAGAAGCGCCGCCGCGTTTTCCGCTCCGACGCACCCTACGATCCCGCACATATTTTATCCTCTTTTCTTCTTATTTGCGCAAAAACAAAAGCCGAAGCCGATGCTGTTCTCCCGTCACCGGAAGGTTTTACCGTCTTCTTACGACTGCTTTTCGCCGAGGGGCACCCGCCGAACGGTTCGATCAACCCCTGCCTCGTCAACTGATTCCGAAAAGAGGATATTTCAGTCCCGGCGCTATGCGGTCACGCCGCATTGCGAGGCGCCCCGTCTCTGCCCACCCTTCCGGGCACCTCTCATATCAGTATATCCGAAAAATGTGAATGGGTCAAACCGATCGGAGAAAAGTCAGGTGAACGTTTTGTAAACGACGGAATCACCGCAAAAAGAATGCCTTCTTTTTCCCGAAAGCGGTAGATTTTTCATAAAAAATGTGTTATACTGTAAAAAAAGATCAGGAGGTAATTTCCAATGCCCTGTACCACCATTCTCGTCGGGAAAAAAGCGTCGAACGACGGCTCCACGATGATCGCCCGCACCGACGACGGTTCCTTTGACGTCAAAAAGCTGATCCACGTCGAGCCGGACAAACAGCCGAAGAAATACACGAGCGTCAACGGTCACCTGACCCTGACCCTCCCCGAAAACCCGATGCGCTATACCGCCTGCCCGAGTGTCGATCCGTCGGACGGAATCTGGGCGGCGACCGGCATCAACGAGGCGAACGTCGGCATGACCGCGACCGAGACCGTCACGACCAATCCCCGCGTCCTCGGCGCCGACCCGATGGTAAGGTACCGCAAGGCGGAGAGCAAAAAGGAAAAGGATATCCCGGGCGGCATCGGCGAGGAGGACCTCGTCGTGCTCGTGCTCCCCTATATCCGCTCCGCCAGAGAGGGCGTTCTCCGTCTCGGCGCGCTTCTGGAACAGTACGGCACCTACGAATCGAACGGGATCGCCTTCAACGACGAAAACGAGATCTGGTGGCTCGAAACCATCGGCGGTCATCATTGGATCGCCCGCCGGGTCGGCGACGGCGAATGCGTCGTCGTGCCCAACCGCTTCGGGCTCGACCGCTTCGATTTCGGCGACGCTTACGGCGAGGGAAAGGAAAACCTCTGCTCCGCCGATCTGAAGGAGTTCATCGAAAAGAACGGTCTTGACCGGAACGTCGGGGACCGATTCGATCCCCGCGCCTGCTTCGGCTCGTACACCGACGCCGACCGGGTCTACAACAATCCCCGCGCGTGGTTCATGGGCAGATACCTGAACCCGACGAAGTACAAATGGGACGGCGAGAACGCCGATTTCAATCCCGAAAGCGACGATATCCCGTGGGCATTTCTCCCCGAGAAAAAGGTCACGGTTGAGGACGTGAAGTACCTTCTTTCCTCGACCTATCAGGGCACGCCCTACAATCCCTACCAGAAGGCGGACAACCCGAAGAAGGGCATTTACCGCACGATCGGCATCAACCGCACCGGCGTGATGGCGATCTGCCAGATCCGCCCGAACCTGCCCGATAAGCTCAAGGCGGTCGAATGGATCTGCTTCGGCTCGACGACCTTCGACACGGTCGTTCCGGTCTATCCGCGCGCCGGAAAGATCCCCGCGTATTTCAGCAAGGTCACGCTCGAGCCCTCGACCGACAACTTCTACTGGTCGAGCCGTCTGATCGGCGCGCTTGCCGACCCGCATTACGCCTCCTGCCTGATCCATATCGAACGCTATCAGGACGCCGTCGTCAGCGAGGCAAGAAGGCTGCTTGCCGAGTACGACCGCCGCTATACCGAATCGGGCGACGACGCTCTTCTGAACGAGGCGAACGAAGCCCTCGCGGCAATGGCGAAAAAAGAGACCTCCAAGGTCCTTTCCTCCGTTCTTGCCGAAGCGAGCCGCGGGATGAAAAACGGCTACAAGCGCGGCGACAACTGATTTTCCCGTAAGAAAAGAGACTCGTCTTGGATATGATAAAAAAACTCCGTCCCGGCGTCCGGCGTGACGTCGATATGACGGAGGGAGACATTTTCAAAAACATCATCCGGTTCGCCCTGCCTCTGCTTGTCGGGAATCTGTTCCAGCAGCTCTACAATATGGTGGACACATGGGTCATCGGGCAGACCGGGGAAAACGGCGCTTACGCCGCGGTCGGCAGCGTGGGTCCGATCATCAATATCCTCATCGGCTTCTTCAGCGGACTTGCGACCGGAGCAGGCGTCGTGATATCGAGGTATTACGGCGCGAAGGACAGCGAAAACGTGAAAAAAGCGGTCCACACCGTGATCGCGATGACCCTCGTTCTCGCCGTGCTCTTCACCGTCCTCGGCATCACGATGACGCCGCTCTTCCTGCGTCTGATGCTCCACACCGACGGAACCGCCGCCGACGCCGAAAGCGTCTATCCGTACGCCCGGACCTATCTCACCATCTATTTCGCCGGCGTGGCGGGGCTGATGCTCTATAACGTCGGTGCGGGGATCCTGCGCGCCGTGGGCGATTCCGACCGTCCCTTCCTCTTCCTCGTCGTTTCCGCGGTCACGAACACGCTGCTCGACCTCCTTTTCGTCTTCGTTTTCAGAATGGGCGTGGCGGGCGTCGCGTGGGCGACGATCATCGCGCAGATCCTTTCGGCGGTGCTGACGGTGATCACGCTGCTCCGCACCGATTCGGTCGTGAAGCTGGAACCGAAGGAGATCCGTTTCCATTGGGGCATCCTCGGCAGGATCGTGAAGATCGGTCTTCCCGCCGCGATCCAGATGGCGCTGACCTCGTTCTCGAACGTCTTCGTTCAGTCCTATATCGCAAACGTCAACGGCGACCAGACGATCAGCCTTGCCGCGTGGACGACCTATTCCAAGGTCGATCAGCTCATCTTCCTCCCGATGCAGACGCTGGCACTCGCCGTCACCACCTTCGTCGGGCAGAATCTCGGCAAGGGAGACGTTGCCCGCGCCAAAAAAGGGACGCTGCTCTCGTGGCTGACGGCGGTCGTGACCACCGTCGTACTGATGATCCCGATCCTGCTCTTTGCTCCTTCCGTCGCGTGGGTCTTCAACCGTGACCCCGACGTCGTTGCCCTCGCGGGAATGCTGCTGCGCTGTCTGACTCCGTTTTACGTCTTCTGCTGTGTGAATCAGGTCTTTTCCGGGGCGCTGCGCGGCGCCGGAGACAGCATCGCGCCGATGCTCATCATGCTGATCTCCTTCGTCGGCTTCCGGCAGGTGTATCTCTACGTGATGTCCAACTACATCTCAAACGATCTGCTCCCGATCGGGCTCGGTTATCCCGCCGGATGGATCGTATGCGCGAGCACGCTTCTGCTTTATTACCGCTTCTTTTTCAGCTTTGAAAAGCGGAAAGGCGCCGTGAAAAACGGCTGAACGCAATAAAGAAAAAAACGGGGGTGTTGCACTAATGTGCAACAGCCCCGTTTTTTATACCGTAAACGCGTCTCCTGCGGTTATCCTCCGGAGGCTTTCTCCCATGATCTCCTTCATTGCTTCAAACGGCAGGTCGCCCGTACAGTGACCGGAATAAAACACGGTCGGAAGCGTCTTCAGCTCCTCCGCCGTCTGACGGATCCCGGCGAGATCGGCTTCCCCGTACCCGGTCTTTTTGATCATGTGGAAGCCGCTGACGACCGCGTCGGGATAACTGCCGTTCAGCTCCCGGTAACGGTCGAGGATATTCAATATCCCGTTGTGCGCGCAGCCCGAGGCGAGCAGGGTCTTGTTCCCTTCTCTGACGACGAGGCACTGCTCGTGAGAAAAGACGTCCTGCGTTCGCTTTCCGTCTTTCTCCTCGGTCAGCTCGCGGTTGCCCTCGGGCCAGAGCCTTCTGCCTCCGATCGCGGAGAAGAGCGACAGTTCCCCATCAATTTCAAGAAAGGAATCCGGAACGGGGTGCAGGCGCGGAAGGTTCAGAATTTTCCGGTCGATGCCGATATACTTTTCGCCGTGAAAAAACGCGCCGCCCGCCCCCGCGTTCAGATAGATCTCCGCATCCGGGTTCCGCTCCGCGAAGGAGAGCAGACCGCCCGCGTGATCGTAATGCCCGTGGCTGATGACGACGGTATCGACCGCAGTCAGATCGACTCCGAGCGCGTCGGCGTTCTGCAGGGTCAGAGCGGAGGCGCCGGTATCGAGGAGAAGACGGTGCTTTTCCGTTTCAAGATACAGACTCAGCCCGTGCTCGGCGGCGATGCCGGGACGAAACGAGGAGTCTTCCATTAAAACCGTGATTTTCATTGTTTTTTACAGTAACCCGAGGTCGTCGGCACGGAGCCAGCCCTCGGAGGCGGCGCCGTTGCCCCAGTCGTAGATCGTGAACGGACCGATGCCGAGACCGTCCTTCCCGACGGCACCGTTATGCCCGTAATTTTCCATCATAAAGCCGTAATCCTCTTCCCCGAAGAAGGTCCATACCTTTTCCCACTGCTCCTTTGTGCCCGGATTTTCGGGGCAGTACATCATCGAAAAAGCGGCGTACAGAGCGGCTTTTCCGCGCTCGGTATATTCCGGAAGCCCGAGGTCGCGCCCGTAAGAAAGGATCAGCGGCGCGAAAAGACTCTGCCGCGCGTCGTTCAGCTCGGCGTCGGCGTTCATCACACCGAAGCCGCCGACCACGGAGATCGGACAGCCGTCCGGCTGGAAGGAGGACTGGGTCATCAGCAGACGGTCAAGCACCTCCTGCCCGGAAAGCAGCCATTCCCGCTCTCCGGTCGTTTTCCACGCCTCGTACATTCCGAGCGCCGTGAACCAGATCGAGAAATTGCACTGTTTGAAAATGCCGTTGCGGGGGATCCGCTCCCCGACGTGATCCGACCAGAAGCGGGAGCAGGACCAGTAGGTCTCGAAATCCTCCCACCGGTCGGCGGGAACGATCTCCCTCCGGACGGTCTCCAATGCGCGGAGCGCCGACGCCTTTGCGTCCTCCCTGCCCGTGACGCGCGAGAAACGGAGCAGGAACGCCGCCGTCATCGCGCTTTCGGGGGAATCGTCGAGCACGCCCATCGGCTTGCCTTCCTTATTCACCCACGCGGGATAGTACCCCTTTCCGTCCTGCATGGAGATCACGCGGTCGGCAAAGCGGGAGGCGTAGGCAAGGAGCCTTTCATCCTTTTCCAGCTCCCCGTACCAGACGAGCATGTAGTACGCCGTGAACGCCATATCGAGGATATGGCGGGGCGATTCCTCAAGGCTGCCGGTGAATGGATTGCGGTTGGAGTTGCCGAAAAACGGGTCGGTAAAGTCCCCTCCGTCCTTCGGGCCGATCACGCTGTCGAAAAGCCCGTCCTCCTGCGGGAAGGAAAGCGCAAGCTCCTTCGTTTCAAGCGCGAAGCCGAGAAGCGTGTCGTTTCCCGTTTTTTTCGCGTACCGGAAGAGCCCGGACGCGCTCCGGAGCGAGGAAAACCAAGCCTGATTCCATATCGCGACCCGTTCGAGCTGCGTTTTTTCGCCGCGATGGTTCGGGCTCTGCCACGCGGACGCGATCATCATCGGCGCGCCGACCTTTTTCCCGTCCCGCTCAAATTCGCGGAAACAGATCTCACGCCAGTTTTCGTACGCCCAACGGTAGGTCCTTTCGGAAAAGACGGTATAGTCCGGGCGGTTCCGGTACGCGCGTTCGGCGTCGGAATGCCCGAAGCGCTGCCAAAGGAGGGAGAGCACTTTTCTGTGCGGATTTATGAGGGCGGTGTCGGCGGTATAAAGGAAGAAGGAAAGCGAAATTTCTCCCGTGAAGCGGGAGGTCTCTTCCCCCTGAAACAGAACGTGTCCGACCGGGCGCGCCGCCTGTCTGCCGAAGGTCAGCGTCCGTTCGGGCGCGTTCCAGTCGAGAAAAGCGGGAACGTCCCCTTCTTTCAGATCGCCGACGTCGGGGACGAGAAGGACGGTTTTACCCTCACCGACGGCGATCAGCGCCGGGGTACGGAAGATATGCTGCGCGGCAATCATCCCCTCCTCGGGCGTAATATGCGGCGTCCAGACGTATTCGGGCGTGAACGCAAGGGTCAGCGACAGCGCGGCGCGCTTTTCCTCAAGCTCGCCGACCGAGCAGCAGACCGAAATACGCCGGAACCCGTCGGGCAGGTATTCCTCGGTCACGTTCGTTTCTTCTTCGTCAAGTCCCACGGCGCTCCACGTTCCGAAGCGCGCGGCAGTCAATGACAGCATGGCGGGATTCTCCTCGTTTTTTTATTCGTTCATTTCGTCGACGACCGACGCCGGTTTGGCGGTCAGCTCGACCCACGCGGGCGTGAAGCCGCATTTCAGCGCGTTATTCACCGAGCGGAGGTTCGACCACGCCGCGCAGTAAAAGGGCACCTTACCCAGATCCAGCACCGCCCGCGCGAGGCGGGAGGTCAGCGCCGAGGCGATCCCCTTCTGCCGGTAGGCGGGCAGGACGTCCACCCCGATCTGATACATCGTTTCACAGTCCTTCGAGCAGGCGGCAAGCCCGACGAGGGTCTCCCCGTCGTAAGCGCCGAAGCCGAGGATATCGAGTTCCTTCCGCTTTTCGCAGAGCGCGTTCGACCATTCCGGCCTGTAGAGACCGCGGAAGTCCTCCTGCCCCATCCGTTCGATCCGGTAAGGGCAGGAAAGCTTTTTCATTTTTCCGGGATCGGGAAGAAAGTATTCCGCCATGAAGCAGACCCGCTGTCCGAGGGGAAGCAGGCGGTCGTCGAGCCAATGCAGATTCGGCGTTTCAAAGCAGGCGTGCCAATCGTATTTCCCGATATACTCCGTTACGATATCGCGGTATTCGTCCCGTACCGACGCGACGATATTGTTCCCGTAGGAAACGAGATTGCAGGCGATCGGTTCCTTGTAGTATGCCCGCGCCTTCGGTCCGACGCCGGATCGGACGACCACGTTCTCCTCGCGGAGAAAATCCCACGGGGCGCATCCTATATCGGCGGCGGACTGATCGAGCGCGATTTTCAGAACGTCATCCTTCGTCATGATTTCAATTTCCGTTGAAATCACGGACGGCGCGGCACATCGCCTCGACGTTTTCGATCTTCGTGTCGTAGAACAGATAGTCCGAAGCGGCGAGGATGTGCTTTCTGCCCATCTTTTTCGCCATTTCGAGGATGTGCATCGACTTTTCGTAGATCACCTCGGGCGTGTCGTTCAGCAGGCTGTCGAGCCCGATATTGCCGCGCGTGCAGATCTCGGGAGAAAGCTTGGAGAAGGCGTCCTCGATGCTCTTCACGTTGCCGACAGGCGCCGGGGAAAGGGTCTCGAAGAGGTCGATGCCCATCTGATTGTAGTAGCCCTTCGTCAGCATCGGCTCGATCGGCGAGCAGATATGCGAATAGATCAGAAGCCCCGCCTTGTGCGCCATATCGGTGACGATCTTCGAATAGGGCACGAGGAATTTTTCGTAATACGCGGGAGAAATCATTTCGGCGCCGGGACCTCCGAGGAAGACGAAATCGCTGCCGCCCGCGGCAACGGCGGGAAGAAGCTTTTCGTCAAGGCGGAGAACCTTGTCCATCAGTTTTTTGAAGCGGTCCTCGTAGATCGAGGCAAAGATGGCGGTATCCTTGTTGCTCGGGAAGCAGAGCAGCTCGTAGGGCTGCATCGCCCACTGAATGTCGAGGGGATCGTCCTCGCCGATGTAATTCCTGCAGCCGCGCACGCCGTTTACGATCGGCGAAAAATCCTTCACCTCAAGGAGCGCGTCGAGATAATAGTCGAGAATATCGAGCTGTTTTTCCTCGTTCTCCGGGTCGTCCTCGTCCACGCCGATATACGCCTTGACCGGGCAGACGCCCATCAGCTCCTCCTCGATCGTGACCGACGTCAAATCGCCCTTTCCGGTGTGGAGAGTGTTCGTGAAGACGCGGCGCTTCCCTTCCTTTTCCACCCGCATTTCCCCGGTGATATTCAGCTCGGGCGTGAGGCAGGTGAGATCGGGAAGCCCCATATTGTAGAGCGGGGTCATATCGAAGGAGCGGCAGGCGGCGCGCGTGTCGTCCATCGTCGTGGAAGTGATCCACGTTTTTCCCGCGAGGCGGGTATCGAAGCCCGCGCCCGCGCCGATCTGCGGCGAGCAGAGGAACTTTTCGCCGCCGTTCTTTACGTAGTTTTTGAATAATTCACGGTTCGTCATCATAAACCCCCATAATTATGGTTTTATTACTATTTTGCCGTCGAAGAGAATGAAGCCCTGCCCCCATCCGGCGCGGTTTCCCTGCCGCAGCCACGCGGTATAGGCGGCGCGGAGGGGCGTATCGGTCGGGAGATCCTCCGGCTTTTTCCCGGCGTCGGCGTAATAGACCCGCCACGCGTCGTCAAAAACCTTCGATTCTCCCCACCGGGTGATATCGAAATCCCGCTGAAACGCGAGAATATTGGAGCCTTCGGGAAGGAATTCTTCGTGGCGCGGATAGAGCAGCCACGAATGGCAGAAGAGAGGCAGAACGCCGTCCCGTCGGTACTGCGGGTAGAAATCGTAGGCGCGTTTGTAGGAGTCGGTCACGGCTTCGTGCGGAAGTTTTCCGCGCGACGGAATGTGCATATTCACGATCGTGTCGCCCTTTTTCAGCCCGAAGGCGGGATAATCCTCGTCGATATCGTAATTCTCGAACTGGAGTCTGCCGAGCGCGAAGCGCGTCATCTCAAAGAAACGCGGGAACCACGCGGCGACGAAGGAGCCCCAGATCCCGTACATCCGGTAACACTCGAAGAGCTTGCACCGTAAATCATCCATCGAATCGTGCCAGATATCGCGGGAGATCCCCGCCGCGCGGTAACGGTCAAGCAGCGGCTCGGAAAGGAGCAGGTACAGAAGGAACTGCGTTTCATAAGGGCTGAGACCGACCGTTCCGGCGAGCCTTCCGGCTTCGTCAAGGGCTTTCCCGTGGTCGGTTTTCCCGGTTTCCCGGTATTCCTTCAGATACTTTTCGATTTCCGGTCTGCCCTCGGTCAGCTTTGCCGCGCGAAGCAGGGATTCCCGGGCTTCCTTTGGATATCCGAATTCCTCAAAGAACCCGTTCAGATAGTTTTCCCTGTTACTCATAGAACACCGTGAACGCGGTCAGCGCGCCGCCCCAACCCTTGGAGGTGTCGGAATTGGCGATGCGGATATAGAGCGCGTCCTTTCCTTCTACGTATTTTTCGGCGGAAACCGCGATCTTCGCCTTGTTCCCGTTGCCCTCGAAGCGGTAGCCGTGCTCCTCCTCGAAGTTTTGGATCACCGCCCACTTTTTCCCGTCGGAGGAGACCTCGATCAGATAGTTCTGGCAGACCTCAAGCAGCACCACGGCGTTTTCGTATTCGTTCAGATCGAAGCGGTAGATCAGTTCTTTGTTCAGATCGCAGAACTTGCAGTCGCCGTTCGCGTTCGAGGTATCGGTCACGACAAATTCCCTGTCGTCGTTCAGATGCGTGGAATTGACGGTGATCTTTTTCTGCTTCATTCCGGCATAGTCGGAAGCATCCGCGTCGGTCGGTTCAAACGCGGGACGCCCGCCGCCGTACGCGGTCTCGCCCTCATAGAGCTTGTAGCGCACGTTGATCGAAGAGATCGAACCGCCCCAGCCGTCGGACGGATTGCAGTCGGTAATGCGGACGTAAAGCTCACTTGCGTCCTTGCCGTAGATCGAGGGATAGAAGGAAAGGAGGATATCGTTTCCGCCGCCCTTGAGGGTGCCGTTATACCCTTCGGTCTTGGAATAATCGGCGATGGTATTCCATTTTTTGTTGTCGGTCGACCATGCGACGAGGTAATTCTGACAGATTTTCATCGTGACCGTCGCCTCGTGGAAGACCGTGAGGTCAAAGCGGTACACCAGTTTTCCGCCCGCGTCGGCAAAGCGGAGAGAATCGTTCGATCCGCCCTGATTGACGGTGAGGAAGTCCTTATCCTCGTTTTTATTATTGGTCAGAACGCTGAACTCGGCGTAATTTGCCTTTTCGGTATCGTCAACCTTCGTTTTTCCCCACGTTACGGTGACCGTCACGCCCTTCACGCCGCCGGGAACGGTGATCTGCAGGGAGTCGGTATCGGTTTTCCAGATATAATCGGGCTCGAAGGGAATCCCGCCGACAGGCTCGGCGAGGACACTTGCGGGATAGGTACCGTCGGCGCAGAGGAAGGTCATCGCGATATTGCTTCCGTCCGGTCCGCTGAGGGTCAGCACCGTTTTCTCTGCGGTCTCGGTCTTGCTTTCGGTCGTGCCGCCGGCAAAGCCGACGCGCGGGACCGAAAGGTCAACAGACGAAATATCGTAAAGCAGCGCACTGCCGTTTGCCTTGATCTCCTTGCCGGAGATCACGGGAAGAGACGGGTCAAGCAGGTCGATGAACGAGCCGACGAGCGCGTTTTTCTTACCGATGCCGTGCGCGGCAACGAGGTTCCCGCGTTTGGTCCACATCAGGGAAGCCGGAGAATAACCGAGGTCGGTGAAGGAATCCGCAGCGAACGCGGTCAGCGTTCTTACGATTTCACTGCCGTTTTTCAGTTCGGGGAAATACGCGGAGGGAACGCCGCACAGAACGACGTGACCCTTCCCCGCCTCCTCGACGGTGCCGATCACGTTATCGTCCATCGTCAGAATCGGCGTCGTAGCGCCCTCGAATCCCGCGAGCCAGCCTTCCGACTGTGCAAGCGCGAAACCGCCCGCAGAGGCGTAAGTCTTGTCGCCGACCCATTTTGCGTTCTTGCCGCTGCCGACCTTCAGCGTCGTGACCGTGAGGTCCAGTCCGAGCCTGTCGATCAGCCCCTGCAGAGGAGAGCCGCTGTCTTTCCACCAGTCATATCCGGTGACCTCATACTTGTCGTGCCCGCCGAGATAAAGCAGCGTGCCGCCGTTTTTCACCCATTCGCAGATCGCGTCGCAGGTCGCTTCCGCGGTCGGCTTCTGGATATCCCACGAGGCAATGAGAAGGGTGACGTCCTTCAGGTCGTCGGCGCTCTTCACGTTTTCCATAGAAAGGACTTTGAGAGGGATGCCGTCCGAGATCAGGGGCAGGGTCACGCCGTAATAGCCGTCCTTCGAGGAGAGCGACCAGCTGCTGCCGAACTGCCATGAGAGCGAATCCGAAAGGAGATAGGCGATGCCGGGCGTGCCCGCGCTGTACGTGATCTTCTTCCCCGCCATCTCGTTCAGCGCGGCAAAGATCGAAAGCTGTACGGTACGGTAGCCCGACGTGACCGCTTCAAAGCCGCGTCCGGGCCATACCGACGCCTCGAAACGGTGGATCTCGGGCTGCATCAGCGCGGCGACGAGGTTATCCTGATAAACCGGGAAATAATAATCCTCATCGTCCGGGGTCGAACCGTCCGCCATCGTATCGGTGATGGCGAAGAGATCAAGCTTGCCCGAAGCGCCCGCAAAGGAGGCGTAGCCAAGATAGGAGCTTTCAAACGGCTTCTGTACGCTCTTTCCGTTTTCCTTCAGCGAAACGAGCGAGGTATTGGTCCAGGTCTGCCCGATCACGCCATCGATCTTGCCCGAGGCAAGGTAGGTATTGAGGCCCGCCGTGATCTGAATGGCGGTATAGCTCGCGGTCGAGTGACTCGCGACGTAGACCTTCGTCTTCGGGGAAGCCTTATGAATGCGGTCGGCGATCTCGGAAAGAACGCGGTCGAAGAGATAAACCTTCAGACGCATCGTTTTCAGCATCGCTTCGGGAGAAGCGTTCTGCGGCTGCCAGTCCTCGCCGTAATATTCCTCCCACTCCCGCTTGAAGCCCTCGGAATAGCCCGAGGCGTACCACATTTCGGGTTCCTCGAAGGTGATCGAATCGAGGTCGTATTTCGTGACCGCCGCCGAAACGATCTCCCAGATGTATTCGGTCCAGTTCTCGGTCGGGACCATATAATAGACCTTATCCGAGGTGGAATGGGTGATGTATTTGCCCTGTGCGTCGGTCTGGATATCGCCGTAGTTCGCTTTGTCGCGCAGAACGTAATCGTTCGAGTCGCGGTTGATCGGCATCATCACGTTGATGGAGTAATAATCCTTCGCGTCGAGCCAGCTTTTCAGAACGGTGTCGATGCTCGACGGCACGGAAAGGTACGCCATGACCGCCTCGGTGTTGATGCGCTGACTCGGACGGTATTTGTCTCCGGTCTGGAAGGTGGTGACAGCCCCCTCCACCTTCAGCGCCTCGTAATTGACCATATACTCGTTGACCGCCTCGGCAAGCCCCGCAGGCGCCGTCGCGCCCGGCTGGACCGCGATGCCGTTCACGATCTCGTATTTCCGTTTTGTGATATCGGTGTTCGTCACGGTTTCTTCCTCTTTTCCGTTTCCTGTCGTTTCCGCGGCTGTTTCCGCGGATGTGTTTCCTCCGGTTTCGTTCCCCGGTCCGGGCGCTGCCGGTTTACACGCCGTGAGCAGGGTCACGGCAAGGAGCAGAAGGGCGAAAAGCGTTTTTCCCGTTTTTTTCATTTCGTTTTCCTTTCCTGTCAGAAAGCGTGATTCGTCGTTGCTTTCAGTATATCACGAAGCGCCGAAAAAAGCAATGAGAAACCGGAAATCCCAACCGTTATTTTTGTAAAAAAGCGATAAATTCCCTTGCAATAAAGCCGGAAGTCTGTTACAATAAAAAAAACGGGCAAGGCAAGGTTTCTCCCGATGACCGAGTACGAAATATACGACAAAGGTCTCCGCCGCAAGCTCTGTCTGAACGGACTGTGGGAGTTCGCGCCCTCCTCCGGGGCGATCACCGACCTGCCGGAGACATTCGACACGGTACCGATCAAGGTCCCGTCTCCCTACAATATCAACGCCTTCATGGGCTCACATTTCCGCCGTTACGCCGGAAACGAGGAGGTTTACGTGCAGGGCGGCGATTTCCGCCTTTACCCCGAATATCCCTCCCGGTGGGAAAAGGCGAAATGCGGCTTTTACCGCCGCTCCTTCGGGCTGAAAAAAGAGCCCGGAAGACGGTATTTTCTCCGTTTTGACGCAGTCGCCTTCCATTGCTTTTTCTATCTGAACGGCGTCCTGCTCCGTGAAACGACCGAGGGGTTCCTCCCGATCGAGATCGAGATCACCGAAACCGCGAACGACGGCGAAAACGTCCTTCTCGTCGCCTGCGAGAGCGCAGGATATCTCACCTACAAGGGAAAAGACGGGCGCAACCGCCTCGACTTCCCGCGCGGCTCCTTCTTCGGGGAGTTCGTTTCGGGAATATGGCAGGACGTATGGCTGATCGAGCGCCCCGCCTCGTATATCACCGACGTCTTTCCGGTCACCGACACCCGCGACCGCTCCCTGACGGTGAAGACCGAAGCCGAAGCACCGGACGGCGCTTCCCTCTCCTTCTTCCTTAAAAAGTGGAGTCCCGACGGCAATCACGGGGAGGAAAGGGCGCTCGGCTCCTGCCCGGTCAGTACCGATCCCTTCGTATGGCATTGGACGGAAAACGAGATCGACCTCTGGGATTCGTTTGAACCGAACCTTTATCTTCTCACCGCCGTGCTCGAAAAGGACGGACAGACACTCGACCGAAAGACCGTCCGTATCGGCTTCCGCACGATGTGGGCGGAGGGCGAAAAGCTGATCCTCAACGGCAGACCGATCAAGCTGAAGATCGACGCGTGGCATTACCTCGGCTACACCGTACAGACGCCGGAGTTTGCCCACGCCTACTATCGGATGGCAAGGGACGCCGGAGTAAATATCATCCGTCTCCACGCGGAGCCCTTCCCCGAGTTCTTTATCGACATCGCCGACGAGACCGGTATGATGATCGTTTCGGAAAGCGCGGTGTGGGCTTCCCACTGCTGCTTCAGCTACAGTCCCGATTTCTTTGAAAATTCCAAAAAGCACCTGATCTCGATGCTTCTGCGCGACCGCAATCACCCCTCCGTCGTCACGTGGAGCCCCGAAAACGAGTGCGTTCCCGCCTACCATTTCTGCGGTTCGGACTACGTGAAGTCCGTGGCGGAGCTTGAGGATAAAATATGGGATTTCGTCAAGGTCATATACGACTGCGATACCTCCCGCCTCGTGAGCTGCGACGGCTCGGGCGACCTAGGCGGGCGTCTGCCGCTGAACTCGATCCACTACCCGCACTACGACTGCCCGACGAAACGGGGAAAACCGATCACGATCGGCGAAATGGGCAGTATGTACTATTCCACGCCCGACGAGGTGACCGGAGAATACGGCAGGGACGCGATCGAAAGCTTTGACGGGCGGCTCCGTGCCGTTGCCGAGGAGGCGCATCACGATCTGATCGGCGAACGGAAATGGGCGGCGCAGGTCTGCGTTTTCAATCTCCTCTGGTACGGGCTCCGTCCCCTTCCCTTTGCAGACAGACTTCTTTCCTACGACGACTATACGACCCCCGGCATCAAGCCCTCCCGCGTCACGCCCTATATGCGGACGCTGAACGCGGGCGCCGATCCCCTTCTTCCCGATTACGTCCCGAATCCCGTCTGGGAATCTGCCGCCGACGCCTACGTTCCCGCGCGCGCCTTCGGCGAGCATCTGCCCTCCTTCGTCTATACGGGAGAGGAATATTCCTTCCCCGTCACCGTCTTCAACGATCTGCGCGAGGCGCACGTCTTCACGCTCACCGCGTCGCTCGACGGCAGGACCGTGACGAAAGAACTTTCGGTCGAAGCTGCGGAATACGCCGAGCTGACCGTTCCCTTCACGCCGGAAACCGAAGGACCTCTCACGCTGACGCTCACGCTTTCGGCGGAGGGAAAGGAGCTGCATTCCTGCTCCTATCCGCTGACCGCGCTGAATAAAGAAAAGACTGCGGTCTTCCCCTTCCCGGTCGTCACCGAGGGCGATCTGCCCGAGGGAAAAGCGGTCATCGACTGCCGGAACGCGCAGCCTTACGGCGAAATGATGATCGGGACGCGGCAGAAGAGCTTCTTCTGCGGCAGAGAGCGGATCTCCTATCCCGATCCCGTCCCCTGCCACGTCTTCCCGGCAAGCGCCCTGTTCCCGGGCGAGCCGGTCCTGACCGACGGAAAAGGCAACGCCGTCGTTCTCTCCCTGCTCTGCGCGGGCGAGCGGCGTCTGATCTCCGGTCTCGACCTCTCGAAGAACGATCCGACCACCGCGTATCTGCGCGGAAAAGTATCGGAAGCGCTAAAAAAAGAGCCCTCCGTACCCGAAAAGCCCTATTTCCTCGGCGATCCCGCGTCCGAGACCGCTTCGGTGCTCGAAGCGCTCGGCTGTGAGCCCGACTATATCGACGAAGCGACGCTGGAAACTCTGCTTGACGAAAAGCAGTCCCGGCTGCTCGTTATCGACGCGCCGTTCGACCGGTATTCCCTCTTCTCGGCAAACAATTTCTCCCGCGTGTTCGTTTCCTGCCCGGCCGCGATCCCGCGCGTCTTCCGGAACGAGCTCCGTTTGACGGGGCGCAATTTCTGCCACATCATCCCGGAAGAGGGCGAAGGGGATTCCTTCGGGCTGTCGTCGAACGCGCTCTACGGCATGGAGCCCGGAAACGAGCAGATCCTCTGCCGGAACTCCTTTGAATGCACCCGAAACGAAGACATCCTCTTCGGCGTCCCGGACGTCAACTTTATGGCGTGGAACCATATCGGTGAGCCGCTGAAAACGGTCGCCGTCGCCCGTACCGAAAAGACCGACAACCGGATGACCGCCGCGCTTGTGAAAAAGACCTATGCCGGGAGCGATATCTACCTTTCGACCCTCCTCCCGAACGCGGATTCCCCGAAAATGAAGAATATCTGGGCGCGTCTCCTCTCCCGCTTCGGCGTGAAATTCGAGATGCACTCGGGAGACGAGTTCACCGATATGATTTTCTCGGGTGTCTATTCGGGCGGAACGGTCAGAAAGGCGCTCGCCCGCTCCTTTACGGAGGACGAAGACCTGACCTCGGTCCTCCCCGGCGTCAATACGGTCGAAAACGGTTCCGCGTGGCGGATCGTCAGAGAAAGCGACAGAGTGAGAGAAAAAACGCTCTACGCATTCAGTATTTCCTCGCCGCAGGACCGCCGCGATCTGCTCCTCAACCCCGACTATATCAACGCGGAAATATCCGCGGCGTCGGACTGTACCGTTTATCTGAACGGTGAAGCGCTCGGCACAGGAAAAGACTTACGGCTGACCGGAATCCCGCTCGCCTCCGGCACGAACAGAATGGTTCTTGCCGTTCCCGGCAGCGCCCCGATGCCGAAGATCTCTTTCACGAGAGTGAAATCGCCCCGCCTCGATCTTTCCTTCTCCCTCCGCGCCGACAAGCTCGCCCCGATCCCGATGAAGGGGATCACGTGGAAAGGCAGCGTCAATCCCGATTACGCCTCCCACGCCTCCTTCACCCGCGATCATTTCTGGCCGACGAACTGCTCGCAGCGCCCCGGGATCACGCTTGATTTCACCTTCCCGGAGGAGATCACCGCGCGCGGGCTCCGCTTCTATTCGGTCAAGTTCCGCAACGACGGCGACCCCTATCTGCCCGCAGGCTTCCGCATCCTCGCGGGTCCCGATACCGATCACCTTGCGCCGGTCTGGGAATCGCTTTCCGAAAAGGAAATGTTCTATCCCCGCGCCCGCGTTTTCGTGGAGTTCGGAAAAACGGTCACCGCGCGTTCCTTCCGCATCGAGCTGACCGCCTCCGCGCCGCGCGAATTCGTCGTGGAAGACCTTTTGCTGTTCAGATAAAGGAGAACCGACATGAAAATCACCGACATCGACAGGAATTTTGAGATCGTTTCCACCCCTTCGGGCGAAACGTTCGAGGAATATACGGTCCCCGATCCCCGCTTTGCCCTCTCCGGCGTCTTCTTTGAGGAGAGCACCGACCGCTTCGTCCGGATGCCGTCAGAGATCGCCGAAAAGGTCAATCCGGGCGTGAAGGGGCTGAACGGTCACACCGCGGGCGGCAGACTCCGCTTCACGACCGACGCGAAAAAGATCTCGCTGACCGTCACCTACGACAATCTGACCGTTTTCCCGCATATGCCGCTTTCCGGCTCGGGCGGATTCGCCCTGCTCGAAGAGACCGAACGGGGCTATTTCCACCGCGCCGCCTTCATTCCCCCGGTATGGAGCGGCGGAGACAACGGCTCGGCGCACGGTTTTTCTGCCGTGAAGGATCTCCCCGGCGGGGGGATGCGGAAATACGTTCTGTTCTTCCCCTCCTATAACGACGTCCGCTCGCTGAAGATCGGATTCCCGGCGGGAACGAAGGTCGAGGCAAGCGCTCCGCTCCGTCCGGAGGTCAAGCCGATCCTTTATTACGGCTCCTCGATCACGCAGGGCGGGTGCTCCACGAGACCGGACAACGCCTATCAGTCCTATATCTATAAGCGGAACGGCATCGACTTCATCAATCTCGGCTTCTCGGGCTCCGCGCGTGCCGAAAAGACCATCGTCGATTACCTCGCGTCGCTCGATCCCTCGGTTTTCGTCGTCGATTACGACCACAATTCCCCGGGCGCGGACTATCTGCGGCAGACGCACTATCCGTTATACAAGACCTTCCGTGACGCGCACCCCGATACCCCGATGATCCTGATCTCCGCGCCCGACAACGACGGTGAAACGCCGACTTGGCTCGAACGCGCGGCGGTCGTCCGTGAGACCTACGACCGCGCGGTCGCCGAAGGGGATAAAAACGTCTATTTCATCGACGGAAAAGAGCTGTTCGAGGGCGCCGACCGCGGAAGCTGTACGGTCGACCGCACGCACCCGAACGACCTCGGCTTCTGGCTCTTCGCAAAGAAGGTCTACGCAAAGCTGATCGAAATTGACCCGGTTTTCCGGTAATATCAACCAGTCAGGGAGACGAAAACGATGCAGAACGACGAAAAAAAGATTGAAACCGTAACCGCGCCTTCGGGCGAGAAATTCGGGGCATACACGATCCCCGACCCGCATTTTTCCCTTTCCGGCATTTTCTTTGAGGAGAGCACGGACCGCTTCGTCCGGATGCCGTCAGAGATCGCCGAAAAGGTCAATCCCGGTGTGAAGGACGTAAACTCGCACACTTCGGGCGGCAGGCTCCGCTTTACGACCGACGCGAAGAAGATCATGCTGAACGTCACCTGCGAGCGGCTGAACCCCATCTACCCGCCGATGTCGCTTCCCGGCAGAAGCGGCTTCACCCTGCTCGAAGAGACCGACCGGGGCTATTTTCACCGTGCCTCCTTCCTCCCGCCGAAGCCGGAATTCACCGCCGTAAGCGACCTGCCCGGCGAGGGAATGCGGAAATACATCCTCTTCTTCCCCACCTATAACGACGTCCGCTCGCTGAAGATCTGCTTCCCCGAAGGGACGACGGTCGAGGCGGGCAAGCCGCTCCGCCCGGAGGTCAAGCCGATCCTCTATTACGGCTCCTCGATCACGCAGGGCGGATGCACCTCAAGACCCGACAACACCTACGAGTCCTTTATCTATAAGCGGAACGGCATAGATTTCATCAACCTCGGCTTTTCGGGTTCCGCGCTTGCCGAGGAAACCATTTCCGAATATCTCGCCTCGCTCGATCCTTCCGTTTTCGTCGTCGATTACGACCACAATACGCCGAACCCGGAGCATCTCCGCGCCACGCACTATCCCCTCTATAAAAAGTTCCGCGACGCGCATCCCGATACCCCGATGCTCCTGATCTCCGCCCCCGAAAACGACGGAGAAACAAAAAAATGGCTCGACCGCGCCGCGGTCGTCCGCGATACCTATGAGCGCGCGATCGCCGAAGGGGATGAAAACGTGTATTTCATCGACGGAAAGGAACTGTTCGAGGGCGCCGACCGCGGAAGCTGCACGGTCGATCTCACGCATCCGAACGACCTCGGCTTCTGGCTATTCGCCAATAAGGTCTACGCAAAGCTGATCGAAATCGACCCGATCTTCCGCTGAATTCCATCCGAAAAGGAGAATCGCACATGAAAAAAAGGCTTTTATCCCTGCTTTTCTGCCTTGCCCTGCTCCTGTTTCCTTTTTCCGTGCTTGCCGACCAGACCGACGAAGCCTTCGATATCACGGCATACCGTGACGGCGTTTTCGGCATCGTTTCGCACACCGGATCGGCGTCTTTGACCCTCGGCGAATCGAAAACGCTTTCCTTTGCGATCGCACCGCTCCCCGAGGAAGCGAAGGAAGCCGGATTTGAAGTCGGCGGATATTTCACGGTCATCACGCCGTCGGGAACGGTCTCCGATCCCGCGGCGGCTTACGAGGCGGGCGAAGCTCTCACGGCGTCGGTCGTCTTTGACAGGGTCGGGATCTGGACGGTACGCTATACCGCAGTCCTCAAAAACGGTAAAAGCGGTCTGACCTTTGCCGTGAAGACCGAAAGCGCCGACTTTTCCGTCAGCGAAAAACAGCCGGTCACGGGTCCGATCACGAACGTCTCGCTCTCGATAACGCCCGCCTCCCCGACGGTCGGCAGCCGGTTTGACAGCGTATCCTTCGTTTCCTCGTCGGAGGCGACGGTGGATAACGTCATGTGGAAGGAAAACAGCACGATCGTTTCGGGCGGAAACCGCGTTTTCTCCCCGGGCAATACCTACGTTCCGGTCGTGGAGCTTCGCGCGGCGCCGGGCAGATACTTTACCCTTTCCTCCACCGCGACGCTTGGCGGCTGGCGCTATACCGTTCAGGTTCTGAGCGGAAACGGCGAGGTCGCGCGCTTCACCTTCACGAAGGTCACGGTCGTCTCCTCCCATACGCATTCCGCGTCGGAATGGTCCTCCGATCCGTCTTCTCATTGGAGGGAGTGTTCGGTCTGCGGCGGCACGTTTGAAAAAGCGTCACACAAATGGGTCAGCGACACGTCGGGAAAAGCGGTCTGCACGGTCTGCGGCGCGACGAAAAGCATCCGCTCCGGAAACGAGGTCGTTTCGCTCGCGCTGATCGACGTCCCGACGCTCACGGTCGGCTCGAAGCTGACGGCGCCTGCCGTTCACGCGGGCTATACCGGGCAGTTCGTCATCGATTCCTATGCGTGGAAAACGGGAAACGTGACGGTCGCCGTCGGAAACACCGTACAGAGCGGGAAAACCTACTCGCTCACCGTCACGGTCAGGGCAAAAGCGGGCTGTGCGGTCGATGAAAGCACCGAGATCTTCGTTTCGGGCGGCAACGGCTTCACGCAGAGCGCCGCCTCGGTCAATAAGAACGCGGGAACGGTCACGCAGACGCTGACCGCCGTCCCCTACAAAGCCGGAAAGCTCGCCGTCACCCTGCCCGTTCTCAAAGCGGGAATGACGCCCGCCGATCTGTTCGGAGAGCTGAAGGTCACGATGAACGGAGGCGCCTTTTCGGGCTGGACGGTCTTTGCGGTTTACGAATTCGACGGGCAAAACGCCTCCGGTGAGCACTACGTGAAGATCGGTCCGGACGGAAGGGTCACCTCCTCGGCGGGGTTTGACAGGATCAAACCAAACACCTCCTACGAAATGATGCTTTCCTACGGCGGAGCGATGATCTCGGCATACGGAAACAGCTTCCCGATGCTCGAATACGCCCCAACCGAAAGCGATATCACGATCACCAACGCCTCGTCCTTTCGGGAACCGCTGAAAACGGTCGAAAACGTCGTCGGGCTCCGGGTCTACGGGATCGGGGCGATCGCTTCTTCGGTTTCCAATCTTATCCCCTCGGTTTCGGTCGACCTCGGAACGGTTTCCTGCAATTCCGCGAGTAAAACGGCAACGCTGCAAACCGCTCACATTTCCGTTTCGTCGCTCGCTTGGAGCGATACGGACGGCGCGCACGCCGCTTCGATCGTTCTGAAGGCGGAGGACGGGTATTCCTTCCCGGAAAAGGACGTGCTTTCCGTTCTCGTGAACGGCGTCCCTGCAAAGGTCACGGCGTCGGACGGAAGCACCGCGGCGGTCACGTACGAGGTCCCGCACAAATACGGCGCGTGGACGGGGAGCGAACCGACCTGCGGCACCGACGGAACTTTGGAAAGAAAATGTACCGTCTGCGGCAAAACGCAGACCCTGACGGTCGAAAAGACCGGGCATTCCCTCGCGGAATTTCCGGAAAATGAACCGACCTGCGTCGGAACGGGGTTAAAGGCGCACGCCGGATGCACCCTCTGCGGCAGATTCTTTGACACTGACGGAAAAGAAATCGCGGAAGAGGACCTGATCCTCCCGACCGACCCCGAAAACCATATCGGCGGGACACTTGCTCACGACGAAAACGAGCACTGGACCGAGTGCGAATGCGGCGAAGAGGTCGGAAAAGAGGCGCATATCCCCGGCGAATGGATCACCGACGAAGAACCGACGGCGGAGAGCGCGGGAAAGCGGCATACCGAATGTACCGTCTGCGGCGCGGCAATAGTCGAAGAGCTTCCCAGGATCTGCCTTCACGAAAGGACGGAGCGCTCGGGCGCGTTTGAACCGAAATGCACCGAGGCGGGTTACACCGGAGACCTGATCTGCTCCGACTGCGGCGAGGTCCTCGAAAACGGCGAACACCTCGATATGCTCGGGCACGACTACGGCGAGGACGGCGTCTGCACACGCTGCGGGCAGAAAAAAGACGGCGAAACCGAAATCGTCGGCACCGAACCGCCCGGAACCGAACCCGGTACGCCCGAAGAACCGAAAAAAGCGTTCCCGTGGTACTGTCTTCTGTTTCTGATTCCCGTATTCGGGATTTTGCTGCTCTTCTTACGCAAAAAGAAAAAATCCGAATAATGCCAAAAACGGCTTCCGGGGTATCCCCGCAAGCCGTTTTTTTGATTGAAATGCGATTTTCCGGGATCAGAACAAGTGGCTTTCCTGCACGAATTTGTTATACTCCTCCTCGGTTCGGAAGCAGACGAATTCCTGACTGGAGGTCATCAGATATCTGCCGTTCATGCCGGAGGGGATGCGGAAGATCGCTTTGGCACGGTAGCCCTCTTCGGTGAGGTGCGGCTCCAAGTATTCCCACGCGCTGCCGATCTGCATGGGCAGATATTCGTCCTCCTTTGCCGCAGGAACGTCGTACTTTTCAAGCAGGCATTCGGCATAGCACTTTTCTCCCCACGTGGAGGCGGATTTTACGATGCCGACGCCGGGCGCAAACCAGTATTCTTTCAGACCGGCTCCTATGTATTCATACCAATTGTCAAAATACCAGTTTTCACCCGTTCCCTCGGGGCGGTCAATATTCATCGTGATCTTCCGGCAGTTGTCGAAGGTACCGGCGGGAACGGTGACCGTGCCGCCGTCCTCCACCGTGAAAACGAGCGTCAGCCCGTCCATCACCGGCTTTTCCTCGCGGTAACCGATGACCCATTTTTCATCCCACAGACAGCCCATGAACTGATGGATAAAACGGAAGGGTTTTAACCCGAAAATCCTGTCTTCATATCTGCCTCTCGCGCCGAAACGGCACGGTCCGAAGCTTCTGATACAGAAGTTCTGATATTTCACCCCGGTTTTTCCGACTTCCAACGACGCGGCTCCGATGCTGGACGGGCAGAAGCGATAGCCCTTCTTCTGATAATCCGCAAAGCGCGACAGCACTTCGATTGCGAAAAGCGAACTTCTGACTGCTTCCTCGTTCACGTTCAGCCGAACTGCCTTTTTCAGCAATCCGATCGCTTCTGTGATCTTCCAGTCGTTGCAGAGCGCTTCGGCGGAGGAAAGATACACGGAGGAATCGAGATCGTCACACGATTCATAGTCCTTGACCAGCGCGACCGGCGAAGTCACAGCAAGATTTGTCAGATATCCGTCGGTGTATTCTACCGTCCGCTCGATATCGTGGTAGATATAGCTCGGCGCGTCTGGATTACGGTAGACCCAGCGGTTGCCGACGGCAAACGGATAATATCCGTCTCCGCCCTTCACCGTGTACCCGCAAAGCCCGTAGTTTTCCACCGCGGCGCTGTTGACCCTCACCTTCACGGGTCCCACGCCGAGCGCGTACCACACGTCCATAACGTAAGGGTCGCCCCACGACGGCTTGTTCACGGTCCTCGTGTGCATACAGTTTTCAAAGCGTCCCGCGGCGACCGTAACGGTTTCTCCGTAGGAAACGCATTCCAGCGTCGCACCATCCTCGCCGGTCAGAACATCTCCCGGCTTCATATTCGTGTCGAATACGATCCGGTTGACCGCCGTGTAAAACACGAAACCGTTATGATTCAGAATACCCCCGATCTCCGGAATGTCTTCCGAAAAGCCGGGCTGATTATGGAAGAACAGCCGTCCGTTTTCAAAGAGAAATCCCTCCGCCGTCACCTCGCAGCCCTTCATCGGCTCGGAAGTCCGGTCTCTCATATTGTCGATCGCGCGGATGGCGGCAACGGCATTTGCCTGATAGGCATCTGATTTCTCAATCGAACCCGCGGCGGTCTCAAAGTCCCGTCTTGCCTCGTCAAGCCTGCCGAGCTTGATCAACGCCCTGCCGCGCCAGAAACGAAGTGCACCGTTTGCGTATCCATATCCGGGTGAGTCCTCATATTCTTTGATCTTCGGAAGCGCGGTTTCGTCAATGATTTTCAGCATTTTGCCGTAGTCGTTTTTGTTCAGTATCTCATCAATCAGCTTATTCGCGATGACACGGACGTTTTCCCCGGTCTCTGCGGCGCGATCTCTTTTTTCAAGAAGCTCGTTTCTTCTGCCGTCATCCGGTTCGTTTCTGCTTTGATAGTTCAGCAGATCCGAAAGGTAATACTGCTTCGTCTTTTCGTCCCCGATCTTCTCGGCAAGACCGATCGCCTCCCGGACCTCTTCGTCGTATTTGTCGTCATACTTCCCGCCGTTGAGCGAATAGTAGTACGACAGCTTTTTGATCTGTTCCTTAATCTTCTTTTCGAGTGCTGTGATCGTTTCCTGATTTTCGTTCATATCGGATAGTTCCTTTCTGAGAAATTCTTTGGAATCGAAGAGGCGGCTTTTGACCGTATTTTCGGAAAGAGAAAGCTTTTTGGCGATCTCGCCGATCTTCATATTCCGGAAATAGTACAGCTCACACACCGTCCGCCGCTTGTCGGACAGCTTGCCGAGCGCATGGGCAACGCGCTCCCTCTTTTCCGCCCGGATCGCTTCGTCGGCGGCAGTTTCGGTTTCGGTTGACAGAAATTCCGCCATTCCGTCGATATCGGCATCGGTTCTGCGCATCCTGATCTGCCGGAACGCCTTCCGTCTTGCGATCGCGCAGAGCCACGGATAGAATTTTTCCCGGTCGGAAAGGGAGACAAGATAGCGGAAGGCGTCGATGAACGCTTCCTGCACCGCGTCCTCGGCATCCGCCCGGTTCCCGCAGAGGGAAAGGCAAAGACGGTATATCTTTGCGGAATACCGTTCAACGAGCGTGCCGAACGCTTCGTTTCTTCCGCCGAGCACCGCTTCAATGATCTCTTTGTCGTTCATCGCGTTTCCTCCTTCTTTCTTTTTTGCAGCTGCACCATATAGAGTGCGTTTTTCCCGAAAAGGTTTGCTCCGAATGGAAAAAACGATTATTTTTTATTCACCGGAAACAGGAATACCCGTCTGAAACCTTTCAGGCGGGCATTCTCGTTTCAATGATGATAATCCTTCATCATCTCGGTATATTCTTCAAAAGTCCGGTGATAGCGCTGATACGCCTCTTCCTTCAGTTTTCCTTCCGCGTGAAGCTCCTCGGTCCGCTCGCCGAGACGGCGGCGGGCGTTGTGCGCGGGCTCCTTGTAGTTGTTCTGAAGGTTGATCTTTATCTCGTCAATGATCCCGTCGAGCTCCTTTTCGGCGGACGGGCGGAACAGTCTGAACATTCTCTTCCTTTTACAGTCCGTAGACGTTTTTCACTTTGGCTTCGAGATAATCGAGATAGCAATTCGGGTCAAAGGGCTCGCCGAGCACGCGGTCAAGCAGTTCTCCCGGCTTGTAAAGACTGCCGAAGCGCCAGATGTGCGTCCGGTTCCACTCGTTGATCGGCGCGAAATCGCCGGTGCGAAGGCAGGCATCGGGATCGGTCCCTTCCGCTTTCATTTTGCGAAGGAACTGCGCACCGTAAGCGGAGCCGAGGGCATAGGACGGGAAATAACCGATCGAGCCGCCCGACCAGTGGCTGTCCTGCAGAACGCCGTGTTTGTCGTCCGGGACCTCGACGCCGAGGTACTCCTTGTACAGACGGTTCCATTCGACGGGAAGGTCGTGAACGGCAAGCTCGCCCGCCATCACCCTTTTTTCCAGCTCGTAACGGATCATAACGTGGAGCGGATAGGTGACCTCGTCCGCCTCGGTACGGATCAGCGAGGGCTCGACGCGGTTTGCGGCGCGGAAGAGATCGCGCGGGGTGTAGTTCCCGACCGACGGGAAAAGCGCGGTCAGCTTCGGATAGAGGAAGGTGAGGAAGGCTTCGCTTCTGCCGAGGATGTTCTCGTAGAAACGGCTCTGGCTTTCGTGGATGCCCATCGAAACGCCGCCGTCAAGGACGGTGAAGGCAAGATCGTCGTCGCTGCCCGTATCGTAGAGCGCGTGCCCGCCCTCGTGGATCACGGAAAACATCGAGGAAGCGTAATAATCGGTATAATAGTGCGTCGTGATACGCTCGTCAAGATGCGAGCCGAGCGGGGTGGTGAAGGGGTGTTCGGTCTCCGAAAGACCGACGTGAAGCGGATCGAGCCCTATCGTATCCATCAGATATTTTGAAAGCTCGCGCTGTTTTTCCGCCGGGAAATCGCCGAAAAGCACGCCGCTGTCCACCTGCGGAAGCGAACGCACCTTTTCGATCAGCGGCACGATCCTCTTTTTCAGAGCGCCGAAGAAATTGTCGCAGATCTCGGTATTCAGCCCGTCCTCGTATTCGTTCAGCCAGTAGTCGTAGGGCTTCTTTCCGGGCGCGAGATATCCGGCAAAGCGGATATTCGTCTCGAAGATCTTCGTCAGATACGGCTCGAACAGCGCAAAATCGCTCTTTTCCTTCGCCGTGTGCCAGACGTCCTCCGCCTCGACGATCAGGGTCTCGTAGGCGATATATTCGTCCATCGGGATCTTTTTCCGGTCGTTCATCTCCTTGACGAGCAGCTCGACCTCGCGCTTTTCCTTTTCGTCCAGCTCCGTCTTGTTTTCGTCAAGGAAGGAAAGCAGCTCCCCGGTCTCCTTCGAGGTGGAGAGGCGGTATTCCTCCTCGCTTAAAACCGCGAGGGTTCTCGCACGGTTTTCCGCCGTGCCGCGCGGAGCGGTCGTCACGCCGTCGTAATACAGAATGCTCATCGCGTGTCCCAGCGCCGCGCATTTTTCCTGATACCGTTTCAGTTCTTCTTTTGCCGTTTTCAGATCCATTTTCATTACCTCCGTTTTTTCTTTATCATAGCACAAGGAACCGGAAAAGTCAAGAATCGAAAAAAAGAACCGCTGCGCGGGCAGCGGTTCCTGTATAACGATTCAGTGAATCGTGACAGATCTCTTTTCGGGCGCGGGACGTTCTTTTTTGGGAAGATCAACGCGCAGAACGCCGTCCTCGTAGGAGGCGGTGACGTCCTCGGTGCGGATCCCTTTCAGACGGAAGACGCGGCAGAAAGTACCGGAGCGCTTCGCTTTGTCGGGGCAGGCGTTCTCCCCTTCCTTCGTTTCGGCGGATTCCGCTTTCTTCGCGGTGATCTTCAGGTTTCTGCCCTCAAGATCGACGGCGATCTCTTCCTTTTTGAAGCCCGGGAGCTTTGCTTCCAGCCGGTATCCGGTTTCGGTCCTGCGGATATCGGTGCCGCAGAACTGATATTCCGGTGCCGGGAACCCTTTGAAGAAGGGACGTCCGTTTCCGCAGCCGTTTGCGGGACCGCGGTGAAATCCGTTTATCGGACCGTGTTTATGGCAGCCCGTCGGTCTTCCGGCGAAGCCGTAAGCCGGAGCGCGGTTGAAGCCGGACGCGGGACCGCTGCGGAAGCCGTTCATCGGACCGTGTTTATGACAGCCCGTCGGTCTTCCGGCGAAGCCGTAAGCCGGAGCGCGGTTGAAGCCGGACG
>JAKSPT010000014.1 GCA_024404495.1 Lachnospiraceae bacterium
CGTATTGCCGACGCGCCCCGGATCATGCTCGAGGGCAGCCTGCTCGATTTCAACTACGATCTGCCCTACGTCAACCTTGATAAGCCGTACTGGGATCAGAGCGTCAGAGAGATGCTTTCCTTCGGCGATTCTCTCTTCCTGATGACCTCCGATACCACGATCAGCGATAAGAACGCGACCGCCGCGCTCGCTTTCAACAAGGTCCTCGCTTCCGACCTCAATCTCCTCGATTTCTACGGTCTGGTCAGAAACGGCGAATGGACGATGGACGCGCTGATCGACGCGATGGAGGGCTATAACGCCGACCTGAACGGCGACGGCGAGATCGACCCCGAGGACGATATCGCGGCGTTCCTCGGCGCGGACGACGTCGTTATGGCGTTCTTCATGGGCGGCGGCGGTCACTTCACCGTCAGAGACGAGTACAATTTCCCCGAGCTTGATTTCAATACCGAAGAGAACTTTGACGTTCTCGATACGATCTTCGATATCATGTATCACGAGCGCTTCATCAACTTCTACGAGCTGAGAGGCGTCATCCCGCACGGTCAGGGCTACTACTTCCTCGGCAGCCACGGCTTGTTCCAATGGCTCCGCATGGAGGACGTTATCAAGATGCGCGGTCAGGAGGGCGACGACTTCGGTATCATCCCGACGCCGAAGTATTCCGAGGATCAGCCCGATTACCTCAGCCTGCTTTCCAAGCACGGCTCCACCTCGCAGGGCGTGCTCCGCTGCGAAACCGACGTTGATTTCGTTTCCTTTATGCTGGAAGCGATGGCGGCGGAATCGCATTACGAGCTGCAGAACGCTTATTACGACGTGACGCTGAAGACCAAGGCGACCCGTGACGACGAATCGCAGGATATGCTCGATATCATCTTCGCAAACCGCGTGATCGACATCGCGGAGGTCGGCGAATTCGGCGGCTTCCCGGATTATCTCCTCCGCTTCTGCTCCAACCATCACGGCAGAGACGTCGCGTCCGCGTACGCCTCCTACGAAACCAAGATCCAGCAGTCGATCGACGACTTCGTTGAGAAGATCGAAGAACTGATGTGAGACTGCGGTTTTCCGCGTCCTTATGAAAAAAAGGGGTTGCTGCACTGACGTGCAACAGCCCCGTCTCCGTTCTCCGGGGAACGGAGGCAAGAGGTGACTATGAAAGCGTATTTTGATCTTCTGACGGCGTGCCTGCTTTTCTCGGCACAGTTCATCTTTACCAAGCTGTTTTCAAAAAAGACGAAGGGCGATCTGCAGTCGGGGCTGGTCAACGGCGCGGTGATCGCGGTCGTGATGGCGCTGTATCTGATGCCGATGAACGGCTTTTCCTATTCGTTTTCGCGTTCCGCGCTGATCTGGGCGAGCGTTTCCGGGCTCAGCTCGGTCGTTATGACCTTCATCAACGTCCGGGCGATGAAGCTCGGCGATCTTTCGATCGTGACGATCTATATGCTTCTCGGCGGGCAGATCATCCCCTTTCTTTACGGGGTTTTATGGCTGAACGAGGCGCTGACCGCGATCAAGCTGATCTCGGTCGTCATTCTGACCGTCGCGCTTTTCCCGCCGGTGATCGAGGCGCTCGCCGCGAAAAAGAAGAACGGCGGGGCGGATAACGAAGCATCGGGCGGCGCAAAGGACGGCGGGCTCGTGTTCCACCTGCTCTGTCTGATCCTTTTCTTCGGCAACGGCATGGTCTCGGTCGCCACCAAGGCGCACGTGATCTCGCACGACGCGATCCCCGATACCGCGTTCACGATGCTCTGCGCCTCCGAACAGGCGGTGCTTCTCGTTCTGCTCCTCGTTGTCTTTGCCGTGAGAAACGCGGTAACGAAGAGGGAAAAGCCGGTCACTTCGGTCTTTACCGATATCGTGAAGGAACAGCCGGTCGGAGCGAAAACGATGGCGGTGCTCCTCGGCATCAGCGTCTGCTATTCGGTCTGCAACGGCGTCGCGAATCTGTTTTCGCAGTCCTGCGCGCATACGATGGATTCCTCGATCCAGTTCCCGATTTTAAGCGCCGCGATCATCGTTCTGACCGCGCTGATCGGGAAATTCGTCTTCCGTGAAAAGATCACTGCCGCCAAAGCGATCAGCATCGTGCTTTCGCTGATCGGCGTCGTGATGATGATTTTTGCCTGATATGATGAAACGAAAGAGAATGCTGCTCCTTCTTCCGCTCCTGCTGCTCTCCCTCCTTGCCGGATGCGTCCGGGGCGGGGAACCGGGAAAGGAAACGGTCGGTGTGCCCGGGACCGAGGCAAGGGAAACGATGCCGGAAACCGCCGCGCCGATCATCGGCGAAGCGGAGCCCGATACCGAACCCGTGACCGAACCGGAAACCGAACCCGAAACGGTTCCGGAGACCGAGCCCGAAACCGAACCGCCCGCGCCTTCGATCCCGCTCGGCATATACGTCAAGGAAAACGGCGCGTACCAAAGAAAGACCGAATATCGTTCCTCGTGGCCGCTGAACGACGGCGACCCGAAATGGATACAGGACACTTGGACCTACGACCACATGAACCTCATCAGCGATATCGCGTATTTTGACGTGATCCCCTCGGCGGAGGAAACCGTGTGGCTCGGCGGATGGGACACAGACTGGGTGGACCGCTGGAACGCCTCTGTCCGCGACACGCGAAAAATCGGTTTTGCCTTCGATATCGTGCTGAAGAGCGGAAATACCGTCTCCTTTCAGGTGCTTTCCCCCGCCGATACCTTCCTGCACGAGGAATATTTCGAGCTGTATCTTTACGACGCCGTGGCGCACGCGCACGATTCGTGGTACAGCCACGTGACGAAGGACACGTTTTACGATTCCACCCGTCTGACCACGATCAAGATCACGCTCCGGAACGGGTGCTACGAGATCGACCGGATCATAATGACGGCGTTTCTCTATCTTCCGGACGAATTTGACGCCGAGGGGAATTATACCGGAGTCGAAAAAACAACCTGCGTGATCCTGCCCGGCAACCGATAAGAAATGACAACGGAGGACAATATGGACGAAAACGAAAAAACAGAATACGAAACGGCGGAGGGCGATCCGGTACAGCCCCGTTGGTCAATCATACTGCCCGTTGTATGTGCCGTCGTGACCGTTCTTTTCATGATCACAACCATGATCTGTATGAGCAAGAACATTTCCTTTTTTGCGTTTGGGCTGAAAAACGACGCCGATGATCAGATAGACCGCGTCAACGGGTATTACGTCAAGATTTACAAGATGGAGTACTGCGAATTTCAGGAGGCGGACGGTCAGACGAATTACGCGTGCGGCAGCTGTTCGGATATCACCGCCTTCAACTGGAAGCATGAAGAAATGCTTGGGGTCGCCCCTTACAAACGCTTTTTGTGCTTTTCAAAGTATACGGAACCCGAGCATTACTTCCTGAAAAGCGAGGACGGAAGCGTGCTTTACGGCTTTATGCAGGTGGTGCGCTCTCCGAACGGGACGCTCCACTATTATTACCGGAGAGTGTGGTTTGCAAATGCTCCGACGACCGTTTCTCCGTATCAGTTTGACGAGAATATTACCTTCAACTATAACGGTGAGACCATCGAACTGGAGGATTATTACTACTTCTCTTCGGAAACCGACTTCACCGCCGGGGAAAACGTCCTGTATATGAAGGACGAGCCGATCTGCTTCAAATAAAACCCAAAAGAATCAGAACACTTTCCGAAAAGAAACCGGGCGGACGCGGAGTGTCCTTCAGAACACTCCGCGTCCGCCCGGTTTCTTTTTGCTGAAATAACGGATAAAATACAAAAAGCGATTGACTTTTCCCGCCGATTTCTGTATAATGGTAACAAATAAACCCGCGTTTCCGATGATAAAATGAATCAGATGAAAAAAGGAGAACAACCATGAAAAAACTGACCGCCCTCCTTCTTTTCCTTCTCTCGGTCGCCGCTGCCGTCACGCTGACCGCGTGCGACAAGCCGGGCGAGGGACCGGGAAATGAAACCGAGCCTCCGCCCGCGGAAGCCGCGAAGCTGGAGCTGATCGTGAACGGTTCGACCGGATACGTCGTCATGCGTCCCGAGCTTGCGGGCACGACGGTATCCTCTGCCGCGGCAAAGCTCCGCACCGCGATCGCGAAGGCGTCGGGCGCCGACGTGGAGATCGCGACCGACTATTCCAAGGACGGCACCGTTCCGACCGACACGCTTGAAATTCTGGTCGGCAATACCAACCGTCCCGAAAGCGCCGAGGCGCTTGCCAAGCTCGGCGAGAACGAGTATTCCATCAGCGTCATCGGCAAGCGCGTCGTCATCGCCGGCGCAAACGACGACGCCGTCGCGCTCGGCACGAGGGTTTTCATTGAAAAGGTGCTCGGCGGGCTCGACAACGGGACCCTGACCAACCTTTCGATCGAGACCGACAAAACCCTGAAGGGCGTTTACGTGAAGCCGGAAGACCCGCACACGCCCGAAATCGAGGTGATCCCCGTGCAGAACAAACCGACGACCTCTCCCGAAAAGTACGCGGTCCCCGCGATCAAAAAGGAAAACGGTCTTTACGTGCAGACCTACGAGCCGCAGGACATTACCGGCGTCCGCACGACCTTCCAGTCCAATATGGGCTATTCCGACCTCTTCGCGATCGATTCCGACGCGGTCATGGTCTATGCCACAAATTCCGGTACCTTCCTCGGCTGGTATGAAAACGGCGATTTCGTCGTGGATATGATGCTCGCCATCAACCGTGCCGATCAGTCCTATCTCGGACTTGACAAGTCCCACTACGAGGACATCCAGATGAACGCCTCCGGCGGCTATCTCGCCCACGGCACGGGAGACGGCGACGGCTCCTACTATATGGTCCCGACCGAGGACTGGATCGAGTTCGCGTGGGCGAATATGATCCGCCCGATGATCGAGGCGTGCCATCCGCAGACCATCGCGATGGAGGAACCCGAAATGTGGCTTTCCTCCGGCTATTCCGAATCCTTCAAGAGAGAATGGAAGGAATACTACGGCGAGGATTGGCAAGCGCCCAACTCGAGCGCAGAGGCGACCCTCAAATCCAACCTGCTCAAGACCTACCTCTTCGAGCGCATCATCACCGTGCTTTCCACCCGCATCAAGGACCTCTGCCCCTCGACGCAGGTCTATATCGCGACGCACAG
This sequence comes from Lachnospiraceae bacterium, assembly GCA_024404495.1. Lineage (GTDB taxonomy): Bacteria > Bacillota > Clostridia > Oscillospirales > CAG-272 > CAKRZE01. The sequence continues at coordinate 5,142 of JAKSPT010000014.1, forward strand.
CACGCTGAACTACACGCTCTGGAACATTGACGCCGGTCTGAACCACTACGTCGCGACCGGACTGATCGACGGCGTCATCGGTCAGACCTGGACCGATACCACCGGTTCCGCCTTCCCGTATTCGGGCAAGAGCGTCAAGGACCACTTCACCGCCGCGTATCTCGACTACATCTCCTACGTCGGCTCCTGCGAGGGCACGAGCTTCTACGCGCTCGCCGACCCGATGTGCGACAGCAGCTCCCTCACCGAGGAAGACTGCCGCTACGCCTACCGTCAGGCGGTTTCCGCGTCCCTCCTCGTCCCCGAGATCCACCGCTTCGAGGTCCTGCCGTGGGTGCAGCGCGCCTACGCGAACGTTTCCGCCGAGTACCGCACCGTGCAGTCGCAGGTCTACGAGGTACTGAACGGCATTTCGGGCAAGGAAGTGACCCTGCGCGCCGGAACGCCGGATATCACCTATCTCGTTTCCGACTCGCTTTCGTGGATGAACACCGGCAAGGGCTTTACCCTGAGCACGACCGACAGCCTCTTCGGCGTCTGCGCGCCCCTCGTCCGTGACGGCATCCCGCTCAAGATGAAGGCAATGGATCAGCTCACCTCCGGCGACGATCTGAAGAACAGCGCCGTCGTCATCGTCAGCTTCGATTCCTCCGTTCCGCTCTCCGAAAAGGTCAATCAGGCGCTTGCCGAATACGTCAAGGGCGGCGGCACGCTCCTCTGCATCACCGGCTCCAACCAGTATTGGGATATTTCCGATTACTTCTTCTGGAAGGAAGACGGTTCTCCTCTGAACAACCTCCTCGTCCACCTCGGTCTTGACAAGAAGATCAAGGTCGGTACCGTGGAAGGAAGCAAGGTCGATCTGAAGTCCGCCGTTGACGAGATCAATTCCACGATCAACGGCGTCAAGCTGACCGGCACCGCAAAGAACTTCGCGCTCTCCTTCACCGGTGCGAGTGAGGTGATCCTCTCCGCCGGCACGACTCCGATCGGCTTCGACGAAAAAGTCGGCTCCGGTTCCTTCATCTGCGTCGGTATCCCGTCCGCCTGCTGCGCGACCGGTACCGAAGCGGGGCAGAACTTCGTCCGCGCGCTCACGGAATACGCGCTCGGCTGCACCGATTACGACTACGTCTCCGCCAATCTGATGGTCGCCGACCGCGGCGATTACACGATCGCGCACGCCTTCAAGAAGGACGACAAGCTGACCGGCAGATATATCGATCTGTTCAGCGAATCCCTGACGGTGCTTGAGAATCCTACCGTTCCGAAGGAAGACAGCCTGATCCTCCGCGATATCACCGATTTCGATCTTTCGATCCCGCGTCTCGGCTTCACCTCCGGTGAGCTGATCTCCGAGGTCAGCGAAACGGCGGCAAAGATGACCTATAAGATCCAAAGCGCCTCCAACACCGTCATCGGCAACCGTATCCTCCTCCCGAAGGGCACGTATCCTTCCAAGGTCACGGTCGTCCGCGACGGCGCAGAAACGCAGGTCTACGATTACGTTTACGACGAAAAGACCTCCTCCTGCTTCTTCCGCTTTGAAGGAAACGTGAAGGAAAACGAGGTCACGGTCACCTTCGGCAACAAGCAGGAAACCATCGGCATCGGTGCGGTCACCTTCAGGCTTGTCGAATATCTGACCAACTCCAACGAAGCCGATAAGAAGTATATCTTCTCCGATACCGCGCACAAGAACGCCTCGGTCCGCTTCTGTGACTCGGGTGAGGTCGTATATAAGTTCGATCTGAACGAATACGACAATATGTATTTCAGCTTCTTCATCTCGCAGAACTATCTGGCACAGATCTCCCCGGACGGCAAGAACTGGACGACGGTCGCGGACTATTCCGAGGGCGGCAAGGTGCCGCGTATCCAGAACGGCTCGAACGCGATCATTCTGACGATCGATCCCGTGACCTACGACTTCCTTGACGATACCCTTTACGTCAAGTTCGCGAATACCGTTTCGGGCACCGTCGGCTTCGGCTGCGCGATCACCAAGTTCACCATCCGCTATACCGTTCCCGCCGATAAGATCGAGCTCAAGGGCAGAGCGATGGGCAATAACAACACGACCGACTTCAATAACGTCGGCAACTACGTTCCCACCGTTGCGGATGAATCCAAGTATCTCGTTTCCAAGAACGAGGCGACCGGGCTTGCCACCTACCGCCGCAGAATGGCGACCAACATCAACAACGAGGACGAGGAATTCATCGAGTTCAATACGGCGTGCGTCAACGACGGGCTCCGCTACTGTGACCAGGATCGCGTGCTGATCTACGCCTTCGACGTGACCGGCATGGAGACCGCGAAATTCAGCTTCACGCTGTTCCAGAACTACTATTTTGAGGTGTCGTGCGACGGCGAGGACTACGAACTGATCGCCGACTACTCGGAGGGCGGCACAAAGCCGCATCTGACTACCGGCAACAACAGAAAGACCTTCTATATCGACCCGTTCGATTACTGCGCCGGCGAGACCGGAATGCTTTACGTCCGTCTCTCCAACACCGACCCGTCGCAGGGCTGGGGCGGTTCAATCACCGAAATGACCCTCGAATACACCAGAAAAATCAAATAATTCCGCTTTGCCCCCGCCTGCCGTACGGTACGGCGGGGGCTTCTGCACAGAAAGGATAACGGTTTTATGAAACGCCCCCTTGCGATGTTCCTTCTTTCCGTGACGGTGCTTGCCTGCGTTGCCTGCGGAAAAACCGATCCCGTGCCTCCTCCCTCCGGTGATACCGGGGATCCCGGCGACGAGATCCGGATCGTATGGGACGGGAAAACGGACTATCAGGTCCTCCGCAGCGACGTTTGCTCCAAAGAGATAACGAAGCTCTGCACCGATCTGATCCGCGGGATCGAAGAAAAGACGGGCGTCAAGCCGCCGATCAAGTCGGACTGGGACGACAACGACCGCAGCGACTGTGAGATCCTCGTCGGAAAGAGCAAGCGCGAGGCGGCAGCGGCGGCGTTTGCCGAACTGGAAAAAGACGAATATCTGATCCGCACCGAGGGGAACACGGTGATCCTCGTCGGCGGCTCGGACGAAATGACCGCGCTTGCCGTGGAACGCTTCCTTGCGGAATACGTCGAAAAGGGAGAAAACGGAAAGCTGTCGGTGCCGAAAGGGATCAATATGAAATCCAATCTTACCGAAGAGCAGCTCAGTGCCGACGTCAGAGGCTCGACGCTCAAGAAAATGTACAGCGATTACGACGTGAAGTGGACCGACACGCAGCTCCTTTCCTTCGATTACGAGGATATTTCCGGGCACGTCTTCTCGCAGAACGGCGAGTGGAGCCTTGACACGAAATATCAGAAGGAAGGCAAAGCCGCGCTCCGCTATACGCTGAAAAAGGATATGACGAAGGAGCTCGACGTCGCGATCTGGCAGAACAGGTCGACCGATCCGGAGTTTTCCTTCTCGGTGAAGGACCGGAAAAAGACGACCCTCGTGCTCCGGCTCTACGTTGACGATATCGACAAGACGGCCTGCGACCACGACGCCGGCTACGGCAGACAGACCGGGCAGGGGACCTTCTTCTTCCGCGTGCTCGACAGTCATGGCAGGGTCTACTGCTGGAACCATACGATCATGGGCAGCGGCTGGCACGAGATCGAGCTGAATTTCAATATCCACAACGGCGCGGACGAGAATTTTGATTACGGTAACGTCACCGCCTTCGGTCTGCTCTTCTCGGGGCAGGCGGGGACGGTCATTGAGCTTGACGACCTGCGTGTCCGCGTTTACGAAAGCGATTATTCGGCTCCCGCGGCGCCCCATAACGGCAGACTGATCACCACCGGCGATTACGACGCCTTCGACGGCTGCGTGGTGCAGGAATGGTACGGCGCGGAATTCGATACCGAAGACAAAATGGAAGGCAAATCGAGCTTCAAGTGCACCGGAAACAATTCCAACGCAGACTTCCGCTCGATCGTCGCCAACCTCGATCTCCCGATGGACTACGACCGGGACGTCCTCGTCATCAACGCGAAGGTGGACGACCTGACCAAGATCGGCTCGCTCTTCATCGAGCTGAACGAGGTACAGGACGTTCACGAATACGAGAAATCCTTCTCTCTTTCGGAGCTGAAGCAGTACGGTCTGACCGAAAGCGGCAAATGGTGCGAGCTGCGCATCCCGCTTTCCGCCTTTGCGAAGAATATGCAGGGCGGCAAAGCGACCGTCACCCTTCATAATTTCCGCTACGTGATGAGCGCAAGCGGAAACGCCGATTACGTTTCCCGCATCGACCTCGTTTATCTCACGACCAAATCGGAACTCGGAATGGAATAAAGAAAGGCTGGTACCCGATATGAAACCCTATCTGCTGAAAGAAACCTACGAGACCTACGGCGTTTCCGTGATCTCGGTCAACGCCGCCGATTACGGCGTCGATCCGACCGGTGAAAAGGACAGCGCCCCCGGCATTCAGGCGGCGCTTGACGCCGCGAGAGACCTGAAGGGCGGCACCGTTTATCTTCCCGAGGGAAAATACGCGATCCGTACCCCGGTCACCGTGCATTCTGCGGTCACGCTGCGCGGCGAATGGCTGAGCCCCGAAAAGAAGGAAAACGATCTGACGAAGGGCACCGTGCTTCTCATATACGTCGGCAAGAACGATCCCGACGGGCAGGCAGCCTTCTCGATGAAGCCCTGCTCCGGTCTGAAATGCCTGACCTTCGTCTATCCCGAGCAGAGCCTTGACGCTCCGGTCCCCTATTCGCCCGCCGTACGGCAGAACGGATGCGACAGCATGACGCTTGAAAACGTCACGATGGTCAACCCGTGGCGCGGCGTGCAGTCGGGTCCCGACGCGAACGAGCTGCATTATCTGAAAAACGTGTATATCACCCCGGTGAACGTCGGCTTCTTCATGGATATGACGACCGACATCGGCAGAATGGAAAACCTCAATATCAAGCCGGATTATTACGCCCGCTACTTCGGCGCTCCGATCGAAGCGGTGCGGGAATTCACGCTGAAAAACGCCACGGGCGTCTATATGGCGCGTTCCGACTGGGAATACGGCTACGAGATCCACGTCGAGTGGTGCAGGGTCGGCTTCCTCATCACCTCCTTTACCAATTCCGGCCCGAACAGCCAGCTTTCCGGGCTTCGGATGTACAACTGCGATATCGGTTTTCACCTCGTGGATTCCAACCCCTACGGCGTTGCCCTTTCGGACAGCGAGATCGTCTGCGATATCCCGCTGACCGCCGCGATCAAGAGCGACGCACGCTTCAAGACCGTGATGCAGATCAACGGCTGCACGCTCGCGGGTCCCTACCACTATACCGTCGATCAGAACGGCTCGGGGCAGATCTCCTTCGTCAACGCCTCGATCTCCGGCTGGCAGATCGCCGCCGTGAACGCGGCAACGGGCGGGCTTTCCTTCCTACAGTGTGATTTCGAGCCCGGAAAGACCCATTTCGAGACCTCTGCGGAGACCGGAGGACTGCAGATTCTCGGCTGTGAGTTCGGCGGCAAGCCGCTCTTCTCCGGAGAGGGCATCTCCTCGGTCTGCTATTCCGCGGAAAAGACCGGGCTTTCGGTCGCTTCGCGCGGCGGGCATCTCCCCTGCACGACGAAGACCTGCCCGGATAATCGCGTGCTCTATAACGCGGTCGATTTCGGCGCGGTCGGCGACGGTACGACCGACAACACCGCGGCGCTTTCGGCGGCTCTCGAAGCCGCGGGAAAGACGGGCGGCGTGGTCTACGTTCCCGGCGGTCTCTATCTCGTCGCGGGACAGCTTTCGGTCCCTGCGGGCGTGCAGATGCGCGGCGTCTTCGAGGTCCCGAGCCACACGATGGGCACCGGAAGCGTGCTGATGACGACGGCAAACAAGGGCACCGAGGACGGCGATCCCTTCATCACCCTCGGCGAGGGCGCGGGCCTCTTCGGTCTGTCGCTCTATTATCCCGAGCAGAGCGAGGTCACTCCCTTCGCTTATCCGTGGACGGTACAGTCGCGCGGGAAGAACTGCTATCTCGTCAATACCGTTCTCGTCAATCCGTGGCAGGGCGTCGATTTCGGCACCTACCCGTCCGACGGGCACTATATTTCCTATATTTCGGGCGCGCCGATCAAGTGCGGCATCTTCTGCGGCAATAACGCGGGCGACGGCTGGGTAGAAAACATCCAGTACAATCCCCATTATTACTACCGTTCCTCCCTCCCGAACCATCCGACCGCGCATTGGAACGAGTTCTGGCACAACCAGATCAAGTACCTGCAGGCGCTTGTCTTCGGCTACAACGAGAGAGAGCACCTGCTCGGCACCTTCGTCTTCGCGGCGAATCACGGTCTGAAATTCGTGATGCAGGACGGCAAGGGCTGCAGCGGCAAGTTCATCGGTCACGGCACCGACGGCGGTCAGAACGGCCTTTATATCGAGGGCTGCGGCGAGCTTGAGCTGATCAACACCGAGCTCGTTACGATCGAAGCGCGCGACGAGCGCATCTACTTCCTCACCGCGAAGGATATGCCCGGCAAGGCAAAGGTTTACAACACGCTGATGTGGGGCGCGCCGCACCGCGCGATGGTGCTGCAGGGCGGCGACCTTGAGATCCAGCAGACCAACATCGTCGATCCCGGCAGAATGGCGATCACGGTGGACGGCGGCAGGGTCACGCTCGCGGCGACCTATTTCTATCACAACGTCGGCAGAAATCTCGCGGTGAACGGCGACGCCGAGGTCACGCTTCTCGGCAGTATGACGCCTCATTACGGCAGAGAGCCGAAGGCGGCAAAGACGGTCACCGACCCGAGAGACGGCGCTTCGATCCTTGAGATCTACGGCGACGCCGGACGGGTGACCGAAAAATACACCTACTCGAAATGAGTGAGATCAAAGAGGCGGCGGGGCGGATCACCGAGATCCAGCGGTTTTCCTACCACGACGGGCCCGGCATCCGCACCACCGTCTTCCTCAAGGGCTGCCCGCTTTCCTGCGTCTGGTGCCACAATCCCGAGTGCCGGTCCTTTGAGGCGGAGCGCGGCTGGCTCGAAAACCGCTGTGCCCGCTGCGGGCTCTGCGTTTCCTCCTGCCCCGCGGGGGCGCTCTCCCTCGGCGAACGGATGACGGTCGACAGTGACCGCTGCCTTTCCTGCGGGAAATGCGTCTCGCTCTGTCCGAACCGCGCGTGGAAGGAATACGGCAGGGAATACGCCGTTTCCGACCTTGCGAAGGAACTGAAAAAGGACCGCGCCTATTTTGAAAAAACGGGCGGCGGGGTCACGGTATCGGGCGGGGAACCGCTTTCAAGAGCGGAATTCACCCGCGCGCTTCTGACGAAGCTGAAGGAGGACGGCATCGGGACGGCGGTCGAAACCTCCGCCTTCGGGCGGGAGGAGGACCTGCTTTCCCTCCTTCCCGTGACCGATCATTTTATGATCGATATCAAAACGACCGACGACCGTCTGCACCGGGAACTGACCGGCGTTCCGGTCGGACCGATCCTGCACAATATCGCCGCGCTCTCGGCAAAGGGCGCGGATATCCTCATCCGCATCCCGCTGATCCCCGAGGTGAACGGAAACGCGGAGAATCTGACAGCGACGGCAGCGTTCCTGCGGGAAAAAACGAAGATACGGCGGGCGGAGCTTCTTCGGTTCCACAAGCTCGCCGCCTTCAAATACGATTCGCTTTCCCTTGCCTACGGGGCGCTCTCCTTCCGGACGCCGACCGAGGAGGAGATGGAAGCGGCGGCGGAGCTGCTGCGCGCAAACGGGATCGAAGCCTTTTACGCAAAAAAGGAGAAAACGGTATGAATATTACCGAAATCGCTGAGAATAACGTAAGAAAAGCCGAAAAACTGATCCGCGAAAAGCCGGTGAACAGCACGTGGATCGAGCGCATCTTCCTGATGGACGATGCGTGGAGGGCTTTCGAGGGGCAGCCGCAGCCGATCATGATGGGCAACGGTCTGGCTTACGTTTTAAGCCGCTGCTCGCTTCCGGTCGACCCCGACGATCTCCTTCTCGGCAGATTTGCCGAAAAGGTGCCGGACGAGGCGGAGGAGGCGCGGTTTCTGGAACTGCTCCGGGCAAACCGGCTCCGTGAAAATCCGATCTTCTGTTACAGCGGCGGACATATCACGCTCGACTGCGCCGGATTCGTCGAAAAGGGCATTTCCGGTTATATCGATATGGCAAAGGAACGGCTCGAACGGGGCGGCGAGGACGAAAACGGCACGAATTTTCTTCGCGGCATGGTGCTGACCTATACCGCGATGCGGGATTATATTCTCCGCTACGCCGCCGCCGCGGAAAAAGCCGGAAAGCCGGACGCCGCCGCGGTCTGCCGGAATATCGCTTACGCGCCGCCGCAGACCTTCCGCGAGGCGCTGCAGCTTTTGATCCTGCTGTTCAACGTCTATATGGCGTACGGCAGCGCGATGGTCGCCTGCCTCAATTTCGGGCGGATCGACGATTTTCTGCTCCCGCTCTACGAAGCCGATCTCGCCGCCGGACGGATGACGAGGGAAGAGGCGGGTGCGTATTTCGACGATTTCTCCTGCAAATGCTCCCTCCATCTCGGGCGCGGCGAGCATCAGATGTTCGACGGCACCGAGCCGAAGGCGACCGGATGGGACAGAAACCCCACCTTCGATTCCCCGACCTACGTCGATATCGGCGGGTACAGCTACCGCACCGATCATAAGTCCAATCCGCTGACGAGGCTTTTTGCCGAGCACATCCATCCGAAGCTGAAAAACCCCGTCTTCATCACCCGTCTGACGAAGGAGGACGATCCGGACCTTTTCCGCCTCCTCTGCGACAAGGCAAGACAAAACGCGACCATTCTCTTTTATAACGATGAGACCGAGCTTCCCGCATTCCGCTCCCTCGGGATCGACGAAAAGCACGCGCTCGACTACTCGATGCACCCCTGCAACTGGCCGGATATTTCGGGCGGCTCGGGGATCGTCGGCGGGTTCGGCGGTCCGGTTCCGATCATGCTGCTGAACCTTTTCGCGAAGCGGCGGGATTTTTCCTCGGTCGATGAGATCATAGCGGCGCTCTCCGAGCAGTTCCGCGAGGAGGTCCGCGCGGTCTGCGCCGGTTACCGGGCACGCTTCCGCGGTCCGAAACCCGCGTCTGACGGGATGCTGAACCTGAACGACGTATTCATCGAGGGCACCGTCGAGGCGGCGCGCGGCATCACGAACGGCGGCGCGCGCTATCCGGCGCTATACGGGCAGATACGGAGCGTCGCGACCGCGGTCGATATGCTCTCCTCGATCGGAACGCTCGTTTTCGACCGGAAAATATGTACCTTTGATGAGCTTGACGACGCCTGCAAGGACGACTTTGCCTCCCGTCCCGATCTGCTCGCGGCGGCGCTCCGCGCACCGAAATACGGTACCGACGACGAATACGCCGACGCGATCGCGGTGAAGCTGATGAACGCGCTGCTCGACGTGATCGACGAAGAGACGGTCAACGAAAAGGGCGAAAAGGACGTCCTTTCGCTGAACACCACGATCACCGATACGTGGTACATCGGGCAGGGCGCCGGGATGCAGGCGACCCACGACGGAAGAAGAAAGGGTCAGCCGATCTCGGAGAACCTTTCCCCCACGCGCGGCGTCAACGACAGCGTGACGGCGCTGCTCAACTCGGTCTCGAAGCTCCCGTTCCGCCGCCTCCATTCGGGCGCATTCAACGTCCGTCTGCGGAAGGACGCCGTGGCGGGCGAGGAGGGGCTTGACCGGCTCTGCGTCCTGCTTTCGACCTTCTTTGAGCAGGGCGGGATCCAGGCGCAGCTTACGGTCGCCGATACCGCCGAGCTTCGCGACGCGCAGCTCCATCCCGAAAATCACCGTGACCTCACGGTCCGCATTACGGGGTACAGCGCGGTCTTCAACGATATGACGAGAAACGCCCAGTGCGAGATCATCGCGCGCGACGAAAACACGTAAAAAGCGTTTCCGGCGCTTGATTTGTTCAAATTCGTCTGATAAAATGAAAACAGGGGCGGGATTTTCCGATCCCGCCTCTGATTTTTTACGGAAAGGATTCGGGTATTTGTTGTGGAACATCTTCTTGACCTGATTTTTATTGCGGTCATCGCCGTTTTCGTGCTCGTTTACTGGAAGCGTGGGTTTATTCAGGCGCTGTTCGGCGCGCTGACCACGGTCGCTTCGCTGGTCCTTGCGTTTCTGTTCGGACCGAAGCTCGGCGATTTTCTCTGCGAACGGTATTTATTTGCCGATATGTCCGACCGGATCCACGGCGTGATCTCACCGATCATCACCGAAACGGTGGAAGGACTGAATCTGAACCGCTTCATGAACGAGGCGAGCGAGGGAATCGGCAAATTCACCGAGTATACTGAAAAATTCGGCGTTTCTCTTTCTTCTCTGAAGGAAAAATTCGGCTCGATTACGGTCGGGACCGAGGAGGATATCCGCGCGCTTGCCGACGTGATCGCAAAGCCCGCGGCAACGACGGTCTCCCGCATCATCGGCTGCGTCGTCGTTTTCGTTGCCGCGCTGATCGTGCTCGGAATCGCAAAATTCCTGCTTTCCGCGATTTTTGAGATCCCCGGTCTGAAGCAGGTCAACGAGACCTTCGGCGCGCTGCTCGGCGCGGTGTCGGGCATCGTGATCGTGTGGCTCGTCTGCCTCGTGATGAGCGCCATTCTCGAATACAGCCTTCTCGGCGACGGCAGCACCGGTCTTGCCGCCATGACCGGGAATTCCTTCATTTTCCGCATTCTCTGCAAGCTGTCCCCACTCGACTTTCTGAATCTGAAAGAGATCTTCCGGATCGGCGGGTGACCGGAAAGGACGGCTGAATGATCAGCACGGATTACGGAATCGACGCGCTTGACGTTCTTCTGAAAAAAGACTGCCTGCTTGACAGATATCATCCGCTGATTGACGGAAAAGAAAAACTGATCACGGGGCTGAAAGCGCTCGGCTGTCTGAAAAAAAGCGATATCGCAGGGATTCCCGACGCCGATCTGATGCGGATCGGTCTGAAGGACCCGGATGCGATCGGTCTTTTCCGGCGGTTTCTGACGCTTTACGATCCCGATCCCCGGAAATTCCGGGAGATCCCGGCGCTCGTCTCCGATCCGGCGGAAAGAGAGGCTTTCACCGGGCTTTACCATCTGCCGGGGGTAAAATATTCGCGCGCGAAGCTGTATTATCTTTCCGGGTACCGGACGCTGGTAATGTTCACGGTGACTGACGCGGATGAGATCCTTTCCAAAACGGCACGGACGATTGCGGAAAACAAACTTTCCTGCAGCGTTCCTCTGCCAAAGGAAGCCCGCACGCATATCGCGGTCGCAAGGGCGTTCTGCCTCGGCTGAACCGCTTTTCAGAACAAAAACGAACCCGTCGGATCCCCTCCGACGGGTTCTTTCAAATAAAGGAAAAGTTTTTTTCGTTTTATGTAAGGATTTCCGCCGATTCCCGACTATATGGGTGAAGGCTAACGAAAGGAGAGAACGTATGGAAGACAGCGCAATCATTGAGCTGTACCGGCAGAGGTCGGAAAGCGCGATCACCGAAACAGAGAAGAAATACGGCGCGTACTGTTTTACCGCGGCGGATCATATCCTCGGGAACGAGGAGGACGCGAAGGAATGTGTCAATGATACGTGGCTTGCCGCGTGGAACGCCATTCCTCCTCATCGTCCGTCTGTTCTGCGGGCGTTCCTCGTGAAGATCACGCGCAATATCGCTTTGACCCGCCTCGAAAAAAACACGGCGCTGAAACGGGGCGCGGGAAAGGCGCTTACCCCCTTTGACGAGCTGGAGGAATGCGTCGGCGGCGGGACGGGAACCGAAGAAGCGGCGGAAGCGAGGATGCTTGAGGAAACGGTGCGCCGTTTCGTGCGGGAACTGCCGAAAAGGGACGGGAATATCTTTATCCGCCGGTATTTCTTTGCCGACCCGATCCCGGAGATCGCCGGAAGATACGGATTGAGCGGGAACAACGTGACGGTGATCTTATCGAGAACGCGGAAAAAACTGAAAGAAAGACTGAAAAAGGAGGGACTGATCGGTGAATGAGTTTGATTTGTTCTCCGCCGTCGGCGCAGTGGATGACGACCTGATCGAACGGAGCGAAAAGAAGGAGCCGTCGGTCCGCTCCCGGATACGGAAGCTTTTCATCGCTGCCGCCGCGATAGCGGTCGCGGTCGGTGTGATCTTCGGCGCGCGCTGTCTGATCCTGCGCTTCGGCGCGCTGCCCGGCGTGACGATCGCCGACAGTAATAAAGAAAATAAAGTGAAAAATCCCTTTCCGGGGCAGGAGCCGGAGATGCTTCCGCTTCCATGGGCGGGGGACTATTCCATCCGCCTTTTCTCCGGAACAGGCTCCTTTGCCCCCGGCAAGCCGGTGATCCTGAAGGCGGAACTGTCCGTGGAGGGCGACTGGCTGACCGACGGCACGGTTTTACTGACGGTGAACGGCGCGGAGAAGGACTTTTCGCTTTCCTGCACCGGCGCCGGGGCTGACGGAAACGTCCTTCGTCCGGTGATGAATGACGGAAGCGCGTCGATGGAGCTGACCTTTACGCCGCTGTGGAACGACCACGCCTCCGGGAAAATCTCTTTCGGGCTTTCCTTCGTTCCCTCAGACCCGGACGCCTTTTTCGCGCGGCTGTCCGCTTCGTACTCTGACGCATATCCGGAAATATGGAAGGAAAGCGGCACGGTCTCTCTTAGGACCGACGAAACGTATTACGCCGCCGACGGCGTCGAGACCCGTATCCGCGCCTCGTCCTCCGCGATGGGGCTGATGAACGATATGCTGATCGCGCATTACCGCTCCTTTGCAATCACGGGAAAGGAATTTTCACGGATCTGGTATGAGGAAGAGCTTCGCGACTGCGTCTGCGTGAGCGTTGTTTCCTATTCCGAGGCAAACGGGACGGTACGCTATCAGTATCTGAGCCCGACCGTGCGCTACGAGTCGGATTTCGTTCCCGTATGGGAAATGGTCGGGCTTTCCCACGCGATCTTAGACGCCGAATCGGCCGAAGAGGAAGAAGTGCTGACCCGCCGTCTGATGGATATGGTCCTTTCCGATATGCGGGCGCGCGGCGTGATCTCGGATGCCGAATACGAAACCGAGCGCTCCCTTGCCGAAGTCCGCAAGGTCGGATTCTGGGAACCGGGCTTTCCGATGGGGCTTGACGGTCTTGCCCACGTCGTGCAGAAATACCGGTACACCCATTGAATCAAAAATACTGCTGAAACCTCCGATACGGAAATTTCAGCAGTATTTTTATTTTGGCTCTTCATATTTTTTGGTGTGTGAAGGTTTATTGTTCTCCTTGATGCCGAAGCATAGCCTGCCGCGCAGAAGGTTCGCCTCGTAGGGCGGGACACAAGGCCCCGCCCTACGAGGCGAACCTTCGGTCAACGGACGAGAACGAGGATAAAACACCAATATTTATGAAGAACCGGTTTTTTTATTTTTGGATCACGATGCAGTCGTACCGGATCGCCTTACCCTCGATCGAGTAGTCCGGCTTTTTCCCGGCAAGGAAAGGTCCTTTCAGCGGGCGCTTGATGACGAGCTTTTTGGGGTTCGCGGCAAGCGCGGCGGAAAACAGGGCTTCCTCCTCGGAGCAGGGGCTTTCGAGCTTCTGGATGAGCTGGAGCTTTTTCCCGATCAGCCCGGATTTCTGCCGTTCGGGGAACATCGGATCGAGATAGATCAGATCGGGAGAAAAGGGCAGGGTGGGGAGGAGCGTGACGCTGTCTCCCTCGATCACCTTCATCCGTTCGGCGATCTCCCGGAGCGCGGGATCCTTTTTCGCCCTGCGTAAGGCGTCCTTGAGCAGCGCGGCGACGACCGGATCCTGCTCGAAGAGGGTCACGGTATAGCCCGCCGCGGCGAGAAGAAAGGAATCTTCCCCCATCCCGGCGGTCGCGTCAGCGGCAGTGGGCGCTTCTTCTTTCGTTTTCGCGGCGCGGACGAGCATTTCGTGCTGTAAGCGTCCCTCGGTCACGCGGCGGAGCATTTCGGAAAAGTCGCCGCGATAGGTCAGCCCGTACCCGGTCAGAGAAACGCCCGAGGCGTCGTAAAGCACGGTGAGACCCCCTCCGTCGGTTTCGGAGAGGGGAACGCCGAGGCGGGAGGCAAGCGAAAGCGCGGCGTCCTTCTGCCCGCCTTTCCCGACCCGGACGGTAATGGGATCCGTCTGTTTCATTTATTTGCCCGTATAAGCCGGACCGAAGGCGACGCCTCCGACCTCAAAACGGATGGAATAACCGCTTCCTGTTTCAATCTCGACGACGGCGGTCCCGAGGTACGGGACGTCCTCGCCGATCACGGCGCTCTTTCCACTCTTTTCGTCAACGACCGAGACCGTGCCCGCCTTCCAGAGCGAGGGGAGAGTGTTCACGACGGTGACGCGGAGAACGGTCTTTCCGTCCTTCGTGACCTTTTCGACCGCCCTTACCGCGCCGTTGACGTAACGGAGCGGGTACTTGCCGTCGGTCCCGGTACCGCCGACCGCGTATCCGGTCAGCGTATCGGCGCTTTCGCCCTGCTTCCGGTTCACGATCTTTACGGTCTTTCCCTCGGCGTAAGCCTTTTTCAGCTCTTCCTTACAGTCGTCGAACATGGCGAAGATGCCGCGCGCGCCGTCGTCACGCTCAAGGGTGAGGGTGATATCGGCTTCCTTTCTCTCGCCCTGTCCGAGGAATTTCGGCGCGTATTCGCGCAGAAGCTCGGCGGCGGGACGGGGAGAGCCGTCGGGGTTGAAGATGCCGTAGTCGGATTTTTCGTCCACACGGTAGCCGCCCGCGTAGAACCAGCAGTACATCGCGTCCGATTCTGCGGCGAGCGCGTGGGAGAGGACCTTTTCGTAGTATTCTCTCTGCCCTTCGCACGGGTAGGAGTTCGAGCCGAAGTTCGAGCCGTACCACACCGTTTTTCCGTATTCCTTCCATACGACCGGCGCGTCGGGCTGAGCGTAGCGGGCGTAGGCATTGGCGAAGAGGACCTGAAGCATACTCGTGTCGTCAAGGATATCGAGCGCGTAGCCCTCGGGCTGCATCAGCGAGACCGAGGAGGCGAGGCTCATGAAGTCGTAGCAGTAATGGGCGGGGGAGAAATACTGCGTTTCGTAGGCGCTGCCCGCCATCGACATACGGAAGGTGAAGAGATGGTTTGTGTCAAGCGAACGGAGACAGTTGAAGGTCTTCGTGAAGTTCGCGCCGATGATATCGTCGATGAAGCGGCGGTAGGCGGCGACGAGCTTGTCGTAGGTGCCGTTTTTGTCGTTCAGCATCGCCTCGGTGACGCCGATCGCTTTCCCGCCGCTCGTCGGGCATTTCACGCCCCAGAGGGCTTCGGCGGCGGCAAGAGAGCCGTACTGCGTATCGATCCACGCGCGCCAGTCGGCGTCAAAACGCTTTCTGCCGATATAGGCGCTGTCCTCGTAGGTGCCGAGGCGGGGCTCCCACGCGATATCGAAGCAGACGATGTGGTCAAAATCGCGCAGATGGAACCCGTCCATCAGCGAGGCGAATTCCTTCGACGAGCCGTAGAAGAGGTCTTCGGTCGCCGTGCCGATATACACGTCGCAGTAAAGACCGAGATTCTCGCATTTCACGAGCAGATCGATGAAGTTGTTGGAGGAAAGCTCGCCCGCGCCGACCGCGATGGCGACGGCGTTCATTCCGAGCGATCTGATATGGAGTAAGTCGTCCTCAATGACGGCGGGATCGTAAGCATTCCTCAGCGTATAGTGGCAGAAACGGTTGAAATCCGGGTCGGCGATGCCGTCGGAGGGCATATAGTTGACGCCGAAGAAGCGGAGGATCTTGCCGTCCTGCCTGAAATAGCCGTCTTCTTTCGTGATATAGTGCCGTTCGCTTTCGGGCTTGGGCGACCAGAAGGTGATCTTCTGCACGATCTTATCGACCGTTTTCCCGCCGACGAGAAGCTCGGTGACGGCACGGTCGGGACGCATGGAGCCGATCGCTTCCTTGTTTTCAAAGGACTGCACGCCGGAAGCGGAGGCGGATGCCTTTTCTTTCGTATATTCCTTCAGAAGCGTATCGCCCTCGTAGAGGGAGACCCTGACCGAAACGCGGTCGGCGGCTTTTTTGTCGTAGAGAACGAAACGCGCGCCCGCCTTCCAGTCGGTATCCTCGTTTTCCACGTAGAGGTATTCGTCGGTGCCGCCCTCCACGAGCAGGGTGGGGAGGAGCATCGCGTCGACCGTGCCGACGACAGCCGAAAGTCCTTCGCTGTTATAGAAGGCGTTGTCGGTCGGACCGAAGGAGGCGATCACCGCGCCCTCGTAGCTGCCGTTCTGCTTTCCCTCGGAGGAGAGGACGTTCATCCACGCCGCCCAGCCGGCGTGCAGCCCGTCTTTGTCCTTCACCTCGATCAGCGGGACGAAACGGGCGGCTTTGCCGTTGCCGAAGCCGGTGCCCTGTCTGCCGGAGGTGCAGGAGACGATCCCTTCGGTCAGCTTATAGTTCAGCGCCGGAACGAAGCACTGGTCGGGGCTTGCCGCGACAGACGCGCCGTTCGTGATCGGGAAGAGCTCCCACGCGGGGGAGAGACCGTCGAGGGAGAGGGTGACGTCGTCGGACTTTTTCAGCCCGTCGTATTGAAGCAGCGTGGGCATCGAGAGATACAGCTCGTGGTGCCCGGTCGGCATCACGGCGCCGCTCTGCGCGAAGCCGAAGGAGAAGGTCTTGATATTGCCGAATTCCGGCGTGCCGTCCGCGCGGCTTCTGTCGCCGTCCCAGAATTTGAAATCAAGGGTGGAGAGAAAATAATAGTCCCATTCGGAGGTGATCTGCGGCGCGGCGTACCAGCGGGTACCGTCCTTTTCGGTGATCTCCACGTAAAAGATCGCGGTATCCTCGGCGCCCTTTGCGTAGAAGCCGATGCTGCCCCAGCCCTCGCCGCGAAGGGAGGTATTATAATTGAAGACGTCCCACGAATCGAGATCGGAGACCTCAAGCTTCAGCTGTTTCTCGCTGCCCTCAAGACCGTAGTCGCCGACCGTGAGGACCGATCTGTGCCCCGGGGTGTTGGTCGAACGGTAGAAGGAGCCGGTGATGCCGGATCTGGAGGTGTCGAAAACGAGGAGCTTTTCCGAGTCGTCGAGACCGGAGAGGGTCTCCTTCAGAAAATCGGCGCGGGAGAGCCATTCGCCGCCCTCGTAATAGACCTCGGTCGTGAAAGCGGGACCGCCGAGGGTCAGCAGTCTGCCGCCCTTTTTCAGATAGGCGTCGATCGCCGTCGTCGTTCCGGCGGGAACGCAGTCGGCGCCCGCGAGGATGACGAGCTCGTATTTTTTCGCGTCAAAGACCGAGGCGGGGGCAGCCTGCGGGTCGGCAAGCACCGCCTTCGGGTATTTTGCTTTCAGGGAAGAGAGCAGGTCGTTCGTATAGGTGACGTCCCCGTTCGTGCAGAAGATCGCGACCGAGGCGGAATTGTCGATTTTCATACGTTCCTCCAAAGAACCGGGCAGGGAAAGCGATTCCGCCGCCGTGAAAACGGTTTCCGAGGTATAGCCGACGTAACGCTGTAAGAAGAGCGATACCGCCGCTTCGAGTGCTTTGTCCCCGTCGCCGACGATCACGAGCTTGTTCCCGTCGAGCTTCACGAGGTATTCGTCGGTCCCGAGAGAGGAGATCGCCGCCACCGACGCTTCGCGGTTGGTTTTTCCGATCAGGATCTCGGGGATGGCGGCGTTGTCATCCTTGTCGTCCCAGTCGGTCACGAGGGAAGCCTCGGCACCGGTGACCGCCTTGATCGCCTTTTTGATCAGCAGCGCGGATTTCACTTCGGCGGTCTCGGGCGTACTCAGATCGCTTCTGACGATGCGGAAGCGGCATTCGCCGTTTTCGGTCAGCGGGACGCCGGGCATGGGCGGCTCGGTTTCTTTTCCCGGGTCTTTCCCGGGCTTGCAGGAAACGAGCGCGGTCAGACAAAGAAGCAGAGCAAACGGAAGAATGAACGAACGAAGAAGACGTGACATCGGTACCCTCCTGAATTTCATGTTTTTTCTTCTATTATAGCACACTCTTTCACCGTTTGCAACAAACGAAAAATGAAAACGGACCGTTCCGGCGTGAAAAAACCGTGAA
Organism: Lachnospiraceae bacterium; assembly: GCA_024404495.1. Classification (GTDB taxonomy): domain Bacteria; phylum Bacillota; class Clostridia; order Oscillospirales; family CAG-272; genus CAKRZE01. The sequence continues at coordinate 23,256 of JAKSPT010000014.1, forward strand.
CGGTCCGTATTTCGGATCAGAATCTGTATTTGATGGGGTTATCTTCCCTTAACCACTGTTTTCTGACGTTTTCATAGGTCTCGTCCGGGATTTCGGGGATCGGGAAGGAGGAGGGAGGAAGCAGGCTGTCGCCGGCGACGGAAGGTGTGCAGCAGGCGTTGTCGTAACGGTAGCGGTCGCGCTCTTCCTTTTTGCGGAAGTCCGGAATCTCCTTCGGGGTGTTGCCGTCAAGGATCGAGCGGAACGCCATGATCCCGCACATTCCCATATTGACCGCGGTGTAGACGTCGATGGCAAGCTCGCCGTCGGGGTTGCCGAGGATCTTTTCGATGAAGCAGTGGGTGGTATAGAAGTCGCTGCCGCCGTGTCCGTCGGATTTGGACGCAATATTGCTGCCGACGTCGTTTTCGGGCATATACTTTTCCCAAGTGCCCTGACAGTATTTGTCGCCCTCCCGGTAGATATTGAATTCCGCCTCGTTATACCGCGCGGATTCCATCATGCCGGTCGTGCCGTAGACCTGATAGTTGATGCTGCCCGGCTCGCGTTTCAGCCCGCCGTGGATGCTCTTGATGACCGCGCCGTTTTCAAGCGTGATCATTTCGAGCGCCGTTCCGCCGATCATCCCGACCTCGCACTGCTTCGGGGTCGTGTTCGGGAGCGGCTCCAGACCGACGACCTTCACGGCGCGCAGCCCCGAGATGTAGATCAGCGGACCGCAGGAATGCGTGCAGTAGAAGGAGGCGAACATCCGGTTTCTCCAATGGTCCTTCTCGCCGTAGGTGATATCCGGCCAGATGGAGGAGCAGTCGTGGATGTATTCGCCCTCGGCGTAGATGATCTCCCCGATATCGCCCTTGCGGTAGCGGCGGAACATTTCAAAGGGAGCCTTCATGTAGCAGTAGTTTTCGGCGTAGGTATAGACGAGCCCGGTGCGTTCGACCGCCTCCACGAGCGCGACCGCCTGCGCGGGGGTCTCGACCGGAAGCACCTCGGACATGACGTGCTTGCCCGCTTCGAGGCAGCGGACGGAGTAAACGCCGTGCTCGTTCGCGTAGTTGGCGAGGACGACCGCGTCCATATCGTGCTTGAGGAATTCGTCGAAATCGTCGTACAGCGCGACCTCGACGCCGTAGGACTTTGCGGTCTCCCGCACTCTGTCGAGCAGAGGGGTGAACTTGTCGCAGACCGCGACAAGCTCCGCGTCGGGATGATCGAGCAGCTGACTGATCATCGTGAAGCCTCTTGCGCCGCCGAAGACGCCGATTTTTACCTTTTTCTTATCCATGATCTGAAATCCTTTCCCGCACGGCTGTTCAGTCGAGTGCGTCAATTTTATCGAGGAAGTCTTCCATCGCGGCGGTGAGGCTCTTTTCATACGAACTGTAAAGAGAAGCCATTCTTCTGCCGGTTCCGGTTGCCATATAAAGAATCTGCGAGGGGAACGCGCCGAAATCGCAGATTTCGGCGATATCGACGACGCGGTGCGCAAAAATCAGGTCAAGCATATCCTGGCTTTCGTCGTCACGCGCGGATTTGGTCTTCAGCGTGACGTCGTAGTATGCTTCCTGCAGACCGTAATGGGATTCCGCGGTCAGCGCCTCAAGGATGAAGCCGACGGTGTCGGGCTGCGTTTCGACCGAAAGGATCGAGGTGAAGCCGGCGGTATGGCGGGAGATCGCACTCAGGTACTCTTCCTGCAGGTCGTCGTATTTGGGAGTGGGCAGAACGCCGAAATCAACGCCCTCTTCGCCGCGCATTCCGATGACATCCCCGGAACGGACCCAGCAGAAAAGTCCTTTGTTCTCGGCAAAATAGACCGAGAGGTCTTTCGGATATGTGACCATGTGGGAGTTGGTGAAGTCGGGGCGTTCCATGATATCGAGGATCGCCGAGATCAGATCGTAGGTTTCCTCCGTGTTGAAGCAGGGGATGGGGTAATCGTATTCGTCCTTTACGGTATAGCGTCCGCCGCCGCCCGTAAAGAAGCTCGCGGCGACGTCGTGAACGCCGAGAAAGCTGACGATATCGTTTTCCGGGTTGATCTTTCCGTCGCCGTCGAGGTCACCGTCCACCGCGTCCATGCAGGAGGTGAGCGCATCGAGCGTCCAGCTTCCGCTGCGCACCGACTGATAGGGGTCTGGAATCCCGTAGTCTGCGGCAAGGCGCTTGTTGAAAACAACGCAGGCGGTGGAGTTTTTATCGGTGATGTTCAGCGAACCGATCACCAGATAGAGCCGCCCGGCAAAGGTCATCTCTTTTCGTACTGCCTGGTCCCAGTACGGTTTGTCCAGATCGACGTAACCGACGTCGTGCTCAATATCGAGGAAGTCGCCCTCCAGCATCAGCGAGGGCATATCGCAGAGACGCAGGTAGACGAGGTCGTACAGGTCCTCGTTCGCGGAGATCGAGGAGCGGATGCGGTCGAAGACATCGGTCGCGGGTTCCTCATCGTAGGAGAAGACGACGTTGTATTTTTCGGAGATCAGTGCGTTCCTGCGGTAGACCGCGTCGTTGATCGGATCGGAATTGAGTTCCTCCGTATAGAGGTCAATTCCGTGGATCGTCCACCCCGGGATATTCCAGTGCAGCATGGAGAAGGTGTACCCTTCAAAGTCCGTTGGGGGAAGGTCGGCGTGGATCCTGCCGTCATCGGTGACGGCTTCGGTTTCCGTTCCTGTCTCGGCGGGAACATCAGGGGAAGCACAGGCGACGGCGGAGAGAAGCATGAAAAGCAGAAGCAAAAGGGACGTGATTTTTTTCGCTGCGGCTTTTTTCATAAGAACCTCCTTATCGGTAGATCATTTCACTTGCGTGAGAGGGAATCCTTTCGTACTGTACTGCCTTGGGGTCGGACATTTTCGTGTCGTTTCTCCATTTGTCGCGCTCTTCCTGCAGACGAAGATCCGGGATTTCCATCGGCTTTCCGCCCTCCAGCATCGAACGGAAGGCAAAGAGACCGGGGAGGAACATATCCATCGCTTCGTAAACGTCGATCGTGTCCGCCGTCTCGTCGCCGAGAAGGGACTGCATACAGTTCCAGAGGCACCAGTAATCGGAGCCGGAATGACCGAAATTCTTGATTTCCTCAGGCAGATCGTCATAGGGACGGTATTTCATCACCTCGGTGGAGGCATAATCCCCGTTCGGACCGTGCTTTTCGATGTAAAACTGGCGCACGCCGACCGATCCCTCGACCGATTCACGGCAGGATTCCATTCTGCCGTTTTCGCAGTAGACCGAATACTAGATCGAGTTCTGATCGAGCCCGCCGTGGATCGACTTCGCCTTCGCTCCGTTTTCAAAGGTGACCATCTCGATCGCTGCGGTGCCGGCGACGGCTCCCATCCGCTTCATGCGGGAACCGTACGGGATTTCAAAGCCCGAGACCGAGACCGGACGGAGCCCCGAAATATGGACCAGCGGTCCCATCGAGTGCGTGCAGTAGAACGAGGTGAACATCACGTTGCGCCAGTGATCGGGCTGGTTGCCGCGGGTCAGACCCGCCCAGCCGGACTCACAGTTATGAACGTATTCGCCTTCGCAGTATTCCAGCGGACCGATCGCGCCTTCCCGGTAGAGGCGGCGCATTTCGCGGGGAGCGGGCATAAAACAGTAGTTTTCAGCGTAAAAGTATTTCATTCCGGTGCGTTCCACGCATTCAATCAGATCGACCGCTTCCTTCATGCACTGGCAGGGAAGGACTTCGGAAATGACGTTTTTGCCCTTTTCCATTGCCTTGATCGCGAAGGGAGCGTGCTCGTTTGCGTAGTTGGCAAGCATGACGACGTCCATATCATGATTCAGAAATGCGTCGTAATCGGTGTAATAGCCGATGCCGTCTTCCCCGTAATCGTGTTTCGCTGCGTTCAGCCCGTCTTCCCAGCTGTCGCAGATGGCGACGAGCTGTGCGTTCTCGGCGAGCTTGCAGAACTGGATCATCGTGCGGCCTCTGCCGACGCCGACGACCCCGACTTTTACTTTTTTCATAAGCGTTGCTCCTTTCGTCCGGAAAGAGATCCGTTACTTTCATTGTATCACTTTTTCGGGAAAAGAAAATGGAATAATTCTCTGCATTTATGGAAAAATTTACGGAAAGGGTTGACGGGATGCCCAAAAAAGGATATAATGAAAAAGAAAAATCAGAAAAAGGATTGTGAATATGGAACCGAACGGCAACGTCTGTAAATTTCCCATCACGCCGATCTCGGCAAGCGAGATCGTAACGTCCAATTTCGTTTTCGAGAAAAACTGGAACCCCGACACCCGGCTGATTCTCTCCTTTTTCCGGATGTATTTCGTTTCGGCGGGGGAAGGGACGCTTGTGACCGGAGAGGGAAGTTTTTCTCTGTCGCCGGGGGACGTTTTCTTTACCTTCCCGGCAAAAGAATTTGAAATCGTCAATTCCGGAGGGCTGAAAACGATCTACATCAGTTTTTCGGGACGCCGGGCGCAGCCGCTCTGTGACCGCCTTCGTCTGACTTCCCAGTCCCCGATCCGGCACGGATACGGGGAACTGGAGGGCTTTCTTACCGATATGCTTGACCGGACGAACCTTGCCAACGGCGACCTTGTGACCGAGGCGGCGCTTCTTTACGTCCTTTCTCTCGTCGAACCTTTTCCGGTCACGACCGAGGAGGGAAAGGGGACGGAAGATTCCGATATTATCGTCCGGGTGAAAAAATACGCGGACGAGCACTTTACCGAGAAGGATCTGACGCTCGAAAAAGTGTCCCGCGGGTTCGGTTATTCGTCGCACTATCTGAGCGCACGTTTCGTAACGGCTGTCGGCGTCTCCTTCCGCGAGTATCTGACGGGGCTCCGGATGCACTACGCCGGGAACCTGATTGAGGGAGGCGCTTCCGTGGTCTCCGAGGTCGCGGATGCCTGCGGCTACGCCGATCCGCTCTATTTTTCCAAGGTCTTCCGGAAACGGTACGGCTGTACCGCGAAGGAAATGATCGGCAAGCGGAAAGGAGAGCGGAAATGAAAAGAACGGCGTCTCTGGTGCTTGCGGTTCTGACGGCACTATCCGCAGTTTCCTGCGGCACGGGAAAAACGGACCTCGCGGAGACTTCCGACAATACCGAAGCCGGAATCACGCTCCCGGAAACGGCGGCGCCTGCGGTCGAGGGATGGCCGGAAACCCGCCCCTGTATCGTGCATACCCGGTTTCCCTCGTCCGGACCCGTGATCGCCGACGTGATCGCGTCGGACGATTACGGCGCCGATCCGGAGGGGCTGACCGACAGCACAGAAGCGATCCGGCTGGCGCTTTCGGACTGCGCGGAAAAGGGCGGGGGAACGGTATTCCTCCCTGCCGGGACCTATCTCGTCTCGGGCGGGATCACGGTCCCCTCCGGCGTCGTTCTGCGCGGCGATTACCGCGACCCGGACGGCGGGGAAACCTCCGATCCGGGGACGGTCATCCTCGCCTACCCGGATATCCTTTCGGGTGGGGAGAGCAAGGCGGCGTCCGATCCGCTCTTTACCGTCTCTTCCAACGCGGGGCTGATCGGGCTGACCGTGTTTTATCCCGAGCAGAGCGCCGTTTCTCCGGTTCCCTATCCCTATACCGTCCGTGTCGGGGACGGGAGCGGGAGGGTACTGACGGCGACGCTCCGTGACCTGACGCTGATCAATTCCTATTACGGCATTTTCGCCGGAAGCGATCACGAAATGCTTGAGACCGGGGGACTCCGCGTCTGCGCGCTGAAAAAGGGAATGGTGACCGACCGCTCCTCCGACGTCGGCTTCTCGGACGATCTTTCGTTTTCTCCCCGCTATTGGGAAAACGCGGGCGGGGAATACCGCTGTTCCGCCCCCGACGCCCTTCGTGCCCTTCTGAAAAAAGGCGGGAGCGCACTTGAACTCGGGCAGACAGACGACGAGACGTATTCCCGCGTCCGGATCGAGGGATATCAGACCGGGATCACGGTCTTCGCGCCCTTCTGGGGGATGATACGGGAGATCGGGATCGAAGACTGCACGACCGGGATCGACGTGCGGTATCTCAATTCCTACGCGGGCATTCTGATCGCGGACGGCTTCGTCGAAGCGGAAACTGCGGTCTCCTCCGCTGCCGCGGCGGGCGCGGTCCGGCTTTACGGTGTCGATCTGACCGGGGAGGTCAGGGGAAAGAACATCTCGGTCGGACAGGGAACGGAAGCGCTCCCCGCGTTCCCCGATCCCGAGCCGCCGATGCCCTCGGGTGAGCTGATTGCGCTTTCCCCGTCCGGCTATGCCGGAGAAAAGAAGGATTTTTCGGAGCCTTTGCAGAAAGCGCTCGACGAGGCGGGAAAAACCGGAGGGACGGTTCTGATCCCGGCGGGGATTTACAGCCTGTATCATCCGGTGACCGTGCCGGAGGGCGTTCTGCTCTGCGGCAGCGTGCCGATCTTCCTTCGCGACGGGACCGACACGGCACCCGGTACGGTGCTCCTTTCCTACGTTTCGGATCAAAGCACGGTCACGCTTTCGGAAAACGCCGGGATGCGGGGACTGCGGCTTTTCTTCCCGGCTTTTGATTCGGTTTCCGCGCTTCGGCTGATCGAAAAGGACGATCCGAAGACGAAGATCGCCGCGGTGAAGGGAACCGGGAAAAACGTGTATCTGACCGACGTCGGGATCACTGCCGCCTTCATCGGCGCCGATTTTTCGGGCTGTGACGGGCATCTGCTGAAGGGCGTTTTCGGCTGTTGCTACCTGACGCAGGCGATCGTCGGCGGGAAGGGCGGAACGGTGACCGGCTGTCTCCAGAATATGACTTTTACCCAGCGCCACGCGCTGTCAAAGTATTTCGATCCGGATCACGCCTCCCCCTCGCTTGACTGGATGGGACTCGGGGCGCACGTCCGGGATCTCGTTCTCCGTCCTTACTGCACGATGCTGACCGTCAGGAACGCGGAAAATGAGCACGTCGGCAATCTTTTCGCCTATGCTGCGAACCATCTGATCGCGGTCACGGATTCCTCCGCCGTGATCGGGAACGCCTCCGCCGATTTTCTGTACGGCGGCCAGTTCGTCTTTGAAAACAGCAGGGGGACCGTGATCAACGCCCTGCATTCCTGCGGAGGCTCCGTGACCGCGGTCGGTTCGGAGGTGAAGATCCGGAACCGGATCGCGATCGGAAGGCTTTACGAACCCGATTTCGATTCCTCGTCCGATCCCGAAGACCTGATAACGTGGACCGAAAAGAGGACCGTCACCGGCTGTGAGACAGCGGAAGGGTTGAAATACGCCGCCCTGAATACCGATCCGAAGCTGATCGCCGAGGGTAAGGGATCGTGGACGCTGACCCACAGACCGCACGAGGCGAACACGCTGCTTGAGGCTTCCTTCTCCCCGGTCAGCGTCGAGGGCTTTACTGACGGATATCTGCACGTTTCGGTCTATGTGAGCGAATACGTGAACCTGCTCTGGGGCGGCGATATCACGCTGTACGGCGAGGGCGGCGGCGCGCTTTCGTGGTCGTTCCCTGCGTATCTGACGCGGACAGGATGGAACGACGTTTATCTCCCGTTCGACAGCGCGCTTCCCTCCGGCAATTTCCGCGCGGATCGGGTGAACGGCTTCCGGGTCAGATCGGAATTCGGCGCCGATTTTGAAAACGTCTTTGCCTTTGACGATATTTTCGTGTGCAAATAAATAACCGAGGTGCAATATGAAAAACGGAATGAAAAAAATACTTGCCGTTCTGCTCGCCGCGCTGACGCTGCTTTCGGTGTTCGGCTGTGACGGAGGGGAGACGCCCGCGGAAACGGCGGGCGAGACCGGAGAAGAAACGGTTCCCGCGACCGAACCGCAGACCGAACCTGTCACCGAGGAACCGCAGCCCGATCCGGTGGAGATCTCCTTCACGGTCTACGCGGACGAGGAGGAGAAAACCTATATTTACGACGACCACGAGTCGGTCAAGTCTGCGGGCGACGACCGCTTCTGCGACGGCTACCGCTATATCGTCTACCGTTTCCCGACCGGGGGCAATAACTCTGCCTCGATCTCGATGCGGCTCGAAAACCAATACGAGCTTTCCGCCTCGTCGGACGGCAAAAACTATACCGTGCTCGCCTCGACGCTGACCTTTTCGCAGGGCGGGCGCCTGACCGACTACGATCTGACGCCCTTCGCCGGCGGCAAGTATATTTACGTCAAAATCGCCGACGCCGATCCCTCGGACGGCTGGGGCGGGCTGATTTCCAAGATGAATCCCGTGACCTTCACCGCGGGGATGAAGGAACCGGTCAGTACGGAGGCGGATATGATCGCTGTCAGAGGAAACGCGACGATGAAAACGTGGAACCTCGCTCCGGCGTCGGATGCCGAGGCAAGGTATCTTTACGAGGATCACAGTACCCTGAAGGATTTCGGCGATACCGTTTTCCGTCTCTGCGACTCGAAAATGACCGCCGTTTACCGTTTTCAGGGCGTAAAAGGGCAGAGCGCATTCGTGACCTTCGACCTCAGCGCGGAATATCAGATCGGGCTTTCGGCTGACGGAAAGACCTACGACGAGGTGCTCGATTTCACGACCTCCGGGCGCTTCCGCGACCTGCGCGGCGTCGATCTGACCGGATACTTTGCAGAATCCGACACCGTCTTTATGAAGGTCTCGGACAAGACACCGGACGACGGCTGGGGTCCGCAGATCAAAGCGATGTCCTATACCGAGATCACCGGCGGCAAGGGCGACGCGCGGATCAGTATCAACGACGGCTGGAAGGCGGACGGCAAGGACTACACCGTCGGAAAGAGCCTCACCGTATCGGCGGGAAAAACCGTCACCTTCGAACGGAGCGTGACCCTGCCCGACAGCATGGTGACCGGGCTCGGCGTATCCTTCGGCTTTATTTCCTCGGCTTCCGACCCGGTCGTGAAGATCGACGGGAAGGAAGCGGCGCTCCTCTCCTCTTCGGGCGGTATTCTCGCCGTGAAGATCCCGGAGGACGCGGTGAAGAAGGGAAGCTTTACCGTTACCGTGACCGCAAAAGCGGACAAGGACGGAAAGGTCGGGCTCGCGGAGAATATCCGCCTCGGCTACGAGGGTCTGGTTTCTTATCCCGAGCCCTCCTATACGCTCGACGGCAAAACGACGCCTCTCACCTTTGCCTTCGTTCCCTACGACACCGTAAAGCTGAACGCGCTCGCGGGCAACTATCTTGCCTCGCTTTACAACAAGGAGCTCGGCATCAACTCGTTCGGCTCCTCGGTCATGCTGCAGGACCTCTATTACGTCGGCGATACGGCGCGCGCGCTGATCGCTCTGGCATACGAAGAAATCTACTCTCCCGTCGTCCGTCTTGATTACGCGATGGGGATCTACAAAATGCTTCGCGGGGCGATCGTTCCGACGACGGTCAACCGCGTCTTCCTGAAATACGACAACCGTCCCAAGCGTATCCGCGCCGAAGGCGGCAGTCTGGTCTGGACGAACGCGCAGGACGTGCTCGAGCCCTTTGCCGATATGGGGCTGATCCCCGAGGGGGACGATACTGCCAAGCTGACCTCGGTCCTCCGTGAGGAGAAGGACAATAACGGCGGGATGGACGCCTCCTTCAAGGGTACGAAGGGCACCGTGAAGGCGGCGATCGACTGGTACGACGGTACCTCCGACCGCGCGACGACGGCGGCGCTCTCCTCCGACTGCGCGTACCGCGTGGAAATCTCGTTTGAAAAATACGTCACCTATCCGAGCGTCGCCGTGGACGACGAAAAGACGGTGCTTTCGGCAAAGAGCGGTGAGATCGAGACCTCCGACCGCTATTTCTTCCTCTCCGGGCAGTACTGGCATACCGACGGCGTCCTCGTGACGACCGATCTGATTCCCGCCGATGCCGAGACCGTCGCGGAGGGCGGCAAGATCACGAAGCTGATCCTGTATTTCGACAAGGGCGATGAACCGATCATCAGCCTCGTCGGCATTCAGGCGGCGGATACCGATCTGAAATACCCCTTCTATCTTGCCGATCATATCCTTACCGACGGCAGCTACGGCTGTTCCGGCTACGACCCGACCTATATCTGCGACCACAGCCTCGGCGGGCTCGCCGCGGGCGCCTATCTGATGAAGAAATACGGCGTCGAGGGCTGGGAGGAAGCGGTGGAATTCGCCGCCGCCGCGCTGAAGGAATGCGACCGGGAGATCGAAAAGGATCATTATATCCCCGACTTCTGGGAAAGCCCGATCGCCGGATGCGACTTTATGATCCGGTGCGGCAAGGACCCGCTGACCTTCAGGAAATACGCCGGGAAATGGGCGGACCGCGTCGTTGCCGATCAGAAGGCTGACGGAAGCTACCTCTGGCTCGATACCCGCAATACCGTCGCCGTACTGATCGCCTACGATCTGACCGGGAACGAAAAGTATCTGAACTCGGTGAAAAAGTTCGTTGCCTCCAATCAGTATGCCGATAACGGCGTCACCTACGGCGGAAAGTTCTATTCCGAGCTTTCCTTCACCGGCGCCGGGGACGCGGTGCTTCTGACCCGTCTCGGCAGGGAGGACGCGATTGACATCGTATTGAAGATCGCGGGTATGCGGATCGACGACAGCGCCTTCTTCGCCTGCTCCGACCTCAATCCCTATTTCCTCGGGCTTTCGCTGAACGGTTCGATGAAAAAGACCTACGGAGCCGACGAAAAGAAGCAGATCCTCCGTCTCGGTGAATACTGCCTCTACGACGAAAACGGCGCCGTCACGGTCACGAATCAGCCGACCTGCTATATCAATAATCCGTATAATCACTGACAAACATAAAGTCCCGTCCGTTTTTTCACAAATATCAGGAAAAAAAGTCATAACGATCTGCTATAATCGTTATGACGATTGAAATGCGTCTGTTTATGGCAGACGGCACTGACAATGTGAAAGGAAAGCGGAAACGTGGGAAGAACGAAACTGGCAGACCGTGTGCTGCCCGACTATACAAGAGGAGAGGAGATTGCCAATACGGTCACGCACGCGCTCGGCGCGGTGTTCGGAGTGACCGCTCTGGTGCTGTGTGTACTGCTTGCCGCCGGGAGCGGAGATCCGTTCCGCATCGTCGGAGCGTCAATATACGGCGCTTCGCTTACGGTGCTTTATGCAATGTCAAGCGTTTATCACGGATTAAGACCCGGCATGGCAAAAAGGGTGATGCAGGTGATCGATCACTGTACGATTTATCTGCTGATCGCGGGAACGTATACGCCCATCGTACTCGGACCGCTCCGTGAGATATCGGCGGCGATCGGATGGACCGTTTTCGGTATCGTATGGGGGCTCAGCGTATTCGGGTCGGTTTTTACCGCAATAGATCACAATCGATACGAAAAACTGTCAATGGCTTGTTATATCGGAATCGGATGGGTGATCGTCTTTGCTCTGAAGCCGACGGTGCAGGCAATCACACTGAAAGGTTTTCTTTATCTTCTTGCGGGCGGGATCGCGTATACCGTGGGGGCGGTCTTTTACGGCATCGGCGGGAAAAAAGGAATCCGGTATATGCATTCCGTTTTCCACGTGTTCGTTCTGATCGGTTCAGCTTTGCAGTTTGTCGCGATTTACGGGTACTGTATCGTCCTGTTCTTGGCGAGCTGAAAACTATAATCGGCGATCTTAGAAAAGCGACGGTCGTCAATATTTCCGAGGCTCTTAAGGTTTCATTTGACGATGGCTTTTCTCACGAAAACACCCACGGATGGCTTGACAAAAATGGATGGGTGACAAAAAAGTGTTATGTTATGTCTGACGATGTGATATATTCTGCGTTTCTCCGAATTGCAGTTTCTGACGGGCGAAATATTCTCTATGCAGTAAATGTAGACAAAAAAAGCGGAATCCGGCATGACAAGGAGCGTACATCAAATCTTGATGCCGCAGTCAAAGCACGGATTCCGTCTGAAAATGATAATACCACAACTTCCACAGAAAGTCAAGAGGGTACGATAAAGAATCTTCTCGCGACAAATCGGAAAGTGACCTGCTTGACAGTATCGGCGAAATCAGACCGAGAATGTACGAGCTCCGCGAGGAAGTCAGGAAGACCGAGAAGTCCGCAGAATACAATGATAGTCTCTATGAAGTCGTAAACAGCAAAGCCGATCCTGATGTTTTGAAAAGATACAAAGCGTGGGAGGAAAGCAGCGGATATGTCCGTGTGAACAACCGACTGCAATCAAAAAAAGAGGATGATAAGTTTTTGGACTTCACATCCTCTTTTTTGACGGAAGAAGAGAAGGCGGTGCTTTCCTTATCCGAGCTTCATACAGACGACGTAGGTGGTGCCGTCAAAGGTATAGGGCGCGCCGCCGTCCCCGGCGGCGCAGAAGAGATGGGTCGGGGTGCCGGTTTCGTCGAAGAGAAGGGAAGGGCGCTCCAGATTGCAGGGGACGCTCTTCGTGCCGTCTTCGTAGGTCAGGTCGCGGGTATAGACGAGCGGGTCCTCCGGGATCTCAAAATGCACGCAGTCGTCCGATTCGGCGTAGAAGCCGCTGCCCCAATGCCCGGTGAAGCAGTTTTCGGGGTGATCGGTGCAGCCGCAGTCCTTCGCGATGATGCAGAATTTTTTCCGCTTTTCGTCGTACCACAGGAAGGGGTCCTCGATCTGCTGTCCGCCCGGGAAGCGTAAAATCGGCTCGTCCGAAAGGCGGGTGAAGGGACCGTCCGGTTTCTCCGCGACAGCGACGCCGAGCTCCATCGGCGCGTCTGCGGCGGAACGGGATTTGTAGATCAGATAGGTCTTTCCCGACGGCAGGACGGCGACCGTGGGATTGGTCGTGATCGTGCAGTCGAAGAAACGGGGATCGCGCGGTTCGAGGAGGGGCGTGTCCCGTCTGACGAAGGGACCCTCCGGATGATCGGCAACGGCAACGCCGACGCGCTTGCGGTTCCACGTCTCCTGCACGACCGTGCCCGGGATCGGTCGGCCCCCGCGGTCGGGATAGGTCGTTCCGAAATAGTAAAGATAATACTTCCCGTTCCAATACCGGATGCAGGTGTTGTGGGTGTTCATCCCGTCGAAATACTCCCTGCCGCGGCGGGGCAGGACGACGCTTTCAAAGGTATAGGGACCCTCCGGCTTGTCTGCGACGGCGTGGCAGATCGCGCTCTCGAAGAGCCAGCTGTGCCCGAAGCCGAAGCGGTCCTCCCACGCGGAGGAATACAGATGGTATTTCCCCTCCGCATAAATCACCGCGCTGTCCCAGACGTAGTGCCCGGGGAAGGAAAACGCGCGGTACGCGGTCGTGACTTTCTTGCCGAACGGATTTTTCATCGTCATTTCTCCTTTTCATCCTCCCCCGCGGCGGGGGAAGCATACGGGTTTACTTGTTGGGGGAGCGCCCCTTTTTCTCTATTGTACACCCATTCTCCCCTCCCGTCAAGCGGTTCCGGCAGACCTTTTTTGCTCCCGCGGGTTGACAACGGCGCGGCTTCGTAGTATTATGAGAATAACCAATGACAGAAAGGACTTTGCCGTACGATGAAAAAACGTCAATCGGGTATCCGGCTTCTTTCCGCGCTGTTCAGCGCGTCGCTTCTTTTCGGTTCTCTCACTGCATTCCCCGCCGCAGCGGACGAGCGGCAGATCACGCAGCTTTCCGACCTCAGCGGCTACGCCTCGGTGACGGACGCCGTTTCCTGCACGCCGGAGGGCCTTCCGGGGTACCGCGGCGGGAAGCTCGCCTCCTCTATTGCCGGGCTGTACGGCCTCGTGACCACGACGGTGCAGCAGACGAACCCCTCCCAGTACGTTTCCTACCTCAAATCGCTGGAGGAGGACGGCTGGAAGCAGTATTCCAACAATATCATCGGGGACGACAGTCTGTTTGCGACCTATACGAAGGGAACGGGCAGCGCGTACGTCTACTATATCGGCGCAAAGAAGACCGCGTATATCGCCGTTTCCCCGACGCAGAACCTTGAAAACAGAAAGCAGGAAAATACGTACGAGAAGATCACGACGCCCCAGCTGACGCAGATCAAGATGCTCAGCAAGGAAGTGGTCGAGGGGATGTCCTATTTCATCCGCCTGTCGGACGGCAGATTCATCGTCGTCGACGGCGGCTGGAACGAGGCGAACGATTACGAGGCGAAGAAGCTCTACGAGCGCCTCAGCGCGCAGAACGAGCTCGACACGGTGACGATCGCCGCGTGGTTCGTCACGCATCCGCACGGGGATCACCTCGGCACGATCAACGACTTCCTCCGGGTCTATGCCGGAAAGGTGAAGATCGAGGAAATGATCTTCCATTTCCCGACCGACGAGATCTACGCAAAGTCGAACGAGGCGTACCTCGTGACCGATATGTCGAGCGCGAGAGTACAGACCTTCTTCATCAACCTGAAAAAATACTGGCCCGATCTGAAGATCGTGACCTCGCACACCGGGCAGAAATACTATATCGCGGACGCCGAGATCGAGATCCTGCACACGCTGGAGGACTATTTCCCCCGCACCATCGACCAGAACGGCGATTTCTCGATCAACTCGATCTCGAATCTGTTCACCGTGACGATCGCGGGACAGCGCATCCTCTTCACCGGCGACCTCGACCCCACCGGCTCCGCGGACGCCGTGAAGATGTGGGGCTCTTACCTGAAGAGCGATATCGTGCAGATGAACCACCACGGGCTGACGGGCGCGACGGTCGATTTCTACAAGGCGGTCTCTCCCACGGTCGCGATGATGCCGGCGGCGATGCCGCACTACGAGGCGTCGTACGGGCAGGAGGCGTCGAGGTACCTTCTCGACGGTAAGTGCCCGACGCTGAAGGAGATCATCGTCTCCGGTTTTCTGGAGCGGACGCTCGCCCTTCCTTACGAGAGCGACAGCGACGTGCTGATCCCGAACATCCCGAAAAAGACCTATACCTACGACGAGCCGAAGCGCAATTCCGCCGAGGTCCCCGAACCCTATATGGATCTTGCGTTTGACGGCGACGACGTGACCGACGCCGCCGGGAACACCGAGATGACGATGAGGGGCGGCTCCATCGACGTGAACGAGGTCGTCTACCGCGACAAGACCTATCGGATCAACTCGTACCGCGCCGAGGAAAGCGGCGAATACGTCGACGTGAAGCTGAGAGACATCGGCTCCGCCGACGAGCTCGGGGATTTCCTGCTGAGCGGATGCACCTTCGAGATGTTCGTCGCGCTCGACAAACGTCCGAATTCGACGACCGGCTTCCTGACCTCCTGCTATTCGGGCGGCGTGTCTCTGTATCTGCGCGGCGCGGGCGGTCTCGGCTTCCAGATCGGCAACGCCGTCGGGGACGGCAGGTTCCCCGGCTCCGGCTACTCCTACGTGACGAATGACACCACGACCTACCGCATTTTTGACGAAGGGAACGTCACGCACGTGACCGGAACCTACGATCCCACGGACAATACGCTGAATCTGTACCTCAACGGGATGCGCATCTACAAGACCGATTACGGCACGAAAAAGTTCAATCTCGGCAATGCGGCCTTCGACCGCCTCGGCATCGGGCTGAACGTCTCCTACACGAGCGAATCTCTCGCCGCGCAGACGCCTTATACCGTCATCCGCAGCCGCGTCTACGACACCTGCCTGACCGATGAGCAGGTCGCGGCGGAATACTGGAACTGCATCGATCTGCTCCTCGCGACCGAGCCCGCGCCCGAGACCGCGGCACCGGAAACCGCCGCTCCGGAAACTGCCGTTCCGGGAACGGAGGCAGTCGGGACCGGGGAACCGACGGAGACCAAAGCCGGGGACGAAAAACCGGCGGAGGAAAAAGGGCTCCCGAAGGCGGTCCTCTATATCGGCGGCGCGGTGCTTCTTGCCGCCGTGTTCGCTGCCGGCGTGATCTTCGGCGGACGCAAAAAGAAAAACTGACGGAAATTCTCAAGGGAACGCGGCGGCAAAATGCCGCGTCCCGGCGGAAAAACCAAAATGACAGGAGGAACGGTCATGTTTCGTTTATTCGGACGCGGAAAACGGAAATATCAGGTATCCTTTGACAGCCGCGTCTTCCATGCGGAGAAGACCTCGTACATTGCGGGCGAGACCGTCAGGGTGACCTTCGGCCCGATCGCCACGGATACGAGTTACGACTTCTTTACCGACGTGCAGGGCGTGGATATTTCCCTCGGTTTCGACCGGGAAAAAGGATACGTCCTCACGTTTCCCATGCCCGCGCAGGACGTGAAGCTGTCCTTCCGGAGTCACAATACGATGGTGGTGAAGCAATAGCCGCAGCGGGCCGGGATCCGGGCTTCTTATGCCGGGACCGACGAAAAAATCCGAACGTCGGTTGGATTCTCTTGACAAATCGCGTTTTTTGTGCTATGCTGTTAAAAAATCAAAAGAAAGGAGTTACCGCTATGTCTCTCAATCGAAAATATCACGAAAAAAACTGCCGGGTGCGGTCATTCCTTTCGGGGCTCGTCTTCTGAGGCTCTGAACCGCCGCAATTCGCACCCGGAACGCACGCGATCCGAAAGGATCATGCGCAGTCGGGTGCTTTTTTTGCGGGTTTTTCCGGAGGATTCCGGGATCCGCCGCATCCGTCGGCGCAGTACGCCTTACGGGCAGCCTCCCCGGCTGCCGCAACTATGGAGGACGAAAATTATATGGAAGTCATGATCGGCAGGGTCATCCGTGACCTGAGACGCCGGGATCATCTGACGCAGAAGGAGCTCGCCGACCGTATCGGCGTGACCGAGCAGGCGGTTTCCAAGTGGGAGACCGACCGCGCCTGCCCCGACGTGTCGCTGATGGTGCCCCTCGCACGCCAGTTCGGCGTGAGCCTCGACCAGCTTTTCGGCGTTGAGGCGATATGATGAAAAACAGAAAACCGCTCCGGGTTGACCGGAGCGGTTTTTCACATTCAGTCTTCCGCGCAGACCTCTTTGATGATCGCGGCTGCCTTTTTCAGCACGTCGGTCGGGATGTTCAATGCGGGAAGGAGACGCACTTTGTCCTTATATTCCGTAAATATACAATCCCGGGAACAAAAAATCCCCGTTCCGCGGGCTGCGCTGAACGGGGAAGCGGAAAAACGCGGAGGAACGCCGGAGGAGAGCGGAAGGATCAGGCTTCGGGCTTCAGATAATCGAGCGCGGCGAGGTTTTTCCGTTCGAGAGAGGTCGCGCCGTTCGGCGTGCCGGTGACCGGATCGAAGCAGTACTGATAGCAGAAGAAGGAGATACCGGTGATCTTTTTCTGCTTTTCCGCGTAGGAAACGCAGCGGGAAAGGATATCCTTGTGCTCGCTCCATTCGTCTCTGCCGGAGCCGGCGTAGGCGTCGCCTCCCGCGACCGCTTTTCCGAAGGTCATACCGATCACGAGCCGTACCGAATCGGACTTTGCGATCGTGATCCATTTCCGGCACATCTGATCGAAGGCACAGGTATCGTGCTCAAAGCCCCAGTAGATCTGCGGGCAGAGATAATCGACGTATCCTTTTTCGGCGCCCCACGTGTAAATATCGGCGCAGTGATCGTAATAGACGCGGTCGGTCTCGCCCGCGGGACTGATGCCGAAGAGGGCGGAGGGGCAGATCTCTTCTTTCAGGCTCCATAGCCCGGAAACGAGGAGATTGAGCTGTTCGCGGCGGAACGCGCCGAGCTCCTTGCCTTTTCCGTTTTTGCGGTAGGCGGCGCTGTCGAAGGAGGGGTCGGTCGTCGGATAGAAATAGTCATCCATGTGGAGCCCGTCCACGTCGTAATTGGCGAGAATTTCCGCTGCGCCGTCGAATATCAGTTCACGGACGTCCTCGTAGGCGGGATTGAGATAGACGTTTCCGTCCACCGTGACGAGATAGGTCCCGTTTTTGGACTTGTCCCGGTACCATTCGCCGAGGCGGAAGGAGGTGCTGACCTTCGTGATCTTTTCCGCCGACATCGCGCGGAGGGGATTGATCCAGCCGTGAACAGAAAGGGAGAGCGCGTGCGCTTCCTCGATCAGGATCTTCAGCGGATCGTACTTGAAATCCACGTTATAGCCGCCGGTCACGTAGGCGGAGGGCGGCGCGACCTCCGAGGGGTACATACTGTCGGCATCGGGGCGGAGCTGAACGATCACGGTGTTCAGTCCCATTCCCCTGACGTCGGTCAGGACGCGGCGGATCAGCGTCCGGTAGCTCTTTTCGCTTCTCTGCCTTCCGCCGTCGGTATAGACCGGGTTCAGATCGTACTGGGAGAGCCACATCGCCTTCATTTCGGGATAGTTGAGCGCTTCGTAGTCCTTTCTGTGATAGAAGGATTCGCCCTCGGCGCGGAAAAGCGCAAGGTCTGCGGGAACGGTGATCTGCCCGGACGCCGCCTGCGGCGCGATCGTTTCAAAAAAGGCGTCAAGCGCGGCGTTCATTCCCTTTTCGTCGGGCGCGACGATCACGACGCGCTGTCCCGCCGCAAAAACACGGTACCCGCCGCGGGAAAGCTCGTCCCGCTTCGGGTCGTATTCGTCCTCGCGGTTGGTCTTCCCGATCACGATCTCCTTTTCGGTCCGCTCCGAGACTCCCTCTCTTTCCCAGTCGTCGCCAAAGGGAAGCACGGTCCCGGTCAGCTCTTCAAAGCGTTTCCGGAACGCGATCGCCGCGTCGATCTCATACTCCTCGGCGAGGTCGCCGCGGATGACGCGATAGCCGGAATCCCCCTGCGGCGGAACGAGCGTCAGAACGTCCGTCAAAACGTCCGTCGGAACGTCCGAGTCGGCGGGGGCGGAGGCTTCTTCGGCACAGGAGACCGGGAGGAGCAGGCAGAAAGCGCAGAGAAGCATGAGAAGCGGGAATTTTCTTTTCATTTCCGTGGTCCTTTTTTGATATTGAAATACAAAAAGGGGACCGCAAACCGGCATACGGTCGGTTTTACAGTCCCCGTAGTGAGTGCGGGTCGGACGGGTCAGAGAACGGGGACTTCCGCGGTATCCGTTTCTTCGGGCGCGGAGAGGTCGGGTTCGTGGTAGCCGGGCACCAGCTTGCGGATGAAGGATCTGACGTCGGCGTTTTCGTCGCGGATCAGATACTCCAGCGTGTGGAGGTCGGAGATAAAGGTCTTGTCGTCGAAATCAAGCGCTTTTCCGATGTAGATCAGCTTGTTCTGCGTCCTCGTCATACCCTCCTCGGACATCAGAAGCTCCTCGTAGAGCTTTTCGCCCGAGCGGAGCCCGGTGAAGGTGATGTCGATATCGCGGTAGGGCTCTTTGCCGGAGAGGCGGATCATATTCTCCGCCATTTCGAGGATGCGGACCGGCTTGCCCATATCAAGGACGAAGATCTCGCCGCCCTTTGCGAACGCGGAAGCGGTCAGGATCAGGGAGACCGCCTCGGGGATGGTCATGAAGTAGCGCGTGATGCGCGGGTCGGTGACCGTGACCGGACCGCCCTCCGCGATCTGCTTTTCAAAAAGCGGGATGACCGATCCGTTCGACCCGAGGACGTTGCCGAAGCGGACGGCGACGTATTCGGTCGTGGAGTAGCGGTTGTAATACTGCACGATCATTTCGCAGATGCGCTTGGTGGCGCCCATCACGTTCGTGGGGTTGACCGCCTTGTCGGTCGAGACCTGAACGAAGCGCTTCACGCCGTAATGGTCGGCGGCGGCGACGACGTTGAAGGTGCCGAAGACGTTGTTCTTGATCGCTTCAAGGGGGCTGTCCTCCATCAGCGGGACGTGCTTGTGCGCCGCGGCGTGGAATACGTATTCGGGACGGTAGGTCTCAAAGACCGAATTGACGCGGCTGACGTCGCGGACCGAGCCGATGAGGGTCACGACGCTGACCTCCGGACAGTTCCGTTTCAGCTCGTTCTGGATATCGTAGGCGTTGTTTTCGTAAATATCGAAGATGATCAGCTTTCCGGGTGCGCAGGAAGCGATCTGACGGCAGAGCTCGCTGCCGATCGAACCGCCGCCTCCGGTGACGAGAACGGTCTTTCCTTCCAAAGATTCCTTCATCACGGTGAGGTCGAGCTTGATCGGCTCTCTGCCGAGGAGGTCGTTGATGTTGACCTTGCGGACGTCCTTCGACGTGATGTTTTCCGCCTGCTCGGTAAGGGAAGGCAGACATTTCAGCACGCATCCGGTCTTCGAGCAGCGGCGGAGGATCGCGGTGCGCTTTTCGAGGTCGAGGGAGGGGATCGCAAGGATGATGGTGTTGATCTCGTAGCTTTTGACGGCCTCCTCCAGCTTGTCAAAGGAGCCGACGATCGGCACGCCGAGGATCTTTCTGCCGATTTTTTCCGGGTTGTTGTCGATCACGCAGCGGACGGTGCAGTCCTGCATCGAGGGGTTGTTCAGAACGTCCTGCAGCAGGATATAGCCGCCCTGACCGCCGCCGATGACGAGGATGTTGCCGTCGTTCACGATCGAGGAGCGTTCCTCGCGCTTGTGCTTATAAACGTAGATCTCACGCAGGACGCCGCGGTACGCGATCTGGAACAGAACCGACAGACAGAGACCGATCGGATAGACCGAAAGCGGGAGGAAATTATCGGTACCGCTGTTCAGCGCCGTGCAGAAAGCAAACGTGATCAGAAAAGAGAACGCGGTGATGACGCACATCTTGATGTAATCGATCCCGGAAGCGTAATGCCACAGAATGAGGTGCATCCGGCAGGCAAAATACGCGACGGCGTAAACGATACACTCCGCGCCGCAGAAGATGACGAGGTTGAGCAGATAGCGGTGAAGATCGGCAAAATTGAATTCCATCTGCAAAAGAGCCGCAAGAAACGTCGCGGCGCTGATCAGCAGGACGTCGATCAGCATCGGAACGGCGGCCTTCAGCTGTCCCGAGATCGGAAGATCGTGATTGATATGATTCATTATGAAAACCCTTCTCTTCGGACGCCGCGCCAATGGATCAAAAAGCAAAGACAGGCTATCCTTGTTTCAGTATAGCACGGAACGGGAGAAAAATCAAGCCCCGTGCCGCTTTTTGCCGAAAAATGGGAGAGCGGGTTCAGATTTCCTCCGTCAGCCGCAGTCCCGCGGTATCGGTGACCGGGAGAGAGAAGACGATCGCTTTCGCAACGGTCGTTTTTCCCGCGTTTTCCATCACCGAGCGCATAATGGCGTTCTTCTTCGCGGTGGGCGTGACGATGAAGATGATGTCCTTTTCGTCGGCAAGCGAAATGCCGAGGAAGCGCTCCGCCTGCTCCTGCCCGGTCCCCTTGGCGTGGATGACCGTGCCGCCCGAGGCGCCCGCCTTTTTCGCGGCGTCCATAACGAGGTCGCTCGTGCCCTGCGCGGCGATCGAGATCAGCAGCTCGTGTTCGGTACCCTTCATTTCGGATTCTTCTCCTTTTTCATAGTTCTGTCCTTCGGTGAGGAAGGCAAGCTCCCGCTTTCCTCCGATCGAGGAGAGGGGAACGGTAAACGCGATCCCGGTGCCGGGAACGTCGATGCGGAGCTCCCGGCGGAGCGAACGGCTGACCGCCGCCCACGTTTCTCCGGTGACGAACGAAAAGACGATCGCTTTTGCGATGCCGCTGTTTCCGATCGCGGAGAGCAGATCGGTTCCGGCGGTCCCTCTGCCGATCGTGATATAGTGGACCGGGACGCCGGCGTCCTTGTAGAGCGAAACGAAATCGGTCAGACGCTGTTTATCGGTGATCGTGACCATCAGATAGAGTTCCATTTCCGGTTCCTTTCTTTACAGCTCGATGACGTCATAGTCGCCGTACGCGGCAAGCGTCCCCTGCAGAACGGGCGGCGCTTCTTCGGTCTTTTTCCGCCCGAAGCGGTAGACGACGCCGAGGATCTGCACGGTGATGATCGGCGTCAGCGCGACCATCGCGACCACGCCGAAGGCGTCGGTGATGATATTGCCGCCGACCGCCGCGCACGCCCCGACCGCGAAGGGGAGGAGGAACGCCGCCGTCATCGGACCCGAGGCGACGCCGCCCGAGTCGAAGGCGATGGCGGTGAACATCTTCGGGGTGACAAAGGAGAGGGCGATCGCGATGAGGTACCCGGGGACGAGGAAGAAGAGCAGGGAAATTCCTGTGAGGACGCGGAGCATCGCGATCCCGATCGAGAGCGCGACGCCGACAGAAAGCCCGGTCTTCAGCGATTTTCCGGAGATCGCACCGTCGGTCAGCTCCTCGACCTGCTTCATCAGGACGTAAACGGCGGGCTCCGCGCGGACGATGAAGTATCCGATCAGCATTCCGAGCGGGATGATGACGTATTTACGGTTCCCCTCCATCGAGGCAAGGGTCTGACCGAGGACGGATCCCGCCGGCATAAAGCCGACGTTCGCGCCGGTCAGAAAGACGACGAGCCCGATATAGGTGAAGAGGACGCCGACGAGCATCGGGGAGAGCTGCTTTTTATTCAGCCGCAAAAACGCGATCTGACAGACCGCGAAAAGCACGACGATGGGGAGGAGGGAAAGAGCGATCTCGCCGAGATAGGTGGGGATCGCCTCAACGAAAAGACGGCTCATATCGGTCGAGAGGGTGAGCGCGGGGATCTCCGCCGCCGTATATTCGACCGAATCCGGGCGATAGATCATTCCGAGGAGCAGCACGGCGAGGATCGGACCGACCGAGCAGAGCGCGACCAGACCGAAGCTGTCCTCCGCCGCCCTGCTGTCCGAGCGGATCGCCGAGATGCCGAGACCGAACGCCATGATGAAGGGAACGGTCATCGGTCCGGTCGTGACGCCGCCCGAGTCGAACGCCACCGCGATGAAATCGCCGGGGGTGAAGAAGCAGAGCAGAAAAACGAGGGCGTAGGAGGCGATCAGCAGGGCGTTGAGCGGGACCGAAAAGAGGATGCGCGCGAGGGCGACCGTGAGGAAGAATCCGACGCCGATCCCGACCGCGAGGATCAGGACGGTGTTCGGGATCGACTGTACCTGATTCGCCAGCACCTGTAAATCGGGCTCGGAGACCGTGACGACGACGCCGATCAGCAGACCGAGAAAGAGGATGAGGGAGAGCTTTTTCGTTTTCGTGACGCCCGCGCCGAGCTTCTCTCCCATCGGCGCCATCGCCATTTCGGCGCCGAGCGAGAAGAACATCATCCCGACGAGCAGCATCGCGGTGCCGCACAAAAACGCAAGAAGGACCCCGGGCGGCATCGGGGCAACGGTGAAGGAAAGGATCAGCACGATCGCCGCGACCGGCGTGACCGCGCCGAACGCCTCTTCCCATTTGGATCGAAGACCGGCAAGCAGCATAATGAATCTCCAATGTCAGAATTTATACCTATATATAATTATAACTCCTGTTTTCCGGATGTGTTGAACATTCTGTAAAATAATCGGAATGAAAAAGGATTCGGTTTCTGCCGCCCTACGACGGAACCTTATGCTTTCCGGACGACAACGCGGTACAATCCCTCAGTCAGCCTCCGGCTGACAGCTCCCTTTACACAAGGGAGCCTTGGACTCGCCGAAATCGCTCACGCAGTTGAAAGGGCAATGATTGCAGAAAATCTTGTCTGCTTTCGAAAAGCGAACGGCACTATAGGCTCCCTTGGTTTCGGATCCTTCGGATCTGCGGGAGTCCCGCGCAGCGGGTGAGGGATCGTATTTCGTTGTCGTCCGCTTTTCTTTGGGCGGCGAATAAATAAGCACAAATCAAAGACACGGGACTGCGGAAACCTTCCGCAGTCCCGTGTTTTCAGCGTATCAGTTCGTCGATCCGCGCGGCGTAATACGAATCCGGCTTCGCCTTGACGACGAAGCGGTGCCTGCCGTCCGGGGAGCGCAAAAACGTGTTCGCCCCGGTCAGGGGATCGACCGACGCTTTTCCCGTGACCGCCGTATAACCGCCCGCTTCGGGAGAACCGTCGAGGGCGAGAAGGACGAGCATCGGGTCCCACGAGCATCTGCCGCTTCCGGAGCCGTGGTCGGCAAGCACCTGACGGAGCAGGTCGCCCTCTTTCAGCTTTCCGCCCGTGATCACGCTGACGCCGACCTCGAAGCCGAGAAAGGTGACCGGCGCGGGGCAGAACCGGCAGAAATACGCTCCCGCTTCTCTGGAGCGCGGCGCGCGGGTGAAATTGTTCTCTCTTCCGGTCGCCTCGTCCCATTTTCCCGCCATCATCCACACGGCGCGGACCTTTTCCCGAAAGAGATCGGGGTCCCGTTTCAATACCTCCGCGAGCACCTGCGGATAGCCGATCTCAAGGATCTCAAGCGGTTCTTCCGCTTCCCGGAGCAGGGAAAGGTACAGGTCGGCGGCATCCGGAAGGTCAGCGTCGTTCATCGGTTCCCTCGCGGCAAGCCGCTTCTGATACGGGGGATTTCCGCCGAAATCGGAAGCCGCGCGGTCGATGCCGACAGGAATGCCGAAAACGCCCTCCGCGTGCATAAAAGCAAGCAGGGAGGCGGCGGAATCGGGCATATACGCGTTGATCCCGATCCCCGAAAGCGTGATCTCGCCGCGTTGATGCGCCCTGAGCAGGATGCGGAGCGCGACCGCGTCGTCGCAGTCGGTCCACCAGTCGGTGCCGAGAATGAATTTTCTCATTTCGTTCCTTTATAACCAAACGCCGGGCATCCCGAAAGGTGCCCGGCGCTGATTTTTTTGTAAATTACTTTTTGATGACTTCGCCGTAGCATTCGCCGAATGCGCAGGCAGCGTTGGACTCGTCGGTGTCGATGTGCATCGCGAGCGCGTACTTGGGGCTGACGCGGACGATGACATCGTCGTAAACGGTGGTTCTCTCGGAGTTGATCTTGACCTGAACGATCTCCTTGTCGGCAACGCCGAACGCCTCTGCGTCGGCGGGAGTCATGTGGATATGACGCTTTGCGACGATGACGCCTTCGGTCAGCTCGAGCTCACCGGCAGTACCGATCAGCTTGCAGCCGGGGGTGCCGGCAACGTCGCCCGACTCACGGACGGGAACGTTCTTGATACCGAGGGTGCGGGTATCGGAGAGGGAAACCTCGACCTGGCAGGCGGAACGCGCCGGCCCGAGGATGATGACGTTTGCGATCTGGTTCTTCGGTCCGACGATCGTGACGCGCTCTTCGCACGCGAACTGACCGGGCTGGCTCAGATCCTTCTTGTGGGTGAGGGTCGCGCCCTTACCGAAGAGGATTTCGATCGCTTCCTCGGTGAGGTGAATGTGTCTTGCGGAAGTTTCAACGAGAACTTTGTTTTCCATTGGCGTATATCTCCTTTAACATTGAATACATAATGATCTGCGATTCTTATTATACTATAACTGCGGAAAAAAAGCAATACGATATTTATGAACGCTGAAAAATTCAGCGTTTTTTCGGGAACCGGAGGTGAGAAAATGGAAGAAATACCGCTTGTCCGGGCGGAAACCGGAAAACGGGAGGAGGAGGGCACGCGGCTTGCGGGCAGCGTGCTGACCCTGAACGTGATCGGTCTGATCGAGGGGCATTACGCCTCCCCCGACGGGCAGAAGGTCACGCGGTATGAGGAGCTTCTTCCGGCGCTTGCCGACGCGGAACAGAACGAGCGGATCTCGGGCGTTCTGCTTCTTCTCAATACGGTCGGCGGGGACGTGGAGGCGGGGCTCGCCATCGCGGAGGCGGTGGCGTCGATGGAAAAACCGACGGCGTCGCTCGTGCTCGGCGGCGGGCATTCGATCGGGATCCCCCTCGCCGTCTCGGCAAAACGGTCCTTCATCGTGCCGTCGGCGACGATGACGCTTCATCCGGTGCGTTACAGCGGGCTCGTGATCGGCGCGGAGCAGACCTATAAAACGCTTGCGAAAATGCAGGACCGCATCCTCGACTTCACGGTCACTCATTCGCACGCCGACAGAGAAACCCTGAAACGGCTGATGGTCGCGACCGACGAGCTCGCATCCGATCTCGGAACGGTTTTAAGCGGAGAGGAAGCGGTCTCGGTCGGACTGATCGACAGGGTGGGCGGGCTGAAGGAGGCGCTCTCCGCGCTGCGGCTTATGGCTGAGCGCCGCGGAGAATGTCGCCCGGACGGACCGGGAACGGGACCTCCATCGAAAAGATCATAAGCGGATGGGGCGCAGAGGCGATCTCCTCCCCGTCGGCATTTTTCAGCCCCCTGACGGTCAGCGGGACGCCGAATTTTCCGGGCGAGACGAGCTCGACCGTTTCTCCCTCCGAGAGCTTGTTGCGCTGCTCGAAGACGGCGCGTCCGGTGCTTTCGTCGTAGGAAAGGGCGGCGGCGAGGTAAGCCTTGTCGCGCAGATATCCGAGGGTATCGACGAGCTTCGCGTCGCCGGGCTCCATTCCGAAAAAGAATCCGGTGCCGTAATCGCGGTGGGAGACCGATTCCAGTTCGTCGCGCAGGCGGGTGTCAAAGACGTAGCCCGCGGGATCGCGGCGGTAGGCGTCGATCGCCATCCGGTAGGCGTTGGCGGTGACGGCGGTGTAATAGACGCTCTTCATCCGCCCCTCGATCTTGAAGCTGTCGATGCCGGCTTCGATCAGGGCGGGGATATGCTCGATCATACAGAGGTCGCGGCTCGAAAGGATGAAGCTCCCCTCGGGGTGCTCCTCGACGGTATAGCGCTGACCGGGGCGTTTTTCTTCCTCGATCTCACAGGTTTTGAAATTCCAGCGGCAGGGCTGTGTGCAGGCACCGCGGTTGGCGTCTCTTCCTGTCATCTGCGCCGAGATCAGACAGCGGCCGCTGTACGAAACGCACATCGCGCCGTGGACGAAGACCTCAAGCTCCAGTTCGGGAGAGACCTTTCTCCGGATCTCACGGATCTCGTCGAGCGAAAGCTCTCTCGCGAGGACGACGCGCTTCGCGCCGAGAAGGCGGTACTGCTCCGCCGCCTCCGCGCTCATGATGCTCGTCTGCGTGGAAACGTGCAGCTCGACTCCGGGCAGGTATTCCTTCGCGAGCGCCATCACGCCGAGGTCGGCGCAGATCACGGCGTCAAGCCCCGCGTCCCGGACCGAAAGGAGAAAGGCACGCAGGTCGTCGTATTCGTAGCCGTGCGGCAGGGTATTGAGCGTCAGAAACGCCCGTTTGCCCCGTTCGTGCGCGTAGGAAACGGCGGAATACAGCTCTTCAAGCGTGAAGTTATCGGCGGCGGAGCGCATCCCGAAGCGCTTCGCGGCAAAATAGACCGCGTCGGCGCCGTAGGCGAACGCCGCCTTCATTTTTTCATAATTCCCGGCGGGACAGAGCAGTTCAGGCTTCATTTCTGACTTTCAGCGCGATATCGGGGACGTTCGTGATCACCGAATCGCAGTTTCTCGCCCAAAGGCGTTTCATATCCTCGACGCCGTCCACCGTCCAGACGTTGACCATCACGCCGTACTTGTGGCAGTTTTCGCAGTAATCCGGCGTATTGTCCACCGTCGAAAACTGCGGATGAAGCGCGAGGTCGCCGCGGGTGGCGGCGTAATTCCACGGGTTTCCGATCCCGGCACCGTAAAGAGGCGCGGTGTAGGAATCGGGCTTGATCGAACGGAGGATATCCAGATATCCGTGGTTGAAGGAGGAATAGAGCACGAAGCCGTCCATACCGCAGGAAAGCTCGGTCTCCACCGCCTTGCGGATCAGCTCCTCGCCGCCGCCGTCCTTCAGCTCGACGTTGACGATCATCCCGGTGCCCCGGATGAGCTCAAAGACCTCGTGCAGCTCGGGCAGACGGGTGCCCTTGTATTTGTCGCCGAATTTCGCGGCGTAGCCCATGTCGACGGTCAGCAGCTCCTCCATCGTCTTGTCGCGGATATTCACGTCCACGCCGCCGCAGCGGTTCAGATTGCCGTCGTGATTGACGGCGAGCTTACCGTCGGCGGTGAGATGGATATCCAGCTCGATGGCGTCGGCGCCCATTTCGAGGGCGAGGGCAAAGGAGGGGATCGTGTTCTCGGGAGCGTAAGCGGAAGCGCCGCGGTGCGCCTGCACGATCAGCCCCTTTTCTCTTTTCAGCTTCAGCATTCTTTCATATATTGTCATGGTCGTATTCCTTTCAAAGACGGAACGCCGCTTATGCGGCGTTGTCCGATGATGCGGTGTAGTAGGCGGCGAGCTCTTCCTCGGTGACGATCTGCATCGGGTAGCTGTTCCGCTTGGCGAATTTTTCCGCCGCGGAGCCCGCGGTCGTGATCACGGTCGCCTTCGGGGAGGAGGAAAGCAGCCCGTCGCGGATGTTGACCGTCTCCGGCGGGATGACGACCGTTTCGAGCGCGTCGCACGCGGAAAAGGCGTAATCGTTGATATCGGTGACCGTGCGCGGGACGATCGCCTTCGTCATGGAATCGCAGTTGGTGTAGAGACGGTCGCCGAGCGAGGTGACGCGGAGCGGGATGACCGCCTCGGTCAGCTTCGTGCCCGAAAAGGCGTATTTGCCGTAGAAGGAGCAGGAGTCCGGCACGGTGACCGACGCGAGAGGGGTATCCTGAAAGGCGTACTTGCCGATGCTGTAAAGCCCGTCGGCAAAGACGGCGGAGGTGATGCCGCTCGCCCGGAAGGAGAAGTCGCCGACGACCTCGAGGGAATCGGGGAAGACGACGGTCTTCAGGTTTTTGCATTTGTCAAACGCGGATTGTCCGATGACGATCAGCCCCTCAGAGAGGGTGATCTTTTCGAGCGTTTCGTTATAGGCGAAGGCTTCCTTTCCGATCTTCAGAACGGGAAGTCCGCCGACGCGGGCGGGGAGGGATACTTCTTTTTCGGTCCCGATATAATCGGTAAGCTCAGCGTAGGTCTTGTAGAGGGTGTAGGTACCGCCGCCCTCCGTTACGCTGCCGCTTTCCTTTTCCTCGGCGATATAGGTGGTTTCGGTCGGGGGGATCTCCACCTCCTTTTCGCCGCAGGCGGCGCAGGAAAGGCAGAAGAGAAGGACAAGAACAAGGATTGGCGCTTTGTTCGTTTTCAATTCGGATATCTCCTTTTTACGGTCGGGGAATCGTGATTCTTATCCTCATTATTATAGCATCGGACGCCTTTTCTGTCAAGAAGCAATCGGGGGAAGGGAAACCGCGCGGGGCGGACAGACGGCAAAAACCGACCGGAAAGGAAAAAACGATGAATAAATTGCGATATTTCGGGAAAAAATCCGCAAATAGACTTGATTTTTCCGGGGAACTATTGTAAAATAATAAGGTATTTGGAACGCGATATCCGGCAGGGAAGATTATGCCGGTCGGCGCGGAAAGGAAATAAATCATTATGGTCAAACAGTTCAAGAAAATCGGTATCCTGACTTCCGGCGGTGACGCACCCGGCATGAACGCCGCGGTCCGTGCGGTCACCCGTTACGCGATCCGCCGCGGCATCGAGGTCATGGGTATTTACGAGGGCTATCAGGGTCTGATCGACGGCGGCGATTCCGTGAAGGAATTCGACGCGCATTCGGTCGCAAACATCATCACCAAGGGCGGCACGATGCTCTACTCGGCACGCTGCCTCGCCTTCAAGGAAGAAGAGGGTATGCAGCAGGCGATCGCCACCTGCCGCCGCCTCGGCATCGACGGTCTGATCACCATCGGCGGTGACGGTACCTTCCGCGGCGCCTCCGACCTCTGCAAGCGCGGGATTCCCTGCATCGGTATCCCCGCCTCCATCGACAACGATATCACCGCTTCCGATTACTCGATCGGCTTCGATACCGCGCTGAACACCACCCAGCAGATGGTGGACCGTCTCCGCGACACCTGCGAATCCCACGCGCGCTGCAACGTCGTTGAGGTCATGGGCAGAAACGCCGGCTATATCGCGATGAACTCCGCGATCGCCGTCGGCGCGACCGCCGTCGCCGTTCTTGAGCGTCCCTTCGACGAAGCCGCCTGCATGCAGAAGATCCGCGAGGAGCGCGCACTCGGCAAGCGCAACTTCATCGTCATCGTCGCCGAGGGTCTCGTTGGTTATTCCGAGGGACTCGCAAAGCGCATCGAGGCAGAGACCGGCGTCGAGACCAAGTTTGCCCGTCTGGCGCACGTCGTCCGCGGCGGTTCCCCCACCCAGAGAGACCGTCTGACCGCGGCGAGAATGGGCGTTGCCGCCGTTGACCTGCTCCTTTCCGGTATCGAGAACGTCTACGTCTGCGAGAGAAACGGCAGGATCACCTGCGTCGATATCGCGGAGGCGATCACGATGGACCGCGCGTACAAATCGACCTTCACGCCCGGGCATTCCTTCAAGCCCGAGGAGATCGAGAAGTATCCGGAGCACGTTCAGCAGAGAATCAGAGATTTCGTTCACACCAGAAACGAAGAATTCACCGAGCTTCTCCGCACGTTTGACGGTATCTCCAGTTATACCGAAACCGTAGAGAAATAAAACGGACATTGCGGCGGAAACTCCGATCGGGCGTTTCCGCCGTTTTTCATTCGGAAGAGAATCGCGTACCGAAACGCGGGAAAGGATGAAAGAATTTCTATGGCAAAACAGATCCGCAGATACAGACAGAACAAAAAAGCCGCGAGCGGCACGGCGATCCTCGCCTGCGTTCTCGCGGTCATCGTGGTGATCGCGGCGGCGCTCCTCGTGCTGACGCTGACCGGACGGCTTGATAAGCTGTTCGGGAAAAAGCCGGTCGAGACCGATCCGCCCGGCACCGAGCCTCCCGTGACCGAAGCCCAGGATACCGACGCGCCCGGCACCGACCCCGTCGTTACCGAGCCGGAGACCGAACCCGCGACCGAGCCCGTGACCGAGCCGCCCGAAACGCTGCCCGGGAAGGACACCTACGTCGACCTGACGTTTGAGGACATCCCGAACGGCATCCTCGTGATGATCGACGCCGACCGGGAGTACGTCTTCCCCGATAAGAGCAACGTGACCGAGATCTACGGCAAGAAGAACGACTGCTACGGGCTGATCAATTCGACCGTGACCCTCAACATCGAGGCGATCGACGCGCTGAACCGGATGATGGAGGATTTCTATAACGCCACCGTCGGCAAGGGACCCGAGGGAAGAGGGATCAGCGACGTGATCGTTTCGGGCGCGTACCGCTCCTATGAGGATCAGAAAGCACTCTTCGACCAGTACGGCGCCTCGAACACCTTCGCGCCCGGGCATACCGATTACCACAGCGGTTATTCCTTCTATCTGAAGGCGTATAATAAGGAAGCCGGCACGAGAGAGCTCGACAAGGCGGGCGAGGCATACGCGTGGATCGCGGAGAACGCGTGGAAATACGGCTTCATCTGCCGCTATCCGGCGGCAAAGAAGGCGACCATCGGCGGTCTGATGGACGGTACCGGACATTACCGCTACGTCGGCAAGGCACACGCCGCCGCGATGTACCAGAACAACTGGTGCCTTGAAGAGTATCTTGAATACGTCAAGGACTACACCTACCAGTCGCCGCTGAAGGTTACCGACGGCAGCGGCACGAAGTACGAGATCTTCTACGCCGCCTGCGACCTGAACGCCACCGTCCGTATTCCCGTGAACGACAAGGTGCCCTGTACCATTTCGGGCAACAACTACGACGGCTTTGTCGTCTGCTATCAGCGATAAAAACGGAAAAGGGCTCCTTCGGGAGTCCTTTTTTCGTGATTGCGCACCCGCTATGGGCAATTTTGGTATTTATATATGTAAATCTGTGCGGATTGAAGATTGACAAATCTTGATTATTTAGTTATAATTCATTCGACAGATAGTGATTATTATGGCTCTTTTTTATTTAAGGGAAAGGTTTCCCTTGAATAAAAATGAATTTTTGATATTTGGTATTGAATTTTTTCCGTGAATGGAGAACAAGATGATAGAAATAAAAAACATCTCGAAACAATATACAACCGTAAACGGCTGTTTTACGGCTTTATCTGATATTTCAATAAAGTTTCCGAATAAGGGTCTCATTGCTCTGTACGGTGAAAACGGATGCGGGAAAACAACACTTTTAAATCTGATTTCAACATTAGATACACAATATGAGGGCGATATTTTTTATAACGATCATAACTTGCGCTCCATAACCGAAAAGTACAGAAGGAATATTGTTTCCGTTGTGCTTCAGGAAAATTCCTTTGTCCCTTATTTGAACGTTTACGATAATATCAGCCTTTTTGCTGATGAAACGGAACGGACAAGGATCAATAATCGATTAATGGATTTTGATATTCCCGAAAAAAGCGAGGAAAATCCCTCTTGTCTGAGCGGTGGTCAGAAGCAGCGCGTTTCAATCATTCGCGGACTGTCCAAACCCGCAAAAGTTCTCCTTGTCGATGAACCGACGAGCAGTCTGAACGAACAGATGGAAAAAGAAGTGTTTGAAACTCTGAAAAAGCAGGCAAAGGACAAGCTTGTTATTCTTGTGTCTCATCGTATTTCCTTGATACGTCAATATGCTGATATGATCGTATGTATGGATAAAGGTACAATCCGTTCGGCGGAAAAAAACGAGTGTCCTGCCGTTATGTACAGCGGCAGTCAGATCGTAATTCCGGAAACACTTTCCGGTTCTGTTACGCTTGATGCGGATCGTATCAGAAGAATGATGGGAAATGAGGATCAAATTACCATTCGTATGGGAACGGAAACCGAAGATCAATTTGAACCTGACTTTTCCGTTTGTTCCGAAGAAACAGCAGACAGAAATATTCAGTTTCCGGGAACATTAAAACGAAAAAGTGTTTTTGCATCTTTATCCTATTCCAAACGCGGTTGGATAGGGTTGTCCGTGCTGATCGTTGTTTTTGCTGCTTTTCTCGGCTTGCTGTGTTCATTTTCGAGTTTTAATAAATATTCATTTGCTGCAAGGTGTATTCGTGAAAATGTTTCTGGCTTAATAAACTATAAGGGAACGCACATTTCAGATGATGTTCTCGGTCCATTTGATTATGAGAGATACGAGGACATGAAGAACCGACTTCATTCAAAAATGCTGATCCGAAAAGAATTCGAATCACCTTTATGCTTGGATTTTGAGGAGGGCGCATTCTACTCAAATATTATACTTGGTTTAGCATATTGCCGCACAGAGGATATATCAATAATATATGGACAATTTGCAGATGATTCTTCTGTAATGATTACTGATTATCTTGCCGACGGTTTGGTTTGTCTTGATAATGATTACGATTCTTATGATTCGATTTTAACGATTGGTATTTCAATCGCCGGTGTGCATATGAATGTTCAGGGAATTGTTGATACTGATTACGAACAATATAAAACCATATATGATTCCGATGAATTCACAATGACACAGAGATATATCGATTATCAGCAAGGTCAGTGGATTTACAAATCGATTTTTCTTCCGATACCGTCCGCAAATAGTGAAAAACCAATACCGTTTTTGACAAGCGGTTATGGAGAAGAGCTTTTTTCGCTTAGGTTATTGGATCAAACAGATCCGTACTACGAAAAGGTTTCCACGATTGAAAACGGTTGTTTGGTAAGCCCCGCATTGTTTAGAACCTATTCGGAAGGAGAGTATATAAAGTATTTAGATGGATACTTAAATGTTGCCGGCTGCAAAGAAACAGAGGACGAAACGCATGCAGTGTATATTTCTCCTGAAATATATGCATCAGTAATACAATCCCTCTTTGAAAACATTGATTGTATCTCTATTGACCTGAAGAACTCGGAAGAAGAAAAAACGCTTGAGCAATACGGAATGATGCACAACACATCGATGAGCGGCTATATCAATATTTGCGTAGACGTTATTACCGTATTACAGAGTATTTTTTACGTATTGTTACTTGTCTTACTTTTTGGCATAATAATATGTGCGGTGTCCTTAAATGGGAATTTGCTTTCGAGGGATAAGCATCTTATCGGGTTTATGCGAATCGCAGGCTATGAAAAGAAGACAATCTTTTCAATCGATTTGTTGAAAATTGCTTTCATATCCGGTGCTGTACTTATTCTATCCGAAGGCGTGTTTTGGGGTTCTGTGTGGGGCATTAATTCTTTGCTTTCTCATTCAATAGGATATTCGATGGTGTTGTGTGAAATGAATGTGCTGTCGGTTGCCGTCATTATTGCCGTCGTTGTTTCGGCGTTTTCAATATCGTTATTACAAAACAATAAGTGCTTCAAGGCGCAAATTGTTGATTTGGTAAATAACTGAATGAAAACGGAGGAAAAGAAATGGACGGCTTTTATCAGATCAAAGAAAACGAACTGCGGCTTCCGGGCGTGACCGGGGAGCACGTTTTTCTACATATCAGCGATACGCACGTCTCGGTCTGGGACGAACTATCGACCGGGGAGGAAAGGGAAAAAGCCGAAAAGCAGGAGGAGAGCTGGCAGAGGCAGAGAAGATCCTTTGCCGAGGCGTTTCACGAGCCCTTCAACCCGGAACATACGATATCTTCCCGAGAGGCGCTTCATAAGCTCTTTGCCTACGCGAAGGAGGTCCGCCCCGAATGCTTCCTGCTCTCCGGGGATATCCTCGATTACCGCCATCCGGCGGGGTTCCGGCTCCTTGAAAAAGAGCTTGCCGATTACGGCGGGGAATATCTTTTCGCCCCCGGCAATCACGAGGGGGACTACGAAAGCCACCCCGAGCTGACCGCCTTCAACCGGGGAAGCGCGGGCGTGACGGTATATCGCGGGGGCGGGTTTCTTGTCGCCGCCCTTGATGACAGTAAAAAGACGGTTTCCGACCGTCAGCTCGAAGAGCTCCGCGCGATCGCGGCGGGGAGCGTTCCGGCGGTGCTTCTGACGCATATCCCGATCGCGACCGCTGAAAACGAAGCGGAAATGAAGCGCTTCGGCGACTATTTTTCCATCAGTGAAAAATCGGAGGACGGAAACGCCCGCGAACTGGTGCGGATCCTTTCCGCCCCGGACTCCGCCGTGTGCGGTATCCTCTGCGGGCACGTTCACGGGTACCATTCCTCGGTGTACGCAGGCGAAAAACGGCAGATCTGCGCTTCGAGCGGGCTTGTCGGCTTCGTGCATCGGTTTACGGTCAGAGGGGCCTGAACAGCAAAAAACTCCCGCAGTTTGCATCATATCGTGCAGACTGCGGGAATTCTTGTTTATTCAGGGTTCCGGCGTTTCGGGCTCGGGAAGCACGATCCCGTCGGACTTGCCGGAGGCGGGATCGCAGACGAAAAAGTTACAGTAGTTTTCAAGCGCGCCGGACTCCTTCAGCCGGTCGAAGAGGTCACGGAGCTGTTCCTTCGTGACCGTGATCAGTCCGGTTTCGGGATCGGGTTCGATGCCGTTCTCTTTCAGAAATTCTTCCATGGGGTGCGCTTCGTACCATTCCCTGGCGCGGTCGATCGCTTCCTTCGCTTTTTCCAGCTCCTCGCGGGCGGCGTCCACCGCTTCCTTCAGCGTGGAATGCTCTTCCGGATATTCGTTGAAGCGATCCTCGTCACCGACGATCTCAAGGAACCGCTTGCGGTATTCCGCGAGCGCGTCGTTATCGACACAATCCCAAAGCGCCGAGAATTTATCCCATTCCTGCCTTGCCTGATCGAGGAGCGCTTTGAGCTCTTCTTCGGTCATGCCGTCGATCCTGATCTCTCCGCCGGTCCATTCACGGAGCTGATCCTCGTACGCTTTTTTCGCTTCCTCGTATTTCTTCTCCCATTCGTCGCAGGATTTTTCGTAATTCTCGATGATCTCATCCGCTCTTTCGCCGTCAACGAAGAATTTGAGGATGCGTTCGCCCCACTCGGAAACGAGCGCGGCAAGCTTTTCAAGGCTGAAGTCTTCGCCGAGAGAACGGACGGCGTCCATCATCGAACGGAACGATTTTGCTTCTTCGGACTGATCCCGGTATGCGGAAAGCGGTTTTCCCTGATAAAGGAAGCTGTCCTCGTTTCCGGGGCGTGCGGTCGAAAGAAGGTCATTCCAGAGCGCTTTCACGCGATCGTATTCTTTTTCCGCGGCGAGATACGCCTCGTGCAGGGCGGCCTCGTCGATTTTTCCGTCGGGCAGGAAGAAATTGCAGCGTTCCGCTTCGTCGGGGAAGTATTTTTCAAAGAGGTACATCATTTCCCCGTCTTCCGGTGTATCGGCGGCGATCGCGTTTGAAAGATCGGTCAGCTCGGCGAGCTTTGCGGTGATATTGCGGTCGGAAAGATCCGCCGTTTTTCCTGCCGTGATGGTCACGGGGAAAACGTCGTCGTCTTTTGCTTCGTCGAGCGCCGCCGCAAGGGATTTCCGGACGTACAGACCGTTCCAGGAAACGTAATCCACCTCGGGGACCTGTGCATCCGGCTCCCGCTCGGTCGGGGTGCTTTCGGTCACGGGGGCGGAGGGCTCCGTCGCTTCGGCTTTGCTCCCGGGATCGACGGCGGGATCGGCGGGGGTCTTTTTGCCGAAGGCACCGAAGCCGATCAGCACGGGAACGAGGATCACGACGCCGAGGCAGGCGGCAAGGAGCGCGGCGAGGCGTTTGCCCTTCAGCGCGCGCGGCTTTTCGGCGGGGGCGGCGTTCAGACCGAGCGCCGGCAGTACTCTGTCCGCGACGCGGTCGGCGGAAAGGTCGTCCGACGCCTTGACTTCGGACACGCCGGAGAGCAGGGAATCCAGCTTTTCGGCGGGGATCCCGTCCAGTTCACGGTTCATTTTTTCATTCATCTGATTCACCTCTGAATATCGTTTTCAGTTTTTCGATCGCCCTGTGGGCGCGTGTGTCAACGTTCCCCGCGGTCAGCCCGAGCACCTCCGCGATCTCCTTCGAGGTCTGACCGAGGTAGTATTTCCGCGTCAGGATCTCGGAATCGGGCTTGCCGAGCTTTTTGATCTCGCCGAGAACGGCGTCGAGCGTTTCTTTCTCCTCGATCCGGGCGGAGAAGGAATCGTCCGGGATCTCGATCGGGTTTTCCCCGTCGTCGATCGGCACGGCGGGATGAAGGGAGCGGGTCAGGTTTGCCGCCGTGTTCCGCGCGATCACGCAGAGATAGGTGCGGACCGACGACAGCTTCGGATCGAAGGCGTCGAGCGCGGAATAGAATCTGACGAAGGTTTCCGCCACGCAGTCCTCCACGTCGGCGGAGCCGTGCGGAAAACCGGTCAGCCTGCCCTTTACGGCGGCGGTCACGATACCGGTATAGAGCCCGATGACCGTTTTCATGCCTTCGTTCGGGTCTTTTTTCAGGAGCCGGAGCAGTTTTTTGTCTTCCGTGGTCAAGCCCCCTTTCTGAAACGTTTCACTGATATATACACGAAAAAAGAGGGAATCTTACGTTTTTTGAAAAAAATCGTGTTCCGGCGGTCCGGGACACGATTTTTCGTTTGATTATTCCTCAAAAAGGACCCGAAGCAGTTCTTCTGCGGAGAGGGAAGAAAGCCCTTCTTCGTCGGAGAGGACCTCATCCGACCAGCGGAAGAGGGTCACCGCGTCCGAAAGATAGGAGGAGGCGGAGCGGGTCACCGCCGGGTATTTCGCGTACCATGCGGGGAAATACCGCTCGGTGTATTCTCTCGCAAGCTTTGACGCCGTGCTTTCCTCGCCGTCCTTCACGGTGCCGCAGAGGATGACGCCGTTCGGCGAGCAGTGCAGGATGACGACCGAGCCGTCGGCGCAGGTACCGAGCGAGATCCAGACGTGACCGGACATACTGACGATATCGCCGGGGCGGAATTCCTTCCCGGGTCCGGCATCGGTAAAGGAACCGAGCCCGCGGTCGGCAAAGGCTTTTGCCATCTTGGTGGACGGGGTGACGTAGCCCTCATGCCCGTTTTCGCTTTGGAGCGTATTGTAGACCGCCCATCCGACGAAGCCCGAGCAGTCGAGACCGTTATGGATCTCGTAGCGGTGGTCGTCGGTATTGTAGGAGGCGTCCTGCTTCGCGGTGAATGCCTCCCACGCGGGGGAAAGCCCGATCGAGGTCGCCTCGACGCCTGCGCCGTCGTCAGCCTCGTTCCAGCCGCCGCCGAAGACGTACATCACCTTTCCGAGCGGGGAAAGCGCGGTGCAGAGGAAATTCCGCAGGGTCTTTTCACCGGGGATCGGGTTCAGACGGGTCGGGAGGACGGGCGTCGTGGGCTCGGTCTGCGGCTCGGTCACGGGAACCGTTTCGGGTTCCGTTTCCGGTTCTGTCACCGGATCGGTCACGGGATCGGTATCGGGCAGAGTGTCCGGATCGGTATCGGGGAGGGGCTTTTCGGTCGTTTCTCCCGACGTCGGGCGGAGCAGGGCGCAGGAGGTAAGGAGAAGGCAGCACGCAAGGAGCGCCGCCGGAATCTTGAATCGCATAAAAAACC
The DNA here is from genome assembly GCA_024404495.1 of Lachnospiraceae bacterium. Lineage (GTDB taxonomy): Bacteria > Bacillota > Clostridia > Oscillospirales > CAG-272 > CAKRZE01. The sequence goes on from JAKSPT010000014.1 coordinate 61,281, forward strand.
TTTCTGTCACAAATCGGAGTGGATCGGAATACTCTACATTATAGCAGAACCTGACGGTTCTGTCAACGGGACAATATAAGAAAGGGATCTTCCCCGGAAAAACTTTACGAACCTTTTTCGGGAGGATGGGATCATACGATGAAAGAACCGTTCAAGGGGCTGATCGCCGCCGCTGCCGCGGCGTTTATCGGCTATTCCGGAAAACTGCTTTTCCCCGTTGTCGTTCTCTGCGTTGTGATCTGCGTGGATTATATCACGGGAATGATCCGCGCTTATTACGAGGCGACGCTCTGCTCGAAAAGGGGCTTTCGCGGGATTTTCAAAAAACTCTGCTATTTTCTGGTGATCATCTGCGGGATGGTGTGCGACTTCCTGCTTTCCAAAGGACTTTCCGCGGTAGGGATCGGAACCGCGATGGAGGGGTTCGTGGCGGTGCTCGTGACCGTGTGGCTGACGATCAACGAGCTGCTCTCGATCCTCGAGAATCTGACGCTTGTCGGCGTTCCTCTGCCCGGTTTTCTGAAAAAAACCGTGAAGCGGATGCTCGTTTCGACCGAGCGCCGCGCCGATCCGGACGCGGAGGATGCCGAAGAACAGAAAAAAGATCCGCAGCTCCCGCCTGAACAAAAGGAGGAAGAACCGCGTGACTTATGAAAAAAACGCCGTCGCTTTCGCAGCGGCGGCAGGAAAGATCGCTTCGGAGTATGAAACCGTCTATGCCCTCGGAATGTTCGGCAGCCCGCTTTCTCTTTCCGCGATCGAGGGAAAGGCGCGGCAGTATCCGAAATGGTACACGGCGGAAAAGGTCGGCTTTCTGAAAGAACGGATGAACGCTTCTTCCCGCCCGGTCTTCGGGTTTGACTGCGTCTGCTTTCTGAAAGCGCTCTTCTGGGGGTGGAACGGGGATGCCGGAAAGGAACACGGCGGCGCGGTTTATCTCTCGAACGGCGTGGAGGATCTTGACGAATCGACCCTCTTTTCCCGGTGTGGTGCGGTCGGCAGTGACTTTTCCGACGTCGCGGTCGGGGAAGCGCTCTGGATGCCGGGGCATATCGGGCTGTATCTCGGCGATTCGCTCGCGGTCGAATGTACGCCTGCCTGGGAAAACGGCGTTCAGATCACTTCGGTACGCAAAACCGTTTCCGGGTATTTCCGCCGTGACTGGCATAAGCACGGAAAACTGCCCTATCTTGACTATTCCACCGCCGCGGCAGCAGGAACGGAAAGCGTCCGCATTGATCTTCCGATCCTGCAGAAGGGTGCCGTCGGCTATCCGGTCAGAACGCTCCAGCGCCTGCTCAACGCGCTCCTTTCCGCCGGTCTCGAAACCGACGGCAGCTTCGGCCCCGCTACCGAGGCGGTTCTCCGCGCCTATCAGGTGTCCGTCTCTCTCGAACCCGATGCCTCCTGCGGTCCCGCCACCTGGGCAAGGCTGCTGAAGGGGTGAGGAAGCGGGAAAAAGAAGAGAGGGCGTAAAAAAGTCCGACTTTTTGGACGGTGCTCTAAAGGACAGTCCTATGTAGGATACGGCGCAATCCGTTTGGGTTGTCTCATCTGGCAGCGAGCACAGAAAACTGATGGAAACGTTGCGGCTTGTAATCTGAAACAAAATCAGCCGGAAGCAGCGGCTGCAGCGTAATTCTCATTATGTTGCAATTATCGGCGGTCTGACAATAAACAGTGTCCCGACAGATAAAAACGGGCGCGGTAAAAGAAGCCTTTGCTGATTTTCTGAAAAAGGGATCGGGAAAGGCTTTTTCGTGCTGATTTCATGAAGACAAAACCATGGGATTTCCGGCTTTTCACGGAAAAGTTCTTGATTTTCTGCGCTTTCTGTGCTATAATACTTACGTATATTTGTATCATAGGCGTATTGTCGGGATATGATATACAACATAATGAGAATTACGTCGCAATAGAAGGAAGGTCGATGTCAGCTTTATGAGGATCATTAAATATAAATATTGCTGGGCATCGCCCGACCCTGCACCACCGATGATAACAAACTTATCGAACGGTTTCAAATATATTGTTTGGAGGAATGTAGAATGAAAAAGAGAATCCTTAGTTTACTTCTCTGTTTCGTGCTGTGTCTTTCGCTGATGCCGATCAAGGCATTCGCGATGCAGGTTTTTGTCAAGGTTACGATTGCATCCGATAATAAAACAATTACTCTTGAAGTTGAGCCATCTGACACGATTGAAAACGTCAAAGCTAAGATTCAGGATAAAGAGGGTATCCCTCCCGAAAGCCAGACTCTGACCTTTGACGGGAAAACACTGGAAGACAACAGGACATTAGCTGACTATAATATCCAGAAAGAAGCCACTCTGTTTTTGCAGATCAATGAACCCACCGGCTATTTCTTTTACATAGAGATAGACGGTCTGAGCAGCACGTCGGGCACGGACGCCGGTTCCGTGACCAAAGTCCCGTCGGATACACCGTCCTGCTTGCTTGAGAAGCCCGCAAACCTGACTA
>JAKSPT010000015.1 GCA_024404495.1 Lachnospiraceae bacterium
CTTTTCCGTGCTGTACTTTCTCTTTCTCGTTGTTCAATTTTCAAGGAGCATCGCCTCAAAGAAGTTCCCTTCTGTGCGACAGCTTGATTATTATATCACGCATAGTCCGTTTTGTCAACACATTTTTCCGAAGTTTTTTCGTTTTGTTGAATATTGCTTTTGCGTGATGGTATTGGGCCGGGGCGGTGTACAGAATGCACAACAATATCCGTCCATGCAGTCCGATCGGACCGTTTTGCGAGCGGAAAAACGGTCTTTTCGGAATAAAAAATATTTTTCCGTTCACGATAAAAGGGGAGGTTTTTACTGATGATTTCCGTACTTTTCAAGTCATTTCTCATCTATTTTCTGCTCGTTATTTTCATCCGCGTAACGGGAAAACGGCAGATCGGAGAGCTGCAGCTTTCGGAGCTGGTCACGACGCTGCTGATTTCCGAGGTCGCCTCCGCGCCGATCACGAATCCGGATATCCCGGTGCTCTACGGCATCCTGCCCGGCTTGCTGATGATCTCCCTCGAAATCCTGCTCTCCTTTCTCGTCACCAAGGTATCGCTTTTCAAAAAACTGCTCGACGGTTCCCCGAGTTTTCTGATCCGCGGCGGAAAGATCGACCAGAAGGAGCTGCTCCGGCAGCGGATCAGCGTGGACGAGCTGCTCTCGAATATCCGCCTGCAGAACGTCTCCTCGCCGCAGAACGTCAATTACGCCGTTCTGGAACAGAACGGCCGCCTCTCGGTCTTTCCTTTTCAGACTGAGGACGAGCCGGTCTACGCGCACGCGCTGATCGTGGACGGAGAGGTGCGGGAAGACGTCCTGCGTTCTCTCGGCTACGACGGCAGCTGGCTTTCATCCCGTCTGAAGGCGCGGCGTCTGACGCCCGACCGCGTTTTTCTCTTCACGATCGACGACAGAAAACGAGAATACTGGGTCGGAAAGGAGGAATGACCGATGCGCGCCGTTCTGATTTCCGCCGTTCTCCTGCTCCTTTCCCTCACCGTCGGGATAAGCTGTTCGGCTTTCGCCTGCTCGATCCTCCGGGAAACCGGAAAAGCGGTCGCCGCGCTGCCGGAGGACCGCCTTCCCGCGCTTTCCGAGGTCGACCCGATCCTCTCCGAGTGGGAAAAGAAAAGCGCCTTTCTCGCGGTCACGGTGAACTACGTCTGGCTTTCGCAGGCGGAAAACGCGATGACCGCCCTGCGTTCCGTCTGTCTTGCGGAAACAGGGGAATCCCTGCCCCGCTATCTCGCGGCGCGGGAAGCGGCGCTTTCCGCTCTGAAAGCGCTTGAAAAAGCGGAAGGCGTCACGCTTCACAGCTTTTTCTGAAGCGGACGCCCTCCGGGTCTTATTCAAATTCGGTTTCGCCGTCGGCGAGGAGGACCTTTTTCCGGATGATATCGTAATTGACCAGCCCGATGGCGGTCACGAGATATTCGGGATTGAGATAGTCCGCGCTCGAAGCGGCAAGCGTGACCGTGAGGGTATTGCCCTCCTTTTTCCACGCGCGGATCTGCGGGCGGATATCGGTCTCCTTATCCTTGCCGGATTTGGTGTGCTTGGTCACGACGATCGGCTGTGAGAACAGCGCCCCGGCGTCGTATTCCTCGTCCGAAACGATATCGTAGACCGCGAACGCCACCTCGCCGCACTTATGGACCGGCGTGGAGGCGTGCAGGAAGGTGAGCCCGGGAACGGACTGAGCGTTCATCCTGCCGATGATCGAGGAGAAGCCGATATCGTTCGTGATCTTGAAATCAAGATACTCGCACTCGCTCTGCGTACCGACCGAAAGCGGAAGCACGAAGGAGATCTTCGGGTGCGGATTGAAGCCCTCGGTCATCGCGACCGGGATCTCGGCGCGCAGCATCAGCCGCACGACGGTACGCATCAGGTCGAGATGGGAGATGAACTGAAGGCTCCCTGTCTTCGTGAATTTCACTCTTACTTGCTCTGCGGACACCATTTCGTCTTCCCTCCCAGTCTGTTCGCGCCGCATCCGGCACACCCTTCCTTACAGCTCGGGGTAGTGACCGATTCGTACGCTTTTTGTCTTTCCCGCAGGAAAAACGCCTTCGTCACGCCGCAGTCGATCAGATCCCACGGAAGGACCTCGTCAAGACCGATTTTGCGATTGGCGTAGAATTTCGTGTCGATGCCGGTCTCGTTGAACGCCTGCATCCACTTGTCGTAGCTGAAATATTCGTCCCAGCCGTCGAATTTCACGCCGAGCTCGTGGGCGCGGAGAAGCGCCGCAGAAAGCTTGCGGCTGCCGCGCGCGAAGACCGCCTCGATATGGCTGACGTGCGCGTCGTGCCAGTTGTAACGGATGTGCTTGCGGTCGGTGATCTTTTCGGCAAGGTACATCTGCTTCTGCATCAGAACGTCAAGGTCGTCCTGCGCCTCCCATTGGAAGGCGGTAAAGGGCTTCGGCACGAAGCAGGCGACGCTGACCGTCACGTTGACGCCGCGCGCCTTGTTGCGCTCCGGGGTATCGAAATAGGTTTTTACGACCTTTTCCGAAAGGTCGGCGATCCCGGCGATATCCTCGTAGGTCTCGGTGGGCGGCGTGTTCTTAAAGTAGAGCTTGACCGAGCTCTTGCCGCCCTGAAACGCGACGCGGCAGGCACGCATCAGATCGGCTTCCTCCACGTTCTTGTTGATCGCGTCGCGGAGGCGCTGGGTTCCCGCTTCGGGCGCGAAGGTAATGCCGCCCATGCGGACGGTCGCCATCCGTTCCATCAGCTCCTTCGTGAAGCTGTCAACGCGGAGCGACGGCAAAGAAAGACTGACCATTTTCTTTTCGGTCCACGGGAGCAGACCGTCGGTCAATTCGTCAAGGCGGGAGTAGTCGCTGATGCTGAGCGAGGAGAGCGTGATCTCGTCGTAGCCGGTGTTGGCGATGAGCGCCTTTGCCTGACGGTTGAGGACCTCCGGGCTCTTTTCACGCACCGGACGGAAGAGCATACACGCCTGACAGAACCGGCAGCCGCGGATGCAGCCGCGTCCGGTTTCGAGCACGACGCGGTCGTGGACGGTCTCGATATAGGGCATACAGATCTCGGAGGGGAAATACGAGGCGTCCATATCCTTCACGATCCGTTTGGTGATCTTCATCGGGATATCGTCGTATTTCGGGACGAAGCGCGCGATCGTGCCGTCTTCGTTGTACTCCACCGCGTAGAAGGAAGGGACGTAGAAACCGGGCAGCTTCGCCGCACGGTGCAGGAACTCCTCCTTCGTGAAGGAGCCTTCCTCCTTCATCGAAAGCCACAGCCTTGCGAGCTCGGGAAGTGCCTCCTCCCCTTCTCCGATCGAAAAGAGGTCGAAAAAGTCCGCGACAGGCTCCGCGTTGTAGGCGCAGGGACCGCCGCCGAGGATGATCGGGTATTCCTCTCCGCGATCCTTCGCGAGGAGCGGAATGCCCGCGAGATCGAGCATATTCAGCACGTTAGAGTAGCAAAGCTCGTACTGCAGGGTGAACGCGACCATATCGAAATCGGTCAGCGGATCCCGGCTCTCGTGAGCGAAGAGCGGGATGCCGTTTTCCCGCATTTTTTCCTCCATATCGGGCCACGGCGCGTAAACGCGCTCGCACCAGACCTCGGGGATCTCGTTCAGCGCGCCCGAAAGTAATCTGACGCCGAGGTTGGACATTCCGATCTCGTAGGTGTCGGGAAAGCAGAAGGCGATACGCTCTTTTACTTTCTCCTTTTCCTTACAGACCGCGCAGAATTCGCCGCCGGTATAGCGTCCCGGCTTCTGAACCTGCTTCAGAATGGTATTCAGATTTGTCATTTCCGGTTTTTCCTTCCTGAAAGAAGGATACCGCCGCCTTTTTCGGAGCGGCGGTATCTGTATGATTTCGGTTATTTCACGTGGAGACGAGCCATCACGAAGATAGGGATCGTCCAGAAGAGCTGATAGAGTGCGACGTAGAGCGACGGGATCTTATCGGCGGCGCCGAAGAGCATCGTGACGCCCATGACCATCGCCGCAGCAAAAAGCGAAATAAAGTTGAGAACGATGCCGACGCGGGTCACGGTCTGTACCTTGCCGCAGACGGCAAAGGCGCCGAGCAGGGCTTTGGCGGAGCGCTTGGAAACGATGCCGCTGTCCGCACGGTCGGCAACGCGGGGTTCGTCCCCGATCTCACGGCATTTCAGCACGCGGACGGGATACCGTTCGATGCGGATGCGGCGGGAAAGCATATCGTCGTCGATGTTCGGGTCGAAGGTCTTGATGCCGACGCAGATACCGGAGCGGTACATCTGCTTCAGGATCTTTTCAAAATCGGGGTCGATGCGGTAGGCGAGATAGAACTTAGCGACGACCTCGTCTCCCGAAACGACGTACATGATCGAAAGGCTGCCGGAGCGCTCGATCTCACGGTCCTCGTCGCTGACGATCGGAACGTAATGGTTCCTGCGCAGGTAGTCCGCCTTGCCGAGATACATATGCGTGCCGCTGACGTCGGCTTCGATGCCGTCGGGCGCCACCGAAAGGAGACGGGTGTCTTCGTCGGTGCGGAGGTCAGAGGTGATGATATCCAGCACGTCGCTGAGCGGTCCGCCCGCAACGTGGAAGACGCTGGTCACGTTGTTGATGACCTCGTCGATCCGGTTTTCCCCGAAGACCATCACGCTGCGCACCTTGACGCCGCGCGAGGGGAACACGTCGGTATCCTCAAAGGAGACGGACGCCGCATCGCAGTATTCCTCAAGCGAGGTCTCGCCGACGATCGCGCTTTCGGTATCGTAAGCGTGCCCCGCGGCGGTATAGAAGGGATAGGAATAGGTCAGGAACATCGCGGCGGGAAGGCTCATCATCAGCGCCGTGATGCCGACCGTGACGGCGGAAGCGGTTTCTCCGCCGAAGAAGACCGACATGGCGAGGAAGGCGATCCCGATCGCGAGGGCAAAGGGCGGAACGAGAAGGACCATCTTCTTCGCCGCCGATTTTCCGCGGCAGCGGCGGAAGAAGCCGTCCACGAAATTCGCCTTGCCGAGCTTGAAGATCGTCGGCTCCTCGGGCAGATAGTTTTCAAACGCCTCTTCCTCCAGCGACGCCTCTTCCTCGCTCAGCGAGCCGATGACGTACTTGGTGCGCTTCGAGGAGACAACGCGGAAGGTCATGATCTCCCGGCGCAGGTCGAAGTATCCGCAGAGGATGCAGACGAAGCAGAGGAGCAGGAACGGGAAGGTGTAAAGCCGGATCAGCCCCGCGGGGAAGAACGCGGCGTAAACCGTATAGGCGAAGCAGAACACCGCCGACGCGGTCACGAAGACCGAGGGATCCGGTTCGCGCCGGAACAGGGACTTTGCGCCGTCGATGATCGGTCCGCGCGCGAGCAGGCAGCCGAGCACGAGAAGCTGCAGGTCCGCCATCACGTAGATCAGCGGGAAGAGCTCGGGATCGAGCGCCGTGATCGGGGTCATTCCGAAGTCCCCGTAGTTCTCAAGGCAGAACGCTAGCAGCATCAGGATGCCGCAGAGCGTCAGCCGGATCAGCGAAAGGCGGTATTTCTTTTTGAACGCGCGGAAGATCTCCTTGTTCTGCCCGAAATTCTCGTATTCGCTTTCTTCCGTTTCGGGAAGCTCGGGTTCCTCCTCGGGTTCCTCTTCCTTCCGGCTCTTTTTCGTGCCGGAAACCTCTTTCAGGAAGGCGTCGACCCGTTCGTCGCCGTATTTTCCGCGGGCGTCTTCCTCTCTGCCGAAGGCGACGAGGATGGAGATATCCTTGTTGATCTCCTCTTCTTCCGCCTCTTCGTCCGGTTCGATTTCCGGAGGAACGAAGGTCTCGCTGTCAAAGAGCGAGTTCAGCGGCATCTTTTCGTCAAACGAATCCTCCCTCGCGCTTCCGGAGGAGGCAGAGGGCACCTCGCGGGTATCGCCCTTGCCAGCCGGCTTTTCCTCTTTCGCCTTTGCGGCGGAAGCGGTCTCCGGATCGTCAAGGCGGATCTGACCCATTCTGCGTCTGCTCTCGGCAAGGTCGGCGTCGTTTGCGTATTCCTCGTAGGTTTCCTTCGTCAGGAAACGCTGCATCATCTGATCGAGATCGCCGTCGGAGAGCGGTTCGCCGTCCTCGGGCTCCGCGGAAGGATCGGGCGCTTCCGCGTCTGCGGGCTGTTCCGGAACGGATCCGTCCGCTTTCTTTCCGTCGGTACGGGTGTCTTCCCTGCCGACCTGCGCCGTCGTGCCCATGTCGTTCATCGCGACGGGATATTCCTCGCGGATCCGGTCGAACAGCTCGGGATCGGGGGCGATCCCGTTTCCGGCAGCTTCCTCCGCGCGGTTAGCCGCGTAGAAGAGCGCGGCAGGCGCCGCGGTGCCGTCGTCCTCACGGAAGGTGTGTCCGGTTTCCGCTTCCTCCGGGGCTTCGGGTTCGGTTTCCGCTTCCGCCGGGGTGAGAGTTTCGGGCTGCTCCGCGTCGGGAATCTCTTCGTCTGCGGGGAGCGTCTCTTCTTCGGGAAGTTCCTCCGCCGGCACGGTCTTATCCGGTTCGTCTGCGGTCGGCGTTTCTTCCCCGGAGGGCGTCTCGCCGTTTTTGTCTTTTCCGATGCCGAAGATGTTTTTCAGCATTTTCCAACCGGAAAACGCGGGGGCTTCTCTGGTTTCCGCTTTCTCCTCCGAGAAATCGGCGATATCCTGCTTTGCCTCCTCGTACTCCTTCGCGGAGGGGACGACCTCTTCCGTGACGGGTTCGGAGACCGGCTTTTTCGTAACGGTGAAGTGATATCTTGCCCCGCCGTTCTTTGCGGGCTCTTCGGTCTCTTCGGCTTTTTCGGCTTCGGGATCTTCGGCAGCTTCCGGCGCCTCCTCGGGACCGATCATCGAAACCAGCTCGCGCAGACTTTCGTTCAGCTCGTCGTTCTCCTCTTCATCAAGGTCCGCCTCGGGCAGCGGCTCGGAGAAGTCCTCATCGGGCGTTTCTTCCGCGGAAGCGCTTTCCGAAAGCCCGTTTTCCTTTTCCGGAAGGAGCTCCGAAAAGACCTCGTCCAATCCGTCGAACAGGCTGATCTGTTCGGCCTCCGGTTCCTTGCCGGGCTTCTTTTCGGAAACCGGCTCTTTTTCGTCAGCGGGCTCCGGTTCCGAGGGGATCTCCTCCGGCGCGGGGGAGGTCTCCGCCTTGCGGTTGAGACGAAGGATCAGATCCTTCAGGTTCTTTCCCGCTTCCCCGTCCTTTTCGGGCTTTTCCGGCGCTGCTTCGGGCTCGTCCGGCGTTTCTTCCGGTGCTTCCTCCGAAGCCTGGGCGGTTTCTTCTTCGGGTGCGGCTTCCTCCTCCGGGAGCTCGTCCTTCGCGGAGGCGGTGCCGATCTTTGCGAGTATGCGGGAAAGCTCCGCCTTGATCTCGTCTTCGCCCTCGTCACACTCCGGCGATTCGTCCGGCGTCTCCGGTTCGGAGGCACCGTACGCGTCCTCTTCCGGATCGGTCTCGGCGTCCGCCTGCTCCCGCAGTTTTTTCAGAAGTTCGGTGATCGAGAGATCTTTTCCTTTGTTTTCCTGGCTCATAAAAGGGATGATTCCTTTCCCCGCCTTTCGTCAGCCCCACGGCTGACGCGCGGTCATTTCGTTCCGGTACGCTGCTGACGTGCCGCTTCGTTCAGGATCACTGCGGTCGCGCAGGAGACGTTCAGCGAGTTGATCTGCCCGTACATCGGGATCGACACGATCGCGTCCGACTTGTCGAGAAGGAGACGGGACACGCCGTTTCCCTCGCTGCCGAGGATGATCGCGGCGGCACAGTTCATATCGCATTCGTAATAGGTCTGTCCCCCCGCCTCTGCGGCGAAGATCCAGAACCCTTCCTTTTTCAGATAGTCGACCGTCTGGGCAAGGTTCGGCACCTTGGCGACCGGGACGTGCTCAAGCGCGCCCGCCGACGCTTTTCCGACAACGCCGGTCAGCCCCACGGCGTGACGCTTCGGCAGGATGACGCCGTGCGCGCCGCAGCATTCCGCCACGCGGATCATCGCGCCGAGATTCTGCGGGTCCTCCACGCAGTCGGCGATCAGGATCAGCGGCTTTTCGCCCGAAGCCTTCGCGGCTTCGACCATTTCTTCCACCGTGATATACTGCTTCAGCGCGGCGGAAGCGATCACGCCCTGATGCGGGAGTCCGCCCGCCATCGCGTCAAGCTTCGACGCCTCCACCTCCGCGACCGGAATGCCTCTGCCGATCGCCTCGCCGACGATCTGGATCAGGGAACCGACCCGTTCCCCCTTCTTGACCCAGAGCTTATCGATATCCCGCCCGCTTTTCAGCAGCTCGGAGACGGCGTTTCTGCCGATGACGAGCTGATCGGGATCGGTCTGCGGTATGCCGTCCCGGAAAGACGCGCGCGGCTTTTCCCCGCCGTCCGTTCTTTCGTTTCCGTCTTTTTTTCGGTAATCATATCTGCCGGTATTGCCGGTCCCGTTTTTTCCGGCACCGTATCCCGGGTTTTTCCGGTATTGTTTCTTTTCTTCCATACTCTTTTCCCTACTGAAATATATAGAAAATTCCATTGTTATTGTATCATATTATTCCGGATTTGTATAGAGGGAAAAACGATTTTTTCAAAGAAATATCGCAAAAAAACAAAAGTCACGCCGATATCGACGTGACTTCGTTCCTGTTTATTCCGTCAGTTTTGGAGAAAAAGCAGAATTACTGCTGTTCCTTCATCTTAGCGTAGCACTCGCTGCAATAAACGGGTCTGTCGCTGTTGGGATTGAAAGGAACCTTTGCTTCGCCGCCGCAGGAAGCGCAGGTGGTCACAAAGTATTCTCTCTTTGCGCCGCCGACAGCATTCTTTCTGGCAGCACGGCATTCCTTGCATCTCTGGGGCTCGTTCTGGAAGCCCTTCTCAGCGTAGAATTCCTGCTCGCCCGCGGTGAAGATGAAGTCCTTACCGCAGTCTTTGCATTTCAGGGTCTTGTCCTCGTACATGGTTTTTACCTCGCTTAATATGGTATTTAATAATTGCCCTAAGACGGATTGTCACCGCCATCTTTGGTCGCCAATGGGAACAACGCTCTTCTTAAGCTACTCGGGCATATATGATTATTATATGAAAGAGATCGCTCTCTTTTTACCTTTACAAACGATCATATAGTCTTTTGAGCTTCGCTTTCAAACGATATATGGCGTTGTCTACCGATTTTTCCGTGACACCGAGGGAAGCGGCGATCGCTTCGTAGGATTGGTTCCGCAGATACAGGGCAAGCACCTTCTGCTCAAACACGGACAAAACCTCTTTGATCCGCTGCTGCGTCTCAAGCCATGATTCCTTTTCGATGCAGGACTGTTCCGGATCGATTTTTTCCTCCTGCCGGGTCATTTCCCCGACCGAGGGCTCGTGATGACTGCGGATCAGGCTGATCAAGCGGTTCCTCACGCAGATCTTTGCGTAAAGCCCGAACGTGACCTCGTCCTGCTCCCGGTAATTCATCGCGGCGGTATAGAGCGCAAGCAGCGCTTCCTGCCGGAAATCCTCGGCGTCAAGGCTGCCGTCGCTGACGGCGCGCATCTTTGCCGTCATACTGAGGATCAGGGGCTCGTAGCGCTCCGCAAGCTGCTCGAAGGCAGCGGCGTCTCCCGCGCGGGTACGTTCAATCAGATCGTCCATGAATATCCGTTCCGCTTTTACGTCATCATAATCATTATAGCATTATTTCAAAAATTGTCAAGTATTTTTTTACAATTTTTTAACCGGTTCGAAAAGAAGGACGATTTTGCCAATTTCATCTGGTCGGAATTGGAAATAATGACCATCCTTTTTTCCCGCTTTTTCCGAAACCGGATCGTTTTTTCACAAAACCGACGCCGAATATTCGGAAATATTCCACAATCAACGTACGAGGTAATTCACCTCGCCGGAAAGAAGCGCGAGCACGCCGCGATAGACGATCTCGGGCTTATCGTTGAAGTTGTCCCGCATCGTCTGCATCTGCATCCGGTCGTTGATCTGTACCTTGACGTAGAGGACCTCTTCGTCGCCCTCCGCGATCCGGCAATGAAGATTGTACTTTGATCCGCCCAGCTCCTCCACCTCGCAGGAGACCTTTGCTCCCCGCTTCTTGAAGTCGAGCAGGCGGAGCGCGCTTTTCAGCCCCTTGTCCTTCACGGTAGTGAGGAGGCGGTAATCCAGCGTATCCGCGACGTGAGCGCCCTGCTCGGTAACGGCGTAGGTCTCCTCTTTCCCTTCCCCGTGGATCACGCGGACGTTCCCGTTTTCCAGAAGCTCCGCAAAGGCGTCGGCAAAGTCAAAATAATTGACGAAGCCGTCCTGCATCACGATATCGTTGATGTTTGCGAAGTCAAGGGCGTAATTGATATGCCGAAGCAGATACAGAATATAAATTTTGATCTCGTCTTTTTCGGTGAGTACGGTTTTCACGGTATCCGCGTCCTTTCGGTTATGTAAAATAGGGGCAAAATGTGGGCTGACGCATTTGCGTCAGCCCACAGTTCAGCTTTGTTCGGATCCGGTTCAGCCCTGAGCCTCGGCGGCTGCTGCTTCAGCGGCTTCCTTCTCGTAGTAGCCCTTACGGCTGGACTCCTTGAAAAGGAGGCTGCCGAACGCGTCGGTCTTCAGCCCGGTCAGTTCCTTGGAGGTGTTGTAACCGGTCTTGTAGACGGCAAGCGGTGCGATCGGAGCGTCACGGAGCAGGGTCTTTTCCGCGTTGTGCAGGATTTCCGCTCTCTTGGCAGGATCGGTTTCCGCGAAGGCGTCGTCGATCAGCTTATTGTAAGCTTCGCTGTTGTAGCCGGAGATATGGGGAACGAGCTCGAACTCGTCGGAGGTGACCGAAAGGTCCATCGCGCCGCCCGCGAACTTGAGCGCGAAGTGCGCGAGGTTCGGGAACGCGTCGGTGGTGAGCATCTGATAGTCGATCATGATGACGTCGAAGCTGCCCGACTGATATCTGTCAAGGAAGACGTCGTTGTAGATATCGTAATCGTTGACGATATCCTTGTTGTTGGAGTTGAAGCCGATCGGATCGCCCTTGACGGAGAAGCCCATGCCTTCCCAGACGCCCTTGACGTACTGGAAGACCGCTTCGTCCTCGGGATTCGCCTTATAGGTAACGGTGATGGAGCCGGACTTGCCGCCGAGCAGGCTCTTTGCCTGAGAAGCGTCGCCCGCAGCGGGGATCACTTCGCCGGAAACGTCGGCAAACATGGTCTTGCCGGAACGGTTGGTTTCCCAGACGCCCTTGGTGATCAGACCGGTCGCGGGAGTGCCGCCGATCGTGGAGGCGATCTTGTTTCTGTCAAGCGCGAGGGAAAGCGCGTAACGGACGTCGGCGGAAGCGTAGGTTTCCTTGTTCGTATTGAAAACGAGCGCCATTTCGGTCATCGTGTCGATCGTCTTCATTTCGGTGGTGGTACGCGCGGTGAGCGGGTACTTGCCGTCAACGAGGACGGTGCTCTCGGCGAGCTGATTCACTGCGTCCTCGGGAGCGGTGTCGTAATGGAAGACGATACGGTAAGGCGTGACGTACTTCTTGACGCCGTCTCTCTCGATATCGCGGCGGTAGTAAGCGTTGCGTTCGAGGGTCATCTGAACGCCGTAGTCGAAGGAACGGAGCGTGAACGGACCGTTGGTAACGACGATGGTCGCGTTCGTGGACCAGTTGACGACCTTGCGGATCGCGTCCTCACGGAGCGGAACGAGCAGGGGGCTCGCCATGTAGTCCATGAAGCGCTCGTAGTCGATCTTGTGATCGAACTCGCAGCGGAGGGTGCCGGTACCGACGTCGTAAACGCCGAGGTCGTCGATGGTGGCGTCACCGGAGCGGACCTCTTCGGCGTTCTTGAGCTCCATCAGCAGCGGGACTGCCTCGCTGTGGGATTCGGGCTCCATAATGCGCTTGAAGGCGTACACGAAGTGGCTCGCCTGAAGGGCGATACCGTCACTCCAGCAGGTATCGTAAAGGTTGAACTCGATATAGTGGATCCCTTTATCCTCGTCGTCAACGATACGGGTGGATTTGCAGCAGCCGTTGACGCGCTTGCCGTTCTGATCGAAGGTGAAAAGGGGCTCGTAGATCAGACCCAGAATCTGTGTCGCGGCGTCATCCACGTAAGCCGTGGCGGGATCGAAGCTGAACAGCTCGGACGCCATATATACGTTGAGCGTGGCACCTTTGTCGTCATCAGCGGTCTTCGCGCACGAGGGGACGGCGCAAAGGATCATGACGAGACACAAGAGAAGGGCGAATGCTTTTTTCATGGAATGTTTCCTCCTGTAACCGTTCTGAAGCGGGCAGGGCGCGGCATACCGCCGACCGATACCCACACTTTTTCAGATTCATTTCATTATACCATTCTTTTGCGATTTAATCAATGAGAAAACTGCCCAAATTTTCCGTTTTTCTTACTTTTATACGGTTGCACAATTATCCCGTATATTTTTTAGTCATTCCGACCATACTGATTTGCGTAAAAACCATTTCCGGCGGCAGGTGCCGGAAGAAACGCAGCGGAAAGGAGCACGGAAAGCGATGGAGGAAACGGGAAGCGGCAAAGAGCGGAAGGAGACCGCGTCGCGGAGCGCCCGGCGGAGCGTCCGCACGGATCTCTGTGAAGAATTATGTACGGGCGCGCCTCCCCTGCCCGGCATCGTGAAAAGCGTCTCGGAGCAGAACGGCGTCAGGACCGTGCGCGTGGAGGTGACGGACGGGGAGGGCGCGGCGCTGCTCGGCAGACCGGTCGGGACTTACCTGACCCTCCACGTCGGAAAAGCGTGGCTGATGGAGGAAGAAGAGAAACGGGACGCCGCCGGGGCGGTCGCCGCCGGACTTCTGTCCCTGCTCCGCAAGGTCAGCCCCGCGAAAGGGGCGGTGCTCGTCGTCGGTCTCGGAAATCCGTGTCTCGCCTCCGACGCGGTCGGTCCCTTCACCGTCCGGGAGATCACGGTCACGAGACATCTGAAGGACGCGATGCCCGCTCTCTTCGACGCTCTCGGCGGCATCGCGGTCGCGGCGCTGTCTCCCGGCGTCGTCGGGCAGACCGGGATCGAAACGGCGGAGCTGGTGCGGGGTGCCGTCGGGGCCGTGCGTCCCGCGCTCGTCGTCGCGGTGGACGCGCTCGCCGCGAGGGACCCCGAAAGGCTCGCGTGTACCGTTCAGCTTTCGGATACCGGGATCCGTCCCGGCTCGGGCGTGGGCAATCACCGTGCCGCGATCGACCGTTCCCTCCTCGGCGTTCCGGTGATCGCGGTCGGCGTCCCGACCGTCATCGACGCGGATACCCTCGTCCTCGGCGCGCTCGAACACGCGGGCATCGCGGAGCCGATCCCGGAAACGTTCTTTCCCGAAGGCGGGAACTTCTTCGTCTCGCTGAAGGAATGCGACGCGGCGGTCGGGGCGGTCTCCTCCCTCCTCGCAAACGCGATCGACCTCGCTCTGAAGCGGTTCGCGGAAGAATAACCCCTGCCGCTACCGCATACAATCGGGCAGAAGGTCGGAAAGCAATACGGCGCTTTCCGAGGAAAGGACTGCACCATGCGAAAAAGCGACGCTCCGGGCTGCTTCAGCCTGTTCGGTCTTCTCTCTCTCGTTTTTTCGGCGGTCACGGCGTTCGCGTTTCTCTTTTCCGGCGTGCCGGAGGAAGCCGAAGCCGTGATCCGGGCGCCCGCGGACACCGTTGACGCCGTCCTCCCCGAAACGGAAGACGCTCCCGTGCTCCCTCTGCCGGAGGCGGAAGAGACCCTCCGCCGCGTCCTTTCCCCCTCCGATCCCCCGGAAAGCATCCGCCCGCCGGAAACGGAGGCATTGCCGGAAACGGGGGCATTGCCGGAAACGGGGGCATTGCCGGAAACGGGGGCATTGCCGGAGGGCGCGCACCCGGTGGTCACCGCAGACCTTTCCTGCGCCCAGACGCCGGACGTAATCCTGTCAAACGGTGAGACCGACGCCTCGCCCGACTGTTCCCTGCTCGCGGAGCGGAATTTTACCGTTCCCCTGACGAAAGCGGTCTTTGCGGGAGAACGCGCGGAAAGTCCTCTCGTCCTGATCGTCCACACGCACGGGACCGAAAGCTATCTGCCCGAGGGAAGAAGCTTTGCGCTTGACGGGGACACCTTCAACACCGAGGACACCTCGGAAAACGTCGTCGCGGTCGGAGCGGTGCTTGGCGAAACTCTCCGGAGCCGCGGCATCCCGACGATCCATTGCCGGATCCTGCACAATCTGGAATCCTACGACACCGCCTACGAAAAGGAACGTCAGACCGTTCTCTCCTGTCTTGCCGCCTATCCCACGGTCCGTTACGTCCTCGATATCCACAGGGACGGGCTGATCAACGCGGTCGGCGAGCACATCCGCCCCGTGTTCGGAACGGAGGACGGGGACGCCGCGCAGATCATGTTCGTCGTCGGGACGAACGAAAACGGCGCGAACCACCCGGATTGGGAGGATAACCTGACCGTCGCCGCGAAATGGCAGAGGAAGCTGCTGACGGCGTATCCCGCGTCGGCGCGCCCGATCAATCTGCGGAAGTCCTCCTTCAATCAGCAGTACACGCCCGCTTCCCTGCTGATCGAGGTCGGCGGGAACGCGAACACGCTCGCTGAAGCGAAGCGTTCCGCCGTGATCCTCGGCGATACGCTTGCCGAATTGATTTACGAGCTTGCGGAGGGGTGATACATCAGCCGAAAGGAGAACAGTATGCGTTTTTTCATTCGTTTTGCGGGGCTTGTTCTGCGTACCTGCGTGCTTTTCCTCGCGGGCGCTTTGCTTCTTGCCGCCGTTTATCCCTCGGTTTCCGGTTCCCTCTCCGCGCCCGTCGTTTCCTATACGAAGGAAGGATGGATGCGCGGAACGCTCACAGTGCTCGGGCGTCCGGTCCGGGTCGATCTCCGGGACACCGCCGGCTTCTTTTCCCGCTTCCGCTCCGACGGAAGCCCGGACTTGCTTGAAGCCGCGCTGAAAGCGGTCTCCTCGGATCTCTCCCGCGCCTTTTTCCGCGCCTTTGATACTGCCGGTGATTCTTTCGTTCCGGAGGACGCGGTTCCGGCGTAAATCAAACAGAAAGGGCTTCCGCATCTGCTTTCCCGAATCGGAAACAGATACAGAAGCCCCGTTTTATTGTTTTGTCAATACCGGTATCCCCGAACATATTTGGCTAGCGATTGTTACTGCATTTCCTGCACCATATTACGAAATTTCGGAGTGTCAAAAAATTCAACAATACTTATCCCGAATCCGTCACAAAGCATTTTTATTGTAACGATTCCGGGATTTTTGCTTTTTCCATATAAGATATTCTTGATTGAAGAAGGAGCAACGCCGGATTCCATAGCCAATTTGTAGATTGTATAATTTTTTTGTTCACACAATTCCAAAATTCTGTTTTTTACAGCTTCGTACATGTTCCCCTCCGGTAACATTTTATTTATTTTATCAAAATAACATTGACACGCAGGGCTATATATGGTACAATAAGGCTATAAATAATCTGCCGGTTTAAATTCCGACATTTCAATTCAATGATTATTAATCAAGGAGGATATCTATGACGCCAAAAACTTTTGAGGAATTTCAAAAGGGAAAAAGAAAAAAAGCACGTGGCTTTATCATAGCCGGTGTTGTACTTTTCTTATTTTATGCTTTGTTTGGTTTAGCTGCAGTTGCCGCCGGTGAAGAAAACGTAATAGCCATCGTCAGTATTATCGCCGGGCTAACAGTCGGTGGTCCGTTTTTTTTGATCGGTTTGAATTATTCCTCTAAAGCGAAAGGGCAAAAAGCCGAACAAGCCTATAAAAAGTATTGCGAGGAACATGCGGTGATATCGGCAGATTTTGCGGCCGATAAGTTGATCAAAATCAACAACATAGAAAAAATATGGATCAATACGAAAGACCATCTGATACAGTTTTTGCTTTTTGCTAATACTCAGGATCAAAAAGATCAATCTGTCGTTATCAAAAACAAGGGACTCATTACCACCCACCTTATGGTTTACAAAACAAAAGTATTCTCCATCAAGGCTATTAAAAATTGCGAGTTGATCCAAACACCATCGGTCGAAAAGCATTATGCCGGAAACGGTATCAGAACAAGCAGTTCCGTTGAAGGCGGCGTTCAGTTCGGCTCGTTGGACATCAGCGAAAGCATGTCGTATGATTATCAGATTCAGTTCAGCTTTCAGGATATAGACTGCCCTTTTTTGGTCATTTTCTTTGGAAAAGACGGCTATACGGCTAATTCTTTCAAGAATATAATTGATATGTTACGAGGTAATTAAAAAGGTCGGCACTGTCTGCAATGTTTATTGTTAATAGAACAAGCCATCCGTGCTCCCTCGTTCCTTTTGCGAACGAGGGAGCGTTTTCCGTTCAGGAATCTAAATTGCCTATTGCGGGATATGACGGCAACAAAAAAGCAGCCCCATCTTGCGGTGGGACTGCTTCAATATTGGGTTATTGTCGGAGATCCGGAGGATATCTGAAATTGTCCGTTTCAGGATAATCGGGAGTGTCCTGTAACAACTAAAGACTTAAGACTCATTCCAGCTCGAACGCGCCGGTATAGAGCTGATAATAAGTGCCGCGGTCGGCGATGAGCTTTTCGTGGCCGCCGCGCTCGATGATCCTGCCGTGGTCGAGGACCATGATGACGTCGGAGTTCTTGACGGTGGAGAGGCGGTGCGCGATGACGAAGACCGTTCTGCCCTCCATCAGCTTATCCATACCCCTCTGCACGATCGCCTCGGTACGGGTATCGATCGAGGAGGTCGCCTCGTCAAGGATCATGACGGGCGGATCGGCAACCGCGGCGCGCGCGATCGCGATGAGCTGACGCTGACCCTGCGAGAGATTCGCGCCGTTGTTGTTCAGCTCGGTGCGGTAGCCGTCGGGAAGACGGGTGATGAAATCGTCCGCGCCCGCGAGCTTCGCGGCGGCGATACAGTCCTCGTCGGTCGCGTCCAGTCTGCCGTAGCGGATGTTTTCCATGACCGAGCCGGTGAAGAGGTTGGTATCCTGCAGGACGATGCCGATCGAGCGGCGGAGGTCGTCCTTGCGGATCTTATTGATATTGATGCCGTCGTAACGGATCTTGCCGTCCGCGATATCGTAGAAACGGTTGAGCAGGTTGGTGATCGTGGTCTTGCCCGCGCCGGTCGCACCGACGAAAGCGACCTTCTGACCGGGCTCGGCGTAGACCGAAACGTCGGTGAGGACCTGCTTGCCCTCAACGTAGGAGAAGTCGACCTCGGTGAGGCGGACGTCGCCGCGGAGGGGAGTATAGGTCAGCGTGCCGTCGCCGTGGGGATGCTTCCACGCCCACTCTCCGGTGCGCTCTTCGCTTTCGGTGACGGTACCGTCCTCCGCGATCCGCGCGTTGACGAGCGTGACGTAACCGTCGTCTGCCTCCGGCTTTTCATCCATCAGCGCGAAGATACGTTCCGCGCCCGCCATTGCCATGACGATCGAGTTGATCTGCTGAGAGACCTGATTGATGTTGCCGGTGAACTGCTTGGTCATATTCAGGAACGGAATGACGATATCGATCGTGAACGCCGCGGCGAAGATCCCGCCGCCGGTGATCAGACCGCGCAGGGAGGCGTTACTCAGGTTCGAGAGCAGGAACAGCCCGCCGACCGTCGCGCAGATGACGTAAAGCACGTTGCCGATGTTCATGATGATCGGTCCGAGGCAGTTTGCGTAAGCGTGGGCGCGGAAGCTGTCTTCGTACAGCTCCTTATTGATCTGATGGAAGCCTTCCTTGACCTCTTCCTCGTGGCAGAAGACCTTGATGACCTTCTGACCGTTCATCATTTCCTGAATGTAGCCCTCGCCCTTTGCGATCGACTTCTGCTGTCTGACGAAATACTTCGCGGAGCCGCCGCCGATCTTCTTCGAGACGAAGACCATTGCCCCAACGCCGAGGAGGACGACGAGGGTCATCCAGATCGAGTACCACAGCATGATGCCGAGAACGGTCAGAACGATGATCGCCGACTGGAGCAGATGCGGGAGAGAGTTGGAAACGAGCTGACGGAGGGTGTCGATATCGTTGGTGTAGTAGCTCATGATATCGCCGTGCTTGTTCGAGTCGAAATAGCGGATCGGGAGATCCTGCATCCCGTCGAACATCCGGCAGCGGAGCTTATTGAGGAAGCCCTGCGTGATGACCGCCATGAGCTGCGTATAAAGCGTAATAAATATAATGGAAAGGAAATAGAGGGTCGCGAGGATGACGATCTTCGGAACGATCTGTTCGGCGGCTGCCGCCCAATCGGTGTTCCCCGCCTCGTAGAATCCGGTAACGACGGCGAGGACCTTCTGTTGGAAGATCGCGGGGATGGAGGAGATCGCCGCGGAGGCGACGATGCAGAACATCGTCAGCGGGATCATCACGGGATACGAACGGAAGAGCATTCTGATCACTCTGCCGAGCACGTTTTTGTTCAGCTTGCGCTTCGGCGTCTGTTCCTTATTCATTCGTATCGCCTCCGTTCGTCTGGGACTCGTAGACCTCACGGTAGATGTCGCTGGTCTTCAGCAGCGTTTCGTGATTGCCGACCGCAGAAATACCGCCGTTGTCCATAACGACGATCATATCGGCTTCCTGCACGGAGGAAATGCGCTGTGCGATGATGATCTTGGTGGTTTCGGGGATGTAAGAACGGAATCCGGCGCGGATGAGCATATCGGTCCTGGTATCGACCGCGCTCGTCGAGTCGTCGAGGATAAGGATCTTCGGCTTCTTGAGCAGTGCGCGGGCGATGCAGAGGCGCTGCTTCTGACCGCCGGAAACGTTGGTACCGCCCTGCTCGATATGGGTCTCGTACTTATCCGGGAAGGAATTGACGAACTCGTCCGCCTGCGCCAGACGGCAAGCCTCGGCGAGCTCCTCGTCGGTGGCGCTTTCGTTGCCCCAGCGGAGGTTTTCCGCGATCGTGCCCGAGAAGAGCAGGTTCTTCTGCAGCACCATCGCGACCGCGCCGCGAAGCGCGTCCAGACCGTACTCCTTCACGTCGCGTCCGCCGACCTTCACGGTGCCTTCGGTGGTATCGTAAAGACGGGGGATGAGCTGGACGAGGGTGGATTTACTCGAGCCGGTGCCGCCGATGATGCCGACGGTCATTCCGCTCGCGATATGGAGATTGATGCCGTCGAGAGCGTTTCTCTCCGCCTTCGCGGAATACTTGAAGCTGACGTTCTCGAAATCGACCGAGCCGTCCGCGATCTCGGAAACGGGATTCACGGGATCGGTCAGCGCGGGCGTTTCGGAAAGCACCTCGCCGATACGCTTGACCGACTCGGCGGACATCGTGAGCATGACGTAGATCATTGAGAGCATCATGAGCTGCATCAGGATCTGGAAGCCGTAGGTCAGCATCGCGGACATTTCGCCGACGTTGATGATCGAACCGCCGCTCGTGATGATCAGTCTCGAACCGACGAGCAGGACGAAGACCATATTGGCGTAGAGGCAGATCTGCATCAGCGGGTTATTCAGCGCGACGATGCGCTCCGCCTTGGTGAAGTCGCCGCAGATATCCTCGGAGGCGGCTCCGAATTTCTTCTTTTCGTGCTCCTCACGGGAAAAGCCCTTGACCACGCGCATTCCGCGTACGTTTTCCTCGATCGACTCGTTCAGACGGTCGTATTTCTTGAAGACCGCGCGGAAGGCGGGCATCGCCTTTTTCGCGATCAGGATCAGCCCGAAAGAGAGGAACGGGATCAGCACCACGAAAGAGGTGGCAAGCGCGCCGCCCATCACGTACGCCATGACGATCGAGAAGATCAGCATCAGCGGCGCGCGGACGGCGATGCGGATCAGCATCATGAACGCCATCTGCACGTTCGCGACGTCGGTGGTGAGACGGGTCACGAGAGAGGAGGACGAGAATTTGTCGATATTCTCGAACGAATACGTCTGCACCTTATCGAAGAGGTCGTCGCGCAGGTTCTTCGCGAAGCCCGCGGAAGCCTTGGCGCAGGTGACCGCGGCGATACCGCCGCAGCAGAGGGAGATAACTGCCATGACGACGAGGAGCAGACCGTATTTCAGGATCCCCTGCATATCCGCGCCGTGCTCCTGGATCATATCGATCAGCTTCGCCGTGATGAACGGGATGGTGACCTCAATGACCGCTTCCAGCACGATGAACAGAAGCGTCAGCAGCGTCGGGGTCCGGTATTCCCGGATGCACCCGGCAAGTTTTTTTATCATTTGCTCGGTTTCCTTTCCGCCGGGGCTGTCCCCGGAAAAATATACTTCTCTAATTATAGCGGATATTATTTATAATATCAAGTCTAATATCAAGTCTTTTTTTAACGAAAATGAAAACAAGATAAGGTTATTTCATGTCAATATCACGAACCGGCTCTTTTTATGCGCATATAACAGAACGGGAGGCTTGCTTTTGTTGCTTTCGCCGATTTTCCTTGACAGCGGGTCGGCAGGGTGTTATACTGAACGAAAGACTATGCAAGGAGTGTTCTTATGAAACGATCAACGAAAATCCTCTCTGCCCTTCTTTCGCTTCTTCTGCTTCTTTCCTTCGCCGTTTCCTGCGCGGAAAGCGGCTCTTCCCCCAAGGACACCGATCCCGTGACCGATGCCGCAACCGACCCCGTCATTGACAAATACGAGCTGACGGTCGCGGGCAAGCCCCTTTCCGACTTCCGTATCGTCTACGCCGAGGCGCCCTATTCCGAGAAAGAGATCAAGCACTTTGAGGAATCGGAAGAGGAGTACGACTTCTTCTATCTGACCGCGCTTTCCCTTTCCGACCGGATCTTCGCCATGACCGGCGTCCGTCTCCCGCTTTCGAGCGAGGAAAACGATCCGGTCGACTGCGAGATCCTCGTCGGTCCGACCAACCGCCCCGAAAGCGAGGGCGTGAAGGATATGGACGTCTACGATTACGAGATCGCCGTGAAAAACGGCAAGCTCGTCGTCGCCGCCGGATATATCGCTTCGGAATACGTCAACAAGATCAAGCTGACCTACTGCTTCGCGACCACCTACCACGCGTGGGACTACGCCGAGAAGGCGATCCGCGCGGCAAAGCAGGTGAAATACGACTTCGCCGAGGGCAGCGCGCTGACCGGAAGCGCCGCGGCTGCGATCACGACGGTCGCGATGATCGGCGACAGCATCACCGATATGGCGTACACGACCGCCGTTCCCTACAACTATCCTTCCTGTCTCGGAAGATGTCTGTGGCAGGACTTCCTCATCCTGAACTACGGCATTTCGGGCAAGACGATGCGTTCCGACCTTGCCGACGCCTACACCAAATCGAACGGTTACACGGCGGCGGAACAGCACTGCGATATCTTTGACGTCGTCGTGATGATGCTCGGCACCAACGACTCCAACCGCGACCGCGAATGGACCGAGGAGGACGACGACGCCTTCATCGACGGCTGTATGGAGATCCTCGACAGCGTCGTCGTCGATGACGATTCGGTCAAGACCGTCGTCTGCACCAGCCCCGCCTACTACGGCAAGGACAATTTCACCTCCGACGACGTTCTCTATCTGGAAGAGGAAATGCAGAAGACCCTGACCGCCGCCGGCTACGGCAACGTTTCGACCTTTGATATGTACACCTATACCGACGACGTTCTGACCGTCGCCCGCTACCCCGACAAGCTCCATCCCGACGAAGAAGGCTGTCTGCTGATGGCGCAGGGGATCGCGGAATATCTGAAAGAACTCGTGAAATGACCGGAAAGGAGCCGGAATGACTGCTAAACTGATCGCCGCCGCCCTCGCCGCGGCAGCCGCTCTGATCTTCTTCTGTCTGAAACTGGCGGAAGGAGACTATACCGAAAACGACCGCGCCTACTGGTTCACCGTCGCCGTCAAGCGCTTCGTTCCCTTCCGCAAATCCGCCTACGACGGAAAAGGCAACCTCTCCGAAGCCGGGACCTACTACGAATTCGTCCTCCGGGATGACTTTTCGGGCAGCATCTCGATCCTGACCGACGGCGTTTCTCTCTCCTCGGAGACCGAGCTTCTCGTCAACGGCGTTCCGACCGACGGCGCCCCCTCCGACCCGGACTATTCTCTCGTTTTTCCCGATCTTATCCTGAACAAGGGCGACCGTCTCACCTTCCACTCCCGCTTCCTTTTTGAAGAAAACGCCGATTCCCGCGGCTTCACGATCGCGAAAATGCGTCTGCAGAACGACAAAGGCTGCTTCGAGGTCGACAATCTCGGTTAACGCGGGGACGCGGAGGACGGGGACGCGGGGACGCGGGGGACGCGGGGGACGCGAAGGACGCGATGTTCTTTCTCTGAGAGAAAGAACCAAAGAGGCATAAGGGGTAAGTAATGTTTGGGTTCTCCGAATATAGCTTCTTTGTTCCCGGGGGAGATTATCATTTGTGATTTACCATCCCGAACCGCCTCCCTTGGTGTCTTCGCATTGCGCGCTGCTACCAAGTCTTTATCCGAAGCACTCCGCCCTCATTCAGTCGGTTCAATCGTAACATGATCGGCATCCCCGTGATTCGTCACGGGGATGCCTTTTTCTGTCTTATTTCTTTTTTCTCGTCCGCGTTTCTTTGGGAATACTTATCCCCCGCCGTTCTTCGTTCTCGTCCGCGCTTCTTCGGGTCCCGCTTTCGGGCATTCCGTTTCGTTTTGAAAACCGTTTTTCCTTAAAATGACAGATTTCCTTCGTGCTTCTTGAAAAACCGAAAAATTTCAGCGAAATCTTTCCGAATATGATTGACAAGCCCCCCGTCAATGATGTATAATAAGTTGTATTACAAAATTCACAAGGAGGGCTTTCCATGGCTCATTTGCAGGAAGGAGCAGTCAAGCTCATCAACGAGATCTGCGACAGATACGCTGACGAGACTACTCCGCTTATGATGATCCTGAGCGATATCCAGAAGGAATACGGTTACATTCCGCTGGAGGTTCAGGAGCTCGTTTCCGAGAGAACGGGCATCTCCGTCGCCGAGATCTACGGCGTCGTCACCTTCTACTCTTTCTTCTCTCTCAAGCCGAAGGGCAAGTACGTCATCGGCTGCTGCCTCGGCACCGCTTGCTACGTCAAGGGCGCACAGCAGGTCATCGACAAATTCTCCGAGCTGCTCGGGATCAAACCCGGTCAGACCACCGAGGACGGTTTATTCACGCTTGACGCGCTGCGCTGCCTCGGCGCGTGCGGCATTGCCCCCGCTGTTTCCGTGAACGGCAAGGTTTACCCCAAGGTTGCCGTGAACCAGGTCCAGGGCATTATTGACGAACTGAAGGGAGCCGCAAACTGATGATTAAGTCTTTTGAAGAACTCGAAAACAAGCAGTCTGCCTGCACCAAGTGTCTGGAAGACAAATTCAACGGCAATGACGGCAAGCGTCACGTCGTTTTCTGCGGCGGTACCGGATGCCTTTCTTCCGACTCCGCTGCCATCCGCGAGAAGTTCGCAAAGCTGATCGAAGAGAAGGGGCTTTCCGATAAGGTCACCGTCAATCAGGTCGGCTGCTTCGGTTTCTGCTCTCAGGGTCCGTTCTGCAAGATCTTCCCCGAGGATACCCTTTACCGTATGGTCTCGATCAACGACGTTGAAGAGATCATCGAGAAGGACATCATCGGCGGTGAGGTCGTCGAGAGACTCCTCTACGTCGATCCCGCCACCAAGGAAAAGGTCGCAAAGCAGGACGACATCACCTTCTACAAGAAGCAGGTCCGTGTCGCGCTGAACGGCTGCGGCAAGATCGACCCCGAAGACCTCAATGAGGCACTCGGCGCAGGCGCGTTCAAGGGTCTGAGAAGAGCACTTGAGATCGGCCGTGAAGCCACCATCAAGGAAGTTCTCGATTCCGGTCTCCGCGGACGCGGCGGCGCAGGCTTCCCCACCGGCCGTAAATGGAGCTTTGCTGCTCCCGGCGGCGGCGACAAGTATATCGTCTGCAACGGCGACGAGGGCGACCCCGGCGCATTCATGGACCGTTCGATCCTCGAAGGCAACCCCGTTGCCGTCATCGAAGGTATGGCGATCGGCGCTTACGCGATCGGTGCCGAGAACGGTTACTTCTACGTCCGTGCCGAGTACCCGATCGCAGTCAACCGTCTGAAGCTCGCCATCAAGCAGCTTGAAGACGCGGGTCTGCTCGGTGACAACATCCTCGGCAGCGGCTTCAATTTCCGTGCACACATCCGTCTCGGCGCGGGCGCGTTCGTCTGCGGCGAGGAGACCGCTCTTCTGAACTCCATCGAGGGTAAGAGAGGTATGCCCCGTCCCCGTCCTCCGTTCCCTGCCGTCAAGGGTCTGTGGGGCCGTCCCACCTGCGTCAACAACGTTGAAACGCTCGCGACCGTTCCTTATATCCTCAGAGAAGGCGCTGACAAGTTTGTTCAGTTCGGTACGCAGGGCTCCAAGGGGACCAAGGTCTTCGCGCTCGGCGGTAAGATCAACAACGTCGGTCTGGTCGAGGTCCCGATGGGCACGACCCTCCGCGAGCTGATCTACGACATCGGCGGCGGCATCCCGAACGGCAAGAAGTTCAAGGCGATCCAGACCGGCGGTCCTTCCGGCGGCTGCCTCACCGAAAAAGACCTCGACACCGAGATCGATTTCGATACGCTGAAGGCACGCGGCTCCATGATGGGCTCCGGCGGCGCGATCGTTATGGACGAAGACAACTGCATGGTCGACGTTGCGAAGTTCTATATGGAATTCATCTGCGACGAATCCTGCGGCAAGTGCTCTCCCTGCCGTATCGGCACCAAGAGAATGCTTGAGATCCTCACCAGAATCACCGAAGGCAAGGGCACGCTGGAAGACATCGACAGACTGGAAGAGCTTGCTTCCACCTGCCAGGCGAACTCCCTCTGCGCGCTCGGTCAGACTGCGGCGAACCCGATCCTCTCCACGCTGAAGCAGTTCAGAGATGAGTATATCGCTCATATCGTGGACAAGAAGTGCCCCGCTCACGTCTGCAAGAACCTGATGCAGTACAAGATCAACAAGGACAAGTGCATCGGCTGCGGTCTCTGCGAGAGACAGTGCCCCGTATCCGCGATCACCGCGTCCGATTACGTTGCCGAAGGTCACAAGAAGCCCAGCCGCGTGATCGATCCTGCAAAATGCGTCAAGTGCGGTCTCTGCCAGGCTTCCTGCAAGTTCAAGGCAATTGACAAGGAATAAGGAGATCTACGAAAATGGCTGAAAATAAAGTGAATATTAAAATTGAAGGTATCCCTTATCAGGTTGATGCCGGACTGACCATTCTGGAAGCCTGCAAGAAGTGCGGCTACAACATCCCCACTCTCTGCACCTTCAACCACGGCGAATGCAATCAGGGTTCCTGCCGCGTCTGCCTCGTTGAGGCTACCGGCGCAAGAGGCCTCGTTGCTTCCTGCGTTTACCCGATCAACGAGGGTATGGAGATCACGATCTCTTCTCCGAAGGCCGTTGCCGCGCGCCGTGCTTCGGTCGAGCTGATCCTTTCCAACCACAACAGAAACTGCCAGGAGTGCGACAAGAACGAATACTGCGAGCTGCTTGACGTGGCACGCCGTACCGGTGCCCGCCCCGATATGTATCCCGGTGAGAAGACTCCCACCACCTACGACGAGCTGACTCCCACCATCGTCCGTGACACCTCCAAGTGTGTCCTCTGCGGACGCTGCGTCGAGCGCTGCAGGAACGTGCAGGGCATCGGCATCCTCGGCTTCGAGAACCGCGGCTTCAAAGCCATCGTCGGTCCTGCCGAGAACCGTTCCTTCATTCAGTCTCCCTGCATTATGTGCGGTCAGTGCATCAACGTCTGCCCCACCGGTGCTCTGATGGAGAAATCCGAGATCACCAAGGTCGACGCCGCTATGGCTGCCGGCAAGTACGTCGTCGTTCAGACCGCTCCCGCCGTCCGCGCCGCGCTCGGTGAAGAGTTCGGTATGCCGATCGGCACGCCCGTGACCGGCAAGATGGTCGCCGCGCTCCGCCGTCTCGGCTTCAAGAAGGTCTTCGATACCGACTTTGCCGCTGACCTTACCATTATGGAAGAGGGCTACGAGCTGCTCGGCAGAATCAAGAACGGCGGTGTTCTCCCGATGATCACCTCCTGCTCTCCCGGATGGGTCAACTACGCCGAGTACTTCTACGGCGATCAGCTCTCTCATCTTTCCTCCTGCAAGTCGCCTCACGAGATGTTCGGCGCGATCCTCAAGACCTACTACGCCGAGAAGATCGGTGTCAAGCCCGAGGATATGTTCGTCGTTTCCATCATGCCCTGCGCCTGCAAGAAGTATGAGAAGCAGCGTCCTCAGCTCTCCGCCGACGTGAACGGCCTTGCCGACGTCGACGCCGTCCTCACCACCCGTGAGCTCGGCAGACTCATCAAGAGAAGCGGCATCAACTTTGCCAAGCTTCCCGATGAGGATTACGATCAGGATATCCTTCACGACGCAACCGGTGCCGGCCATCTGTTCGGCGTGACCGGCGGCGTTATGGAGGCTGCTCTCCGTACCGTTTACTACGTCCTTGAGGGCAAGGAATACGGCGAGATCAAGTTCGAAGCCGTCCGCGGTCTCGAAGGCATCCGTGAAGCGGAGCTGACCCTCGGCGGCAAGACCATCAAGGTCGCCATCGCTTCCGCGATGAAGAACGCGAAGGTCCTGATGGATCAGATTCGCGCAGGCGAATCTCCCTACACCTTCATCGAGATCATGGGCTGCCCCGGCGGCTGCATCAACGGCGGCGGTCAGCCTTACGTCCGTCCCTCCATGCTTCCCAATGAGGACGACGATATCTACGAGACCTACCAGCAGAAGAGAGCGAACGCTCTGTATTCCGAGGACGAAAGAGCCACCCTGCGTCAGTCCCACAAGAACCGGCAGGTCATGGAACTCTACGAGAACTTCCTCGGCGAGCCCAACTCCCACAAGGCACACGAGCTGCTCCACACCACCTACGCGGCAAAAGAGCGCTTCAAGAAGTAATTCCAAGCGGCATCCGGGGTTGTTTCACGCAAGTGAAACAACCCCTTTTTTATTGACAAAAGGACAGAAAAGCGGTACAATAAAGGAAAAAGAATGATGAAAGTGTGGTCATTGCGATGGAACGGTATTATATCAGAAACATGAAAATCCTCGACGGAACCGAGAATATGGTCCCGGTCGAAGGAAAAGCGATCCTCGTGGAAAGCGGAAGGATCGCTTCCATTCTGCCCGAAGCGGAAATTCCCGCCGGAAGTGAAACGGTCGATCTGCACGGCGGATATCTGCTCCCGGGGCTGATCAATCTTCATATCCACACCCCGGTTTCGGGAAAGCCCTCGAAAAAGAAGCTCAACTACGCCGCGCTCGCAAAGCTTCTGAAACTCGCTCCCGTGCGTGCCGTTCTGCGCTCCCTGTCGGGCAAGAACGTGGAAAATCAGCTTCTTTCGGGCACGACGACCGTCCGATGCGTCGGCGGGCTTTTCGATTTTGATTCGTATAACCGCGACCGCATCAATGCGGGAAAGCAGCGCGGACCGAGAATGCTGGTTTCCAACTACGCGGTCTCGGTCCCGGGCGGGCACATGACGGGTTCGGTCGCGCTTCCGGTCTCCTCGCCCGAGGAGGCAAGAAAAATGGTGAACGATCTCGCCGCGACCAAGCCCGATCTCATCAAGCTGATGATCACGGGCGGCGTCCTCGACGCGAACGTCCCCGGCGAGCCGGGCATCCTCAAAATGCCGAAGGAGATCGCCGTTGCCGCCGCGGACGAGGCACACAGGCTCGGCTTCCGCGTTGCCGCGCACGTCGAGGGCACGGAAGGCATGGAGGTCGCGCTGGCGGCGGGCGTCGATACCTTTGAGCACGGCGGAAAACCGACGCCGGAGCTGATCGCGGGAATGAAGCAGAGCGGCGCCGCGCTGATCGCCACCCTCTCCCCCGCCGTTCCCTTCGCCCTGCTCGATTCCGGCTATATGGGTCTGACCGAAACCGACCTGCTCAACGGCAAGGCGCTGTTCCGCTATATGATCGAATGTATCGGGGAATGTCTGAAGGCGGGCGTTCCGGTCGGTCTCGGCACCGATACCGGCTGCCCCTTCATCACGCACTACGATACGTGGCGCGAGCTGTGGTACTACTGCCGCTACCTGAACGTCACCCCGACCTTTGCGCTCCATTCCGCGACCGCGCTGAACGCGAGGATCGCCGGGATCGATAACGAGACCGGAACGGTCGAGGTCGGCAAGAGCGCCGATTTCGTCGTCGTGAAGGACGATCCGACCGCTTCCCTTTCCGCGCTCGAAACCCTCAGAAATCCCACCGCCGTTTTCTTCCGCGGCGATCCGATCCGTGACCCGAAGCCGAAAAAGTTCTCCTTCGTCGAGGAGCAGCTTGACCGAATTTTGAAAGTGTAACGGGAATGAAGCTCAATTTCACCTACGATCTTTCCGCGCACCGCATCCTCACCGAACCGGAATACCGGGGCGCGCTCGGAAAGATGAAAAAATGCGGCGTGGAACGCATTTATCTGTTCGGGTATTTCTACGGGCGGTTCGAGTCCGATCCGGAGGAGATTTCCCATGCGGCGAAGCTGCTCCGGGAGGAGGGCTTTGACGTCGGCGCGATCAATCTTCCCTGCGGGCACGGCGGCAACGCCCTCAACCCCGGCGACGCTTCGGTCGATCTCACGATCGGCAGGGGCTGGTCGATGCGGATGGACGCCGCCGGGCGCTTTCTGCCGACGACGACCTGCATCGACGGCGTGATGATACGGGACAGCCGCGAAGCGAACGAAACGCTGAAGCAAATCGGTATTACAAAGCTGATCAACGACGACGACCTGCGGCTCGGGATGTACGGTCCCGCCGTGCAGGGCTGCTTCTGCCCGCGCTGTATGGCGGAGTTTGCGGAGCGGGAAGGCAGAACGGTTTTGCGGGAAGAAATCGTTTCCGGTGCCGATCCCGCGCTGACCGGACGCTGGATGGATTACCAATGCGAAAAGATCCCGCGTTTTCTGAAGGAAACCACTCCCGAAGGCGTCGAAAACGGCATTATGGTGATGGTAAACGGCGACAGGCGGCACGGGATCGACCTGAAAAAGATCAGAGAAGAGCTCCCGACCGGGCTTCGCTACCGCGTCGGTGAGGGACACTTTTCGGACGGTGCGTTCACTTCGCCGCAGGCGGAGGAGCAGATCGCCCGCTCGATATGCAATCATCTTGCCCTTATCGGCGACCCCGATCTCTGTTACAGCGAAACGACTGTTTTTCCCGCAAACGCGCTTTCTCCCGAAAACCTCGTGAAAAAGGCGGAGCTTGAGATCCGTGCGGGGCTGCGGAACCTTTACCTGATGAGCGGGACGTGGCTTCTCACCGAGCCGTACTGGGACGCTTTTGAAAAGGCGCTTCCCCGTCTTCGCGCGCTTGCCGACGAAACGCCCTGCCCGGTCCATACGCTGAAACCCTATCTGTATTAAGGAATACTTATGAAACTGATTCTGTCCTCGGCGGACTTCCGGAACGACCTTTCCGCCGCCGTGATCCGGGAGCATCTGCCCAAACCGATCGGAGAATGCTCCCTGCTCTTTCTGCCGAACGAGCACGCGCGGCACGACGTGATCCGCAGCGGGAAATTTCACCGCCGGATGGCGGAGTTCGGCTTCGATCCCGCGCGCGTCTCGGTCTTCGACGCGAAGGTACCCGACCTCACACGGGATCTGCATCCCGACGTGCTGTATATCAGCGGCGGGAACACCTTCCGGATGGCGGAGATCTACCGGAATGCCGGATTTGACCGCGAGATCGTCCGGATGGTGAACGAGGGGACCGTTTTCGTCGGCGGGAGCGCGGGCGCGCATCTCGTCACCCCCGATTTCAGCCACGCGGCGCGCTACGACGAGGTGCCGGAGGGCTTTACCGATTTTTCCGGACTTTCTCTTTTCCCCCGCATCCTGATCTGTCACTTCTCGGAGGAGCGGCAGGCACATTTTGAAGAACTGAAAAAAGGCTCGTCCTTCCCGGTCACGGCGATCGGAAACGACGGGTGCATCGTATTTGATAACGGCAGTACCGAAGCTTACGGCACGGTACTGTCCTGAAAAAAGGAGGAGCGTATGACCTACAGGATCTTCATCGTGGAAGACGATCCCGGCATTGCCGGAGGGATCGCCGCGCTCGCGAAAAACTACGCTTTTGAAACGAAAACGCCCGACGATTTCCGGGACATCATGCCCGATTTCGCCGCTTTTTCCCCGCATATCGTGCTTCTTGACATTTCCCTCCCCTTTGCGGGCGGGTTCCACTGGTGTGCCGAGATCCGCAAGGTATCGAACGTGCCGATCGTCTTCATCTCCTCCGCCTCCGACAATATGAATATGGTCATCGCGATGAATATGGGCGCGGACGACTTCGTGGCGAAGCCGTTCGACGGCAACGTGCTGATGGCGAAAATTCAGGCGCTGCTCCGCCGCACCTACGATTTTGCCGCCTCCGCCCCGATCCTCACCCACCGCGGCGCCTTTCTGAACACCGGCGACGGCACGCTGACCTACGGGAACGAAAAGATCGGTCTGACCAAAAACGAGTACCGCATCCTCCTCTGCCTCCTCGAAAAGAAGGGGCAGACCGTCAGCCGCGAAACGCTGATGGAACGGCTGTGGGAGACCGATTCCTTCGTGGATGAAAACACCCTCTCGGTCAATATCGGAAGGCTGCGCAAAAAGCTCGACGCCGCGGGACTGAACGACTTCATCACGACCAAATTCGGCGTCGGGTATCTGATCCCGGAGGGCTGAACGATGCTTTCCTTTCTGAAAGAAAAACGGACGGGATTTTTCTTCTTTTTCCTCTCCTCCGCCGTCTGGTGTGCTTTCATCCTGCTTTACCGGCTTCCCTTCGCCGCGTTTCTCTATCCATTTTCGATCTGCGCCGCGCTCGGGCTGGTTCTTCTCGCCTTTTCCTTCGCCGCCTTCCGCAAAAAGACGGGCGCGCTGAAAAAGGTATCGCCGCCGATCGTCTCTCCCCTGCCCCCGCCCGAAACCGAAGCGGAGAAGGAATATCAGCGGCTGATAGCCGACCTGACGCGGGAAAACGAGGGGAACCTGAAGGAAGCGGAGGAAAAAAGGAAGGACGCCGAGGACTACTTCACGGTGTGGGCGCATCAGATCAAAACGCCGCTCGCCTCGATGCGGCTTTCCCTCGAAAACGAGGACGGGAACCTCTCCCGCAAGCTTCGCTCCGACCTCAACCGCACCGAGCAGTACGTCGGGATGGTGCTGACCTATCTGCGCCTCGACCGCTCGGCAAGCGATTTCGTCTTCCGCGAGACGCCGCTCGATCCGCTGATCCGCGCGGAGGCAAAGCGCTTCGCGCCCGATTTCATCTCCAAAAAGATCGGCTTCGTCTTCGAGCCGACCGGAAAAACCGCCGTGACCGACGAAAAATGGCTTTCCTTCGTCCTCGGTCAGCTCCTTTCCAACGCGGTCAAATACACGAAGGAGGGGACGGTGACGGTCTCCGTGACCGATCCGCTGGCTCTTTCGGTATCGGACACCGGGATCGGGATCGCGCCGGAGGACCTGCCCCGCGTCTTTGAAAAGGGCTACACCGGGCGCAACGGCAGGACCGACCTTTCGGCAAGCGGCATCGGGCTTTATCTCTGCCGCCGCGTCTGCGAGGCGCTCGGCATCGGGATCCGCGCCGAAAGCGAGCCCGGGAAAGGGACGACCGTCTATCTCGACCTCTCCAAGGAGCACGGAAGGTACGAGTAAGGGGATTCTTACGAAAATGAAAGAAAAAAGCGGAAAATGAAAGCAGATGAAATGGCTTTCGTTTTCCGTTTTTGCTATAATGGTGACAGAAAAACGCAGAAAGGTACGGTATTGACCGTGAATATTCTTGAAGTATCCGATCTGAAAAAAATCTATTCCACCCGTTTCGGCGGCAATAAAGTCGAGGCGCTGAAAAGCGTCACCTTTTCGGTGGAGGAGGGCGAATTCGTCGCGATCATGGGCGAATCCGGCTCGGGAAAGACCACCCTTCTGAACCTCCTTGCCGCCCTCGACAAGCCGACCGACGGGACCGTGAGGCTCGGCGGAAACGAGCTCTCGGCGATCCGGGATTCCGACCTCGCCGCCTTCCGCCGGGACAATCTCGGCTTCGTCTTTCAGGAGTTCAACCTGCTCGACACCTTCTCGGTCGAGGACAATATCTTCCTTCCCCTCGTCCTTTCCGGGACGTCGCCGAAAGAAATGGAGGAACGGCTGAAGCCGATCGCCGAACGCCTCGGGATCACGGAGATCCTGAAAAAATACCCCTATGAGATCTCGGGCGGACAGAAGCAGCGCGCCGCCGTCGCCCGCGCGATCATCACGAATCCCCGCCTCCTCCTCGCCGACGAGCCGACCGGAGCGCTCGATTCCCGCGCGACCGACGAGCTGCTCCGCCTTTTCACCTCCATCAACCGCGCGGGACAGACCGTACTGATGGTGACCCACTCGGTCAAGGCGGCAAGCGTCGCCTCCCGCGTCCTCTTCATCCGGGACGGTGAGGTCTACCATCAGCTTTACCGCGGAAACGATACGAACGAGCAGCTCTATCAGAAGATCTCCGATACGCTGACCATGCTCGTGACCGGGAGAGAAAGCCGATGAAACGCTCGCTCTATCCCCGGCTGGCGTGGACCGGGATCGTCAAAAACAAAGTATTGTATCTGCCTTATATCGTCTCCTGCATCGGTTCGGTCGCGGTACTGCACGTTCTTCAATGCCTCAGCTATTCAACCCTGCTGAAAGAGATGCGCGGCGGACGCTCGACGGAAGCGATCCTTTCGCTCGGCAAGATCGTCATCGCGCTCTTCTCTGTCATCTTTCTCCTCTACGCAAGCTCCTTCCTCCTCAAACGCCGTTTCCGCGAATTCGGTCTCTACTACGTTCTCGGAATGGACAAAAAGGGGATCTGCGCCGTCGCCGCGTGGGAATCTCTGATCCTCGCCGGGATCGGGATCGGCGGAGGACTTCTCACCGGAGCGCTGTTTTCCAAGGCGGCGGAGCTCGTGCTTGCCCGCCTCGTACAGGGCGAGGCAGGCTTCCGTCCGTCGTTCACGCTTGAATCCTTCACTTTCACCTTTTCGGTCAGCCTCGTGATCTTCTTCATCGTTTTCCTGCGCTCGATCGTCACCGTTCTCCGTACCGATCCGATCGGGCTTCTGAAAAGCGAAAGCACCGGGGAGAAGCCGCCGCGCTCCAATCCGATCCTCGCGATCTCCGGTCTTCTCTGCATCGTGACCGCCTACGTTATGGCAGTCTCGATCGAAAGCCCGCTGAACGCGCTGCTCTTCTTCTTCGTCGCCGTGATCCTCGTCATCATCGGCACCTATCTCCTCTTCATCGCGGGCTCGGTCGCGCTCTGCCGCCTCCTGAAAAAGAACAAAAAGTATTATTACCGCAAGGATCATTTCGTTTCCGTCTCCTCGATGCTCTTCCGTATGAAGCGAAACGGCGCGGGGCTTGCCTCGGTCTGCATCCTCTCCACGATGGTGCTGGTCATGATCTCCTCGACCTCCGCCCTCTATTTCGGAAAGGAAGACAATCTCCGCCGTTCCTATCCGAACGACGTCACGGTCTCCCTGATGATGGACGGGACCGAAAGCCTCACCGAAGAAAACCTCACCGCCATCCGCTCTTCTTACGAAAAAGTGATCGCGGACCGAGGGATCGAACCGACCGCGGTCCGGGAATACACCTACTCCGGGATCAGCGGGACCCTTTCGGGGAATCATATTTCCGTCCGTCCCTCCGATTTTTACGACCCATCCGCGCTTGACGCCCTCCGCACGCTGTTTTTCTTCCCGCTCACCGATTACAACCGCGTCGCGGACGACGACCTCACCCTCGGCAAAGGCGAGGCGGCGATCTATGTCATCAGCGGCAAATATGAGCAGGACACCATCCGCGTGGAAAACACGGAGTGGAAGCTCGTCACCCGTCTTTCCTCCTTCTTCCCCTTTGAAGACACCGAGCTTTCGCTGAATCCGACGTACTTCCTCGTCATTCCGGACAATTCCGAACTGAATGAACTGAACGGGATGCGGGACGACTACGGCAATCCGATGCTCGACGTCCGGTATTATTACGGGGTTGATATGAAGGACGCCGATCTGGAAGCCTTTTCCGTGAGCGATATGACCGAACCGCTCCAATCAATGGAGCTTTTCCGGGACGGGATGGGCTATTCCGGCGGCAATATCGCAGACGCGAGAGGAGATTTTATCGCCTCCTTCGGCGGGCTCTTCTTCATCGGTCTCCTGCTTTCGGCAGTCTTCATCGCCGCCGCCGCGATGATCGTTTACTACAAGCAGCTCACCGAGGGCTTTGAGGATCAGGCGCGCTTCGGCATCATGCAGAAGGTCGGCATGACGAAGGAGGATATCCGCGCCGGGATCCGCTCGCAGACCCGCACCGTCTTCTTCGCGCCCCTGCTCTTCGCGGGCGTCCACCTCTCCTTCGCCTTCCCGATGGTGTGGAAGCTGCTGATGCTCTTCGGACTGCGCGATATGACCTTCGCGATCCTGACGACGCTGATCGCGTTCGGCGTTTTCTGCCTCTTCTACGCGCTGATCTACCGTCTCACCGCGAGGACCTATTATAAGATCGTCAGCGAATCCCTTTGACCAAAAGAAAAACCGCCACGCAGGCGGTTTTTTCGTTATAGGAATTCGAGAAGCGCTTTGCAGCCTTTCAGGATATCGGCGTAGGCGATATCGAAACGGTCGGAGTACCACGGGTCGGAAACGTCCCCGCCGCGCGCGGTATAGTCCATCAGCTTTTTCACCTTCCCGTCGGGATCGGCGCCGAAAATGCGGAGCATATTCCGGATATTCGCGGAATCCATTCCGATGAAAAGGTCGAATTTTCCATAGTCCGCGCGGGTGAGCTGTACGGCGTGATGCTCGGTAAACGGGATCCCGTGCCGCCGCAGTTCCTCCTTCGCCGGGGGATAGATCGGGTTCCCGATCCCGTTCCATATCTCCTCGCTGCTCGTCGCCGAGGAGGACACCGCAAATTCTTTTTCCCGCCCGCTCTTCCGGAGCAGATCGAGAAAGATCATTTCCGCCATCGGGCTGCGGCAGATATTGCCATGGCAGACGAACATAATTCTTATCAACGTGTCATACCGTCCCATTCATTGAGATATTTCAGGTCGCCTTTCTGCCGTAGTATAGCATATTTTCAGCGGGAAATCAACCCCTTTCCCGGATAGGGCTTGATTCCGTGAAGAAAATGTGTTACAATAGATACGACAAAACCGACGCGGCAGGTCGTGTCTGCCGATCTGCGGTTCCCGATTCCGGGAAGAGAGGATATGACAAAAATGAAAAAGACGATTCTGATCCTTCTGACCTTATGTCTGACGCTTTCCGCTTTCTCCTGCGGCGGGGCGGGAAAGGGCACGGACGAAACGCTGCCCGGCACCGAACAGCCGACCGGAACGGCGGCGCCCGTCACCGATGCGCCTTCCTCCGTGAGCCTCGTTTTTTCGGTGATGTCCCAGAATCTCCGCTGTGCCAACGACCCGGACGGAAACTCGGTCAAGGAGCGCACCGTGCGCTTTGAAGCGCTCGTAAGAGATTATTATCCCGATATCATCGGCACGCAGGAAACGACCGCCGAATGGAACGCCTTTATGAAAAGGGTGTTTGACGGCGAATACGGTTTCGTCGGCTGCTCCCGCAACGGCAAAAACGCGAAGGACGGCGAATGGAACACCCTCCTTTACAGCACGGACGTATTTGAGTTGGTCGAAAGCGACACCTTCTGGCTGACCGAGACCTATGACGAATGCTCCAAGGTGCCGGATTCCCTCTATCCGAGGATCTGCACGTGGGCGCTGCTGAAAGAGAAAAAAACGGGGATCGAGATCCTCGCCTGCAACACGCATCTCGACCACAGCAACGACGACGTCCGCGCGGTGCAGGTAGGCTACCTGCTCGAAAGCCTTTCCAAGTACGTCGGCTCCTACCCGATGGTTCTGACCGGCGACTTCAACGCCACGGTCGGCTCCGGCCCTTATCAGACCATCAGCGCCGTCTTCTCCGACGCGCACAAGACCGCCGAAAAGGACGAATCCGCGGTCAGCTTCACCTATCACGCATACGGGAAAAAGCAAAACGAGATCGACTTCATCTTCTACGATCCGAACCTCTCCCAAGCCCTCTCCTACAAGATCCTTGACGAAATGTACGACGGGTACGTTTCCGACCACTACGGCGTGATCTGCGATTTCCGGACGAAGGGAAAATAACGCGTTTCTCGTTAAAAAACCGCCTTTTGTCGGCTGACAAAGGGCG
The DNA here is from genome assembly GCA_024404495.1 of Lachnospiraceae bacterium. GTDB lineage: Bacteria > Bacillota > Clostridia > Oscillospirales > CAG-272 > CAKRZE01. The sequence continues at coordinate 36,245 of JAKSPT010000015.1, forward strand.
GTTTTTCTGTTTCGTAATAATCCAACGAAAAACCAATTGCGGCTTCTTTCCATAGCTGAAAAGCGAATTGCGTTTTATTTCCGTTCGTTTTCCGTATTATTCTTTTGCGGAAAAATGAAACGGCAATTCGGATAATTGGAACAGCCGTAGAAATGCTTTCCGGCGTTTGCACCCCGGGTCGCGGTACGCAATACCGGTTTCCCGCCGCACTTGGGACAGACGGTCTCCGCGGAAACGCGCTTGATTTCCGCAGGATTCCCAACCGGAGAAGCCGTATCAGCGGCGGGCGAATCCGTCGGTTTTGCCGCAGCGCGGGGTACGACGTTTTCATTTCCGAATTTTTCCCGGATCGCCGCAACGTGCTGCGCCTTCGTTGCCTCGTCCGCCTGAGTGAGCGGATAAAGAATTTCGTACAGCTTGTCCTTTTTTTCCGTCGTAAGCGTGAAGCCGGTAAAAGAGGATTTCAGCCAAAGTGTTGCGTTATATACGCCGGATCGGTTCACGACGGGAATCTCAAAGCTTTTCATCGTTATATTTTTCAGCGTACAGCGATCCGAAAAAACGATCACCGAGTGAATCGGGACATCATCGCCGATCAGTTCTTTCAGGTGTTTAATGTGGGAACGGTTCTGCATAACAGGATTATAAAACGATTCCTTATTGCTCTTTCCCTTTCCCTGCGGCAGTGTCTGATACCAGTTTTTCTGATCCTCACTGCCGAAAATCCATCCGCTGTAATTCTTGCTTTCATAAGAAATCAAGCCCCATTCGGTCAGCATCAGAACGTCAATTTCGGTCGTCTCGCCGTTTTCCTTCGGCAGATATACGTTAAAGAGAAAGCGGGCGCCCTCTTTTTCAAGTCCCTTCAGGTTCTGATAAGTCAGATACTCTCCATACCGCCCGAGATCTGCCCTGACAGAAAGATAGGGAAGATGCGTAATCTGATAATACGCACCTTCCCTGTATTTTTTGAGGAACAGAAACACGAAGACGGCAATCAGAAGACCGCAGACGATGCAAACGGGTGACAGCATTCTGATAAGCTCGTCCATATTTTTTCCTTTCAGATCGTCGTCACGATCAGGTTCATTCCCTTTTCGGAGGTGACGGAGTAGGTTCCGTATCCGGCGGGAACGAAGCAGGTGTCGCCCTTCTTCATCGGGACGTCGCCGCAGAAGCCCTCGCCCTCAAGGCACATCACGCACTCGAAGGACTTTTCCGCCGCGCGGGTGACCGTGCCGCGGATATCGTAACGGTAGGTCGTGAAATATTCGCAGGAAGCGAGCATTCCGGGTTCCTTCGCCTTCTTGGAATAGCGGATGGCGTTGATATCGTCCTCGGTAAAGTCGCGGATGACCGAGATCGCCTGCTCGACGTGAAGCTCACGCGGTTTGCCGTTCTGGAGGCGGTTATAGTCGTAAACGCGGTAGGTAATATTGGAGTTCTGCTGAATCTCGGCGATGAGGATGCCCTTGCCGATCGCGTGGACCAGTCCGGTCGGGATGAAGAAGATATCGCCCTTATGCACCGGGACGTAATTCAGAAGCGATTCGACCGTGCCGTTTTTCAATGCCTCGCGGAAGGAAGCCTCGTTGAATTTGTCCTTCAGACCGTAAACGAGGGTCGCGCCCTCGTCGCAGTCGACGATATACCACATCTCGGTCTTCGCGGGATGCACCTGGATCGAAAGATTGTCGCAGGCGTCGATCAGCTTGATAAGCGTCGGGAACTCGGCCGTGCCGAGGATCTCGTCAAGTCCCTTCCCTTCGCATTCGCCGTTCGCGGCGCGGCAGATGCCGTCCTTATGCAGGGCAAGCTCCCAGCTTTCGGCGATCTTCTGCCCTGCCTCGCCCTTTCCGTATTCGTCGGAAAGACGGTGTCCGCCCCAGATGATGTCCTTCAGAGCGGGGTTGAGCTTCATGATATAAGGCTTCATTACGCTTTTTTCCTTTCAGATTCAACAATGGAGCAGGATCTTCGCGATCTGGAAATAGACCAGAAGAGAGACCGCGTCAACGAGGGTCGTGATGAACGGGGACGCCATGACCGCGGGGTCAAAGCCGAGCTTTTTCGCGAGGATCGGGAGAATACAGCCGATCATCTTCGCGGCGATGACGGTGACGGCAAGCGTCACGCAGATCGCGAGCGGGACCATCAGGTTGCCCGTGATCGCGGGATTGTTCAGCAGATACCCGTCGACGAGGATGATCTTGCCGAAATTGACGACGGCAAGCGTCACGGCGCAGAAGAGCGCGGTGCGGAGTTCCTTCCAGATGACCTTTCCGATATCGCGGAATTCGATCTCGCCGAGCGAGATACCGCGGATGACGGTGACCGAAGCCTGCGAGCCGGAGTTACCGCCGGTGTCCATCAGCATCGGGATGAAGGCGGTCAGCGCGGGGATCACGGCGAGCGCGTCCTCAAAGGACGAAATGATCATCCCGGTGAAGGTCGCCGAGATCATCAGAAGCAGAAGCCACGGGATTCTCGCCTTCCACAGCTCGAAGGGAGAGGTTTTCAGGTAGGGCTTTTCGGTCGGCGTGACTGCCGCCATGACCGCGAAGTCTTCCTCTGCCTCGTTCTGCATGACGTCGATCGCGTCGTCGACCGTGACGATACCGAGCAGTCTCTGTTCGTTATCGACGACCGGGATCGCGAGCAGGTCGTATTTTTCAATTGCCTTCGCCACGTCCTCCTGGTCGTCCAGCGTGGAAACGTAAACGAAGTTGCTGTCCATAATGTCGCCGATCACGGCGTCGAGCGGGGAGATGAGGAGCGTTTTCGCGCTGATCAGACCGAGCAGGCACCGCTTCGCGTCGGTGACGTAACAGGTATAGATGGTCTCCTTGTCGATGGCGACCTTGCGGATGATCTCGAACGCCTGCGCGACCGTCATATCCTCCTTCAGGGAGACGTACTCGGTGGTCATGATCGAACCGGCGCTGTTCTTCGGGTATTTCAGCACCTCGTTGATGACCTTGCGCATATCGGGCGTGGAGTTCTTGAGGATCCTTTCGATCACGTTCGCGGGCATTTCCTCGATGATATCGACGGTATCGTCGAGGTACATCTCGTCAAGGACCTCACGCAGCTCGCTGTCCGAGAAGCCGGAGATCAGAAGCTCCTGCTGATCGGGGTCCATCTCGACGAAGACGTCCGCCGCCAGCTCCTTCGGCAGGATGCGGAAGACGACGGGATGCTGTTCCTTCGGGACCTCCTCCATGAATTCCGCGATATCCGCGGGCTCCATGGCGTTGAGGATGATGCGGAGAGAGGAGTATTTCTTTGCCTCAAGCAAAGCCACCGCTTTTTCGGTGGAAATGGAAATGGATTTCACGTTTTGCTTTACCTCCTTATTTTTTTCGGCGGATAACCGCCGCGCCTTGGGAAAAGAAGGGGCAAAGCACATCGTCCGGCAGAGCGCGCTTCAAAAGAAAAACGCGCAAAAGACCCGGCACGGGGATTTTCTTCCCGTCCGCGCCGTTCCGTGCGCCGTCTCAGCCTGAAATTCCGTCAGTTATCGGTATGACCGGAAGTCCGAGCCGATCGTCGGGGCACAGCCGTATCGGATTCCTGATACAGGCATTTACCGCCGGGTTTTGTGCCTGTACTGCCGCCTTGATCCATCAGCTCTCACTTCCTTTTTTCTTTTGTTCCGGAAAAAACCCCGGACGGTAACAGTATAACACTTTGACGGTCGGAAAAAAAGCATATTTTATGAATTTTTTTATGATCGGTGAACAAATTGTTGACCCGCGTTTCCCGCCGTGATTTTCGGTGAAAAAATCCGGAAATCCGCCTTCCGCTTTCTTGACGGAAGCACGATTCCGTGGTATAATAATAGAATCATAAAATGTGAGGGATCAATATGGACCGCAGCGAATTGCAAAGCGCTTTTCTCAAAGCCAAGCGTGCTTTGTTCGATAAAAAATTTCATTTTCTGACCGACGTACAGCGTGAGGCAGCCTTCACGACCGAGGGTCCTCTGCTCGTTCTCGCGGGCGCGGGAAGCGGCAAGACCACCGTGCTCGTCAACCGCGTCGCCTTTCTGATCAAATACGGCAACGCCTATTTCTCGGAGACGGTGCCGGAGGGGATCGGCGAAGAGGACGTCAGACGCATGGAGCAGTCCCTCTCCCTCCCGGACGAGGAGCTGGACACCGTCCTCGCCGCCTTCACCGAAAAGCCCTGCCCTCCGTGGGCGGTGCTTGCCATTACCTTTACCAACAAGGCGGCAAACGAGATGCGTACCCGCCTTGCGACCGTGATCGGCGAATACGCGAAGGATATCTGGGCGAGCACCTTCCACTCCCTCTGCGCGCGCATTCTCCGTCAGGAAGGCGGCAATCTCGGCTATAAGCCCGGCTTTGCCATCTACGATACCAAGGATTCCCACGATCTCCTTCTGAAATGTATGGAGGAGCTGAAGATCGACGAAAAAGCGATTCCGGTCAAGGGCGTGCAGAACGAGATCTCCCGCGCAAAGGAAAAGCTGCTTTCGCCTGAGGAATTCACGGTGCAGGCGGGCTCCGACTACCGCATGAAGCTGACCGCGCAGGTCTATACCCGCTATCAGCAGCGTCTGCTCGAATCCAACGCCCTCGATTTCGACGATCTGATCTCCGAGACCGTACGTCTGTTCCGCGATTTCGACGAGGTCCGCGCTCATTGGCAGAACCGCTTCCGCTACGTTTCGGTAGACGAGTTTCAGGACACCAACTACGCGCAGTTTGAACTTGTCAAATTACTTTCAGGAAAATACCGTAATCTGATGGTTGTCGGCGACGACGATCAGAGCATTTACCGCTTCCGCGGCGCGACGATCGAAAACATTCTCGGCTTCGACCGCACCTATGAGGACGCGAAGGTCGTCAAGTTGGAACAGAACTTCCGCTCGACCGCAAAGATCCTCGACGCGGCGAACGCCGTGATCGGCAACAATATCGGCAGACACAAAAAGACCCTCTGGACCTCCAACCCGCAGGGGGAAAACGTCCGGGTCAAGCGCCTCGAAAACGAGGGCGAGGAGGCGCGCTTCATCGCGATCACGATCGAAAAAATGGTGATCACCGAAAAGCGGAAATACAGCGATTTCGCGGTGCTTTACCGCGTCAACGCTCAGTCGAACAAGCTGGAAAACGCCCTTTCCCGCTCCGGTATTCCCTATCGCGTCCTTGCGGGGCAGAAATTCTACGACCGCAAGGAGGTCCGCGACGTCCTCGCCTATCTGAACGTCATCAACAACCCGCTCGACTCGCAGCGTCTCCGCCGCATCATCAACGAGCCGAAGCGCAAGATCGGCGAAACGACGATCTCGACCGTGGAGCAGATCGCGCTCGGTACCGGGGAGAGTATGTTCGCCGTGATGGAGGACTCCGACCGCTATCCCGCCCTCGTCAAGAACTCCGCAAAGCTGAAGGATTTCACGGCGATGATCCGCGATTTCCAGACCGAGGCGCTGAACGAGCCGGTCTCCGAGCTCGTCGCGCAGGTCATCGACCGCACCGGATACCGCTCGATGCTGCTCGCGCAGGGGATGGAGGGACTTGAACGTCTTGAAAACGTGCAGGAGCTGATCTCCAACGCCCTCGCCTACGAAAAGGAGCACGAGGCGCCCTCTCTTGCAAATTTCCTCGAAGAGATCTCGCTCGTCGCCGATATCGACAACTACGACAAGGACGCGGACGCCGTCGTTCTGATGACCATCCACAGCGCGAAGGGACTTGAATTCCCGGTCGTCTTCCTCCCCGGCATGGAGGAGGGGATCTTCCCCGGGATCCAGTCCGCCTCCGATCCGAGTGAGCTGGAGGAGGAGCGCCGCCTCGCCTACGTCGCGATCACCCGTGCAAAGACCCGGCTTTTCTGCCTCCACGCAAGGGAGCGCGTCCTCTACGGCAGAACGCAGTACAACGCCCCGTCCCGGTTCCTCGGGGAGCTTCCGGAGGATTCGACCGACCGGGACGATCTGCACCGGCGGGAGGAGCACGCGCAGGCTCCCGCACGGAAAAAGCCGACCGTTTCCGCCGAGTTCAGCCGTCCCGCCGCGATCACGGTCAGTGCCGCCAAGCCCGCCGTCCGCGACCGTTTCGGCGGAGGAGACCGCGTGGTCCATCCCTCCTTCGGCACGGGGACCATCCTTTCGGTCACGCCGATGGGCGCCGACGTCCTTTACGAGATCGCCTTCGACACCGTCGGCACCAAAAAGCTGATGGCGACCTACGCGAGACTGAGACGGGAATGATCCGGAACGAAAGAAAACCGATCGCCGTTCCTTACGAAAAGCACCGTAAGGAACGGCTTTTTTGCGTTTTCAGGCAGTTTTCCCGCATTTTTCTCATTTCTTTCCCGCAATTTCGGAAAAAGCGGTTTACAAAACGGAAAAGGTATGCTATAATAGTATGATAGAAATATAATGGGTGAATGTCCCTTCCGGCGCTGTCGACGGAGGGCGGAACCGACGAAAGGCGCGGTGAGAATGGAAAAGGAGAAATCTTCCGACCGGAAGGCCGGTCCTGCTCCCGTTTCCCGCTCCGCACCGGAGGCGGCTCCGAAAACCGGAAAAAAAGCCGCGCTGACCGCTCTTCTCGTCCCGATCGCGATCGGGCTCGGATGCTGCGCGGTCTCCTCCGCCGGCTTTCCGACGCCGGGCAGTCTTCTCTACGCCGCGGCGGCTGCCGCGTCGCTCGCCCTGCTTGCCGAAGCGGTCTCCCTTCTCCTCGTATTTCTCTGCCTCCTCCCCGCGATCCCCTTTGCGTTCGCGGCGACCGGCTCCTTTTCCCCGCTTTTCGCGCTTCCGATCGTCCTTCTTCTCCTCCCGGCGGCGCTGCTTCCGGCAAGGGGAAAGGCGACGCTTCACCGGGCGTGCGCCCTCTCCGCGTTCCTGCTCTTTCTTTACGCGGCGGGATTCTTCCTCCATCGGGTGACCGCCTCCGGTCCCGTTTCCCCGGAAACGGTCAGGGCGGCGTTCCCGACGCAGGCGGAGGCGGTGAAGGAAGCGATCCTCTCGATCCGCACGCTGCATAACGGCGTCTATTACGCTCTCTTTTCGGAGGCGGACGCCGAATTTTACCTCGATTCGCTCATTTCCGTCCTGCCCGCGCTCACGGGCGGATGCGCTCTGATCCTCGCCTTCCTCGCCTCGGCAGCGGTACGCGCCGTTGCCGGACCGATGAAGCTGAACCGCGAGGAGGCGGAAGAAGCGTTTTCGAGCCGGATGAGCCCCCTTTCCGCGGGGATCTTCCTCCTCTCGCTCCTCCTTCTGCTCCTCCCGCTTCCCGCTCTGTTCTTCATGACCGCGGCAAACCTTTTTCTGCTCCTTCTGCCCGGCTTCTGGCTGGAGGCGTTCCGGCTGCTCCGTTTCCTCTGGAAAACCGAAAGGGTCCGCCTCGCCGCGCTCTTTCTCACGGTCCTCTTCCTTGCGCTGATCCCGAAACGGTTTCCCCTCGACCTGCTCCTCTTCGGTCTGACGGGCGCGCTCACGGTGCTGATCGGCGCCGTTCTGCGGCACCGCGGGACGAAGCGGGAACCCGAACCGTAATTTTTCCGAAAACCCGTTTCACACCCGCGCTCCGCCTCACGGCGCGCGCGGCGAAAGGTATGGTGATCCAATGATCCAAAAACTGAAAACGGCGATCAAGAATCCCGCCCTCTGGCAGATCGTGACCGACGTCCTCCTCGGCGTCCTCGTTATCTGTCTCTCGGTCAATACCGTCTATCCTCCGGAAACGCCGCGATGGATGACGACCCTGCTGCCCGTGCTTCTCTATCTTCTGCTCGCCGCGATCACGGCGCTGATCTTCTTCCTCGTCGGGAAGCTGATCCGGAAGGACGATTTCGCCGGGGTCAAGCCCGCGCTCAGCGGCATCGCGCTCGATTTTATGACCAAGCTCGAAATGCCGGTCCTCATCTGTGAGGAAGACACCGGGATCGTAAGGTGGTACAACGGCACCTTCCTTTCGGTCGCGAAGCTGAAAAGCCCGCCGACCGGAATGACCCTCGAAGCGCTGACAGGCTATTCCGCCGATTCCCTCCTCTCGGACAGCGGTGTTTACGTCCGCCTCTTCGACCGCGGGTTCGACATCCGGGGCTACCGCGTTTCCTCCGCGAAAAAGAATTATATCCTGACCCTTTGGGACGACAATACCACCCTGCACGACTCGGTGGAGCAGCTCCGCAGCGAGGACACGCTGGTCGCGCTGATCCTTTTCGACAACGTGGACGAGCTCCTGCAGAACTCGCAGGACGAGGGCGCGGGCGCCGCCATCGACAAGGCGGAAAGCCTGCTCCGCTCCTGGGCAATGGAAGCGGGGGGCATTCTCCGCGAAACCGACCGCGACAAGTTCCTCTTCCTCTTCCCGAGAAAGAGCCTCGCGCAGATGACCGACAGCCGCTTCGATATTCTCGACAGCGTGCGTGAGGTCCGCATCGGCTCCTCCGGGCTCCCGATCACCGCCTCCATCGGCGTGTGCGGCATGACCGGAACGCTCGAGGAAAAGCTCGGCATCGCCTCCGACAGCCTTGAGCTCGCGCTCCAGCGCGGCGGCGACCAGGTCGTCCTCCGCGACGAGGCGGGCGGGACCGAATTCTTCGGCGGCAGGACCATCACCTCCCAGAAGCGCAACAAGGTCCACGCGAGAATGACGGCGCTGAAGCTGATCGAGCGCCTTTCGGGCGCGTCGAACGTCCTCGTGATGATGCACCGCGGGCCCGACTTCGACGCCATCGGCGCGGCGTTCAGCATGACGCGCCTCTGTACCTTCTGCGGCGCGCAGGTCAATATCATCGTCAACACCGAGGATCCGAACTTCCTCCTCTGCTACGACAAGGTGAAGGAGATCCCCGAGTATCAGGATGGCTCCCTCTTCGTCAGCGCGGTCGAGGCGCAGGATCTGATCAGACCCGAAACCATCCTCGCCGTCGTTGACGTCAACAACGTCAGACAGTTCGAGGCGCCCGAGATCTATGATATGCTCTCGACGCGGACGGTCATCATCGACCACCACCGCAAGACCGCCGAGTTCCCGGACAAGCCGCTTGAGGAATATATCGAGCCCGCCGCCTCCTCGTCCTGCGAGCTGATGGCGGAGATCCTCGAGCTGACGATCGGAAAAGGGCTTCTCCGCAAGGAGGAGGCCGACATCATGTACGCCGGCATCACCCTCGACACCAAGCAGTTCGTCCACAACACCGGCACCCGTACCTTTGAATCCGCGCTGTATCTGCGCGGCGAGGGCGCGCTCCCGGTCGACGTCCAGACCCTCTTCCGTTCCTCCCTGCAGGAATTCCGCTCGGAGGTCCGGTTCGAATCCAACATCAAAATATACCGGAGCATTTTCGCCATTTCCTATAACGATTCCGACGATAATACCAAAAAGGATTCGATCTCGGCGGCAAAGGCAGCCGACAAGCTGCTGACCGTGAACGGGGTCGAGGCATCCTTCGCGCTCTGCCGCGTGGAGGACGTCATCCATATCTCCGCGCGCTCGGCGGGGAAGGTCAACGTGCAGATCATCATGACCAAAATGGGCGGCGGCGGGCACTTCGACGCCTCCGCGACCCGTATGGACGGCATGACGATGGCGGAAGCCATGGAACAGCTCAAGAACGCGATCGACGAGTACGTCGCCGAAAGCGAAGCATAAACGAGCCGGAGCTCTCTCCGGCAGAGACAGAAAAAGAAAGGAATAACACAGTATGAAAGTCGTATTATTACAGGACGTCCGCGCACAGGGCAAAAAGGGGCAGATCGTCGAGGTTTCGGACGGTTACGCCCGCAACTTCCTCTTCCCGAAGAAGCTCGCCGTAGAAGCGGACGCAAAAGCGATCAGCGAGGTCAAGAGCAAGGAAGCGGCGGCGGCACACCGTCTCGCCGAGGAAAAGAAGGCGGCGCAGGCGCTCGCCGAGCAGCTCAAGTCCCTCAGCGTGAAGATCAGCGCCACCGCGGGCGCGGACGGCAGATTCTACGGCTCCGTCACCTCCAAGGACGTTGCCGAAGCGCTCAAGAAGCAGCACGGCGTCGATATCGACCGCCGCAAGATCGTGATGAACGAGGCGATCAAGGCGTTCGGCGTCTACACCTACGACGTCAAGCTCTTCCCCGAGATCGTCGGACAGCTCAAGGTCGAGGTTCTCGGCTGATCCGCGGAGATTTTACCGCGCCGCCCCGGAAAGCGGGGCACGGAATGAATTTGTATCACGCCGCGCTTCGCGTCAGAAGAAACGAAGCGCCGAAAGGCATGGTTGAACGACATGAGTGAACCGAATCTTTTACAGAAATCCCTTCCCTTCTCCCTTGAAGCCGAGCAGTCCCTGCTCGGGTCGATCCTGATCGATCAGGACAGCTTCAACGAGATCGCCGGCATCGTAAAAAGCGAAGATTTTTATATGGAAAGCCATAAACAGATCTATCTCGCGATGCAGGAGCTGTATCTGAGCAGCCGCACGATCGACTTCGTCACGCTGATCGACGCGCTCGTCAAGCAGGGCGTCTACGAAAACGACGAAAAAGGGAGAGAATACATCCGCGTTCTCGCCGAGATCGTGCCGAGCGCGGCAAACGTCAGGGACTACGCGCGCATCGTCAAGGACAAGAGCGTTCTCCGCTCTCTGATCGACGCCTGCGGGGAGATCACCGACACCGCCTACGAGGAGCAGGAGGAGGTCTCCGCCATTCTCGATTCCGCCGAGCAGAAGATCTTCGACATCGCGCAGGGGAACGAAACGAAAAACTTCACCCACATCCGCGACGTCCTGCTCTCGACCTACGATCATCTTCAGCTTCTCAAAACCGACCCGGACGCTGCCGCAGGAACGCCGACCGGCTTTTCCGACGTGGATAAGGTCCTCGTCGGTATGGGTCCCGGCGACCTGATCCTCGTCGGCGCCCGTCCCGGTATGGGTAAAACCTCCTTCTGTATGAACATCGCGACCCGCGTCGCACAAAGGACCGCCAAGACGGTGTGCGTCTTCTCGCTTGAAATGTCCTGCGAGCAGCTCGTGACCCGTATGCTCTCCTCCGAGGCGCTGATCGACTCCTACGTTCTGCGCTCGGGCGATCTGCAGGAGGACGACTGGGCAAAGCTTGCCAAGGCCTCCGCCGTGCTCAGTGAGACCGATATCCTCATCGACGATACCTCGGGCGCGACCGTTATGAGCATGAAATCAAAGCTCCGCCGGGTCAAGAACCTCGGGCTGGTCGTCATCGACTACCTGCAGCTCATGCAGTCCGACCGCCGGATCGACAACAAGGTCCAGGAGGTCGCGGAGATCTCCCGCGGACTCAAGCTGCTTGCCAAGGAGCTGCGCGTCCCGGTCATCTGCTGCGCACCGCTTTCCCGGGGTCCCGAAAGCAGAACCGACAAACGCCCGATGCTTTCCGACCTGCGTGACTCCGGTGCGATCGAGCAGGACGCGGACGTCGTTATGTTCCTCTACCGCGAGGAGTACTACGCGAACAAGAGCGACACCAAGGGAACGCCGGTCAATCCCAATCAGGCACTTGTCATCATCTCGAAAAACCGTCACGGCTCGACCGCCGACGTTCCGATCGGATGGTTCGGTCAATTCACGAAATTCGCCACCCTCTCCGAGGTGGACGAAAACGGTTTACACTCACAGAAATGAAAAAGGAACGCACGGTCCGGGAGAAGATCCTCTCCTATGCCGACAGCCGCGCGATGCTGCCGGAGGGGACCTCGGTCCTCGTCGGGTTTTCGGGCGGAGCGGACTCGGTCTGCCTGCTCTCGGTCCTGTGGGAAGCGGCGGATGCGAGAAAGCTGCGCGTCGGCGCCGTCCATCTGAATCACGGGCTGCGCGGAGAGGCGGCTGACCGCGACGAACGGTTCTGCCGGGAATTCTGCGAAAGCCGCGGTATTCCCTTCTACGCCGTTTCCCGTGACGTCGCCGCTTACGCAAAGGAAAAAAAGCGCGGGACCGAGGAAGCGGCGAGAGAAATCCGGTACGCCGTCTTTGCGGAGATCGCCGACCGGTACGGCTACGAAAGGATCGCCACGGCGCACAACGCCGACGATCAGCTCGAGACCCTGCTCTTCCGCCTCGCGCGTGGGACCGGGATCGCGGGACTTGCGGGGATCCCTCCGGTCAGGGGAAGATTCCTCCGTCCGATGCTGCGCGTCGGGAAAGAGGAGATCCTCGGTTTTCTTGCCGAAAACGGTCCGGAGCATATCACCGACGAAACGAACGCAGACCCCGCCTACACGAGGAATTACATCCGCGCCGAGCTCGTTCCCCGGATGAAAAAGGTCAGCGCGGGCGCGCTTCGCGCCGCCGCCGATCTTTCGGAATGTGCCGCGGAGGATGAAGCGTATCTTTCTTCCCTCGCTTCGGAGCATTCCCTTTCGGAAGGAGCGGAAGCGCTTTCTGCCCTTCCCGATCCGATCCTGCGCCGGGTGCTCCGGCGGGAGGCGGAGGAAAAAGGGATGTCGCTTTCCTTCTCCGATACCGTCGAAGCGCTGCGGGTCGTCCGGAGCCGGAGCGCCCGCGCCTCCGCGCCGATGCCGGGCAGAAACGTATTCCGGAAGGACCGGGACACGCTCCTTTTCGGGAGCGGGGAGCCGCTGAAATGGGAAGGCACCGCCCCGGCAAATACCGGTCTGCCGGTGCTCCTTTACGCCGAAAAGAAGGAAGCGGCGGTGCTTTACGCGCCGGAACCGCTTTCGCCCGAGGCGCTCGCCATCATAAAAGACCTCAAAAATATTTACAATTTATCAATGCAAGCCGTCCTGTCTTCTGCTAAAATAGGAGGGACGATCACGCTCCGTACCCGTCTTTCCGGTGATCTTTACCGTTTCGGCGGGATGACGCGGCAGGTGAAAAAGCTGTTTTCGGACAGAAAATTCACCGCGCTCCTGCGCGATTCCCTTCCCGTTATTGCCGATGAAAACGGCATTCTCTGGATCCCGGGCTTTCCTCCGCGCGAGGAGGGCAGGGACGCCGTTCTTTTGTACTTCTGCGCGGATCCCGCCTTTTTCCCCGCTCCGGCATCCCCCGGGACGGAAAAAGAAAAGGACCGGATCTGATTTTTCCGAAAGAAAGGAACTTTTGTATAGCAAAAGCAAAGGTATCACAAAATGTCTCAGATCAACGATATGGAACGAATCCTCATCTCGGAGGAACAGATCGCCGAGGCGGTCTCCCGCATCGCCGCCGAGGTCGACGAATATTATAAAAACAGCGAGCGGCGTCTCGTGCTGCTCGGCATCCTGAAGGGCTCGGTCGTCTTCATGGGCGACTTAATGAAAAAGATCACGCTCCCCGTCGAGATCGACTTTATGAAGGTCTCCTCCTACGGCAGCGGGACCAAAACCACGGGCAAGGTCAACATCATTCTCGACCTGCTCCGCAAGGATCTTGAAAACTGCGACATCCTCGTCGTTGAGGATATCATCGACAGCGGCAAGACCCTTTCCTACCTCACCGAGTATCTCAAGCTCAAGGGCGCCGGCTCGGTCCGCACCGCGACGCTCCTCGACAAGCCCGACCGCAGAGAGGTGAACTTCACGCCCGATCACGTCGGCTTCTCCATTCCGGACGCCTTCGTCGTCGGATACGGGCTGGATTACGCGGAGGCTTACCGCGCGCTTCCCTACGTCGGCATTCTGAAGCCGGAGATCTACTCGAAATAAGAACCACGAAACGAAGGATGCCTCCCCGGGGAGGCGATGGATAAATAAATGAAGAAAAAGAATTATTCGAGCCTGTTTTTCTATCTTCTCCTCATCATTGCCGTGCTGATCATGGTCTCGGTCATGCTCAGCGACGGGAACCGTGAGGACGTGGATTACTCCGATCTGATGGAGCTGTTCCAGACCGAAAAGGTCGATTCCTTCGAGGTCACCGGGCAGAACGTCGTCGTCATCCGCACCAAGGACGGACGCGAGATCGAATATCCGCTGCGCGATTTCAACCTCTTCTACACCGACTTTCACGAGCTGATCGCGGAGCAGAAGGCGGCGGGGATCATTACCGATTTCGATTATAAGAAGCCCTCGAGCAATTGGTGGATCAGCTTCATCCCGACGCTGCTCCTCGCCCTCGCGCTCATCTTCCTCTTCGTCTTCGTCTTCCGCACGAACGGAGCCGGAGGCGGCGGGAAGATCAATTCCTTCGGCAAGGCGCACGCCCGTCTCGGCACCGACGACTCGAAGAAGGTCACCTTCCGTGACGTCGCGGGTGCGGACGAGGAGAAGGAAGAGCTGCGTGAGATCGTGGAATTCCTGAAAAACCCCGAAAGATACACCCGTCTCGGCGCGAAGATCCCGCACGGCGTGCTGCTGCAGGGTCCTCCCGGGACCGGTAAGACGCTGCTTGCCAAGGCGGTCGCAGGAGAAGCGGGCGTTCCCTTCTACTCCATTTCGGGTTCCGATTTCGTTGAAATGTACGTCGGCGTCGGCGCGTCCCGCGTGCGTGACCTGTTCGACACCGCCAAGAAAAACCCCGCCTCGATCATCTTCATCGACGAGATCGACGCGGTCGGCCGTCACCGCGGCGCGGGCCTCGGCGGCGGACACGACGAACGCGAGCAGACGCTGAACCAGCTCCTCGTTGAGATGGACGGCTTCGGCTCGAACGACGGCGTCATCGTCATCGCGGCGACCAACCGTCCCGACATTCTCGACCCCGCGCTTCTCCGTCCCGGACGCTTCGACCGTCAGATCACGGTCAACTATCCCGATATCAAGGGCAGAGAGGATATCCTCAAGGTCCACGCGAGAGGCAAGCCCTTTGAAAGCGACGTCGATCTTTCGGTCATCGCAAAGACCACCGTCGGTTTCACCGGCGCAGACCTCGCAAATCTTCTGAACGAAGCCGCGCTCCACGCCGCGAGAAAGGGCAAGTCCCTGATCGGTATGGACGATATCGAGGAAGCCTCGATCAAGATCATCGTCGGCGGACCGCAGAAGAAGTCCAAGAAGGTCAGAGAAGAAGAAAAGAAGATGACCGCTTACCACGAGGCAGGTCACGCCATCCTCGGCAAGCTGGTTCTGAAAAACAACACCATTCATCAGATCTCCATCATCCCGGCGGGACGCGCGGGCGGCTACACGATCAACCGTCCCAATCAGGATCAGGGCTATTACAGCGCGGAAGATATGATGAACGATATCGTGATGGACCTCGGCGGCAGAGCGGCGGAGATGATCGTCTTCGGGCATCTGACGACCGGCGCCTCCTCCGATATCAGCCACGCGACCAATATGGCGCGCAGCATGGTCACCCGCTACGGTATGTCCGAAAAGCTCGGCACCGTCGTTTACGGCTCGGAGCACTCTTCCGACGAGGTCTTCCTCGGCAGAGACTTCAGCTCCGGCAAGAACTACTCCGAGGAGACCGCCGCCCTCATCGACAGCGAGATCAAGCGCATCGTCGAGGATTGCTACGCAAAGGCGCTCTCGCTGCTGAAGGAGCACTTTGACAAGCTCACCTTCGTCGCCGAGTTCCTGATCCGCAACGAGACGATGGACGAGGACACCTTCAACGCCGCGATGGACGAGGACGTCACGATCGAGGAGCTTGAAGCCCGTCAGGCGGAAAAGCGTGAGAAATCGAAGCAGGCGAACGACAAAAAGGCAGCCGACGACGAGGCAAAGCGCCTTGCCGAGGAAGCCGAACGCAGAAAGAACGACGCCGCCGAAGATCCCTACGAAGCCCTCCGCCGTCATCAGGAGGAAGCCTACGGAAACCTCACCGACGACAAAGCCGATGAAAAGGATCCCGCCGACGACAACGGCGAAGACGACGAAAACGGCGAAAACAAAAACGACTGATCCGAAAAGTTCCCGCGATCATTTCGCGGGAACTTTTTTATGCCCCGCGACGCTGCCCGAAGAAAAGCGGACGCTGAAACAACGGCGAACAGAGCACCTTGCAAGGGGGTGTTGCACTAATGTGCAACACCCCCGGCAAATACGGCTCGGCGGCTGAACGCCGCCGTTTTGGCATATTTGCAACATAAAAAATGGCGTTATTCGAGCCAAAAACGCCGTATATTGCGCAAAACAGCGGAATCCTGACCGCTGTTTTGCCGATGCGAAGCATGTGGGCTGTTGATCGCTTCCGCTTTGCGGAAGCAGATGCAACAGCCCCGCCCCCCTGCGGTCTCTTTCTTTGATTTACGGGCGTCGTTATCCTTCCGCAGCGGGTGAACACCACCCGAAAAGAAAGGAACGCAAACGGGGGGCGTGCTCTGCAGACGACCCCGTTCCGAACGTTTTTCGTTTTTTTCGATTTGTCGTTGACATCGGCGGAAAAGCGTGGTAAAATACTTTTGTCTGAAGCATTCTGATCGAATCACGTTCATATCCGGCAGGCAGCGCGCCGGAAAAGGAGGGATTCCTTATGGATCACGAAAAATTACAGAAATATCTCACCGAAGACCCCAAAAAGTTCTGGTATTCCCTGATCCCGGGCGGCGTCTTCATTCTGATCGGCATTCTGCTCAACGAAGTCCGTGCTTTGCGCGTTCTGCGTCAGCTCGGAAACCCGATGCTCTTCATCGGCGGCGTTTACATCCTCGTGATGTGGCTGATCAAGCTCAAGGGCAAGGACGCCTTGGAATTCACCGGCGACCAGATGACGGCGCAGACCAAGGAATACGAGCAGAAGGTCGAGGACGAGATCGAAGCCTATCATAAAGAGGTCTTCAAGAAGGAGCACCGCGAGTCCGGTCCCTTTGAAAAGCTCTTTGCGGCGCAGTATCTCGCAGGGGACGATATCCTGACCCGCCGCGTCAGCGACGTTGCCTACGTTTCCGAGCGCGGAGAGGTCTGCGCGCTCTGGAAGGAGCGCAAGGGCAAGATCCTCCGCGTCTGCAAATCCGCTTTCCGGTTCACGACCGAGGAAAAGAGCACCGAGGAATACCTCGTCGGCTTCTCGCAGATCTCCGATCTGAACTGGGAGGAGTATCACTGCACGAAGGGCGGGATCAAGTGCAAGCAGCTCCACGTTTCGATGAAGCTCGCCGATCAGCCCGTCACCCTCGTCTTCCCCGCCGATTACGACTCCGAAAACTACTTCTCGATCCTGAAGGAAGAGATCGCAAACGAAAAATAAGCATTATTTCAATCGTTCAAGGCTGCCGCTTTTTTGCGGCAGTCTTTTTCGTATAGTTCTTTTCTTTTCCGGCAATACTACCGACAGAAATCCGATATTTCCCGTAAAAGAAAGGAACCGATCATGAATCAGTTTACAAGAGATAAAAAAGCCGTGGCGCGTGCTTCCGCGATCCTGCTGCTTTCGCTGACCGCGGCGGTCGTTGCCGTCACCCTCATCACCGTGCTTTCCCGCCCGAAAACGCCGGTCACCCCGGGCGGCGATACCCTTCCGCCCGTGCACGGCAGCGAGACCGAGCGCGAGATCATTCGCCCCAAGCCCGTCACCCCGGAAACCAAAAAACCGACGCCCGAAACGAAGGCGCCGCCCGTCACCTCCTCCGTGACTCCCGAAACCGAGCCGCTCGAACCGGTCGTCGCTCCCGTAACGGTGACATGGACCTCCCCACTCGCCGCGCCCACCCTGCTCAAGGCGCACGATCTGACCGCGCAGGTCTTTTCCCGCACGATGAACGACTACCGCGTCCACACCGGGGTTGACCTCGGCACCTCCGACGGGGCGGTCGTCTACTGCGCGGCGGACGGCGTGATCACCGGCGTCACCGACGATCCCTTTATGGGCAGAACGGTCACCGTCTCGCACGAAAACGGCTATACGAGCTATTATAAGAACCTCGCCCCGCTCGACGTCCCCGGGGTCACCGTCGGCGCGAAGGTCAGCGCCGGGACGAAGCTCGGCGCCGTCGGAGAGAGCGCGATCATCGAGATCTCGGACGAGCCCCACCTCCATTTCGAGATCACGAAGGACGGCGAGCCGGTCGATCCGCTCGAGGTCGTGAAGATCACGTTTTCCGAGCCCGCGTACGAGGGATAAGGAAAGAAGGACGTTTGAAAAGTGCCCGGACGGGCGCACGGCAAACGTCCTTTTTTCATTGACATCGGCGGCATCGTATGCTATACTGAAAGCAGACCGAAAGGTCCGATTCTACACAGTACGGGAGGATGCGGTATGAGTACGGGCATCATCGACAACCGGTTCACGAAGCACTACGCTTCCTATCTTCGGGCGGACGCCGACGTCAGAGCCTTCGGGGCAAAGGGCGACGGCATCGCCGACGACACGGAGGCGTTTGAAAAAGCGATTTCCGCCGTCGCGAAAGCGGGCGGCGGAACGGTCTACGCGCCGGAGGGCAGATATAAGCTGACGCATACCCTGCGCCTTCCCTGCTCGGTCGGCATTTCGGGCGACCTGATCCCCGGGACGGCGGAGGGAACGGTCCTCTGCGTTTACGGCGGGAAAGGCAGTACGGACAGCGCACAGGGCGCAATTCTGCTCGACCATCAGGCGTCGGTGAAGAACCTTGCCTTCTGGTATCCCGAACAGACCCTCGAAGACGGGAACGCGATCCCCTATCCGCCGTCGGTCGTGCAGGTCGGCTCCGAGAGCGTGACCGTCGAGAACGTCTGCTTCATCAACTCTTATTTCGCTGTCTGCTACGCGGCGGGCGGGAACAATTCCCTGCAGTACACCCGTAACGTCTGCGGTACGCCGCTCTTCCTCGGCTACGAAAACGACCACAGCTACGACATCGGCAAGATCGAAGACCTTCATTTTGCCCCGTCCTTCTGGCTGAACGCTTCTCTTCCCGGCACGCCGGACGCCGCGGTGCTGAACCGCTGGCTGAAGGGGAACGCGACCGGGCTTCTGCTCGAGCGCATCGACTGGACCTATCTTGCCGACGTGACGGTCGAGGGGTACAAAATCGGCGTTCACACGAGAAACGCGGGCGACGGTGCGCCGAACGGACATATTTTCCGCTTCAACCTCTTAAACTGCGTCACCTGCCTCCGCTGCGATCATCTTTCGTGGGTGCAGGCGACCGACTGCCGCTTCACCGCCGCGGAGACCGCGATCGAGGCGGGTCCGGAATGCAAGGGCGATATCCTGCTCCACGGCTGTTCCCTGACCGCGGGGACCGGGACCGCGGTAAAGTGCCTCGGCACCGGCCGCTTCTCCTTCTCCGACTGTAACGTGTTCGGCGGGAAAAAGGCGTTCGATAACCCGAACGGCGTTCCCTACGTCTGCGTCAACTCGAATATCGGCGACCGGTCGCTGAAATCGGTCACGGTGAAGGATACGCCGACCTTTGACAGAACGGTCCCCTACGGGAAAACCGTCGTCAATAAGCCCGCTTCCCCGCTCTTCGTCGATCTGACGAAGGCTCCCTATTACGCCGTGCCGAAGACCGATATCTCGGACGTTTTACAGAAAGCGATCGACGACCTCGCGGGCAGAGGCGGCACGGTCTGTCTCCCCGCCGGGAGCTATACCGTATCGAAGCATATCACCGTCCGCGAGGGGATCGAGCTGCGCGGCGCGGTCTCCTGGCCGCAGAGCTTTTCCGCGACCGCGATCCTCACCGATTTCGGAAAGGACGATCCCGACGGCGAACCGCTCTTTTCGCTGAAGGCGGGCGCCGGACTGCGCGGGCTCGGCTTCCTCTATCCGGAGCAGCGCGACACGCAGGACCTGCACCCCTATTCCTATACCGTGCGCGGGGAGGGCGAGGGCGTTTACCTCGTTGACGTCGCGATGACGAGCGAGTGGAACGGCGTGGATTTCGCCTCCTTCCGCTGCGATAAGCATTATATCGAATATCTGTGGGGCTGCTTCGGGAACAACGCCGTGAAGATCGGCTCCGGCTCGGAGGGCGGCGTCATCCGCGACTGCCACTTCACCCCGAACTGCTGGTCGCTCCGCGCGCGCGACAGCTTCTGGGGCGACGTCTTCTTCGGATACGTGCAGAAGCGGTTCCGGATGTTCCTCGTCGGCGAGAGCAGGGGCGAGATCCTGTACCATAACTTCACCTACGGCGGCTACGAGGGGCTTTCCCTTATGAACGGTGCGAAGGACGTCTTCGTCCTCAGCCACGGCGTTGACGCCGGGAACTTCTCGGTCTATCTCGACGGGGACTGCACCGCGACGCTCGTTGACAGCCAGCTCGTCAACCTCCACGCCGTCGATCTGCACTATATTCAGACCGGAAAGGACTTTACCGGCGCGGTCGATTTCATCAATCCCGCCTGCTGGGGTCCGACCAAAAATGCGCTCAACCTGCGCGGAAACGGAAAGGTCCGCATCCTCGGCGGTGAGATCGTCGACGCGGGCGAGCCGATGGCGTATCTCGACGGCGACGATCTGACGCTGACCGCGGTGATCGACCGCACCCCCTCGACCTCCTTCGTCATCACGGAAAACGCAAAGCGCGCGGAATCGAACGAATGCCTCTACGTCGGCGGACTGACCGTGAAGCGCGGGGAAAACGCGGTTTCGCTGTGCGGAACCGACGCGGAATAACGAAATCACAAAAAAAGGGAGCGTCCCGCATGGGACGCTCCCTCGTTTTACGTTTATCAGCCGACGATATCGCCGACGCCGTTCAGGATCAGGCGCGGGCGGTAAGGGAACTGTGCGACCGTTTCCCTCGTGGAAACACCGCTCAGAACGAGAACGGTATCGAGACCGGTCTCGATCCCCGCGACGATGTCGGTATCCATCCGGTCGCCGATCATCACTGCTTCCTCGGAATGTACCCCGAGCAGTTTCAGCCCGGTCCGCATCATCAGCGGATTCGGCTTGCCGACGTAATACGCCTGCTTTCCGGTCGTTGCCTCGATCGGCGCGACGAAGGCACGGCAGGCGGGCGCGATGCCGCCGTCCACCGGACCCGTGATGTCGGTATTGGTCGCGATCAGCCGCGCGCCCTTGTTGACGAGGTTCATCGCGGTGAAGATATGGCTGTAGGAATAGTCGTCGGTCTCACCGACCACGACGAAATCGGGATCGACGTCGTTGATCATGATCCCCACGTCGTAGAGCGCGTTGTAGAGCCCGTGGTCACCGATGACGTAGGCGCTGCACCCCGGTGCCTGATCGGCAAGGAACTTTGCCGTGGCGAGGGCGCTGGTATAGAAATGCTCTTCGCTGATCTCCAGACCGAGGCGCGCCATCTTGAGCTGAAGCTCCCTCGGCGTTTTCCGGCTGGCGTTGGTCAAAAAGAGAAATTCCTTTTTCTCCCGATAAAGCCAGTCAACGAATTCCCTGACCCCGGGAAGCAGACGGTCACCGTGATAGATCACACCGTCCATATCACAGATGAAGCCCTTGCGGCTGCGTAATCTTTCCATAGTACTCTCCGTTTTTTTCTTTTATTGTATATGATAAATGCCGTTTTGGCAATAGGAAAGCTGTAAATTCCCTGTAAATTCGTCACGGTTCGTTATTTATCGCCGCTTTTCGCGCGTTCACGAAAAATTCATAATAAAAAGTGAAAACCCTCTTGCCTTTTTCCGCCATCCGTGGTATAATATGCGGGTAACAGAAAGGGGCATAGCTCAGCTGGTAGAGCAGCGGTCTCCAAAACCGCGTGCCGAGGGTTCGAATCCTTCTACCCCTGCCAAAAACAAAACGGATACCAAACGGTATCCGTTTTGTTTTTGATCCGAAGAAGGATTCGAGGGGAGCGGCAGTGAATGGGACGTTCCGGCGGAACGTCAGAGCCGCGACTGACCGAGCGGCGTCGAGCCGCGAGACCCGAATCCTTCTGCCCCGCGCCGAAGATAGTTTCGAGGGGAGCGGCAGTGAATGGGACGTTCCGGCGGAACGTCAAAGCCGCGACTGACCGAGCGGCGTCGAGCCGCGAGACCCGAATCCTTCTGCCCCTGCCAAATCCCCGAGGACTTGTCCTTGGGAATTTACTTTTTCACTTTTCACTCTTCACTTTTCACTAACTCGGGGATTTGGCGAGGTTATAGGTAATAGTGAATAGTGAAGAAGTAAGGTCGCTTTTCGCTGTGGCGAAAAGCATTTTTTATAAGTATTTCGAATCTTTATAGATGCATTTCCGCGCCGAGCTCTGCTCGCGCAGCTTTTCGGGTCTGTAGACAGATTCGAACCGCCGCACTACCCGTTTTTCGCTCAATAGGTGAATTGATACGAAATATGCGTTATTGATTTGTTTTACTTTTCATGCTATAATGAAGACATCAAGTACTTGATAAATGAATTTTTTCTAACCGAAGGTGAATCGTATATGGATATTGGAAATAAAATCAAACTATTGCGCCAAAAAATCGGAGCAACACAGGAGCAGCTCGGAGAAAAAATTGGTGTGAGCGCTCAATCTATATCAAAATGGGAAACGGGTGTCACGATGCCTGATATTACGCTGTTGCCAATCTTATCAAGTGAGCTTGGTGTTACCATCGACGAGCTTTTTGACTTGACGACAGATCAAAAACTGCAACGAATAGAAAACAGACTCGATATCGAGGAAAATCTTTCTGATGACGTGTTTCTCGAATATGAAAACATATTGAAAATTCAACTTGAAGAGTCAGAGGATAGGAGAAAAATTCTATCATTGCTTGCAAGACTTTATCATCATCGCGCAGAATCATATTTGAGCAAAGTTAGTAAATATGCCCGTGAGGCGATTATGCTTGCTCCCGAAATCAAGGACTGTCAATGGCTCCTGCAAAAATCAAACGGGGCTGTTGCTTGGGATTGGAATTGTTCCAACCATACGGATGTCATTGACTATTACAAAAAGGTAATCGAAAGCGATGCCGTCATTCCCCACACACCCCTGCCTTACTATGATCTTATTGACAATTTGATCGCCGACCATCGAACCCGTGAGGCGCAGGAATATTTGGACAAGTGCGCGTTATTACCTGCTCATAGACCTTTCTTGATTCCTGTATACAAGGCGTATATCGCGCTTGCGGAATTCGATGCAAAGAAAGCAGACAGTATTATGGATGCTGCCTTGTCGGAGTTTTCGGATAACGCTGGTTTCCTCTTTGAAACAGCGCAGTACCATGCTCACAAATGCGAATATGAGAAGGCGATTGCGTTCTATGAACAGTCATGGGAAAAGGAAAGCAATCAAAAGCCAAGATTTACCGATGCCTTGGATGGTATTGCAACGATATATGTCATCATGAATAATGTTGACAAGGCTATTGAAACCTATGACAGATTGATCGCTTGCCTCAAAAGCGAATGGGGTTATAAAGATGACGATTCCGCTGTAATAGACGTAGAGCGAAAGAAGAAAGCATTGAGGAAATAATACATAGGCTTTGCTGCAAGCATGGCGTTGCGCCCCGGAAGACAGCGGTTAAGTGCAACTCCCATCATCGCCAAGGGGTTAGTGTACCCTCCGCAAAATCGGTGTGCATCTAAATCAGCCACACATGGTTTTGCATCTAAATCGGACACACGTCACAAAAACAAAACGGATACCAAACGGTATCCGTTTTGTTTTTGATCCGAAGAAGGATTCGAGGGGAGCGGCAGTGAATGGGACGTTCCGGCGGAACGTCAGAGCCGCGACTGACCGAGCGGCGTCGAGCCGCGAGACCCGAATCCTTCTGCCCCTGCCAACAAAAACCGTCTTTTGTCTACCGGACAAAAGACGGTTTTTTGAACGATGTGTTCCGCTGCGAGGAACGCGATGTGCGCTTCGCGCGTGTATTTCCCGCACTGAATCGTCTTTTCTGTACGCGCTTCAGGAAAGAATCAGCTCGGCAAGGTCGGACGCCGTCGCGCCCCAGATATAATCGGAGGGATCGTCGATCGCGGCTTTGAGCGCTTCGCTTTCCAGACGGACGCCGATCAGACGGGAGGCAAGCTCGTTCACGTCCGAAACACCGAAGAAATCGCCCGAGATATCACATTCCCGGATCACGCCGCCGTCCGCGGAGAGACGGAAGTCAACGAGACCGAAGGGAAAATACTTCTTTTTGCGGACCGAAAGCTCCTTCGATTCGCCGAAGTTCCATTCCCACGTGGAATATTTCTTTTCGGTAAGGAGAGCGATTTCCTTTTCCTCTTCCTCGGTAAAGCCGCGCTTTTCCCCCTCGAAAAATTCCTCCAGATAATGCTTGAAGGAAAGCACGTCGTAATCGGGGAGATAATCGCCGATATTGCCGACGCGGGCGCGGACGCTCTTGATCCCCTTGGCTTTGATCTTATCGGGGTCGACGTTGAGTGCTCCGGCAAGATCGGTCATATCGGAGCGGAACAGCAGCGTACCGTGGTGCATCATCTTGCCGCCGCGGACGCACTGCGCGTTGCCCGAGACCTTTTTCCCCTCGATGGTGATATCGTTTCTGCCCGAAAATTCCGCCGGAACACCGAGCGCACGGAGCGCCCCGATGACCGGCATCGCAAAGCGCGCGAAATCAAGAGTCTGTCCGCTTTCCCGCGGGACGATGCAGGTATAGTTCACGTTGCCGAGATCGTGGAAGACGGCGCCGCCTCCGGTCAGGCGTCTGACGACCTTGATCCCCTTCGAGCGGACGAAGGGCTCGTTGATCTCGGCGTAGGCGTTCTGATTCTTCCCGATGATAACGGAAGGCGCGTTTCTCCAGAGCATCATGACCTCGCCCCCCGCGTGGTCGATGAGGTATTCCTCGGAGGCAAGATTGAAATACGGGTCGGTGTGTTCGTTCAGGATAATCGTCATTGCGGCATACTGCTTTCTTCATTTAATACGGTAACCGTATTGTACTCTTTTTCCGAAAAAAAGTCAATCGGTTTTCATAAAAACGCTTGACAATCCGGATAAGCCGTGATATAATGGCATTACCTCTACGGAGAGGCTTTTTTTGTGTTGCAAAAAGCCGCCGATGAGGGAGATAATTCAAACAGACGAAGGCGCAAGTCTTCGGCGAACTATCAGGAGGTAAAATAATGAGAGTCAGAATCACCCTTTCGTGCACCGAGTGCAAGCAGAGAAACTATGACACCATGAAAAACAAAAAGAACGACCCTGACAGACTTGAAATGACCAAGTACTGCCGTTTCTGCCGCAAGCACACCAAGCACAAGGAAACCAAGTAAGGAGGGCGCTTTTTCATGGCTGAAAACGAAAAGAATACCGAAGTAGCGGAAGTGAAAAAGGACGCTAAGAAGCCCGTCAAGAGCACCAAGGTCCCCTTCACCACCAAAATCGGCAACTTCTTCCGTGCCTGCAAATCGGAACTGAAGAAGATCGTCTGGTACAGCAAAAAGGACACCTTCAACAGCACCCTTCTCGTCGTCATCGTTCTCATCGTGTGCAGCGCCGCCATCAGCGTGCTGGACTACGGCTTCTCCACCGCCATCCAGCTTCTTGCCAAGGTTCTGTAAGCAACCGCGAAAAAGACCGGAAAGGCAGGGGGCACAATGAGCGATATCAACGAAAACTGTACTTCAAACCCGGCATGGTATGTCGCGCATACCTATTCCGGCTATGAGAACAAGGTAAAGGCAAATCTCGAAAAGATCATCGAGAACAGAGGACTTCAGGACGTGATCATGGACGTCCGCATCCCCGTCGAGGTCGAAACCACCGAAACGGTCGGTGAGGACGGCATCCCGGTCGTGAAGGAAGTCGAATCCAAGATCTTCCCCTCTTATATTCTCGTAAAGATGATCATGACCGACGCCACCTGGCATATCGTGCGCAACATACGCGGTGTGACCGGATTTGTCGGCCCCGGTTCCAAGCCGGTTCCCCTCACCGATGAGGAAGTCGCCCACATCGGCGTTGAGGTCCACGTGATCGAGCTCGATTATGAGGTCGGTGACAGCGTCACGATCGTCGACGGTCCGCTGAAGGATTACGTCGGAACCGTGGAAAGCATTTCGGACGACAAAAAGAAAATCAAGGTACTGGTTTCTATGTTCGGCCGCGAAACGCCGGTCGAGCTTGATTCGGGCAGTGCGAAGAGAATCGAATACTGATCCCGGAATAGAAGCTTCAAAGCGCAAGCTTTGGTGGGAGGGGGAAAAATATATGAATTCTCCCGAAAAAAACCACATCAGGAGGTAAATTACAATGGCTAAGAAAATTGCAGGTATCGTCAAGCTCCAGCTGAATGCGGGCAAAGCTACGATGCAGCCCCCGGTAGGTCCGGCTCTCGGCCCTTACGGTGTCAACGGTATGAACTTCGTTAAGGAGTTCAACGAAAGAACCAAGACGCAGATCGGTCTGATCATCCCGGTCGTTATCACGATCTACGCAGACCGCACCTTCACCTTCATCACGAAGACTCCTCCGGCAGCCGTTCTGATCAAGAAGGCAGCCGGTATCGAGATCGCTTCCGCAGTCCCGAACAAGACCAAGGTCGCTTCCATCACCAAGGAGCAGGTCAAGCAGATCGCCGAGACCAAGATGCCCGACCTGAACGCCGCTTCTCTCGAAGCCGCTATGAGCATGGTCGCAGGTACCGCCCGTTCCATGGGTATCACCGTGGTTGACTAATCAGGAGGAGAATGAAGATGGCTATCAAAGGTAAGAAATATCAGGACAGCGAAAAGCTGATCGACAGAGCAAAGCTCTATGATCCCGAAGAGGCACTTTCCCTCGTCTGCCAGACCTCTAAGGCAAAGTTCGACGAAACCGTCGAGATCCACATCCGTCTCGGTGTTGACTCCCGTCACGCTGACCAGCAGGTCAGAGGCGCGGTCGTCCTCCCCAACGGTACCGGTAAAACCATCCGCACCCTCGTTTTTGCGAAGGGTGAAAAGGCAAAGGCTGCCGAAGAGGCAGGCGCTGATTACGTCGGTGCAGAAGATATGGTCGCCAAGATCATGCAGGAGAACTGGTTCGACTTCGACGTCGTTATCGCCACTCCCGATATGATGGGCGTCATCGGCCGTCTCGGTAAGGTCCTCGGTCCTAAGGGTCTCATGCCGAACCCCAAGGCAGGTACCGTCACGATGGACGTTGCCAAGGCTGTCAAGGAAGCCAAGGCCGGTAAGATCGAGTACCGTCTCGACAAGACCAACATCATCCACTGCCCGA
>JAKSPT010000016.1 GCA_024404495.1 Lachnospiraceae bacterium
AGGGCACATCATTGCCGAAGGCGACATCATACCCGCAGGGTACATCATTTGCCCGATAGGGCAAACATCATTCAAAAAAGTCCCTTTTGTCATACGGCAAAAGAGACTTTTTTGTTGGTGGAGCGTACGGGATTCGAACCCGTGACCCCAACACTGCCAGTGTTGTGCGCTCCCAGCTGCGCTAACGCCCCATCGCGTAATATTATACACGACCGGTCGGATTTTGTCAAGGGGATATTTCAGAAAAGTTTTCGCTTTTCTGTCGGTTTTTCTTTCGGGACCGTTTCCGCTGCCTGCGGTTTTCTTTCCGAATTCTGTTGACATTTCCGTTCCGGATTGGTATAATAGGAAAAACAACAGAAAGGAAAAAAATGTTATGTCATATATCAGAAAAGGGCTCGCGCTCCTGCTGCTTGCGGCGACGCTCCTTACGGTGCTGATCGCGTGCGCGGAGAAGCCTGCCGAAGGCGGCGAGACGAAAGCACCGGAGGTTCAGGAGACCGAAGCCGAAACGAAGATCACGGCGAATCTGCCCGACCTTGACCTCGAGGGGTATCTGTTTTCGGTCGTTCATTGGTACGATCCGAACTGGGAAAGCAGACGGAACGTTGACATTTACGCAGAATCGCAGACCGGTGACACGATCAACGACGCGGTTTATCAGCGCAACACGCGTCTGACCGAGAAGTACGATTTTGAGATCGAATTCACCGAGATCCAGCACAGCGAGCTGAACTCGAAGGTCCGTCAGCTCGTCAATACGAACGACGACGTGTACGACCTCGTTTATCAGATCCTCGCGGAAACGCCCGGCTTCACGACCGACGGCGATTTCCTCGACTTTGAAACCTCGTTCGAGTATTGCGATCTCGACCAGCCGTACTGGGACAACAACGTGAGAAAAGAGCTTTCCTTCGCGGAGCACACCTTCTTAATGGCTTCCTCCTACAATATCATTGACGAGGACGCCACCGCGGCGGTCGCCTTCAACAAGCAGATCGCGGCGGACGAGAATCTGCCCAGCTTTTACGATTTCGTCAATCAGGGAACGTGGACGTTTGAAGAGATCTACAATCAGATGTCCTCGTTCGACGGCGATATCAACGGCGATATGAAGATGACCGAAGCAGACGATATTTACGGCTTCCTCGGCGGCAACGACGTTGCCTCCTGCTTCTTCTTCGGCGGCGGCGGACGTCTGACCGAAAAGGACGAATACGACTATCCCTACTACGTTTTCGGCACCGAAGAGAACTACGACATTTATTCCTCGATGCTCGACATTATGTACAGCCCGGTCTTCCTCAACCACCACATGATCAAGAACGAGGAAGACAACTACTACCGTCAGCTCTTCATCGACGGTCACGGTCTCTTCTTCTGGATGCGTATGGACGACGCGAGAGCGATGCGCGGCGAGGAAGCGATTAACTTCGGTATCCTGCCTACCCCGAAATACACCGAGGATCAGGAGAACTATCTGAGCCTCATCTCCCGCTATACCTGCGGTCTGATGTCGGTCCTGATCTGCGAACAGGACGCCGAAACGGTCGGCTTCATCATGGAAGCAATGGCGGCGGCGTCTTACTACGACCTGACCCGCGCCTACTACGACGTGACCCTGAAAACCAAGTCCGCGCGTGACGACGAATCGCTCGATATGCTCGATATCATCTTCGCGCACCGCGTCACCGATATCGGCGACGTCTTCGATTTCGGCGGCTTCGGCGGTCAGCTTCTGAACTTCCCGAAACAGAATCCGGGCAAGTACACCATCGCTTCCACCTACGCTTCCAACGAGAACCGGATCAACAGCGATATCGAAAAGTTCATCAAGCAGGTCGAAAAGCTCGACTGGGGCTTCTGATCCGTCCGAATTGAATCAAAATATGGGGACTTTTATGACTGCGTTGTAAAAAGTCCCCGTTTTTGATTTACAAAACCGGAAAACCGTGCTATACTGTACCCGTCCGCCTGAATAACGAACGGAGGCATAAAAAACCGTGACGAAAACGAATAAAAAGAAAAAAACGAAAGCGTGGCTCGTGATCCTCATCGTGATCCTCGCCCTGCTTCTTCTGATCGCGGTCGCCGCATGGGCGGTGATCTCTCATTATCTGAACAAAATCGAAAAGATCCCCTCGGAAACCTTCCTCCCGCCCGACGCGCTGACCGACGAGACCGATGCATTCGATCCGGAAAATACCGATCTCCCGGTTCTCGATACCGTTGATTGGGATTGGGAAGACACGACCGCGCCCGAGACCGATCCTGTCGGGACCAAAGCGCCGGAAACCGAGGCACCCGGAACCGAACCGGTCGAAACCGATCCGCCCGAGACCAAAGCGCCTGAGACCGATCCCCCCGAAACGCGGGAGCCGTACGTCCCCGAGACGCAGCCCTCCGATCCCGGCAGGGAAACGTCCGCGCCGGAAACGCAGAAGCCCGAGACCGGGGCGCCCGAGACAAAGGCGCCCGAGACCGTTCCGCCGAAGCCGATCGAGTCGCTTCCCGACGAGACCAACGTTCCCGGAAGAACGAGGGTCAGCGAAAGCGAACTGATCAATATCCTCCTCGTCGGGCAGGATACCCGCATTCCGGGGCAGAGAATGAACACCGATACGATGATCCTCTGCAGCATCAACGTCAAGTCCCGCGAGATCACCCTCACGTCCTTCATGCGCGACCTCTACGTGCAGATGCCGGCAGGCTATCAGGACAACCGTCTCAACGTCGCGTATATTTACGGCGGCTTCCCGTTTTTGTATCAGGTTCTGGAAAAGAACTTCGGCGTCCATTGCGACGGCGGTTTTGAGATCGACTTTTCCGGCTTCAAGGATCTGATCGACGTTCTCGGCGGTGTTGACGTCAACATCAACTCGTCCGAGGTCACCGCGCTGCCCGGCGTCAAGGTCGGGATGAACCATCTGGACGGCACGAAGGCGCTGTATTACGTCCGTCTCCGTGAGATCGGTACCGACTTCCAGAGAACGCAGCGGCAGAGGATCCTTCTGACCTCGGTGTTCGAGAGCGTGAAGGGTGCGGACACCGCCACGCTGTACGAGCTGCTGAACACCGCGCTTCCGCTGATGCGGACCGATATGAGCAACGCGAAGATCACCGGCTACGCGCTCAAGCTCCTTCCCATCCTTTCCGAATTCAAGGTCTATACCTTCCGTCTCCCGGTCGAGGGCGCGTATTACGGCGCTTACGTCCGCGGGATGTCGGTCCTCGTGCCGAACCTTTCCAAAAACCGTCAGGCACTGAAGGATTTCATTTCGGTCTGGTAAAAAAATACGGCGCCCCGCTCTGACGGCGGGGTGCCGTTTTTTGTTATCCGAGGATCAGCTCCCACATTCCCATATCGTATTTCCGACCGAATTTGACGGCACAGGCGGTGAAAGCACCGCATTTCCGGAAGCCGAGCGCTTCGTGGAAACGGGGAGAAGCGTCGGTAAGATAGGGGTCGGGCGTTTCGTGCGGAACGGTGACGCAGGCGTAGACGTTCGTGACGCCGAGGGTGGGAAGGCTGCCGAACAGTTCCCGATAAAGTGCCTTTCCGATGCCGAGACCGTGATGCTCCGCGCCGACGTAGACGCTGACCTCGACCGAGGGATCGTACGCCTTCCGTTCGCGGAAGCGGGAGGCGTAGGCGTAGCCGACCGGCTTTCCGCCGATCTCGCAGACGAGATACGGGTAGCCCGCTTCCTTCACCTTGCGGATGCGGGCGGCGAATTCCTCTTCGGTCGGCGGGACGTACTCGAAGGTGATCGCCGTGTTCAGAACGCAGGGGGCGTAGATCGCGAGCAGGGCGGGCGCGTCGGCTTCCGAGGCTTCGCGGATCCGATACTTCCGGTCTTTCATTCGATCACCTTCACACGGACGGTATCCGTTTTTCCCGAAAGGGTGCGGACGGTGACGGTGTGATCGCCGGGAAGCGCGTCGGGCGAAACCTCGAGCTTCCCGTAACCGTAAACGGCGATCGCTTCCGAGGACGCCGTGAGGCGGGTGGAATCGTAAAGGTCGTCGGTGTCGAAGAAAAGCATCGCGGATTCCCCGGGACGCAGGGTGAGCAGACGGAGATCGTCACGGACGGCAAAGCGGGAAGCGCCCGCCGAGACCCAGATCGGGTTGGAGTACGCCTGCTCGTTGAATTCTTCGGTCAGGACCTCCACGCGGTAAAACTCTCCGGGCGCGACGGTGACCGGGATCTCCGTTTCAAAATAGGGTACGGGAGCCGAAGCGGGATCGAGCAGCCCGGTCACGGCGCGGCTTTCGTAGGCGGCGAGGTTGTTTTCATATCCGGGGGTGATCCGGCAGCGGATCAGGGACACCTGCGTGATCGGGCTTCCGTCGCTTTCGGCGGCGATACGCAGGGTGCGCTTTTCGCCTTCCTTTGCGATCGCGGTGCCGCCCATTCCGGTCTCCGTGCCGTCGGGGGCGGTCATCGTGAAGCGGAGGAGCGGACCGGAGGAGGGATAGAAGCTGCCGTTCCCGAGCGCGTCGTTGACGAAGAAGGGGGTCGGCGCGGGCAGGAGGAAGCGGTTCCTGCAGCGCGCGATATCGGCGGGATCGTGTGCGTCGGTGCCGCAGGAGCCGAAGAATTTGCCCTCGCCGAGGAGGTTCATCCGATCCCAGTATTCGAGGCAGGGATCGAGATAATAGTGCTTTTCATTGCGGAAGCAGTCGAAATTCATGATCTCGACGCCGTGGAAATCGTGATAAAGCGGGATCGCGTCCGAAACGGTGTAGAAGACCCCGTCGCGTACCTTCAGCCAGCCCTCGTTCAGCCAGTCGCCCCTGTAGTCCGCCATCACGCCGGTCGTCATGCCGGGGAAGTTGAACCAGCGGCAGAAGGGGTGCGCGAGGAAGGTGAGACCGCCGCTCTTTTTCAGATCGGTGAAGATCTCGTTCCACCCGGCGATATCGGCTTCGGTGCGTCCGGTGGGAGGCGCGACGCGGTCGGTCCCGGCGTTATACGCAAGGGCGTGACCGCTCGGACCGTAGACCGTGATCTCGCAGCCCTTCAGCGGCTCAAAGCCGTTGATCCCGTTTGCGCGGAGGACGGAGACGCCCTCCTTCATATCCTCCTTCGCGCCGATCTTCTGATTGTGGTCGGTCATATAAAGGAAGGAATCGCCGCGGGTCCACGCCGCGTAAAAGTTCATCGCGGGCGTGCCTTTTCCGTCGGAGCGGACGGAATGCGTATGGAGGTCGCCCGAATACCATCCCTCTCCCGGGAAACGGAGGAAGCGGGAGACCGAGCCGAGCGTCTTTTCGCCGTCCCGGACCGAAAGGATTCCCTTGCAGACGCCGCCCGTGACGGGACGGAGGGGCAGCACGAGGGTCACGGTGCCCTCCGGCGCGAGCGCCGGAACGGATGCCGCCGGCAGTTCGGCTCCGAGGACCAGACGGAGCGCGGAAACGGTCAGCTTCAGACCGGAAAGGACCGATCCCGTGCGGTTTTTCAGCGTGACCGCAAGGCTTCCGTCGGCAGCGGGCTCCGCAGGCGAGATCCAGACGCCGCCCTCCGCGGCGGCGTACTCTTCGGCGGCTTTGGAGAGCTCGCAGAACGCCATATAGGAGGGAAGCCACACGTTCGCCGTGCGGTGCTCGACGGCGGAAACGGCTACGAAGGTGCGCTTCACGCGTTCCTTTGCGGCGAGGACGGCGGGAACGAGGCTGTCGGCGTTTTCGGGCGTGATCGGTGCGCGCGAAAGGAGCGCTTTGATTTCCCGCTCGACCGCCGTCTCGATGCCGCAGAGACCGACGCTTCCGATCCCTGCCTCGCCGTTCAGCGCCTTCAGCGTGACCCCCGTGATCTCCGGGAAGGAGAAGCCGGGCGCCGCGTCAAAGGTGTCGAGCGGAAGGCTGAGGGCTTCGCCGTTTGCCGGAAGGCTGACCGTACGGGAAGCGGCGCGGTTTTTCCCGTCGGTGAGGGTCAGCGCAAGCTCGGTCCCTTCCGCCGTTTCGCCGAGACCGAGGGTCAGCACGAAGGAGGAGGCGCGGACGGTCCCCGCGGTCGTGGGAAGGGAAAGAGCCTCCCCGGCGCGGAGCACGGTGTCGACCGACGTCAAAAAGCCCGCCTTCGGCACGGTGACGATCTCGAGGCGGGAGATGCCGACCGTGACGTCCTTTGTCATATAGTAGTAAAAGCGGAACCAGTTGACGCGGCTCATATCGAAGACGCCGCCGCTGACGCTCGCGTCACGGAAGGAGAGAAGGTATTCGTTCCACCCCTCGTGCAGGGTGCCGAGCGAATTCCAGTTTGCCTCCTCCACGTCGCATCTGCCGGAGGAGGAAAGCTCGAACTGGCAGTAGCCGGTGAAGGCGGTCGGATCGGAGACGTAGAAGAAGAAGTGCAGCCACGCGTCGTCCGGATTCCATCCGGTCAGGTCGATAAGGAACCGGGGCGTGCTGAAAAAGCTCACCTGCCCCTTGACGTAGGGGATGTCGCCGACGAGCGCGGGGAAGACCTCGCCGTCCGCACACAGCATTTTCGCCTGACGCTTGTTTGTGATGTTCGTGAAATCAAGGTCATCCGTATTTTCACACGCGCTGATGACGTGATACCGCTTATTTTCCCGTTTTTCCATTCCGATAGCCTCCGTGTTTTTTTCTCATTGTAGCACCGGACGGAAAAAAAGTCAATGATTTGAAAAAAGAAGAACGCTGGACGGCGTTTAAGCTTCCGGTTTCGCGCAGGATCGTATCGTACAAAAAAAGACCGTTTTTTTTCTTTACTTTTCGGGCTGAAACAGGTATAATTATTACAGAATACGGGATCCCTTCTTTCCGACGGAAGGAGAGGAAGGGGCTTATTTCCGAAGAAAGCGATGAGGAAAAAACGATGATTCAGATTCCCGAAACGTCAGATATCCGCCAAACGCGGGAATACCGGGGCAGGGCACTTCTCGTGAAGGCGGCAGGCGGCGCGTCCTACGACGACGCCCTCGCCGAAACGCTGAAAACGCACGGTGTCGACCTCGTCCGGGGCGACTGGTCGATGCCTCCCGAAGAGATCTTCAGCGCCGGAACCGCCGACCTCGTGATCATCGAGGACGCCTCCCGGACCCCGGCAGGCACAGCAGAGGCGCTGACCTCGTTTCTTCACGCGGGCGGCAGACTGCTGACTCTCGGCGGTCCCGCCTTTACCGAAACGGTCTGCCGTACGGACGGGGAGTGGATTTCCCGCTCCGGGTATCTGAAAAAATACGTCTCCGCCCTTTCCGGGGATTCCCGTTTCCGCATTCTTGACACCTCCGACCAAACGGCGGTATCTTCCCTCAGACGTACGTCGAATTCTCCGGACAACGCCCTGACCGAAACCGTCGGGGATTTCGGTCTTGCCGAATGCAAAGCGGAGCTTTGCGTGGACGTCGCTTCCCTTGTAAGATGGGAAATGCTCCGCTGCGATTTCACCAATCCGAAGAAGGGGCTGAACGCCATCGGCTTCTTTGCGAAGGGGGACAGAAAGACGCAGACGAACAGCCTGTATATCGAGGTCTCGGATTCCGATACCCGCTGGTTCGCTTTGGTTGACGTGACCGGAGATTGGGCGTATTATATGCTCTCCGAAACCGATTTCAGATATTGGTCCGGCAACGCCGAAAAGAAGACGCAGACGCTCGATATGGACGACGTGAAGTCCTTCAGCATCGGCTTCTCGTTCGACGCGCGCCCGATCCCGCCCGGACATCACGTTTACAGCTTTGCCGAACCCGAGCTCTTCCGCGCCGACGCCTCGGTCCTGCCCGACGTCTTTCCCGTGATCGACTGCCTCACTCCCGCTTACGAATGGTACCCGGTGACGAACGCCGCTTCGCTGACCGTCTGCGACAGCGATACCCAGCCCTTCCTTTCCGAAAAAGAGCTGAAGGTCCCCTCCGAGCTGGTCTCCTGCATCCCCGGCAGGCAGGGAAAGGGCTTCGAAAGCGGGCGCGCCGCCCGGTTTATCCCCTTGATCGGGATCACCGACGAAAAGGGTCTTCACTCCGGTTACGCCGCGTGGATCAACGTCTTTTCGGGGGAAACGGAGAACAACGGAGAGATCGAAGGGTCGGTCATCGGTTCCTTCGGCGCCGTTTCGGACGATTTCTACGACGCGGCGGGTCTTT
This sequence comes from Lachnospiraceae bacterium, assembly GCA_024404495.1. Classification (GTDB taxonomy): domain Bacteria; phylum Bacillota; class Clostridia; order Oscillospirales; family CAG-272; genus CAKRZE01. Next base: position 8,118 of record JAKSPT010000016.1, read on the forward strand.
CTGCCGTTGCCGAGACCGCAAAAGCGCTTCTGAACCCCGTTTTCCTCGTGGAAGGCGGTATGACCGAAAACATTTACGTCGCCTCCGACGTGCGGACGGTCCGCTTCGGCGGCTCCTGCGTCGATATCACGAAGAGCGGCGTTGATGCCGCCGTGACCGCTGCGCTTTTCGGTGAGGACGGCAGAGAGCTTGCGAAGGTCTCCGCCTCCGGCAGGGATCTGAAAGCCGCGGTCAACCGTATCCAAACGGTTTCGGGCGTCTGTGAGATCGACGGGGCCTGCCCGGTCAGAGCGGTCACCGAGCTGACCGCGGAGGGAAAGGTCATCGACAGGATCGTTCACAACGTGAAATACTGGGCTCCCAAGCCCGTTTCCGAGCGGAAATACGTGACCGTTGAGGACGGCTGTTTCAGGCGCGGCGGAAAGATCGTAAACTTTTTCGGCGTCAATTATATGCCCTCCTACGGCTCCGGCGAACCGGTGCCCAAAAACTTTGAAAAGTACGTTTCCGATCCCGCTTACGATCGCGACGTCATTCACAACGATCTGCTTCACGTCAGGGATATCGGCTTCAACGCCGTTTCGGTCTTCGTTTACGTCGACACGATCCGCGAGACGAACAACATTCTCGATCTGATCACCCAATGTGAGGAGCTCGGCATTTTCGTCGACCTTTCGATCCGCCCGCACGCTTATCCGATGAGTCATTTCTCCGGGGAAGAGGTGGAAGAGCTGATCAAAAAGCTGCATTTCGACGAGATTGACAATATCATTGCCTACGATATCGCATGGGAGCCCAAGCTCGGCGTCAACGTCGAAGGCTCGCTCCGCGCCGGGTGGGATGAAGACTGGCGCCGGTGGATCGATATGCAGTACGGTTCCGCCGCGCACGCGGAGGAGCTCTGGGGCGTGAAAGCCCCGCGCGATGCTGCGGGGAACCTCGTTTCGGTTCCCGATACCCTTCTTGAAGGGGAGGCGGCGCCGACTGCGCCGATGGTCGCCGCGTACCGTCGTTTCGTAGACGATCAGGTCGCGAAAATCTTCAACGAAAAGCTGTCCTATATGCGCTCGTTTGACCCGAACCATCTCTTCTCGTTCCGTATGTCGGTCGCCGGCTCCCCCGCGATCGAGCCCTCCAAGTACACGTACGATTTCCAGAGCCTTGCTTCCACGATCGACTTTATGGCGCCAGAGGGGTACATGGTCAATTTATGCGGCGCGGGGCAGGTCCTCTTTGCGAACGCTTACGCCCGCTATACCAATCCGGGCAAGCCTGTCGTTTGGAAGGAATACGGTGCCCACGTCTGGTCCGGTTCCAATTTCGGCGACCACCACGTCTCTCTCGCACGTCAGGCTGATTTCTATTCCGTTTTCCTTGACGCCGCCTTCAAGTCCTGCACCTCCGCGCTGTACTGCTGGTTCTATGCCGCCGGTTACCGCCTCCGCGAAAAGACCGACTTCGGCGTTCTCAATCCCGACGGCTCCGACCGTCCCGGGACCGCGTATCTCCGCGAATACGCGCCGAAATTCATCTCGCAGGGAAAGCGCCGCGCCGCCGAGGTCCTCATTGAGGTCGAGCGCGACGATCACCCCTCCTCGCTGAAGGGCATGAACGCCGCCGTCGGCTCCCGTCTCGCCGCCGCTTACGAAAACGGGCAGATCGCTGCTTTCGTCAACAGGCGGCAGTCCTCCGAAAACGGGACCTTCTTTGCTTCCTCGGTTCTTGATCAGGCGGTCGGCGGTACCGGTGCCGAAGGGCAGTTTCCCTTCCGCTATATCAACGGGCAGATCCTTTCGGTCTCCTGCTCGGACGGCGTCGCGACCGTGGTCTTCGTCAATACCGGGCACGCCGCCTGGGACGCCGGTCTCGTTTCCCTCGTCTCTTCCGACGGCGCTCCCCTCGCCGTGATCTCCTCCGTGATCCCCTATCTCGGCGTTTCCTCCGTCTCCTTTTTCGCCTCGTCCGTTCCCTCCGGCCTCCGCTTTGCCATCGGGGACGTGCTTTTCGGATACCGGTATTGAGAAGCTTATCTTCGGGATTTCACCGCAGGGCGGGCATTGCCCGCCCTGCGGCGCCGTCAGAAGAACGGCGGACGGGATCCTCTTTCTTTTCCCGCCCCGGACGAAGACTACTTTTTCGTTTTCTCTTGACAAAACGGAAAAAGCGCGTTATAATACCCCCAAGGCTATGAAAAGAATGAGTACGCGTCGGTCCCGCCGCAAAGAGAGCGGTGGCAGGTGAGAGCACCGTCGGGGGAAACGCGGAAGGTCCTCTTTTCGCCGCGGCGCAGAAAGAGCGACGGTGTCCCGCACGGGATCTCCGCTCTCCGCGTAAGCGTCGCCGGGTCCGCCCGTTACCACGGTCAATGAGTTCCTGCTTCCGCCCGACCGGTCGGAAACGGGAAGAATCAGGTGGTACCGCGCGTCCGCGCCCTGAATCGGGGAGCGGCATTTTTGTTTTTCGTCAAATAATTTTTGAATATAAAAGGAGATAAGCAGTATGGCAAAGGAATTACCGAAGACGTACGACCCGCAAAGCTTTGAAGACCGTCTGTACAAATTCTGGAACGACAACGGCTGCTTCAAGCCGTGCGGCGACAAGACCAAGCCGACCTACACGATCGTGATCCCGCCGCCCAACATCACCGGGCAGCTTCACATGGGTCACGCGCTTGACAACACCCTGCAGGACATTCTGATCCGTTGGAAGAGAATGAGCGGTTACGACACGCTGTGGGTGCCCGGCACCGACCACGCGTCGATCGCGACCGAGGCGAAGATCGTCGCCGCGATGCGCGAGGAAGGACTGACCAAGGAAGACCTCGGGCGTGAAAAGTTCCTCGAACGCGCGTGGGACTGGAAGGAAAAATACGGCGGAAGGATCGTTTCCCAGCTCAAAAAGATGGGCTCCTCCTGCGACTGGTCGCACGAGCGCTTCACGCTTGACGAGGGCTGCTCGAACGCCGTCCGCGAGGTCTTCGTCCGCCTCTACAACAAGGGGCTGATCTACCGCGGCGAGCGCATCATCAACTGGTGCCCGCACTGCCGCACCTCGATCTCGAACGCCGAGGTCAACTACGAAACGCAGAAGAGCCATTTCTGGCACATCCGTTATCCTTTGGTCGGCGGCGAAGGCTACCTTGAGGTCGCCACGACCCGTCCCGAGACCCTCCTCGGCGATACTGCGATCGCGGTGAACCCCGCCGACGAGCGCTACAAGGATCTGATCGGCAAATACTGCGTGCTTCCTCTCGTCGGCAGACGCATTCCGATCGTCGGCGACGAGCACGCTCAGCTTGACAAGGGGACCGGTTGCGTGAAGATCACGCCCGCCCACGACCCGAACGACTTCCTCGTCGGCAAGCGTCAGCATCTCCCGATGGAGGTCTGCCTCACCGAGGACGCGAAGATCACCGACAACTATCCGAAATACGCCGGAATGGACCGTTACGAGGCGCGCAAAGCGATCCTGAAGGACCTCGAAGAGGGCGGTTACCTCGTTTCGATCGAAGACCTCGACCACGAGGTCGGCACCTGCTACCGCTGCGGAACGACCATCGAGCCGATGATCTCGCTCCAGTGGTTCGTGAAGATGGTCCCGCTTGCCGAGCCCGCCATCGCGGCGGTCAAGGAAGGGAAGACCCGCTTCGTTCCCGAGCGCTTTGACAAGAACTATTACCGTTGGATGGAAAACACGCAGGACTGGTGCATTTCCCGTCAGCTCTGGTGGGGTCACCGCATTCCCGCGTTCTACTGCGACGCCTGCGGCGAGACCGTCGTGACCAAGGATTCCTCCGCCGTCTGCCCCAAGTGCGGCAAGCCGATGCGTCAGGATCCCGACACGCTCGACACATGGTTCTCCTCCGCGCTCTGGCCCTTCTCGACCCTCGGCTGGCCCGAAAAGACCGACGATCTGAAGCGGTATTTCCCGACGAACACGCTTGTCACCGGTTACGATATCATTACCTTCTGGGTCTCCCGTATGATCTTCTCCTCGCTCGAATATATGGGTGAGGTCCCGTTCGACACGGTCCTGATCCACGGTCTGGTGCGCGACGCGCAGGGCAGAAAGATGTCCAAGTCGCTCGGCAACGGTATCGATCCGCTTGAGATCATCGACAAATACGGCGCCGACGCGCTCCGCTTTGCCCTTGCCACCGGCAACTCCCCCGGAAACGATATGCGTTTCTCGGACGAAAAGATCGAAGCCGCGCGCAACTTCATCAACAAGATCTGGAACGCGGCGCGTTTCGTGCTGATGAATCTCGACATCGAAGAGGTCGCGCTGCCTGCCGCCGACAAGCTCGAACTGGAAGACCGCTTCATTCTCTCCCGTTTCAATACCGTCATTTCCGACGTGACCGCCGCTCTTGAGCGCTACGAGCTCGGCGTTGCCCTCTCGAAGCTCTACGACTTCATCTGGGACGTCTTCTGCGACTGGTACATCGAGCTGGTCAAGCCGCGTCTCTTTGCCAAAGGCACCGAGAGCAATCTCGTCGCGCAGAACGTCATCGCGTGGGTCCTCTCCTCCGCGATGAAGCTCCTGCATCCGTTCTGCCCGTTCGTGACCGAGGAGATCTGGCAGACCCTGCCGCATACCGGTCTTTCGATCATGATTTCCGATTGGCCCAAGGCGTCCGACGCACTCTCCTTCCCGGTCGAGGAAGCGCAGATGAGCCGTATCATCGACGTCATTACCGCCATCCGCGTCCGCCGCGCCGAAATGAACGTGCAGCCTGCCCGCAAGACCCATCTCTTCGTCTCCGGCGATCCTGCCGTCTTCAACGAAAAGGCAACGCCCTTCTTCGTCCGTCTTGCCTTCGCCTCCGCCGTCGACTATCCCGCCGCGCACGAGGATGATACCGCCGTCCGTATCGTGACCGACTCGGCGACCGTTCTCATTCCTCTTGCCGACCTCATCGACCGCGACAAGGAGATCGCCCGCCTCACGAAGGAAAAGGACGCCGCGCAGAACGAGATCACCCGCCTCTCCGCCAAACTGAACAACGCCGGCTTCCTCGCCAAAGCGCCCGCTGCCGTCGTTGACGCCGAACGCGCCAAGCTCGCCGCCGCTCAGGCCAAACTCGACAACATCGAAAGCTCGCTGGCTAAGCTGTAAGGGGATGCGTGGGGATGCGGGGATGCGGGGAGATGCGTGTCCTTTCTCTGAGAGAAAGGACCAAAGAGGCATAAGGAGGAAATCAAATCCGGGTTTCTTCGTATAAAGCGCAGCGAAGAGTGCATATAGCATCGAAGCCGCCCCGAACCACCGCCGTCCATCCTCGGATTCTCCGCATTGCGTGCTACTAGGAAGCGGTTCGCCTTGCGCAGTGTTCGCCTATCGCGTAACAAAAGAAAAGTAACCAACAGAACAAAAGGCGTCCCTGCACCGTCAGCATCGGTGCGGGGACGTCTGCGTTTTCTGAAAACTTAAGACTAAAGGCTTAAGACTAAAAATTCCAAACTCAAATCAGCACGCCGTTCAGATGATCGATCTCGTGCTGAACGATCTGCGCGGGGAAGCCGCTGAAGGACTTGATACGGGTCTGCCCGTCCCTTGTCTGCCACCTGACCTTGACCGTGCGGAAGCGCTTCGTTTTCCGGACGCCGTCGAGCGAAAGGCAGCCCTCCTCCGTTTCGTAAGGCTCCTTTGCGGACAGGATCTCGGGATTGAACATTTCGGTATAAACGGGAACGGCGGTTTTTCCGCCCCTCGGTGTATCGCCGTCCGGCGCGTTTTCGACGAAAACGATGATCCGTTTTCTGACGCCGATCATATTCGCCGCCATTCCGACGCAGCGGTCGGCGTTCTTTTTCAGGGTATCGGTCAGGTCGTCTGCGACCGGGATATCCTCCTTCCCGGCGGGCGTGCTTTTCCCCGCGAGGAGGATCGGGTCGCGGCAGATTTCTTTTTCCATAACGGATTTCCTTTCCCGGCAGACCGTTTCGTTTTTTCCATTATACCACGGTTTCCGATCTTTTGCAACCCGCTTCTTGACATTGCGGCGGGGCTATGGTACAATAAAAAAGGTCGATCCGAAGCGTTTAATGCCCGGATCGGACCTCGTTTTTCCCGGACCCTCAAAGGAGCAAATCGAGTCCGAGATCGTACAGAATGCCGTTTAATTCAACGACCGAAAGGTTCTTGGTGAGCCCGAAAAGCACGGCGTTATCGCGCAGCTCTCTGCCGTACAGCGCGGAATATCCCGTCAGCTTGAGCAGATTCTGCGCCTCGTCCGGGGAAAGGCGGAAGCCGACGCAGAGCATCAGCATTTTATCGCGGGTGGGTACCTTCGCACCCGAAAAGATCTGATACGCGTAGTGGGTCTCGATTCCCGAACGCTCGATGACCTCCGATTTTTTCATTTCCCGCTCGGCGAGCAGGGAAGCGAGGGCGCGGTTGACCTTCATCAGCCCGACCGAGATCTCTCCGCGGTTGGTTTCGAGATATTCCTGATAATCGGGGCTGTTTTTCATCAGTTCGAGGAGTTCCTCTGTCTTCTTTTTCATTGGCGATCATCCTTTCAGAAAGGTGGTGTGGCCGTGTCCGATGGGAACGCGTTTGCCTTCATTTACGAGAATCTGATAACGCTGACGGAGTACGGAGAAGGTACCCGGCTCTGTACGTTTGAGCCCAAAAAGACGCTTTACGTCGTCAAAAGGCTGCCGCTTTCCTCTGCTCCGGTGCTGCGGAAGATCGCGGGGCTTTCCTCTCCCTGCCTCGCGCGGATCTTTTTCGTCGCGGAAAAGCCGGAGGAGGGGTATGCGGAGGCGGTATGCGAGTACGTCGGCGGGGAGGCGCTGAAGGAGTATCTGCGGCGCGCGGGAGGTTCGGTCCCGGAGGAGCGCGCGGAGACGATCGTGCGCGACGTGCTGAAGGGGCTTTCCGCGCTTCACGGCGTCGGGATCGTTCACAGGGATATCAATCCGAACAATATCGTGATCCTGCCGTCGGGCGGGGCGATCGTCATTGACTACGGCATCGTCCGCAGCTTTGAGAACGAAAAGAGCACCGACACGGTGATCCTCGGCACGCCGGGTTACGCGGCGCCCGAGCAATTCGGCTTCACGCAGAGCGACAGCCGAACCGATCTCTACGCCGTCGGCGTTCTGCTCAACGTGCTGCTCACCGGGTCGCTCCCGAACGAGCGGCTGACCGAAGGACGCTTCCGGGACGTCGTGAGGAAATGTACCGCGCTCGATCCGGAAAACCGGTATCCGTCGGCAGAAGCGATGCTTGCAGAAATGAGAACGGACTCTGATACCGCATCGGAGATGAATGCTTCTGCGGCGCGGACGATCCGGAACGATGCGGAAGAGCCGGAAAAAGAGGAAGACAAGAGGAGTTTTCTTGCCGGTCTTCCCGGTCTCGGGAGCAAATCGCAGAATATCCGTATCTTTTCCGCCGTGCTTTATTCGCTGTTTGTGTTCGCGGTCATTGCCGCCTGCTGCAGGTTGGCGGTGATCGGGGATGGGCTTTTCATTCTGCCGTTTCTGGTATTCTGCGTTGCGCTTCCGTTCCTGACCTTCTTCGACCCGTGGCGGTTCTGGGAGTGGTTTGAGCCGACCGCCTACGCGCCGAAAAGCGCGATAAAGCTTTTTCGCTTTGCGTTCGGTACGCTTTCGCTCATCATCGGTGTCGTGCTTTTCGGAGTGATTGCCGGATGATAGTATTGTACCATACTTTCTGCCCATTTGTTATGCCGGGAGCATAACAAATGGGATTTTTTGTTTGTTTGACAGTATTTTACCATGCCGTTTCCCGATTGTCAAGGAGAGAGGAACGGCAAGCCCCGGGAACAGCTTTTCGGCTTCCCGCGAACGAAGGGATTCCGGCACGGGGACTCTTGACAAGAAGGGCTTTTCGTTCTATAATGATAGAATCAATGACAAATGAAACGGAGACTTCCCATGACCCGGAAAATTGACCTCGGATTTGCCAAAAACGGCGTATCCTTTGAAATTGATGAAAAAAATCTTGCCGGCATCCTCCTCCCGAACGAGGTGGAGATCGGTCTGACCGGAGAGGACGAGGTACGCCGCGCCCTTGCCGAGCCGATCGGCAAAAAGCCCCTCAGAGAATACGACCTGCGCGGCAAGAAGATCGTGATCGTGACCTCCGACATTTCCCGACCGATGCCGTCTTATAAGGTCCTGCCGTCGGTGCTCGACGAGCTGAACGCCGCAGGCGCCGAAGACGGAAACATTACCGTCGTCTTTGCGGTCGGTTCGCACCGCGGTCACACCGAGGAAGAAAAGAGGCACCTCGTTTCGGACGCCGTTTACGAAAGGGTCTCCTGCATCGACGCGCACGCCGAAAACTGCGTCCACCTCGGCGATACGGCGCGCGGTACGCCGGTCGACGTCTTTGACGTCGTGGCGAACGCCGATTTCCGCATCTGCCTCGGCAACATCGAATTCCACTATTTCGCGGGTTATTCGGGCGGTATGAAGGCGATCATGCCCGGCGTTTCCACCCGAGCCGCGATCCGCGCCAACCATAGCCATATGGTGGAGGAGGGTTCCTTTGCGGGCAATCTTGAGGGGAATCCCGTCCGCGAGGATATCGAGGAGGTGTATTCCTTCTGCCCGGTCGATTATCTCGTCAACGTCGTCCTTTCGGCAAAGAAAGAGATCCTCAAGGCGGTCGCGGGCGACGTCGTGCTCGCGCACCGCGCGGGCTGTGCCTTCCTCGATACGCTCTATAAGGTGAAGATCCCCGCGCGCGCCGATATCGTCATCGTTTCGGCGGGCGGTTTCCCGAAGGATATGAATATGTATCAGGCGCAGAAGGCGCTTGATAACGCGAAGCACGCCGTCAGGGACGGGGGCGTGATCATCTGGGTCGCCTCCTGCTCCGAGGGGCTCGGTGAAAAGCACTTTGAGGAGTGGATGCTCGGTCACGAAAAGAGCGCCGATATGATCCCGCACATCCGCCGTGATTTCATCCTCGGCGGTCACAAGGCGGCGGCGATCGCGCTTGTGCTCGAAAAGGCGAAGATCATGCTCGTTTCCGACCTGCCCGACGACTTTGCGAAGAAGGTCTTCATGGACCCGAAGCACTCGGTCACAGAGGCGCTGAACGACGCTTACGCGCTGCTCGGGGACGACGCAAAGGTCATCGTGATGCCGTACGGCGGTTCCACGCTGCCGACAGAGGCTTAACAGCATACGATAAAAAGCGGTTCCTTTCCGGAAAAAGCACCGGAAGGGAACCGCTTTTTTGACGGCATCCGTCACATCGGTGTCCCGACCTCGATCAGATTGCCGTCGGGATCGTAAAACCGCACGACGCGCTGACCCCATGCGTGCGTCATGGGAGGGTTGACGAATTCCGTTTCCGGGAAAAGCGTTTTCAGCTTTTCATAAAAGGCGTCAACGTCCTCTTCTTCAAAATACAGTTCGGATGAATTGCTTTTCGACGTCACGTCTTTGCCGAGAAAGCCGCGCCAGTATTTCTCCTCCTGCAGAACGAGCCCGTCCGAAAGGATCATATTGCCGTCGTTGTCCGCAAGAAGGGTAAGACCGAAAAGACTCTGATAATAGTTCTTTGCTTTTTCGGCGTCTTTTACGACGATCAGAAAACCTTTGAATTCCACGGTCCGCCTCCGTTTTAAGCGTTACGATACATATCGTAAACGACGAATCCGCCGATTCCGTTCAGCGAGCCGGGGAAGGTCTCCATACACATCTGACAGCGCGGCTCGGTCATAGGATACCCGCTGACCGGATAGATGCCGTATTCGGACGACGTGCGGAAGCCGACCGTGTTGTAAAAACGGTAGTTCCCCTCAACGATGATGCCGCGGAAGCCCGCTTTCTTCACTTCTTCGATGCCGAGACGGATCATCGTCGAGCCGATGCCCCGGCGCAGAAGGTCGGCGTGAACCGACACGGGCGCAAGCATTACGAGATCGGTGTCCTCCGCCCCGCCGTGACCGCCCTGCGGCGTTCTTGACAGCGGAAAGCGGGAGAAGAGAAAATGCCCCACGAGCTCCCCGTCAAGCTCCGCGACGAAGGAGAGGGAGGGAATACGGTATTCCGAGTCCCGGATCTCCTCGATCAGCGCGATGATATCCGTGCCGTCCGAGTAGTCCGTCCCCTCTTTGAAGGAGCGCAGGACGAGGGAAACGATATCTTTATAATCCCCGTGCGTTTCGGGGCGGACGGTCAGTCCTTCGACTGTTTTCATTTCACAGCTTCCTTTCTGCCGCAAGGATCACTCCCTGCTCGCTTTTTGATGTGCTTCACTCTTTTTCCTGTCAGATGTTCTTCGGGAGCCGTTTCCGGAAGACCGAAAGAAGATGGTTCGTATTGCCGAGCAGCTCACGCTTTTCGGCAAAGGCAAGGTACCAGTCGGCAAACCGGTCAAAATCCCCGTCGGAGATCGAAAAGCAGGGGTTCCGTTCGGCGAGCTCCAGAAGACCGTCCACGCCCGCCGTCAGGATCCGGTCGACCGGCTTGTTTATAAACAGCCCCTCGAATTCGGTCACGTCGTAGCCGGTAAAAAGCTGTTCTTTGAAATGCCTGATCCGATGATCCTCCGTGAAATTCGCCTTCTGTCCCTCCGCCCAGTTGCCGTAAAAATAATTGGAGTACATGATGGCAAACGCGGAGAGGAAGGCAAAAAAGACGGTTCCGCCCGGCTTCGTGACGCGGATCGCCTCGTCGATCGCGCGGTTCACCTCGTCCGCTTCGTACAGATGGTACATCGGGCCGAAGACGAGCGTTACGTCGAAGGTGCCGTCGGCAAAACGGCTGAGGTCTGCGGCGTCGCCCTGATAAGCGGCGAGATTATTCAGCCCTTTTCCGTTTTCAAGCAGAACGGCGAGATTGCTCTCCACAAGCTCGACCGCGGTGACGTCCATGCCTTCCTTTGCGAGGGCGATCGAATACCGCCCGGTCCCGGCGCCGACCTCGAGGACCTTGGCGCCCTCCGGGGCGAAGCGGTGGATATACGCCATCGTGGTGCGGAATTCAAGCTGTCCCTGACGGGATCCGACGAGCCGCACGTCCTCGTCGAACTGACCGTAAAAGCCGTTTAATATCTCTTTTCTCGTATTCATCGTTTTCTTCCTTCCGCTTTTTACGGATTATCTCCGCTGTTATCGTTTTTTTCGATCATGGAACCGACGGCGAAGCCGGCGAGCATCCCGAGCGTGAGCCCGATGCCGGTATTGCCGAGGGAAGTCCCGATCGCCGTGCCGAAGCACATTCCGAGCGCGATCCCCTCGGAAGAGAAGGTGTCTTTCTTTTCGGCGTTCTTTTTCTTTGCCGCGCTTTGGGCAAAAAAGATCGCGAGCAGCAGCCCGATGCAGATCCACGGCAGCGCCGCTGAAAGAAAATCCGGAACGTTTTTCATGGTTTTTCGTTGCTCCCTTCGTTCGCGCGGTAGGTTCCGATAAAGTGACGGATGAACGCCTCGAGCTGCTCCACGATCTCCGGTTCCTTTTCCGGTTCTCTGTCGCAGAGGTGGACGAGCGCCGTGATCGGGGCGGTGTAGGCAAACGCGAGCATACCGGGGTCCCCGTTTTTCAGGATGCCTTTCCGCATCATTTCCGCAAAAATCTTTTCGTAGATGTCCTTCGTACCGGTCAGAAAGTGCAGGGTGGCGAGACGGCGCGTCCTTTCGTCGTGGAACTGCTCGGTGAGCAGAAGCCGCCGCGTGAGGATCACTTTTTCGTCGTGCAGCGTGAAATCCAGCATCCGCATCGTCATCGCAAGAAGCCCTTCACAGGTCTCCGGCGCGGGCGGGGTGTTCTCCGGAGAACCGAAATGAGCGGCGTAATAGGCTTCCATCCGGTCGATGACGGCGCCGCGGATGTCTTCCTTGCTCTGATAGTGCTTGTAAAGCGCCGACTTGCTCAATCCCATTCCCGCCGCGAGATCGCGCAGGTTGGTGCCTTTATAGCCGTTTTCCGCGAAGCTGACGAGTGCCGCGTCGAGTATTTTTTCCTTCGTCGTGTTTTCCATCTTTTCCTCCGTCCGAGTGGGGTGACCGATTGGACACCTTCTATTATAGTGACCAAACGGTCACTTGTCAAGAGGCTTTGGGAACAAATCAAAAAACGCCTGCCGGAAAGAGTGTTTTCTCTCTTCCGGCAGACGCCTTGCACGATACCGATCTGCCATTTTCAATTATCAATTTTCAATTCCCTGTACTGTCCGTCGAGGAAGATCCGTTCCAACCGGACGGACGGGAGGCAGGCGGGGAGGGAAGGGCGCAGGGTAAAGCCCTCCCGGTCAAAGCCGATGCCGAAGATGCCGTCGGTGACGATACGGCAGAAGAGGGCACTTTCGGCGCTGAGATGACGGCGGTTGCCCTCCGGGTACGCCTCGACGGCGTAGGGAACGTGATCCCCGAGAAGGCGGGTTGAGGCAAATTCCTTCAGCTTTTTCCAGCCGTTTTCCGCGTCGCCCATCCGGAAGAGGGAGGCGATATAGTAGAGCGCACTGCGGTCCCAGAGGATCGTTTCCCCCTCGGTCGAACGGCAGCTTCCGCCTTCCCAGAGAAGATCGGAGATCGCGTCGGCGGTGCCGCGGGCGCGGTCGGTGATCCCCATATAGACCGGGAGGCAGTTCCACGCGCGGACGGCTTCGCACCCGGCGTGATAATGATAGGTTTCGTACCCGGAAACCGTCCCGCAGAAGCGGGCTTCGATCCCCCGGCGTACCCGCTCTCTTGCCTCTTCAAAGCGCGCGGGGTCTTTTCCCATTCTGTAAAGCAGGGTGACGTAGTGACCGAGCCCGCCGTAGGAGAGGGAAGAGGTGTTCAGATTGATGCCCGAGGAAATGCGGTTTTCCAGCTCGTCGGTGTCCGAAACGACGGCGCCGTCCTCCCCGATATGGGAAAGGACCCACTCCGCGCAAAAGGAAAGGAGTTTTTCCTGCCCTTCGTCGGGGAGATCGCCCCGCGCGAGCAGAAAGCGGGAAAGACCGTACAATATCATCGAGGCGTCGCCCCGGTCGCCCGCGCCGTTCCAGTAATCGTGCCCGGAAGCAATGATACTGCTCGGGATCGGGATGCCGGCGGAATTGATATAGGGCTCGTACCAGCGGTAGGAGGTCTTTGCGGCCTCCTTTTCTTTTTCGTCTCCGGTGAAGGCAAACCACGGCGCGGCGTATTCGCATTCGTCGTTGCACCAGACGGCGGCGTAGTATGCCATGCCGCCGGGGCAGTGGATCAGCCCCCGCTCGGTACGGAAAAGGCTTTCCCCGGCGCGGAGCTTCGCGAAGGCAAACATCGTGTCGATCAGTTCGTCCCCGGTATGGAGGACAACTTCGGAAAGAAGCTCCGAAACGCGCTTTTCTCTGCTTCCGCGCGGGTCGGGCTCAAAGGCGAAGGGCTCGTTTCCGTACCGCGCCGCGTAGGCGAACAGAACCGTGCGCTCTTCTCCCGGCGCGACCGGGGAAGCGGGAAGGGAGGCGTACCGCGCGAAGGAAACGACGCCCTCGCAGACGAGTTTCGTTTCGAAAACCGTTTTTTCTTCGTAATGAAGCGGAAACGGTTCGCTTCCGCCGTTTTTTACCGTGATCTCCTCGAAAAAGGTCTGTTCCCCGACCGAGGGATAGAACCGGCGGGTGATCTCTGCCTCTCCGACCGCGGAAAAAAACGAAAGGACACCGTCGAAGCGTACGCGCACGAAACGCTCCGGCGTGTCAAAGGTCAGCGGCGGCTCGGTACAGGACGTAAAATACGACCCGAAGGTGTCGTTCGGGCGGCAGCGGACGAGCGGGAAGCAGAAACGGCGGTCAAAAAACGGCTCTCCGTTCTTTACCCCGTAGGTGATGACGGCGGCGGTCTTTTCCCCCGCCATTTCAATGTGATCGGAATGCCCCTCAAACTGCTCCGAGGCGATCGCCCGCCCCGGCTCTTCGATATACCAGCGCATCGTTTCCTCCCCGCGCTCCCGCGCGTTTCATACGGATATCATATTGTACCATGTTTCTTTCCCCTTGTCCATAGGGGGTTGATTTTTTTCTTTCCGCGTGGTAAAATATTGTGAAGAAATCTGTCGGAGGGAAACGCCATGCCTTTGCCGAACCGCGCAGTCGGGATCCTCGCGCACGTTGACGCGGGAAAAACGACGCTTGCCGAAGCAATTTTATATCTCACCGGCAAAACCCGCAAAGTCGGCAGGGTCGATCACGGGGACACCGTGCTCGACACGCACGAGCTGGAAAAAGAGCGCGGGATCACGATCTTTTCCAAGGAGGCGGCGATCGACCTGCCGCGCGGAAGCGTGACCCTGCTCGATACGCCCGGGCACGTTGATTTTTCGGCGGAGGCGGAGCGCGTTCTGCCGATCCTCGACGCCGCGATCCTCGTTCTGAGCGGCACGGAGGGCGTGCAGGCGCACACCGAAACGCTGTGGAGGCTGCTCGCGAAATACCGCGTTCCCGTCCTGATTTTCGTTTCCAAGAACGACCTGACCGGGTTTGACCGGGAGAAGGTGCTTTCCGACCTCGCTTCCCGCCTCTCCGACGCCTGCCTCGATCTTGCGGACGCGGATTTCGACGAGCGCGCGGCGATGACGGACGAAACCGCGCTCGACGAATATCTGTCCTCCGGAACGCTTTCGGAGGAGACGAAAGCGGCACTTTTCGGGGAGCGCAAGCTGTTTCCGGTCTGCTTCGGCAGCGGGCTGAAGCTGGACGGCGTGAAAGAGCTGCTCGATACCGTCGACGCCCTCGTCCGTCCCTCGGTTTCCGACACTTCGGGGGATTTTTCCGCGCGCGTTTTCAAGATCACGCACGACAAAAACGGCACGAAGGAGACCCATCTGCGGGTCACCGGGGGTACGCTGACCGCAAGGCAGACCGTCGTTCTGCGCGATCTGACCGAGACCGAACGGGAAGAAAAGATCACGTCGATCCGAATCCTTTCGGGGGAAAAGTCGGTTCAGGTCGATGCCGCGCCCGCCGGAGCCGTGGTCTCGGTGACCGGACCGGAATACACCTTTGCCGGGCAGGGGATCGGTCCCGGGGAGGAAAACGGGCGCGCCGTGCTGGAGCCGGTTCTGAACTATAAGGTCGTTCTGCCGCGCGAGGTCGATCCGCGCCTCTTTTTCGCCAAACTCCGTACGCTCGAAGAAGAAGAACCCTCCCTTTCGCTCTCGTGGAACGAACGGTTCGGGGAGATCCACGCCCAACTGATGGGAAAAATTCAATGTGAGGTGCTTTCGGCGCTCGTTGCCGAGCGGTTCGGGACCGAGATCTCCTTTGCGGACGGGCGCATCCTCTACCGCGAAACGGTCACCGGCGTCGCCGAGGGTGTCGGACATTTTGAGCCGCTCCGGCACTACGCCGAGGTCCATCTGCTGATCGAACCGCTGCCCGCCGGGTCGGGGCTCGTCCTTGCGACCAAAGCCGATACCGACTATCTGGAGGGAAGCTGGCAGCGCCTCATCCTTTCGCATCTGACCGAAAAGAAGCACCGCGGGGTGCTGATCGGCGCGCCGCTGACCGACGCGAAGATCACTCTTGTCTCGGGACGGTCGCACATCAAGCACACGCAGAGCGGCGACTTCCGCGAGGCGGCGTGCCGCGCCGTCAGGCAGGGGCTGATGAATCTGTACGCGGCGGGAAAGACCGTTCTGCTTGAACCGTGGTACGCCTTCCGGATCGAGCTCCCGCGGGAAAACGTGGGGCGCGCGATCTCCGACCTCATCCTCCGTTCCGGGGAGGCAAGGGAGGAGGAGGGAAGCGGAGCGAATCCTTCGGGGACCGATTTTGCCGTGCTGACCGGGCGGGTCCCGGTCTCGACCTTTGCGGATTATCCGATCGAGCTGAACGCCTACACGCACGGAAAGGGAAGAGTTTTTCTGCGCGTGGAGGGCTATTTTCCCTGCCACGACGCCGAAAGAGTGATCGCCGAGGCGGCTTACGATCCGACGGCGGACCTTGCCAACACGCCGGATTCGGTGTTCTGCACGCACGGCGCGGGCTTCGTCGTTCCGTGGCAGGACGTGCCGCGCTATATGCACCTCGCCGCCGCGCTGACCGAAAAGAAGGAAGAGGCGCCTCTGACCGCCGCAAAACCGCGCGAGCTGCGGGGCAACATCAAGGCGGACGATAAGGAACTGGAAGCGATCATGGAGCGGGAATTCGGTCCGATCCGAAGAAAATCCTACGGCGAACTGCGGAAGATCACCGCGAAGGAAAAGGAACCCGTTCCGGACGTCCCCGTGCGGCCCTCCGCTTCGTTGTATCTCGTGGACGGCTACAACGTCATCCACGCGTGGGAGGAGCTTGCCGCCCTCGCCGAGACCGATCTCGCGCAGGCACGTGAAAAGCTCCTCGACCTCCTTGCCGGGGATCACGGCTTTACCGGGCGGGAGACCGTCGTCGTTTTCGATGCCTATATGACGAAGGGGAACGCCGAGGTCTCCGACCGCGACGGGCTGACCGTGGTCTATACGAAGGAGGGCGAGCTTGCCGACGTCTTTCTTTCCCGTCTGACCGAACGGATCGGAAAGAACGAAAAGGTCCGCGTCGTTACCTCGGACGGGCTGATCCAGCTCGGCGCGCTTTCCGCCGGGGTGCTCCGCCTTTCGGCGCGCGAGTTCCGCGAGGAAATCCTTTCCTCCGGAGAAGCGATCCGCGCCGTGCTTGCGAAGATCGCGGAGGAGAACGAAAAGAAGAAAAAGACGATCGGGATTAAAGTCTTAAGTCAGAAGTCTTAAGGCTTTAGACTCCTCAAAAGGAATGAAACGAAAATGATTGATTTACCGATTAAATTCAAAGAACGGATGACCGCGCTGCTCGGAGACGAGGCGGACGCCTTTTTCGCTTCGTTTGAACAGGACCCCGTGCGCTCCCTGCGTTGGAACACGCTGAAGGGGGAGGACGGGATGACGGAGCCGGGGATCGCTTCCTTTCCGGTCACGCCGCTGCCCTATCGCCCGCACGGTTACGTTTTTGAAAACGAGCATATCGGTTCGACGTGGCTTCACCGCGCGGGGGCGATCTACGTGCAGGAGCCCGCGGCGATGACGCCCGTCTCCTGCGTTGACGTCGCTCCGGGCTCGCGCGTGCTCGATCTCTGCGCCGCACCGGGGGGCAAAAGCGGACAGCTCGCGGCGGCGCTTGCCGGGACGGGCGTTCTCGTTTCGAATGAGTACGTCACCGACCGCTGCCGTGTCCTCGCACAGAATCTTGAGCGCCTCGGCGTGAAGAACGCGGTCGTCACCAATCTTGCCCCCGCCCCCCTCGCCGATCGCTATCCCGGTTTCTTTGACCTTGCCGTCGTGGACGCGCCCTGCTCCGGAGAGGGCATGATGCGCAAGAACCCGCTTGCCGTTTCGGAATGGAGCGAGGAAAACGTCCTGACCTGCGCCGCGAGGCAGAAAGAGATATTGAAAGAGGCGGTCCGCGCCGTCGCGCCCGGCGGGAGACTGCTTTATTCCA
This sequence comes from Lachnospiraceae bacterium, assembly GCA_024404495.1. Classification (GTDB taxonomy): domain Bacteria; phylum Bacillota; class Clostridia; order Oscillospirales; family CAG-272; genus CAKRZE01. The sequence goes on from JAKSPT010000016.1 coordinate 25,526, forward strand.
CCTGCACCTTTTCAGTCGAGGAAAACGAGGATAACGTCGTTTTTCTGCTCGAAAACTATCCCGAGTTCACGCTGATCCCGGTGAAAAACGAGGTCGCGGAGGGCACTTCCCCCGGGATCCCGACGAAGGATCATCCCGAGCTGACCCTCTGCCGCCGCTGCTACCCGCACAAAACGCCCGGAGAGGGGCAGTTCGTCGCGCTCTTTCGGCGGGCGGGTGAAAGGGAGCCGGACGAGGGCTGCCGCGACGAGGCTTCCCGCGCCGACGGCGGGCGGAAAAAGGACCGTTCCCGTGAAAAGCCCGGTCGGGGCGAAAAGTACGGGAGAAACGGAAACGCCGGGGAGGAAGAGCTGTTCCGCGCGTTCCTTCGTGACGTTCTGACGCCCGGGGCGTTTGAGGCGGTTTCGTCCTATCGGCTTCTTCCCGTGGGGGAGGGTTGGTGCCTCGCGCCGGATATCCCTCTGCCCGAAAACGGGCTTTTCGTTCCCGGCGTGCGCCTCGGCGAGGTGAGGAAGGGAAGAGTGATCCCGCATCATTGGTTCTTCTCGGCGTACGGACGGGTTTTCAGAAGAAAAATCGACCTTGCGCCCGACGATCCCCGTCTCGCTTCCTATCTGCGCGGGGAGGAGATCGCGGTCGGCGAAAACGCGGAGGACGGCTTTGCTGCGGTGCTTGCCGCGGGCATCCCGCTCGGCGGTGCGCATATCGCGGGCGGCAGAGCGAAGAACTTATATCCCAAAGGACTCAGAGGATAACGGAATCATTACATTTCCCGGCGAAGACCGAAATCTCGGCTTTTGCCGGGATTTTTTTATTTTCCGTGGGAAACGAGAAACGGACGGCTCTTCAAAAACAGCATTTCTTTCAGCCTCGGAGGCTTGAAAATATTTTTTCAAAGAACGGTATTTTTTGTTTTCCGTTTTTGGTATCATAGTGTCACGGAAGGAGGAGAACAGATTGAACAGCGACATTACGGAACCGGAAAGCGGGAAAAAGGCTTCCGGCGGGGGCGGTCCCGCCCGGAGCAAACGGGCGGGACGGAAATCGGAACGGCAGCGCGCCGAGCGGCTTTACCGCGTATGCGACCGCGTTCTGGACAAGCTCCTCGAAGGGATCGAGAACACCGACGCCGCGGACCTCGTTTCCGATAAGAACGGACTCAAGGCGATCGCCGCCTGCCTTGAGGACATCAAGGGCGTTCTTGACGTTCATTCCGAACGCGATCTCGCCGAGCAGGAGGCGAGGATCGCGAGACTGCGGCAGACGGTCGAGTCCGGGGCAGAAGGCGAAAACGGGGCGGGGAAGCTCGTCGTCGTGATGGACGGGGAAACCGGGGAGTACGCCGGATGAGTAAGGAAACCGAGAAAGAAGCGTTTTCCGCCTCCGGCCCAACGACCTCCGTTCCTTCCTCCGCTCCCGTCCTCGTGATCGGCAAGCCCAATCCCAAGCAGGCGCAGGCGATGAAGGCGCGCGCCAAGCACGTCGCGTACGGCGGCGCGCGGGGCGGCGGAAAAAGCTGGTTCGTGCGGGCAAAGGCAAAGCTGCTCGCCTTCCGGTATCCCGGCATCCGGATCCTGATCGTCAGGCGGTCGTACCCGGAGCTGATCGAAAACCATATCAGGATCCTTCGGGAAGAGCTCAGCGCGGTGGCGCGATACCACGAAAAAGACAAGGAGCTCGTCTTCCCGAACGGATCGACGGTACGGTTCCAGTACTGCTCCCACGACGCCGATCTCGACCGGTTGCAGGGAACCGAGTACGACGTGATCTTCCTCGACGAGGCGACGCAGCTTTCCGAATACCAGATGAAGGCGATCACCGCCTGCCTGCGCGGCACGAATTCCTTTCCCAAACGGGTCTATTACACCTGCAACCCGGGCGGGCAGGGGCATTCCTACGTCAAAAGGGTCTTTCTCGACCGGCGCTTCGAGCCGGGGGAAAACCCCGACGACTACCTTTTCGTGCAGGCGCTCGTTACCGACAACGAGGCGCTGATGAAGGCGCAGCCCGACTACGTCCGTCAGCTTGAAGCCCTGCCGAAAAAGCTCCGCGACGCGTGGCTGTACGGGCGGTGGGACATTTTCGAGGGGCAGTTCTTCGAGGAGTTCCGCGACGACCCGGAGCACTACGCCGACCGGAGGTTCACGCACGTCATCGACCCCTTTCCGATCCCCGCGGACTGGAAGCTTTACCGCTCGTTCGACTGGGGGTATCACCGCCCCTATTCCTGCGGGTGGTGGGCGGTCGATCCCGACGGGGTCGCCTACCGCATCCTCGAGCTGTACGGCTGTACCTCCGAGCCGAACGTCGGCGTCAGGCAGACCCCGCCGCAGGTCTTTTCGCAGATCGCAGAGACCGAGCGCACCCATCCGCTTCTCAAGGGAAGACAGATCATCGGCATCGCCGACCCCGCGATCTGGGACGCCGAGACCGGGGAATCGATCGCCGACGTCGCGGCGAAGCACGGCGTTTACTTTTCTCCGGGCGATCACAAGCGCATTCCCGGCTGGATGCAGCTCCACTACCGCTTCGCCTTTGACGAAAACGGGTACCCGATGCTCTACGTCTTCCGGAACTGCCGCGCGTTCCTCCGCACGATCCCGCTGCTTCGCTACGACGAGCGGAAACCGGAGGACCTTGATACCGAGGGGGAGGATCACGTCGCCGACGAGACGCGCTATTTCTGTATGGCACGTCCGATCCGCCCCCGGCTCTCTCCGCCGAAGAACGAATATCGTTCCGACCCGCGCTTCTTCGCGCTCGATATCGCGGAGAACGAGCTGATCCCCGGGCGGGACAAGCCCCGCATTGAAATCGAAAGGAAATAAGAATGTCAGACAGCGAAAAGAAAGAAGCAAAAAAGGAAAAAGCACCGGAGGAGAGCTTCCGGAAAAGAACCGAAAGGATCGGTCCCGAAGAGGTCGCCGAGGCGAGACGCAAACTGCTCCTTTTCAAGCAGGGCAAGGCGCGGCTCGATCAGAAAATCGTCGAAAACGACGAATGGTACCGTCTTCGCCACTGGGCGGCGATGCGCGGCAGGGAGGACGAGATCGAGCCGGTCTCGGGATGGCTGCTCAACTGCATCCTCTCGAAGCACGCCGACGCGATGGACAATTTCCCCCGCGCAAACGTCCTCCCGCGCGAGGAGGCGGACCGCGCCGAGGCGAGGATCCTTTCCTCGGTGATACCGGTCATCCTTGACCGCTGCGGGTTTGAAAAGACCTATTCGGACGAGCAGATGTACAAAATGAAGACCGGGTGCGGCTGCTTTGCCGTGACCTGGGATCCCGACGCCTCGAACGGTATCGGCGATATCGCGGTCTCCCGCGTCGATCTGCTCAACCTTTACTGGGAACCGGGTGTCAGCGACATTCAGGACTCCTCCGACCTCTTTTACGTTACCCTTGCCGATAAGGACGCGATGCACGCGCAGTATCCCTTTCTTGCCGACGTCAGGGCGGGGACCGGGGAGAGCGTCGGCGTCGCGAAGTATCTCTACGACGACACGGTGGACACCTCCTCGAAATACGAGGTCGTGGACTGGTACTACAAGCGCACGGTGAACGGCAAAAAAATCCTGCATTACGTCCGCTTCGTCAACGGGACGGTGCTTTTCGCCACCGAAAACGAGACCGCTCCCCGCACCGACGGCAGGGGGAACGCCATCGGCGAGCCGCTTGCCGTCACCGGGCTCTACGACCACGCCGACTATCCCTTCGTCTTCGACGTGCTCTTCCCGATCGAGGGGACGCCCGCCGGGTTCGGCTACATCGACATCGGCAAGGACGCGCAGTCCTACATCGACCGCGGCAATCAGGCGATCATGCGCAATCTTCTCGCCTCCGCCCGTCCGCGCTATTTCATCCGCTCGGACGGTGCGGTGAAGGAGAGCGAGTTTGCCGATTTGCGGAACGATTTCATCCACGTTGACGGCAACCTCGGGCAGGATTCGATCCTCCCGGTGACCCAGTACCCCCTCGCGCCGGTCTACGCCGAGGTCGTGAACCGCAAGATCGAGGAGCTGAAGGAAACGACCGGGAACCGCGACGTTTCCAACGGCGGCACCTCGGGCGTCACGGCGGCAGCGGCGATCGCGGCGCTGCAGGAGGCTTCCTCCAAGCTCTCCCGCGACTGCTGCAAGGGCTCGTTCCGCGCGTTCCGCAGAGTGACCGAGCTCGTGATCGAGCTGATCCGTCAGTTCTATTCCTTCCCGCGCTCCTTCCGCATCACGGGCGAGGCGGGAAAGGAGGATTTCGTTCTTTACAGCAACGTCCGTCTGCGCGATCAGGCGATCGAGGCGGAATACGGCGTCGGCGGCGGGTACAGACGGCCTTCGTTCGATCTGGAGATCACCGCCGAAAAGCAGTCGCCCTACACCAAAATGGCGCAGAACGAGCTTGCGCTTCAGCTTTACGCTGCGGGCTTTTTCGATCCGACCCGTGCGGAGGAGGCGCTTTCCTGTCTCGACATGATGGATTTCGACCGCAAGGCGTTCGTCGTGAAGAAGATCACCGAGAACGCGTCGGCACCGGGTTTTCGGGAGGCGTTTCGTCCTGCTTCGGTTTCCGGTGCGGACGGCAGCGCGGAGCTGCTTTCCCGTGCGCGTACCGCCGAAATGACCGCGCCCAGATAAAAGGGAGGGAACGAAAATGATCGGAACCGCGTTTTTCTTTGATCCCGACCGGAGGGAGGTCTGTCTGACCGTCACCGGGCACGCCGGGTACGTGAAATCGGGGGAGGATCCCGTCTGCGCGGCGGCGTCGATTCTGACCTGCTCGCTCGCGCAGTTTGCGCTCGGGGCGCTGAAGGGCGGCTGTCTGCGCTCGGCGCCGGGCATCCGTCTGAAGCCGGGCGACGCGCTCGTGCGGATGCGCGCGAAAACCGAAGAGGACTACGAAGCCCTTCTTCTTGCCGCAAAGGTCGTTTACGGCGGCTTTGCCGTGCTTGCGAAGAATTACCCCGAAAACGTGAACCTGAACGGATTCGGGGAAGAAAATTGAAAATGGAAAAATGAATTCCGTTTCCCTTAAAACTTAAAACTCATATCTCGAAAGGATCAGAATATGACGAATTCAAACGAACCCATCCGGTTCCCGTGTCTTACGCTCTTTGCGGAAGGAGCGGCGGAAGGCGGCAGCGGTGCCGGAGGGCAGACGGGCGTAAAAAGCGGCGACGCCGCAGGGTCCGACGCCGGGACCGCAGCAGATCAGGGCGTAAACGCTTCCGTTTCCTCCGGCTCCGGGGAAGGCGGGGACGCGGGTCGGGACGCCGACGACCGTCATTCGCAGGATGCCGCCGCATCTGAACCGACCTCTTCCGACGCTTCCGTTTCCTCAGCCGACGCCGAATTCGAGAAGCTGATACGCGGCAAATACAAGGACGCCTTCGACCGCCGCGTGCAGCCGATCGTGCAGAAGCGGATCGCACGCCTGAAGGAATCCGCCGAAAAATACGAGCGCCTTCTGCCGTATCTCGAACGCCTTTCGGCAGAGGAAGGAGCGGCTCCCTCCGGAAAAGGCTCCGAAGAAGCCGATCCCGCCTTATCCGAACGTACCGCCGCTCCACGCGGCGAGGCGGAGCGTGCCGCGGCACAGCGTGCCGAGGGAAGGGAGCGCATCGTTTCCCATTGGCTCTCCGAGGCGGAAGCGCTGAAGGAAAGATTCCCTTCCTTTGACCTGAAAAGCGAGCTGAAAAATCCCGCGTTCCGTGCCCTGATCGGGAACGGGATCCCGCTGGATACCGCTTTTCTCGTCGCCGAGAAGGACGCGCTGATCCCCGCCGCGCTCCGCGCCGCCGCGAAGGACGCCGAGGCACGCACGGCGGCGGCGCTCTCTTACGGTCAGGGAAGACCCCGCGAGGGGGCAACGGGAGGCGGCTCGGCACAGGTGATAAAGTCCGACGTCACGCGGTTTACCAAAGCCGACCGCGACGAGATCGTCCGCAGGACCGCGGCGGGGGAACGGATCGTCTTCTGATCCGTCCGCGCCGCCAAGAAAGGATAATAACTTGAAAAACGATTCCATTCTCACTCTTTTTGCCGGTAATCTGAACACCAACTCCACGCTCTCGAACACCACCGGCAACGACCTCTCCTACGAGATGAAGACCTTCTACGATATGCGTCTCATCGACGAGGCGGGTCCGATGCTCGTGCATCAGCAGTTCGGTCAGAAGAGACCGATCCCGAAGAACGGCGGCAAGACCATCGAGTTCCGCAAGTTCTCCAATCTGCCCAAGGCGCTGACCGCGCTGACCGAGGGCGTTACGCCCGACGGCGGCTGCCTTGACGTCAGCCACGTTGAGGCGACCGTTTCCCAGTACGGCTACTTCATCACCCAGTCCGACGTGCTCGAGCTGACCGCCGTGGACAACACGATCGTCGAGACCGTCAAGCTCCTCGGCCGTCAGTCGGGCGTGACCCTCGATACCGTCGTCCGCAACGTTCTCCACACCGGCACGAACGTCAACTACGCGCACAAGGTCTCGGGCGGCTCCGAGACCGAGGTCACCTCCCGCGGCGATCTCGACGAGACCGCGCAGCTCACCGTTGACGAGGTCAAGCAGGCGGTCGCCAAGCTCCGCGCGCAGAACGCCCCGACCTTCGGCGGCTACTACGTCGCGATCATCCATCCCTACGTCGCGTACGATCTGATGTCCGACCCCGCGTGGATCGACTGCCACAAGTACGCGCAGCCCGAGCAGATCTTTGAGGGCGAGATCGGCCGCATCGCCGGCGTGCGTTTCGTTGAGACCACCGAGGCAAAGGTCGACCGCGGCGCGAACCTCGCGTCCGACTCCCGTACCCTGACGATCAACAAGGCGGCGGGCTATACCGGTGCGATCACCTCGGTCGATTTCGACGGCGGCACCGTCGCTGCCGACGCTCTGATCGGCAAGTGGATCGAGATCAACGGCGTCCGCGCGAAGATCACCGACAATACCGCGACCGCGCTGACCTTCGCCTCCACCAATTTCGGCACCGTTGCCGACAACGCGGTGATCTCTCCCGCCGCCTGCGCCGCGGGCGCCGTCTTCTGCACCCTCTTCGTCGGCGACGGCGCGTACGGTGTCACCGAGGTCACGGGCGGCGGTCTGCAGACCATCGTCAAGCAGAAGGGCTCCGCCGGCACCGCCGACCCGCTCAATCAGCGCTCCACCGTCGGCTGGAAGGCGCTGCTGACCGCGGAGATCCTCGTGCAGAACAACCTTCTCCGCGTCGAGTCCTGCTCCAAGCGCTTCAGCGCGAAGACCGAGGCGAACTGACGCGAAGACCGCTTTCCGCGGGTGACGCCGGACAGCGGTAAACCAAAAAGCCCTTCGCTTTCTTCGGAGAGCGAAGGGCAGAACGGTATAAACACCGGTCCGTGACATAGTATATTATTGCTTCGGAACGGATACGCAACGGATAAAGCACCCACCTTGACGACGGCGGCTGTTTCCGCAACGGGTGCGGCGACCCTACCGAAAAGAAAAAGTGCGGTGCTTCAAAGACAGTATAGCACGGTCAACGGCAATCTGTCAACAAATTCTGAAGATAAAAGGAGATATCAAAACATGAAAGACAACGAAACCACGCGTCCGTTTCCCGCTCCCGAAAAGACGGTGAAGGTCCGCATTCCCCCCGACCGCAAGGACAATTCCCCGGTCTTCGTCTCTGTCAACGACAGAACGTGGCTGATCCGCCGCGGCGAGACCGTGGAGGTCCCCGAATGCGTCGCGGAGGTCCTCGAACACGCCGAGCAGGCGGAAAACGAAGTCTACGCCTATCAGGCAAAGGTCGGTGCCTCTCTGTGACGGTCAACGAAGCGATCGCACGGGTCGACGCCCTCCGGCCGGGCAACGTCTACTCCCACGCCGAGCTGACGAAATGGCTTGAGGAGCTCGACGCGCAGATTTGGCGCGAGATCGTCCTCACGCACGAGGGCGGGGACGATATCCCGGAGCCGCGTTACGATCCCGCCTCGGGCGGGGACGAGGTCCTTCTCGCCGGGACGCCGCACGACCGGATCTATCTCTCCTTTCTTTTTGCCCAGATCGACCGGATGAACGGGGAGATCGACCGGTACAACAACAGCGTTTCCACCTTCAACGCCGAATACGCCGCCTTCCGCAATTCCTATAACGCGGAGCACGCGCCGAAGGGCGGAAGGCTGCGCTTTTTCTGAAAGGGGGAATCCGGATGAAATATCCTCTTTACCGGAAGACCGGACACTCCACCCTCGTTACCGACGCCTTCGGCGGGTACTGTCACCGTCCCCGCATCGACGCGGGCGAATTCTACGATATGGAAAACCTCACCGCCGACGATTTTCCCGTCCTCTCCTCAAGAAAACCGCGCGGGATCTGCGCCTCTCCGACGGCGGCGTCGGGCATCGCGGCGAAGAAGACGCTTTGCTATACCGACGGGCGTTACGTCGTGATCGGGAACAACGAGCCGATCGACATGGAGCTGACGCCCGGCGACAAGCAGCTCGTTTCGATGGGTGCGTACCTTCTGATCTTTCCCGACAGAAAGTATATCAACACCGAAAAGCTCCTTGACCGCGGCTCGATCGACTCTCATTTTTCCACGCTTGACGCCTACGCCGGGGTCCTATATCCCACGACCTTTTCCCTCTGCGACGCAGAGGGGCACGATATCACTCCGACCTATCCGGCGTCCGATACCGAGCCGTCCGGGACGGTATCCGACGGGGATACCTGGGTCGACAAATCCGGGTCGAAAAGCGTTCTCAAGCGGTATTCGGGATCGGCTGGCGCGTGGATCACCTGCCCGGGCGTCTGCGTCAGGATCAGCGCGTTCTGCCTCGGAGACGAATTCCGTCCGGGCGACGGCATCCGGATCCGGATCACCGAATACCGCGATCAGACCGGCAGATACAAGCGCCCGGGGGAGGAAAGCTACTTCGACTGTCCGCAGCTCTCGGACTTCAACGGCACCTTCACGGTCAAGGCACGTCAGCCCGACTGGATCCTTGTGAACGGCATCGTGGACGAAACGGTTTCGGTCGAAAACGTGATCGATTTCGACAGGAAGATGCCCGCCTTCGACTTCGTAACCGAATCGGGCAACCGCCTCTGGTGCTGCCGCTACGGCGAGGACAACGAGGGGAATACGGTCAACGAAATCTACGCCTCGAAGCTCGGAGACTTCAAAAACTGGAACGTCTTTTCCGGGCTTTCGACCGATTCCTACGCCGCCTCCTGCGGGACCGACGGCGAGTGGACCGGGGCGGTCACCTATCTCGGCACGCCGATCTTCTTCAAGGAGGACAGGCTGCACCGGGTCAGCGGCACGGAGCCCTCCGTCTTCCGCGTCACGGCAGAGGAGTGCGCCGGGGTGAAAAAGGGCTCGGCGGGGTCGATCGCCGCCGTCTGCGGTACGCTCTTCTATCTTTCCCCGGGCGGGGTCTGCGCTTACGACGGATCATCCCCGGTCCTGCTCCCCGACGTTTTCGGGAATCTTTCCCTCCGCGACGGCGTCGGCGGGGCGTGTCGGGCAAAATACCTGCTTTCCGCCGCCGACCGCGAGGGAAACGGGCACTTCTTCGTTTACGATACCGAGAAAAGATACTGGATGCGGGAGGACGGGCTCCGCGCAGCCGCTTTTGCCTCGGACGGGGACGAAACGTGGGTCCTCGACCGCGCCGACGGAAAGATCAAGACGCTTTCCGGCGCAGGGACGCCCGAGGCGGAAGAGGTGAGCTGGATGGCACGGACGGGGCTGATCGGTCTGCATACCGCCGACCGGAAATATCTTACCGCCCTTTCGGTCACGCTGTCCCTTTCTCCCGGCGCGGAGGCGGCGGTGTACGTCCGCTACGACTCGGAGGGCGACTGGATCCCCGCCGCGTCGGCGTCCGGTACCGGAAAGACCGCGGTCACGATGAATCTCCCCGTCCGTCCGCGCCGCTGCGGTCACTTTGAGCTGATGCTTACCGGACGGGGAGCGGTCAGACTCTTTTCGGTCACGAAGCGGCTGGAGGAGGGAAGGGAGGCGGGCGTATGATCCCGTTCCGTCTTCCTCCCTCCGGCAGCGGGAGCGATCCCGCGATTCGGTCTTACCTTCGTGCGCTCGTTTCCGAGCTGAACGACGCCGTCTCCCGCCTCGGAGAAAAACAGGAAAAGCTTTCTTCCGAGGCGCTTCTTCCGGTCGGTCTTTCGGCGCTTCCTTCGCTTCCCGCCGGGATCGGAGCGGAGGACGGGGCGGCTTTCGCGGTCAGAATGGGAGAAAACGTCCTCCTCATTGCCGCGGGGCGTTTGTTTCTCGGCGTGCCCGACGGAGACGGTCTGCGGTGGACCGAAAAATGACCGGACTATCAAACACAACGACTGGAGGCTGAACCTTTGAACGACGCATACGATTTTCTGACGCTGGAGCTCTGCGCCTCTCTTTCCCCGGCGCTGCTCCGGCTGCATAAGGACGATTCCGCACGCAGAATCGTCTTCCGTCTGCGCGAGGACGGGCGGGATTACCGCCTTGCCCCGGGCACGACCGCCGTCCTCCGCGCGAAAAAGCCGGACGGAACGGTGCTTTTCAACGCCTGTCAGATCGACGGGCAGACCGTGATCTACCGTCCGACCACGCAGACCACCGCCGTCCCCGGGACGCTGGAATGCGAGCTGACCCTTTACGGCGGGGAAGGAGAGCAGCTTACCTCCGCCCGGTTCCGCGCGGTCGTGGAGGATACGCTTTGTTCCGACTCCGAGGTGGAATCGGAGGACGAATTCTCCGCGCTCGCGGCGGCGATCGCGGCGGCGGGCAATCTTGAGCTCGGCGCGGAGCGGGAGGGAAAAACGGTTACGCTTACCCTCACCCGGCGCGACGGGAGCGAGGAAACGGTCGCCCTTTCCGACGGACGCGGGATCGTTTCGGTCTCGAAGACCGGAAGCGCAGGTGACAGCGACACCTATACCGTTACCTACGACGACGGCGGGACCGATACCTTCGTGATCCGCAACGGCAGATCGGTCACCGGGACGCAGATCGAGGACGGGCACCTGACGGTCTCCTATTCGGACGGAAGCGAGACGGACGCGGGGCTTCTTCCGGTTTCGTACCCGGATCACGGCGACCTGAACGGAAGAAACGCGCCCGACGCGCATCCGATCTCGGCGGTCACGGGTCTTTCCGCGGCGCTCGCCGCAAAGCAGGACTGTCTGACGGCGGGGACCGGGATCACGATCTCGGACGGCGTGATCTCCTGCTCCTTCCCCGACGGCGACACGGAGGAATACTGATATGGCAACCGTACTGACCGACAACCGGCATTACGGCAACATCGCCGACGCGATCCGCGCGAAGGGTGCGGAGGGAACCTTCCTGCCGTCCGAAATGGCGGCGGCGATCGCTTCGCTTCCGGACGGAGGAGGCGTTTTCCATACGACGGGAACGGTGGACTACCGCGGATACAACGCGGGCGCGACCTTTACCGTGCCGTACGACCGACCGGAACGCAGCGTCATCGTGACGGCAAAATGCGTCGGGGTCTGGTACAAAATCGCGGGAGGCAGCTTCGAGCTGTCCGAGTCCCGCGATTTCAGCCTGACCGGCCTTGCGAGCAGCGTGACGGTCCCTCTTTCCTTCCTTCTGATCTCTCCCGACCTTACGGTTCCCGGTTTCACGATGAAAACCAAACTCGGGTCTTCCAGAACGATCAGAAAAACCAATTCGGGCATCATTACCATCAATCCGTATAACGCGACAACCGATCCGATGATTGCCACCATGGCGGCGGGGGATATGACCTTCACCGGAACGCACCTTTCGCAGGTACTCAGCCCGGGGTACCTGTTTGCGGGAACGGAATTCGGAACGCGGTTTCAGTATCATATTTTTGCATGGGAGGATTGCGCGTGAAATTTTATATCGTGGAAAACGGCTATATCACCGCGAGCGGGGAGGACGACGGCATGGCGCCCGATATGCCGCGCGCGGATGAGGCAGCACGGCTGCTCGGCAGTTATCCGACGCCGCCGGAAGGGTACGAGTGCCGTCTGAAAGAGGATCTGACGTGGGAGCTGCTCGCTTTGCCCGCAGAAGAAACGGCACCGGAAACCGGTTCCGATGAAGAGGAAGGAAACGACGATGGCAGATAAAAAGAAAAACGAAGAACCGTCCGCCAAGGAACGGTATCTGAACGCGCGCTCCGCCGCCGAAGGCGCGCTTTCCGGGCTGAGCGAAAGACAGCCCTTCTCCTACGATCCCGATGGCGACGCGCTTTACCGTCAGTACCGCGACAGATACGTCGAGCTCGGGCGGGGCGCGATGGAGGACACGGTCGGCAGGGCGTCCGCGCTGACCGGCGGCTATTCCAATTCCTACGCCGTGGGGGCGGGGAATCAGGCGTATGCGAACTATCTGAAGGAGCTGAACGAGCTCGTTCCCGAGCTTGAAGCGCGCGCCTATTCCCGTTGGAAGGACGGAAACGAGGAGGAAAGAAAGCTTTACGGGCTGCTTTCCGACGCTGCCGACCTTGCCTATTCCCGTTACCGTGACGAGATCGCCGACGGCAGATACGCCGACGAAACGGCGTACAAGAGGAGTCGCGACGCGATCTCCGACGCCCGCTATGCCGACGAGACCGCGTACAAGCGCAGCCGCGACGAAGCGGACGACGCTTACCGCGCACTCCGGGATCTGTATGAGGACCGCCGCGCGGCGTACGAATACGAAAACGACCTGAACTACAAATACGACGGCATTCTTGCCTCGAAGGGCTACGATCTGCGTACCGAAGAGGGAAGAGCCGCCGCACGGGATTCATCCGGAAGCGTTCCGCAGAGCACGGGTCCCGCGCCCGACGCCGTTCCCGCAAAGGCGGACACGGTGATCGCCAGGCTCGCCTCCTATCTGGATAACGGGCAGACCGAAAGCGCGTCCCGTCTGATCGCCGCCTACCGCGCGATGGGTTATACCGGCTGGGCGGATCTGATGACCGGCATCTATCTGACCGAAGCCTCCGGCGGGCAGCAGTCCGGAAAGGAAAGCTCCGGGGAAAAGGAGCCTTCCGACAAGCCCGGCACGGAGAAGGAAGCCGGATGGACGCGTCCCGACGGGACCGAACGGACGCGCGTTCCGGTCGAGACTGCGGAGGAACGCGGAAACGACCGCTTCCCGGTCGGGCTGACGGCGCTGCCCTCGCTGGCGGGGGCGATCGCGGGAGCGGGAGACTTCGGGAAAAAGGACGATAAGGAGCAGAACGCGGAACCCGGCGCCGGGCTCGGTGCCGTCGCAGCGCTGCTCGACGCGTTCGAGGCGATCAAAAACGCGGAAAAGGCGGTGAGAAAAGGATGAACGTCAACATTTCGCTCGTGCTTTCCCTGCTTTCGCTGCTCCTCTCCTTTGCCGTCGGCGTGACCGGCATCCGCCGCAGTCACCGCAGCGACGACAGAGCCGATTCCGCGCAGCTTACGACCGTGATCGTCAAGCTCGAAAGCATCGGCAAGGACGTTTCCGAAATGAAGACCGATCTGCGCGGCGTCCGGGACGACGTGAAGAATCACGGTGAGCGGATCATTAAGCTCGAGCAGCAGGTCAAGGTCCTCAATCATACCGTTTTCAGGGAGGGAAGCAATGAATAACCGGGAATTCGCTGCAAAAGCGCTCCGGATGGCGGAGGAGGAAAAGACCCTCTACGTCAACGGCTGCTACGCCAAGCGGCTGACCGAGGCACAGAAAAAATACTATATCGACCACTATTCCTACAACCGTGGGCTTATCAGGAAGGCAAAGATCAACGCGGCGTCAAACGATACGGTCGGCGCCGACTGCATCTGCTTTCTCAAGGCGATCGTGGACGGGTGGGACCCCGACGTGAAGGACGACGCCTGCGGCGTGAAATACGATCCCTCGCACGATCTGACCGAAAAGGGGCTGCTCGACGCCTGCGGAAAGACGGTATCCGCCGATTTTTCGGAGATCGCCGTCGGGGAATACCTCTATAACCCCGGGCACGGCGGGGTGTATATCGGGGACGGGCTCGCCGTGGAATGTACCCCCTCGTGGAAGGACGGGGTGCAGATCACTGCGGTCCACAATATTGCGAAGCGCTCGGACTGTGAAGGACGGAAATGGGAAAAGCACGGGAAGCTGCCGTGGATCGACTATTCCCGCGAATACGTCTCCGCGTCCGCTCCCGTGCTTGCCCGGGGCGCGGTCGGGGAGGACGTAAAGAAGCTGCAGGTGCTCCTGAACGCAGAGGGGGAAAGCCTCGATGTCGACGGCTCCTTCGGTCCCGCGACCGACGCCGCGGTCCGCGCGTTTCAGAAGGAGCATCGGCTTGAAACGGACGGCTCGGTAGGACCTCTGACGTGGTCGGCGCTTCTCTGCGGCTGAACGGGAAGACGGCTTCCGCATACAATGAAAGGGGACGGGCCCCGCAGCGGAGTATCCGTCCCCCACGAAAGAAAGGAACGGACTATGGACTGGAAAAGAAAACTCTCCTCGCGCAAGCTCTGGATCGCGGTCGCAGGACTGATCTCCGGGCTGATCCTCGCCTTCGGCGGATCGGAGGCTGCCGCGGAAACGGTCAGCGGCGTCGTGATGTCGACGGCGTCGGTCGTTGGCTATCTTCTTGCGGAAGGGCTGGCGGACAGCACGCACACGGAAGAAAAAGAAGAATAACGCAGAACAAACGAAAAACCGCTCCGGAAATGCCACAACCGCATAAGGAAGTATTTTGACAAAATTAAACCCGCCGAAAGAGAAAAAGAGTTCTTTCGGCGGGTTACTTTTTTAACTTGACAAATTCAGATTGTTTTGTTTATTCAAACCACAGCTTATTCATGCCTTCAAGGAAAACGCGATCGAAACAAATTTCACTGTCTGGCAAAACGGAGTCGATGCCACAATAAGGACAAATAGCAGTCCGCCCGTTTCTATCGGAAAGCCAATCGGTTATTTCTTCCGGTTTGAATATTTTTAGGCAGAAAAAACATCCGCACTTGTGACTGTTCTTTATTTCCTGCTCATTGGAGGATGAAAACATATGAGCTAATGTGTATTCATCTTTGAGTGTGATTTCGGGGAATCCGTCTGTCTTCCAAATATACTTGTTGTTCAACAGAATATATTTCTTATAACGCTTTTTATATTCTTCCCGACTGATTTGATTAGCCCCTCCTGCTTCATAATACCCATCATTTTCCCATCCGCAGAATTTGCAAATATCATAGTCGTAAAGTTGACCAAATGTTGTTTTTCCGCAAATCGGACAAATCAACTCTTTATTCATCATCTCAATCTCCATACTAATGACTTGTCCACAACTTTAGCGAGCATCGGATTTTGCCGTACAAAATCCGATCGCGAAAAACTTCCTTACGTGGCTGTCGCGAAACCGGAGCGGTTTGTTGTTTGATCAGATCAATAGCGGAAGGTCTTGCCGTTGAAGATGAAGGTTCCGGTCACGGTCTGACCGACGATGCCCTCCTTCGGGGCGGTGATCTCCACCGTGGAACCCGCGGAGATCTGCACGCTGTAGGTCGCCTTGATGCCGTTGGAATCCGAGGCGATGACGATCTTGGCACCGTCCGAGATCAGGACGTTGGTTTCCGCCTGAATGCCCTCGTCCTCTGCCTTGAGGTCGAGCTCGCCGCCCTTGATCTCCACGAAGCCGAGCGAGAGGTCGTTCGCTTTGTCACTCTTGATCGCGTCACCGCTGCAGGTGACGGTGATCTTTCCGCCCTCGATCGTGACGTCGTCCTTGCCCTTGATGCCGTTGTTGACGGCGGTGACCGTGATATTGCCGCTTTCGACCGTCAGGCTGTCCTTCGAGGCGATGCCGTTATTGAAATTGGCGTTGACGGTGAGGGAACCGCTGCCCGAGATCTTCAGATCGTCCTTCGAGAAGACGCAGGCGCTGGGCTCGCTGTCGAGCGCGTTTTCGTACTGATAGGTCGCGCCGTCGGTGAGGGTGTTGTCGGTGCCGTCGGCGAGAACGATCTCGCACTTCTTGCACGCCTTGACGTAGATCGCGGCGCTGGTCATGCAGGTGATATCGACGCCCTTCAGCGTAAGGACGACCTTTTCCTTTTCGGCGAGCGCGACGACGAGCTGACCGTCGTCCAGTTTACCGGAAACGGTGTAGTTCCCGCCCTCGGTGATCGTGACGGTCGAGCCGGAAACGCCGGCGCCCTTTCCCTTGACCTCGGCGGAGGTGCCGTTCAGCAGGATCTCGGTGGTATTGTCGGGTTCTTCTTTTTCACCGCAGGCGCTGAGGCAGAGCACGGATACGGCGCAGAGAAGGGCGAGCAGAAGAGATATCGTCTTTTTCATCTGAGGAATCTCCTTATCATTATACATAATATGGTACGCTGGTGGTGGTCCTCCGGAGGCTCGAACTCCGAACCTGCCGATTATAAGTCGGCGACTCTGACCAATTGAGCTAGGGGACCGTCTTTTTTCCATTATATCACTTGTGGTCGCGCTTGTCGAGAGGGTACAAGAAATATTTACAAAAAAGGGAGTTTCTTTCCCTTTCCCCACTTGCAATCCGCACCGGTCTATGGTATGATATTCTTGAATGAGTGTTTTTTTATCACGGAAACGGAGGTACCTCCTTGAAACGAACCGATTGGAATATCCGGGGAATGAAGCGCCCCCTTTGCGTTCTTCTTGCACTTCTGCTCCTTCTGACCGCGCTTCCGGTCTTTGCCGATCCCGAAGAGGAGACCGTGCCTGCCGACGAACCGGTCGTCGGCCCGACCGATGATCCCTCCGCGCCGCGCTGCGCCGTGACCGGCGGAGCGGACCGGGGCTTTTTCCGCCGGGAAACCGAGACCGAGATCGACTTTTTCAATTCTCCGGTCGTCGAATGGCGCGCCGAAACGCCCGATACCGGCGTTGAAGCCGTCGGGGCGCTTCCCGGGATGCCGGTAGAGGTCTTTGAGGGCAGCCGCAGTCTGCTGCTGACCGGAAAAAAGACCGCTTCCGTCAGCCGTTCGTTCGGCGGGGAAACGGGAACGAAGACCGACCTTTCGGAAGGGAAATGGCTTGCCCTTTCGGTCGCGCTGAACGGGGAGCTTTCCGCCGGCGATAAGGCGGAGATCGGCGTCACCCTCCTCTCCGGCATGATGAGCGTCGAGGGAGAGGTCCTTTCCTTCACCGCCTCCGCGGGCGTCCCCGCGGGAAGCTGGCAGACCGTTTTCCTCGATCTGAGCGGCTTCGAGGGCAGGGGAGACGTCAGAAAGATCACGGTCAGCGTCGCAATCGGCGAGGATCGGGAATTCACCGCCGCCGTCGACGCGCTCTGCTTCTCGCGGGACGCTTCCTTCCCCGATACCGTGAAATATCTTTCTTCCGACTATCAGGGTCGTAACTGCCGTATCTCCTACGGCACCGACCGGATGACCGTTACGATGAACGGCTCCGATCCGTTGATCGAGGCGGACGGTCTCGACCCGATCGGGTTCACCGGGGAATCCGGCATCCGCGTCCGCTTTACGAATTACACCGGCTGCAAGAAGCTGATCCTTTTCTACACGACGCCGGAGGAACCCGATTTCTCCGAGAAGCGCTCGGTGACCGCCGAGATCTCCGGCTCCTCGGTCTCCCCCGAATCCTGCGTCTTTCCGATCCCCGCGGAGCGCGTCAGCGCGATAAGGCTGACGTTTTCGGGAAATTTAAGCGGTACCGCCGAATTCTTTGAGCTCGTTCCGGTCTCGTTCCCGCAGCCGTACGGAAAGGAAAACGGAAGGCTGACCTCCTGCCTCATCGCCCCGACCCGCGACCGCGTGACCGTGACCGGAGAGCTGACCGAGGCGGCGCTCCAGAAATACGGCAGCGGTACGCTGCGGCTCTATTCGCTCCCGCTGTTTTCCGACGTTTCCTCGCTGACCGCGTCCTCCTCCTTCCTTGCGGAGGGCAAGCCGGCGGCTTCCTTCTCCTTCTCGGCGGTGCTTGAGGGCGGGGATTATTCCTGCCTCACCGCGAAATATACCGCCGCGATCGTTCTGGGCGGGAATCTGATCCCGATCGGCGACTTCCTCTCGGTGACCAATCCGGAGATCCTTTCCGATCACTTCCTCACCGCGCCCGGAAGCGGAGAGAAAAAGGGCGTGAACGAGTCGGTTCCCTTTGACGATACCGACGGCGTGCGCCACGTTTCGGTGCAGATCCGTCTGGAGGAGCTCCTTTCGCTCGGCGGAGAGGGCATTTCCCACACCGTTGACGGGAAGGTCTACCGTTTCCGTGAGGACAGAGTGAAGGAGCTTGACGAAAAGCTCGCCGGCTTTGCGTCCCGCGGCGCTGCCGTGACCGCGATCCTGACCGTCTCCCGTTCGGAGGACGCCGCGCTCAACCGCGTGCTCCTGCATCCCGATTCCTCGCCCGACGCGCTTTACAGCGCCTTCAACGTCGTGACCGACGAGGGCGTCCGCGCGCTGCGCGCCGTGACCGATTTTCTCGCCTCCCGGTACAGCGCCGGAAAAGGAACTGCCGGTTCGTCGGTGATCTGCTATACCGTCGGTATGGCGGCCGACCGGACCGATTCCTGCTTCAGTATGGGGGCGGTCCCGCTCGCGGAAGCGGCAAGGACCTACGCCGACGCCGTCCGTATCGTTTACAATACCGTCAAGGCACGCTCCTCGGGCGCCGCGGTCTGTCTGTATTTCGACTGCGGCTGGAACCGTTCTCTGACCGTATCCTCGACCGGGACCTTCGACAGCCGCTCGATGCTGGAGGCGGTGAACGCCGTGATCACCGAGGGCGGGAACCTTGACTGGCGCCTCGCCTTCGATCCCTATCCCTACGACGCCGCCTATCTTGCCTACGCCGATACCGAAGCGGCGGTCAGCGAGAGCGCGCCCGCCGTCACGCTGAAGAACGTGGAGGTCCTTTCCGCCTTCCTTACACGCCGCGTCTTCTATTACGGAGCGGGCTACCGCTCGGTGGTCCTGATCGAATCGACCCTGCCCCGTCTGCCGCAGCCGGTGGACGCCAATCTCTACATCCGCAAGAGCGCCGATTACGTTTACGGCTTCTACAAGCTCGGGATGCCGAACGCGTCCCTCTTCACCGCGCTGATCCCGGCGCACAGCACCGACCACGCCGATACGCTCCGCTGGCTCGACACGCCCGAAGCGCCTTCCCGCGTCGCCTACGCCGCCGAAACGATCGGCATCGCGGGCGCGGAGGGAGAAGGGAACGGGTGGAAGACCCTGATCCCCGCCTTCGACGCCTCGCGCGTCACCGTCCGCGAAAACGAGGAGAGCGTCCTCACGCACACCGTGCCCTCCTCGGTCGTCGGCTCGTACGCCTTCCTGACCTTCCCGCCGCTGACAGGGACCGACGGCTGGTACGCCGAGGGCTGCCGTGAGCTTTCCTCCGGCGTTTCGTATCTCGGAAAATACAATCTGCTCAGCGCCGTTTCGGAGGGGGGAGACTTCCTCATCCGTTACGCGCCGGGAAAGAAAAACGACTTTTCGGTCTCCCCGTATCTCTGCTTCGAGGTCTGTCTGACCGGGATGAACCCGGCGGACGGGGGAGAGAAAACGACCGTTCCGGTCTCGGTCGTCGTCCGCTCGTCGGGCGGCTGCGCAGAGGCGACCGGAGAGGTGACCGTCGGCGAATGGACGAAGCTCGTTGCCGACCTCCACGGCTTCTCGGGCATCCGTTCCGCCGAGAGCATCACGCTTTCGGTGAAGGACTGCGGAGAGGCGACCCTCCTCGTCGGGCAGGTCCGTCTGCTTTCGGACGAGTACAGCGGCTCCGACCTCGAACACGTTTACCGCGAACGGGAGGAGAACGGTGAGGAAGGGAAGACCGAGAGAAAGCGCGTCTCCCCCGTGACGCTCGCGCTTCCGTCCGCCGTCATCCTGTTCAGCGCCGGTCTGCTCGTCTTCCGCGCCGCGAAGCGGAAAAAGAAGAACGGATGACGATTTTTGCGCAAAAAATGAAAAAAGTTGCGTATATCTCTTGCAAACGCGGAAAACTTTCTGTATAATAGATTTGAATATATCAAAAAAACGCCGCCGGGCATCCCGGCAGGCAGAGGAATCGAAAGGAGAAGGATTATGACGACACCCGGAAAGGAACAAACGATTACGTTTTCGATCAAGGACGAGCGGGATCAGGAGATCCGCCGCGTCCTCCGCACGGTTTACGAGGCGCTGAACGAAAAGGGCTACAACCCCATCAATCAGATCGTCGGCTATATTCTTTCGGAGGACCCCACTTATATCACGAGTCACAAGGGCGCGCGCAGTCTTATCGTCAAGCTGGATCGGGACGAGATCCTGAACACGCTTGTCCGCTGCTTCCTGAACGCCTGAACGAAGCCGGAATGAATCAACGGGGGCTGTAAAAAAGTCTTGACTTTTTTACAGCCCTCAAAAATAGCGTGCGGAGCGGTTTTTGCCGCCGCTTCGGACGGCGGAAGGAGGTTGTCCGGGGAATGAATACCCGATTCGGAAAACGCACGGTCGTCCTCGGCAATTTCGACGGCGTCCATCTCGGACACCGCGCGCTGATCGACCGCGCGAGGGCGCTCGGCGGAACCGTGACGGCGTACACCTTCCTCTCGCTTCCCGGTGCCGGCGCGTGTCTGACCGATCCGGACGAGAAGCGGACGCTGCTTGTCGGAGCGGGCGCCGATTCCGTTTATCTCGAAGAGTTTGAGCGGGTCCGGGACTTTTCCCCGGAGCGCTTCGTCAGGGAGGTCCTTGCGTGCGAGCTGCACGCCTCCGACCTCGTCTGCGGCTTCAACTTCCGCTTCGGAAAAGGCGGTGCGGGGGACGCGGCGCTGCTGACGTCGCTTGCCGCCGCGCAGGGGATGCGGACCTTTACCGTTCCCGCCGTCCTTTCGGAAGGGGAGCCGGTCAGCTCGACCCGCGTCCGTGCCCTCTTACGGGCGGGAAAGCCGGAGGAGGCGGAAAAGCTGCTCGGAAGACCCTACTCCTTCACCCTTCCCGTTCTGCACGGCAAGGCACTCGGCAGGACGCTCGGCTTTCCGACCGCGAACCAGACCTTTCCCGAAGGAAGGCTCGTGCCGAAAACCGGCGTTTACGCCTCGTTTGCCGAGGTCGGAGGGGAGCTCCTTCCCGCTCTGACCAATATCGGCGTCCGTCCCACCTTTGAAAACGGCGCCGTGCCGAACGCCGAGACCCATATCCTCGGCGGCTGGAGGGGCGATCTTTACGGAAAAAAACTGCGCGTCGGGCTTCTCTCTTATTTGAGGGAGGAAAAGCGCTTTGAAACGGCGGATGCCCTGACCGCCGAGATCGGAAAAAACAGGGAAGAGGCATTAAGCGCGTTTGCCGCCGCCTTTTCCGAAAAAGGAAATCTATGAAAAAAAGGATCCTCGCGCTGCTCGCGGCGGCGATTCTGCTTTTCGCTTTTCTTCTCCCGCTTCCGGTAAGCGCGGACGATGAGAAGCCGGAGCTGACCCACATCCGTGCGGCGCTTCTCTATAACGCGACCGCGGACGAGCTGATGTACGATCTGAACGGGGAAGCGACCCTGTTTCCCGCCTCCTTCGCCAAGATCATGACCGCCGTTCTCGCGCTCGAACATTACGCCGACAAGCCGGACGCCACGGTGCAGATCACCGTCGAGGCGATCGACGGGGCAAAGGACAGCGCCTCCGCCGATCTGCTGCTCGGTGAGATCGTTCCCGCCCGGGATCTGATCGCGTCGCTGATCATCGCCAACGCGAACGACGCCGCGATCGCGCTTGCCCTCGATATCGCCGGGAGCCAGAAGGCGTTCGCCGCGATGATGAACGAGCGGGCGGAGCAGCTCGGGATGACCCACACCCATTACGAGAACCCCACCGGTCTCCATCACAGCAAAATGGTCACGACCGCGAACGACACCATGCTCCTCGTCCGTGAGGCCTACCGCACCGACGGCTTCATGACCTACGCCGCGATGGCGTCCTATACCGTTCCGATGACCAATTATTCGATGGAACGATATCTTACCAACCGCAACTACCTCGTCAGCAAGGAAACGGTCACGCGCTACTTCGACGACGACGCCTCGGGTATGAACTACGGCTCGACCTACGAGGCGGGCGGCTGCCTTGCCGCGACCATCCTGAACGGCGGTTCCCGCTATTTCGCCGTGATCATGGGCGCCGACAACGTGAACGATCCCGAAACGGGGATCTTACAGATGTACGCCTACGTGGACGCCCTGAAGCTTTTTGACTGGGCGCGGGAAAACTACGCCTATACCCGCGCGGTCAGCTCCTCGCGCATCATTGCCGAGATCCCGGTCTCCTTCGGCAACAACGCCGATTACGTCGCTCTCCTGCCTGAGAACGATATCGACGTTTTCCTGCGCCGCGGGGAAGAGGACCTCGTTTCGGTGACGTGGGAGTTCGACAAGGAAAAAATGACCGCGCCGGTCGCCGCCGGGGACCGCGCGGGGACCGTGACCGTCACCTACCGCGGAAAGACCTATACGACCGGGCTCGTTGCCCGCAGCACGGTCGACCGCAGCGTGTGGGCGTACTGGGCGGGGGAGATCGTCGATTTCCTCTATTCCGCCGCCTTCCGCAAGATCCTCATCGCTTTTCTGATCGCCGCCGCCGTGTATATCTTCTTCTCGGCAATCTGGCGTGCCAGAATGCGGAAAAAGTCGCTGGAACGCCGCCGCGCCAAAGAAGAGGAGGAGCAGCAGAAGACCGAGCATCAGACCCTCGTCGTCCGCCGCGTTTCCTCCGACACCCGGAAAAGGACCGCTCCTTCCGTGCGCTCCGCCGCGAAAAGGAACGGGGGGACCGTTTCTTCTCCGGAACGGAAGAGCGATGCGATCCCCTCCGCAAAGGAAAAGCCGTCGCAGGCGCCCCGCTCCGTTCCCGCCGCCTCCGCCCGGCGTGCCGCGCCCTATATCGATCCCGGCGCGACCGCTGAAATGCCGGCGGTGAGCGCACCCGATCCCGCCTCCCTTCCCGAAGGAGAGACGCAGAGAAAAACCGAAAAATGAGCAGAAAAGCCGTTTCCCGGGCACGGGAAACGGCTTTTGACGTTCCGGACGGGCAAAAGGGTCTCCCTTTTCTGATTTTTTTGTGAAATCACTTGACAGAAATCTTCAAAAAAGGTATAATGGACGATGTATAATAACCGGTCCTGCGACGCGGGGCCGGACAGATGATTTGAAAACGAAAGGAACCTTCACACTATGAGCAGCAAAAACAAGACTGCGGAAGCCGGAAAGAAGAACTGGCTCCTGATCGTCGTCGCGGCGCTCCTTGCCCTTCTGCTGATCGGAGGCATCGCTTACGGCGTGCTCGACAGCACCGGCGCGCTTCAGAGAGGCCGTATCGCGATGGAGACCGAGAACTTCGAGGTCACGAACACGATGATGACCTACTATTTCCGCACCCAGTACAATAATTTCGTCAATCAGTACGGTCAGTATCTCTCCTATTTCGGGCTGGACACCTCCAAGTCCCTGAAATCCCAGTATTACGATACCGCGAAGACCACGACCTGGTTCGCTTACTTCATGGATTCCGCCGTCAGTCAGGCAGAAGAGACCCTGGCGCTCTGCGAGCAGGCAAAGAAGAATAATCTGAGCCTTGACGACAAGGACAAGAAGGATATCGACGACGCGATCGAAACCCTGAAAGCGTACGCGAAAATGTACGGAATGTCCGCGAACGAGTACGTCTCCGCGATGTACGGCAGCGGCGTCAAGGTAAAGGACGTCCGTGCCTGCTTCGAGCTTTCCCAGCTCGCCTCCAAACAGGCGAAGATCATGGAGGACTCTTACGTTTACGACGAGGCGGCACGTTCCGCGTACGCCGAGGAGCATAAGAGCAACTTCTACTCCGCCGAGTACCTGACCTACTCCTTCACCGCCGAGTACGACAAGGACGCCGACGACGCCGCGAAGACCGCGGCGAAGGAAGCGGCGAAGGCGCTTGCCGACGCGCTTGCCGAAAAGACCACCGAAGAAACCTTCTGGCAGGCGATCCACGACAAGAAGGTCGAGGACGCGAAGGCAGAGGCGAAGGAGGGCGAGGAACCCAAGGCCGTCGAGGACAAGGCGGACGATTACCGTTCCGCCAAGGCGTTCGGCGAGACCACCGATCTTGAAAAATGGCTGTTCGACTCCGAGCGCAAGGTCGGTGATACCACCGTCATCGAGGACGGCGACGATTACGACGTATATCTCGTGACCAAGACCGTTGCCAAGGAAGAGTATCTTACCGTCAACGTCCGTCACGTTCTGTTCGGCACCGAAGCGTACGACAGCAAGGACGCCGCAAAAGCCAAAGCACAGGAAGTTATGAATTCCTTCAAGGCGGGTACCGTCAACGAGGAAGAGTTCGCCAAGCTCGTCAAGGAATACTCCACCGATACCGGTTCCGTCGAAGAGGGCGGTCTCTATGAGAACGTCTACAAGGGACAGATGGTCGATTCCTTCAACGACTGGTGCTTCGACGAAGCGCGCAAAGCGGGCGACGTTGATCTCGTGGAAAGCGATTACGGCTGGCACCTGATGTATTACGTCGGCAACGGCGACGCAAAGTGGAGCATGGACGCCGATAACGCCCTCAAGAGCGACGCTTATCAGAAGGACCTCGAATCCTTCAAGGCAGCCTTCCCGATCACCGTCAACTACGAAAACATCAATAAGATCGACGCGTGAGGAAAAAGTCTTAAGCCTTAAGTCATTAGCAGTAAGCCCCCGGGGAACCGGGGGCTTTTTCGTTCCGAAAGAGCAGTTTTCTTATTCCATGTTTTTCCTTAACCGTTCGAGCGCCGCCTTTTCGAGCCGGGAGACCTGCGCCTGCGAGATGCCGATCTCGGAGGCGATCTCGGTCTGGGTGCGTCCGCGGTAATACCGGAGGTACACGATCCGCCGTTCTCTGTCGTTCAGCGTTTTCAGCGCCTCCTTCAGTGCGATGCCCTCGATCCAGCTTTCCTCTCCGTTCTCCTTGTCCGAGATCACGTCCATCACCGAGAGCGTGTCCCCGCCGCCCTCCCCGGCGATCGGCTCGGAGAGGGAAACGGGATCGACGATGGCGTCGAGCGCCTCGGCGACCTCGGCGGCTGTGACCGGGCGTACCGGGGGAAGACCGGGCTCGTCCGCGGCGCGTTTTTCAGCCTCGGCGTTGAGAAAGGCGGTGATCTCCTCCGCCGTCGGTTCGCCGGGGAGGCGCTTGGAGAGAAGCTCCTTCGCGGTCAGCGCCCGGTAGGCGAGGTCGCGTACCGAGCGGGAAACGCGCACGGCGGTGTTGTCGCGCAGGTAGCGTCTCACCTCGCCGACGATCATCGGGACGGCGTAGGTCGAGAATTTCACGTCCTGCGACAGATCGAAGTGATCGACCGCCTTGATCAGTCCCACGCAGCCGACCTGAAAGAGATCGTCGGGGTGCTCGCCCCGCGTGCCGGCGTACCGCCCGACGATCGAGAGGACGAGGCGGAGGTTGCCGTCGATCAGCGTTTTTCTTGCCTCTTCGTCTCCTTCCCGCGCTTTTTTCATCAGCCCGCGCTTTTCGGCGTCGCTCAGCGTCGGCAGACGGGAGGTGTTGACCCCGCAGATCTCCACTTTTTTGAAATACATCCGACTGACCTCTTTCCCGCAATTCGTTCGGTTTCAGTATTGCCGTCAGGAGGGGTCGATTATGCAAAACGGCGGAATCCATATCTTTCCTCGCGGGGAGGTTGGCGATCCTGCAAAAAAATAAATAAATTCCCGAATGCTATTGACAAACGGAGAACAATCGGATATAATATTAGATGCGATATTTTGAGTCGGATGAGGTGGAATTCATGATTCTTGATATGACGCCGATTCTGAACGGCAGCGCAACGAAGATCCCGTTCCGGTATGAATATACCCCGGGGGAAGCGATCGCGGAGGATATCGTCTTTCCCGCACCGGTAACGGTCAGCGGGGAGGTCGCCAATATGGCCGGTTATATGAAGCTGACTCTGTCAACAGATTTCTCCTATGATACAGAGTGCGCCAGATGCCTCGCCCCGATCCATAAGGAAATGCACCTTACGGTCGAGCGTGACGTCGCCGGGGAAAAGACGCTGGAAGAGGAAGACAACGACGATTACCTGATCTTCGGTCAGGACGGGCTGGATCTGGACGAGCCCGCGGAGGAGCTCCTGTTCGTCAATATTCCGATGCGGCATCTGTGCCGGGAGGACTGCTTGGGGCTTTGTCCCGGGTGCGGCAAGGATCTGAACGAAGGTCCCTGCTCCTGCGCGAAGAAAAAGACCGACCCGCGGCTTGCGATTCTGGGGCAGCTGCTTCAGAAAGACCCTGATACGGAATCAAATGATATTTCATTAACTGAAGGAGGTGCCACAAATGGCAGTACCGAAGAGTAAAACGTCGAAGGCAAGACGCGACAAGAGACGCTCCAGCGTCTGGAAGCTTCAGCTTCCCGGCATGATCAAGTGCCCGAAGTGCGGCGAATACGTGTTAGCACACAGAGTTTGTAAGTCTTGCGGAACCTACGCAGGAAAGACGATTATCGACCAGAAGGAAGAGGCTTAACACACCTCTAAGGGGCTGTCGCTGACGCAACAGTCCCTTTGGTTTTTTTGAGAAGAACGCGGGGTGAAAACGTGGTAACGGTCACGGGCGTGGAAAAGGGCTCCGCCGCCGAAAAGGCGGGCGCGAGAGCGGGGGATATTCTCCTTGAGATCAACGGGCATCCGATCGCGGACGTGCTCGATTACCGGTTTTTTCTCG
Organism: Lachnospiraceae bacterium; assembly: GCA_024404495.1. Lineage (GTDB taxonomy): Bacteria > Bacillota > Clostridia > Oscillospirales > CAG-272 > CAKRZE01. Next base: position 52,194 of record JAKSPT010000016.1, read on the forward strand.
CCGAAAAAGAGGTGACTCTCCTCCTGCATCGCGGGGAGGAGCTCGTCACGCTGAAAATAAACAAGGGCGAGTACGACGATATCGGGCTCGACTTTGCAACGTATCTGATGGACGGAAAGCGCTCCTGCCGCAACGGCTGCGTGTTCTGCTTCATCGACCAGCTCCCGAAGGGGATGCGCGAGCCGCTCTATTTCAAGGACGACGATTCGCGGATGTCCTTTCTGATGGGAAATTACGTTACGCTCACCAACCTTTCGGAGGAGGAGACCGACCGCATCGCGCGGATGAAGACCTCCCCGATGAACATTTCGGTCCACACGACCGATCCCGCCCTCCGCGTGAAGATGATGCGGAACAAGAACGCGGGAAAAATCATGGAGACCCTCCGCAAATTCGCGGCGGCGGGCATCACGCTGCACTGTCAGATCGTCCTCTGCCGGGGGCTGAACGACGGGGAGGCGCTTGACCGCACGATGCGCGACCTTGCCTCGCTGTATCCGGCGATGGAAAGCTGCTCGGTCGTCCCCGCGGGGCTGACCGATCACCGCGAGGGACTCTATCCGCTCGAACCCTTTTCGCCGGAGGAATGCCGCGCTGTGATCGCGCAGGTGACGGCGTTTGCCGACGCCTGCCGGAAGAAATACGGCTCGCGGCTCTTCTTCGTCGGCGACGAGATGTACGTCCGGGGCAGGGTACCGCTCCCGAAGGAGGGGTACTACGAGGGCTACCCGCAGATCGAGAACGGCGTGGGGCTGATAAGGTCGATGAAGACCGAATTCGACCTCGCGATGAGCGATTTGACGCGGTACGATCTGAAGAAAAAACGGAAGGTCACGATCGCCACCGGAAAGGCGGCGGCAGGCTTCCTGACCGCGCTCTCGCAGAAGATACGCGAGGCGGCGCCCGCGACCGAAATTACGGTGATCCCGATCGAAAACCGCTTCTTCGGGCACCTTATCACCGTTGCGGGGCTTCTCACCGGGCGCGACCTTACCGAACAGCTCCGGGGGAGGGACCTCGGCGACAGAGTGCTTCTTTCTGCGTCGATGCTCCGCCACGAGCGCGACCGCTTCCTCGACGATACGACGCCGGAGGAACTGGAAAAGGCGCTCGGCGTTCCGGTGATCTTTACCGAAAACGACGGATACGATTTTCTTGACCGTGTCCTGTACTGACAGCATATTTTTGGAAAGGAACGAATATTATGGCGAAACCGGTAGTTGCGATCGTCGGCAGACCGAACGTGGGCAAAAGCACCCTCTTCAACAAGCTGACCGGCAAGCGCATTTCGATCGTCGAGGACACCCCCGGCGTGACCCGCGACCGCATCTATTTTGAGGCGGAGTGGTGCGGACGGCAGATGATGCTGGTCGATACCGGCGGTATCGAGCCGAAGACCGACGACGTGATCCTGCGCCACATGAAGGAACAGGCGGAGATCGCCATCGAGACCGCGGACGTCATCCTGTTCATGACCGACGTCCGCACGGGCGTCACCGCCGACGACAGAGACATCGCCGCGCAGCTCCGAAAGAGCGGCAAGCCGGTCGTTCTCGCGGTCAACAAGGTGGACACGATCGGCGATCTGCCCGCCGGATTCTACGAGTTCTACGAGCTGAACTGCACCGAGGGGCCCTTCCCGCTCTCCTCCATCCACGGCAACGGTACGGGCGATATCCTCGACGCCGTCGTCTCCTTCTTTCCGGAGGAGGACGAGACCGAGGAGGCGGAGGACGGCGCGATCCGCGTTGCCGTCATCGGCAAGCCGAACGCGGGCAAGAGCTCGATCGTCAATAAGATCCTCGGCGAGGACCGTATGATCGTTTCCGACGTCGCGGGCACGACGCGCGACGCGATCGACTCGAGGATCGAAAACGACCACGGCACCTATATCTTTATCGACACCGCGGGCATCCGACGCCAGAGCAAGGTGGAGGATAACGTGGAGCGCTACAGCGTCCTGCGCGCCAAGCTCGCCGTGGAACGCGCCGACGTCTGCCTGCTGATGATCGACGCCTCGCAGGGCATCTCCGAGCAGGACGAAAAAATCGCCGGCATCGCCCACGAGGCGGGCAAGCCGACGATCATCGTCGTCAACAAATGGGATCTGGTCGAAAAGGACAACAAAACGACCGGACAGTTCACCGAAAAGATCCGCATCGCGCTCTCCTATATGCCCTACGCGCCGATCGTTTTCGTTTCGGCAAAGACCGGACAGCGCGTCGTGAAGCTCTTCGACATGATCGACGACGTGTACGCACAGTCCACCAAGCGCGTGACGACCGGTATGCTCAACGACGTGCTGAACGAGGCGACCACCCGCGTTCAGCCCCCGTCCGACAAGGGCAGATTCCTGAAGATCTACTATATGACGCAGAGCGGCATCCAGCCGCCCACCTTCGTCATTTTCTGCAACGACGCGCGCCTCTTCCATTTCTCCTATCAGCGGTATCTTGAAAACCAGATCCGCGAGGTCTTCGGGTTTGACGGCACTCCCGTGAAGCTCGTGATCCGTCAGCGCGGAGAAAGCGAGGACAAACCGTGACCTTTCCGGATTTACGCATCAAGGGTCTGATCGGCTGGTATCTGGGGAACGGCTCGAAAACGACGGTCGGGGGGATCGCGCTCCTGATCCTTGCCTTTCTCGTTCCGATCGCGGTGGGGTATTTCCTCGGCAGTCTGAATTTCAGCCTCATCATCTCGAAGAAAAAATTCGGTGAGGACGTCAGGGAGCACGGCAGCGGCAACGCCGGCACGACCAATATGCTCCGCACCTACGGCAAAACCGCGGCGGTGATGACCCTCCTCGGCGACTTCATGAAGGCGGTCGTGTCGGCTCTGATCGGCACGGTCTGCTTCGGAATGATGGGCGCGCACCTCGCGGGGCTTGCCTGCATCGTCGGGCACGCCTTCCCGATCTACTATCACTTCAAGGGCGGGAAGGGCGTCGCCTGCGCGGCGGGGATGATCCTTGCGATCAGCCCGGTCACCTTCCTCATCCTGTTCCTCTTTTTCGCGATCATCGTCGGTTGGACGAAATACGTTTCGCTCGGCTCGATCATGTGTATGCTGCTCTATCCCGTTATCCTTGACAGCGTGGAGCCGAAGGGCGCGTGGATGATCGTTCCGATCCTCTGCACCGCGCTCGTGGTCTGGCTGCACAGAGAAAATATCAAGCGCCTGCGCGAGGGGAAGGAAAACAAGATCTCGTTCGGGAAGAAGAAGTGAAGGTTGAGACTTAAGCATGAAGTCTTAAGTCTTAAGTCTTAAGAAGAAGGAAACGGGGCATAAGGCATAAGGCTTAAGGCTTAAGGCTTAAGGCTTAAGACTTAAGACTAAAAAGTCTTTTCCCTCAAAATACAAAAAAATTTCCGAAAAGTATTGCAATTTCCAAAAGCGTGTGCTATAATATCAAGGTATGATCCCCACATAATGAAAAAATAAAGTTGTATATAGACGGAGGTGTCCCCCAATGGCAAAATGTGATATCTGCGGAAAGGGCGTTACGTTCGGTCTGAACGTCTCCCACTCGAACCGCAAGACCAGCAGAATGTGGAAGCCCAACATCAGAACTGTGAAGTGCACGGTTGACGGTACCGCCAAGACCATGCATCTCTGCTCCCGCTGCCTGCGTTCCGCCAAGGCGGCAAAATAAAAAGCGAACCTTTTTATTTCCCGTTCTGCGGCATTCACTGCCGGTCCGGCAGTGACCATCCATGATCCGGAAAACACAAGATCCGACTGGCGGGCGAGCCCGGTAACACGATGAACGAGTTTGTCTTTGTTGATTACCGTCTTTCCGAGGATTGCCTTGCGGCGTTTCGCCGTATGGGCTTTGTCGTGATTCGTCTGCCATCGTTCCGGAAACTACCTGCGCCGGTCGCGGCGCATCCCGATATGCTGATCTGCCGCGTAGGGGAGACGCTTCTCCTCCCGGCGGAATATCTGGATGCCCACCGGCGCTGTTTTTCTGATTACGGTCTTCCGGTCGAGGGGGTAGAGGAGCCCTTTTCCCCCGACTATCCGAACGACGTGCGCCTGAACTGCCTGATCCTGCCCGACGGCACCGTGATCGGGAAGGAGGGTGCGGTCGCGCGGAAGATCCTCGAACGGGCGACGCGCTTCGTTCCCTGCCGGCAGGGCTATACCCGCTGCTCGACCTGCCTTTTCGGCGAAAAGGCGGCGGTCACGGCTGACCCGTCGGTGGAAAAGGCGCTGTCCTCGCTCGGTTACGACGTACTGAAGATATCTCCGGGCGGCATCCCGCTTCCCGGCTACGACACGGGCTTTATCGGCGGCTGCGGCGGACAACTGAAAAAGGACAGATACGCCTTCTTCGGCGCGCTGTCCCGTCACAGCGATCGGCGTGCGAACCGTTCCCTTGCCCTGCGTTACGGCGAGACGCTGACCTCCATGACGGAGGAGGCGCTCACGGATCACGGCGGCTTCGTGACCTTCCGGTTCTGAAAGCCGTCGTTGTCCCCGAAAACGGGGCGATCAGGCTTCGGGCTCTTCGCTGAAGCCGTTTGCGGCCTCTTCCTCCAGCGCCTTGTCGTAAGCGGCGATCACCGCGTTCTCAAGCGCGGCGCGGAATTCCGAATTGATCGGGTGAACGATGTCACGGTAGGTATTGTCGGGATTCTTTCTGCTTGGCATAACGATAAAGAAATGATCTCTCGCGTGAATGACCTTCACGTCGTGGACCGCGATCTGATTGTCAAGAGTGATCGAAACGACCGCTTTCATCGGTCCGTCGTCGTGGAACAGCTTACGGACCTTAATGTCTGTGATGACCATAGTGGTACCTTAGCTTTCAATAAGTGAAAGCTTCCTTTCTTCCGGGGTCGGGAAACGGCGGAAAAGCAAACGCTCTTCCGGGCTGAACGCCGCCTCTGCAGCAGCGACAGCCGCAAAACGGTCATAAAGGAACGATCCTTCTTTTCGCCCGCATTATCTACCGGCTTTGGTTTTAGTATAAACGATAACTATGAATAAATAATGTTATTAAAATTAAGGCACGGTGAACTAATAACACCTTTTCAACTATAACGCACGAAATATTCGGAATTGCCGTTCAAAACGGCTTCGGTCCGGAACGGTCGGACCGGAAACGGAGATCGGGTATGAAGCTTGAAGAACTGAACCGCCTTCTTGCGGAGGCGAAAAAACTGTATTTCATCGGGATCGGCGGGGTAAGTATGTCCTCCCTTGCCGCCATTGCCGCGCTCCGGGGCTATACGGTCCGCGGGAGCGACCGGACCGAGAGTCCGGTGACGAGAGAGCTTGCCGCAAAGGGCGTCACCGTCTTTTACGGTCACGACGCGAAAAACGTGGAGGGCAGCGACTGCGTGATCCTGACCGCCGCGATCCCGAAGGAGAATCCCGAGCGCGTCCGTGCCGCAGAGCTCGGCATCCCGCTCCTCACCCGCGCCGAGTTCCTCGGCTGGCTGATGACCGGTTACGTCCGCCGCGTCGGCGTTGCCGGGACTCACGGCAAGAGCACGACCACCTCGATGCTCGCCGAGATCTATTTCGCGGCGGGGGTCGATCCCACCGTCGTCAGCGGCGCCGCTCTGAACGATATGGGCGGCTGCTACAAGATCGGCGGGAAGGAGCATTTCCTCTTCGAGGCGTGCGAATACACCGATTCCTTCCTTTCGTTCTATCCGACGACCGCCGTCGTCACCAACGTCGATTTCGACCACCCCGACTATTTTTACGATCTCGAGGCGGTGAAAAGCTCCTTTATCCGCTATACCGAGCTTGCGGAGCTGGCGGTTATGAACGCCGACGACGGGAATTCTGTCGATTGCCTCAAAAGAAGCAAAACCCGCGCCGTGACCTACGGGATCGATAACGAAGCCGATTACACGGCGAAGGACCTCTCCTACGAGGGCGGCTGCGCCTCCTTTACCCTGACGAAGGGCGGGGAAGCGCTGACCCGCGTTACCCTCCGCGTCCCCGGCACGCATAACGTGTACGACGCACTTGCCGCCTCCGCCGCCGCTTACGAAAACGGCATCCCCGCGGAAGCGATCGCCGAAGGGCTGTTCCGCTTCACCGGCGCGTCCCGCCGCTTCGAGCGGAGAGGCGTGCTGAACGGCGCCGTCGTTTACGACGATTACGCGCATCATCCCGGCGAGATCAGAGCGACCCTTGCCACCGCGAAGCGGATGGGCAAGCGCGTCGTCTGCGTCTTCCAGCCGCATACCTTCTCCCGCACCGCAAAGCTGCTTGACGGCTTCCGCACCGCCTTCGGCGACGCGGACGAGGTGATCTTCGCCGATATCTACGCCGCGCGCGAGGTCAACGTCTACGGCGTTTCGGCAAAGGGACTCGCGGAAATGACGGAAAACGGTAAGTACCTCGGCGACCTTGACGCCATCGCCTCCTATCTGAAAGCGACGCTGACCGAAAACGATCTTCTGATCGTCATGGGTGCCGGCGACGTCATCAGGCTTGACCGGCTCCTGTTCCCCGCAGAATGCTGAATGTGAATATTATGTGACAGCAATAAAAACCTCCCGTGAATCCGGACGTTCTGAAGAACGCCCGGGGGCACGGGAGGTTTTTTGTTTCCGAACGGTGTCAGCCTTCGACCAGATCCTCCGCGATCCTGACGAGGAGGTCGGTGATCTTTTCCATGCTCTCTGTCGGAATGAATTCGAAGCGGGAGTGGAAGTTTTCGCCGCCGGTGCAGAGGTTGGGGCAGGGCAGACCCATAAAGGAGAGCCGCGCGCCGTCGGTGCCGCCGCGGATCGGGATGACGGCAGGCTTGATGCCGACCTCACGCATCGCGGCAAGGGCACGGTCGACCGTGAAACGGTTCGCCTCGATGATCTCTTTCATATTGAAATACGAATCGCGCAGGGTGACCTCGGCGGTGCCGGGACCGTACTTTGCGTTGAGCTTTCCGGCGGCGGCAAGGAACTCTTCCTTTTTCTTCTCAAACTTCGCGCGGTCGTGGTCGCGGATGATATAGTCGAGCTCGGCACGCTCGATCTCGCCGCGCATCGAGGAGAGATGGTGGAAGCCCTCGTAGCTCTCGGTCTTTTCGGGGATCTCGTCCGCGGGAAGGAGGGAATCGAATTCCATCGCCGCAGTGCAGGCGTTCTTCATCAGACCCTTTGCGGAGCCGGGATGGATCGAGACGCCGTGAATGACGACCGACGCGGAGGCGGCGTTGAAGTTTTCGTATTCCAGCTCGCCGAGCGCACCGCCGTCAACGGTGTAGGCGTAATCGGCAGAAAAACCGTCGACGTCAAAGAGGTCCGCGCCTCTGCCGATCTCCTCGTCGGGTGTGAAAGCGACGCGGATGGTCCCGTGCGGGCGGTCTTTCAGCTTGTCGAGCATCGTGACGATCTCTGCGACGCCCGCCTTGTCGTCGGCGCCGAGGAGGGTCTTGCCGTCGGTGACGATCAGCTCCTGCCCCTCGTATTTTTTCAGGCAGGGGTAAACAGAAGGAGAAAGAACGATGTTTTCGGCTTCGTTCAGAACGATATCGCCGCCGGTATAGGTCACGCGGCGAGGGTTGATCGGGGAATCGGGCGCGGCGTCCGAGGTGTCCATATGGGCGATGAAGCCGATGACGTTCTTTGCTCCTGCTGCAGTCGCGGGCAGGGTGGCGTAGACGTAGCCGTGCGCGTCAACGCGGGCGTCGGTCAGACCCAAAGCGGTCAGCTCGTTCACAAGCTCGGCGGCAAGGGCAAGCTGTTTTTTCGACGAAGGGCAGTCGGGGCAGTTTTCATCCGACATCGTCGGAAAACTCACGTATTTCAGAAAGCGTTCGGAAACGGTCATAAAGATACCTTCTTTCGGATTCGTTTTTATCAGCATACCACAAAACCGGAAAAAATGCAATAGTGAAGAGAAAAACGGAAGGAGGGAAGGGGGAATAGTGAAGAGTGAATAGTGAAGAGTGAATAGTGAATAGTGAATAGGTGGGGAAGCGAAAGCATATACATTCTGAAAAAGGGAGGAGCGCGGAAAATGGAAACGGAAAAGAACAAACGGCGTCGGTTTCTGACGAATACGGTCCTGCTCACCGCGACGGCGCTCGTGATGCGGGCGATCGGGGTGAAATACCGGGTATGGCTGACGGAGGGGATCGGCGCCGCCGGGATGGGGCTGTACGAGCTCGTGATGTCGGTCTACTCGCTGACCGTGACCTTCGCCTCGTCCGGGCTCGGGCTCGCTTCGTCGCGTCTGACGGCGGAGGCGGGCGAACGCGGTTCCGGGCGGGAGGTGCGGTCGGCGGTGAGAAAATGTGCTCTGCTTGGGACGGTGAGCGGACTTTTTTCCGCGCTTTTTCTCCTCCTTTTCGCGGGACCGATCGGACGGGGCTGGCTCGGAGACGTGAGGACGGTCTCTTCTCTGCGTCTCCTCGGCATCAGTATGCCCTTCGTCGCGCTTTCGACCGTGCTCGGCGGTTACTTTTCGGCGGTCGGAAGGGTGGCAAGCTCGTCGGGCGCGGGATTTCTGGAGCAGCTTTTCAAGATCGGACTGGTCGGATTTCTTCTGAAACGGCTTCTGCCGAAGGGGACCGAGTACGCCTGCCTCGCGGTGGTCGGCGGAACGGCGGCGGGGGATATTTTCGGCGCGCTTCTTTCGGCGATCCTGTATTTCGCGGACCTGCGCCGTCTGCCGAAGGAGGGCAGGGTACGCGCGGGTCTGTGGGGCAGGCTCCTTTCGGTCACCGTTCCGGTCGCGCTGACCGCGTGGGTGCGGTCGGCGCTGACGACGGCGGAGCACGTCCTGATCCCGGCGGGGCTGAAAAAGGCGGGCGCGGGGCACGAGGAGGCGCTCGCCTCGTACGGCGTTTTCAGCGGGATGACCCTCCCGGTCGTCTTTTTCCCCGCTTCGCTCGTCTATTCGATGACCGGACTGATGATCCCCGGGCTCGCGGCAAGAAGGGAGGCGGGGGACACGGCGGGGATACGGGCGGAATGCTCCCGCTTTTTCCGGTTCACGCTCGCTTATGGGATCATTTCGGCGTCGGTGCTGATCTCGTTCGCGCGCCCGCTCTGCGCGGCGATCTACGGCGACCCGAGAGCGGGGGAATACCTTGCGCTGACGGCGCCCCTGATCCCCGTGATGTACCTCGATACGGCGGTGGATTCGATGCTGAAGGGGCTGGGCGAGCAGCTTTACTGTATGAAGGTCAACCTCTGCGACGCGGCGGCGAGCGTCGTTCTCGTGTGGTTTCTCGTCCCGCGGATGGGCGTGAACGGGTATATCCTCGTGATCTATCTGACCGAGCTCGTCAACGCCGCGTTCAGTATCGCAAAGCTGCTGATGCTCACGGGCATCCGTCCGCCGATCCTCCGTGATATCGTTTTTCCTCTTTCCGCCGCAGCGTTTTCGACCGCCGCGGCGAGAGTTACCGGGGCGTATCTGTTCCGGAGCTTTTCCCCGACCGCCGCGCTGATCTGCGGGATCACGCTTACCGCCGCAATTTACGTTCTGATCGTCCTTGCCCCGAAAGTGCTGCTCACACGCTTTTCAGGGCGTCCGGAGCGCGTACGGGAGCCTTCGTAGGAGCACCCATCGGACGCAGAGAGAAGGTAAACGGAAAAGAACGAGGCGAAATCTCTTCGGACAAAGGCTATGGTTATGCGCTCGGAGCACAATCCCTCAGTCAGCCTCCGGCTGACAGGGGGTGTTGCACTAATGTGCAACACCCCCGGCAAATACGGCTCGGCGGCTGAA
>JAKSPT010000017.1 GCA_024404495.1 Lachnospiraceae bacterium
CAGCCCCTTTTTGGGGGCTACACCGTAACCTACATAAAAAACTTCCTTACGTGGCCGTCGCTAAGCGTACCTTTTCTTTTTTGGTTTCAGGACGAACTTGGAACCACACGAATTTGCGTTATGCCCCGAAGGAAGATTTATCATAGAGTTATGACTTTTTACCAAAAAGATTTATCCGGACACGGATTACCGGCTCTGTGAATTGCTCCTATTCAAAGGGAATGTGTGCTCATACAACAAATAGTATCGGCATATATTGACATTTCTGCATTTTTATATTATACTTTTTATCGGAAAACTTTATCTTTTCTGTGAAGGGAAGAGACTGTCTTTTCCCAAACCGTTATTCTTTTTTGTTTCAGGAGTTTTCAATGAAAGATAAAGCAGAATCGTTCTGTCTTCCGGATAAGATGCCGCAGTTGACTCAGTATTATTGCGGCATTATGCTGTGCCTTTTTTTAATATTTCCTATCGTTAATACCGTACGTCGCTTGTGCGGTGACAGCAATATTCTTTTTGATTTATGGCGTGATTATATTTATTATCTGGTCGGCGGTTTTTTTGTTATCCTCCTGCTGGCGTTTTGGTTTATGAGAACCAATAACGAAATCCAGTATTCCGACCTGAAAAAGAAATTGCTCGGCAATCCGGCATGGATTTTTCTCGGGCTTCTTGCCGTATGGATGATTCTTTCTGTTTCCGTTACCGGTTTCGTCTACGATTCCGTAATCGGTACCGAAAAATCCCACACCGGGTTACTCTGTTCTTTGGAATACTGTACTGTCTTTGTTATTGCGCTTTTCGTAAAAAAGAAAAAACTGATCAGATTATGGACGTCATTATTTCTTTCCGTCGGCTTTATCGTGAGCTTTCTGATTGTGTTTGACTATTATGTTCTCGGTTTTAAGATCAATTTTGTTGATAGCAGTATCATTTTCTATAATTCCAATCACTTGAGTTATTTTCTCCTGATGGTAACGGTATGCGCCTATATGGTGTATCTGGTCGGCTCGGAAATGAAAATCAGAATTCCGGCATTTATCGTATATGTATTCGGAGCGGCTGCGCTGATGATTGCAAATACGGTCGGATGCCTGATTGCCTTAATTCTTTCTTACTTGCTCGGCGCAATCGTTCTGCTGCTTTCGGGCAAATTCAAATGGATCCGTTTTCTGACGGTGATCTTAACTGTTTGTCTGATTTATCTCATTTTGGTTTTTGTTCCGAACCCCGCTGATATGACTTTGAAATCGTGGATGAACGCCAACAAGGATTTCGTGGTTTCCGGAATCAAAACGCTGATCAAAGACGAAGAAAAACCGGACGATCTCGGAAACGGCAGATTAGTGCTGTGGAAATGTGCTTTTCAGTCCTCTTTGGAAAAACCGCTTTTTGGCTGCGGTCTTGCCGAGATGCGGTTCCGACTGATGGTAGCTACGAACGGGGTCAACAATACCGTGCATAACGAGTTTCTTGAATTCAGTTCCAACCATGGCATTCCGGCGTTGATCTTCTATCTTGGTTTTGTGATGTCGGTTTTTATTCGCGGAGCAAAACACCGGAAAGAACTGACGGAAATGAACGTTATTTCACTTTGTGTCGCGTTTGCCTATCTTGCTTCCTCCTTTGTCGGCGTATCTATGTTTTACACGGCACCTTATTTGTATATTTTTCTGGCTTTCGGTTATTTCCGGCGCGAATCGGATCCTCTTCAAGAGGATAAAAAACTGATGAAATAAAGGACACCGCCATGATTCGTTATCTTCTGCCTGAAAACGGCAATTTCTATAAGGCAAATCTCCATTGTCACACTACCTGCTCGGACGGGCGTCTGACACCCGCAGAGATCAAGGAAGCTTACCTGAAAGAGGGGTATTCGGTCGTCGCTTTCACCGATCACGACGTATTCCTGCCGCACGGCGATCTGCGGGACGAGAATTTTCTGCCGCTGAACGGGTTCGAGATCGAGATCAACGAGGAAAACGTCCCGCACGAAAAGCGGAAGACCTGCCATCTCTGCTTCGTCGCGCTTGACGAAAACGAGCGCGTTCAGCCGATCTGGCACCGCTCGGCGTATCTGTTCGGCGGGGCTGTCGGGCATCGGGCGGACGTGGTATTCGACCCGGAGGTGCCCGATTTTATCCGCGTCTATACGCCGGAATGCATCAACGAGGCGATCCGCATCGGGAAGGAACACGGCTTTTTCGTGACCTACAATCACCCGGTCTGGTCGCTCGAAGGCTTTTCGCAGTACGGCGGCTACGAGGGAATGGACGCGATGGAGATCCAGAATTACAGTTCCTTCGTTGAGGGCTACGAGGAGCACAACGGCGCCGCCTACGACGAGCTTCTCCGGCAGGGGAAACGGCTCTTCGCGATCGCCGCAGACGATAACCATAACGCGAAGCCCCTTTCCGATCCCGGCTGCGACAGCTTCGGCGGATATATCGTGCTGAAAGCGAGGGAGCTTACCTATCCCGCGGTCGCGGAGGCATTGAAAAACGGCGCGTTTTACGCCTCCGAGGGACCGGAGATCATGGAACTGTGCTACGACGAAGAGAAGCGTGAGCTCCGCGTCGTCACCTCTCCCGCCGTCCGTATCGCCTGCACCACTTCGGCAAGGAGCTGCCGCGCGGTCGATCTGACGCGGAACGGGCAGACGGTGACCGGGGCGTCGTTCACGCTTTCCCCGACCGACGGATACGCCCGTATCACCGTGACCGACGTGAACGGCAAATGCGCCTATTCCAACGCGGTCTTCGATCTGTAAGAAACAAAAATACGACCCGCGGTCCGTTTTTTCGGGACCGCGGGTCGTTTCGTTTTTTATTTTCAGATACCCTCCCGTCTGAGGAAGCGGCGGTGGACCGCAAAGGAAAGCAGAACGGTGAGGATATCGGCGGCAAGCTGAGACCATACGATCCCGTACATCCCGAAAATACGGTTCAGAAGGAAAAGCATCGGGATGTTGAAGACCGCCCATCTCGTCACGCCGAGGAAAAGCGCTTCCTTGCCTCTTCCGTAGCCGTTGAACAGATGGACGTGGTAGAAGCTCATGAACATAAAGACGGTGGCGAGGCATCTTATCCGCAGGAAACGGGTCCCGATGGCGACGGTTTCCGCGTCGTCGATGAAAAAGCGGAGGATCGAGGGGGCGAACAGCTCGTACAGCGCGATGGAGATCACCGCGCAGACGATCCCGAGCAGAAGGGAAAAGCGGGAGACCGCCTTCATCCTTTCCCGGTTGCCGGAGGCGTAGTTGTAGGCGACGATCGGTACCATCCCCTGACAGATCCCGACGCCGATATTCAGCGGCAGCCGTTCCGCCTTCAGCACGATCCCGACGGCGGCGAGCGCGATGCTGTCGTAGCCCGACATCAGCTTGTCGATGACGATGTAGTCGATATCGAAGAGCAGCGTCGCGACGGCGGAGGGGATGCCGACCGAAAGGATCTTCTTTACGCTCGCGGCTTCCGGGCGCTCACCGAAGGGTACCATTTTCAGGGAGGAAGACCTGCCGAGTCTGCCGAGCACGACGAGGAAATAGACGCAGGAAATGCAGTTGGAGAGGAAGGTCGCGATCCCCGCGCCGACGATCTCCTTTCCCTCGGGAAGGAGCACGAACATAAACAGCGGGTCGAGCGCGATATTGACCGCCCCGCCGAGAAAAACGCCGATTCCCGCCGTGACCGATTCCCCGATCGAACGGACGAAATTGGAAAAGACGTTGGTCATAACGGTCGGGAGCGCCCCGGCAACGATGACCCAGAAGGCATAGGAGCGCGCGAACCCGACGGTGTCGGCGTCGGCGCCGAGGAAGGAGAGCAGGGGCTCCATAAAGAGAAAAACGAGGAGGGAAAAGGACGCCGCGGCGATGAGCGACATCCGGATGCTGAACGAGTAGACCTTTTTCGCCTCGTCGGTCCGCTTCTCGCCGAGCAGACGGGAGAGCAGTGCCCCGCCGCCGACCCCGGCAACAGACGCGATCGAAAGGGCGATATTGAAAACCGGAAGGATCAGGGACGCGCCGGCGACCATAAAGTGATTTGCCGTCCGTCCGATAAAGAAGGTGTCCGCAAGGTTGTAGATGAGAACGATGAGCTGCCCGATGATCGTAGGGATCGCCATTTTCGAGACGGCTGCAGGCACGCTGACCGTTTCAAAAAGCGCTTTGTTTTTGACCGTGTCCGTCATAGTATCTCCCTGATTGATTGGATAACCGATATTATATCACGTTTTTCGAGAAAGGTCAATCCGGAGCCGCTTTTTTCCTTGCAAAAACGGGAAAACCGCGCTATAATGAAACGGAAAAACGCAATTCCGAAAGGACCGAAAACGGTATGAAGCTGATTGCCCCGGATTATTATCCTTCTTTTACCTGTATTGCATCCGCCTGCCGGCACACCTGCTGCGTGGGATGGGAGATCGACGTTGACGCTGACAGTCTCGAACGCTTCTGCGGGGACGAAGCGGTCTTTCGGGAGATCGACGAGACCGGAACGCCGCATATCCGTCTTCGCGAAGGGGAGCGCTGCCCCTTTCTGAACGGGGACGGGTTGTGCGATATGATCCTGAAGCACGGAGAAGGGTATCTCTGCGATATCTGCCGGGATCATCCGCGCTTCCGCAATTATTTCACCGACCGCACCGAGCTCGGGCTCGGCCTCGTCTGCGAGGAAGCGGCGAGGATCATCCTTTTTTCCCCGGCACCGATGCGGCTGATCACGCTGGAGGATGACGGCGGGAAGGAAGAGATCCCGGAGGACGAGGCTTGGCTGACCGATCTGCGGGACCGGATGCTTGCCTCGGTTACCGAAACCGGACCGAGAGCGCGTCTGCTCGAATATCTGATCTACCGCCATCTGCCCGACGCCCTTTACGACGGCAGGACGGAGGAGAGGGTCGCCTTTATCGGCAGCTCCTTTGATGAGATCACGGCGCTCTGGGACGCGTCGGACGGGAAGCCCGAAACCGTGACCGAAATCGTGAGGCAATGGTCGTACGACGTTGAATACGACGAGGAGGAGCTGGAACGAAGGATCGCGGGGAAGGTGAAAAAGGACGAATAAACGGATAATATCGTTTTCTTCTTGCAAAATAAAGCGTTATGTGCTATAATTTACCGTAAATAAGCGTACCCGCAAGGGCATCCGCGATACCGCGAAAGCGGAATAAGGAGGAAATTCTTATGTTTGAAGGCAGAAAACTCGATCATATCGGCATCCAGACCGTCGATTCCGAAAAGGACGCGAAATGGTACATGGAAAAGCTCGGCTTTACCCTGAAGGGAAAATTCAAGAGCTCCCGCGGCGATTTCTATACCTGGTTCGTCACCAACGGTCCCGTGACCTACGAGCTCAGCCAGAAGGCGGATCTCGATCCGAAGCTGCAGGGCAAGGTCGATCACATCGCGCTGAATTCCACCGACATCGAGGCGGATTACAAGGCGGCACTTGACGCCGGTCTGACCGTCATTACGAACGGCATCGAAAGCATCCCCTCCCGTTGGGAGCACGGCTGCCGTTACTTCAAGGTCGCGAGCGCGACCGGGGAAGCGATCGAGATCAATCAGGACCTTTGATTTATTCTTTTAGAAAGGCACCCGATATATGAAAGCAACGAAAACCAAGAAAAGCCTCGCGCTTTGTCTGCTCGGCGCGCTGCTCGGTTCGTTCCTGCTCGGCGCGGCCGTGATCCCTTCCTTCGCCGCGGCGGACGACGTGATCACCGTGCCCACCATGCTCGGTCCCGACGATTTTACCGTTCCGAAGGGCGTGCTGATGGAGAAAGAGGCAAAGGACGGCTTTACCGTTTCCAACGACACCACGTGGGACAGAAAGATCCAGAAGATCTATCATATGACCGCGGCCGTCAGGGTTGACGTGGACAAGGTGCCCCTCTTTACGGTTTCCGTCGGGAGCTGCTCCGTTCAGTACGATATCTCCTACAAGGCGGAGGACGGCGTCGCCCACTACCTGAATCAGGCGAAGGACGCCGCCGACTGGCGTTGGGGCAACAACGCGCATACCGTCAACATGAAGGAGCGCCACGGCTGGACCGGCGTTCATACCCTCACGATCGACCTGTCGTATATCGTTTGGGACATCGGACCGGTTTCCGAGCCGTATTCCGCAGTGAATACCTTCTCCTATCTCGGCTTCAAGGAGGATACCATGAACCATGTCATCACCGAAACCACGATGCTCACGCCCGACGATTTTACCGTTCCGGGCACCGTGCAGATGGAAAAAACGGGGGAATGGAGCTTTGCCGTTTCCAATCATACCACGTGGAAGCAGCCGGTCCAGAACTATTATCGTCTGACTGCCGAGGTAAAAGTGGACGTGGACAAGGTCCCGCTCTTTTCGGTCGTCGTTCTCGACTGTGCCGTGCAGTACGATATCTCCTACAAAGCGGAGGACGGCGTCGCCCACTATCTGAATCAGGCGAAGGACGCCGCCGACTGGCGCTGGGGCTCGAACGGTCATACCGTCAATCTGAAAGAGCGCCACGGCTGGACCGGCGAGCATAAGATACAGATCGATCTCGGGTACATCGCGTGGAACACCGCGCCTACCGACGAGATCGGTTCGTACGTCAACAATTTCGCTTATCTCGGCTTCAAACAGATCGAGCCCTTTACCGTCAGCGAGCTGTACGGCAACGGCGCGATTCTGCAGAGGGATATGCCGATCATAGTCTCCGGTGAGGCAAAGACCGGTTCGGAGGTCACGGCAAAGCTCTATAAGACCGGCGAAAAGGAGCCGATCGCCGAAAACAAGGCTGCCGCTGACGCAAACGGCGTCTTTACGATGGAGCTTCCCGCGCAGAAGGGCGGATACGATACCTACGAAATGGTCATTTCCGACGGTATCTTCACGAAGAACGTGCGCGACCTGCTCTTCGGCGAGGTGTGGCTCGCGGGCGGACAGTCCAATATGCTCTTCCGTCTCGATTGGTCGGTGGAAGGGCAGGCGATGAAGCCGGAGGACGCAGACGATCCGTATCTGCGCGGCTTCTTCTACGCCGGGGCACCCACGACGTGGGTCAAGGGCGATAACCTCAGTCAGATCTCCAACGTCAGCGCGGTAGGGTATCACTTTGCGGTGATCCTGCGCGAAAAGCTTGACGTTCCGGTCGGCGTCGTCTGCAACCCCTGCGGCAGCGCGCAGATCTATTCCTTCATTTCGACCGATTCGCTGAAGCAGAACAAGGACCTTTACGATTTCGCAAAGGGAAAGGTGGGCGCGGCGCCCGGCGAAAACTACAAGCTCCGCGTCAGACCGCTTGCCGGGTATTCCGTCCGCGGTCTCCTCTGGTATCAGGGCGAATCCAACTGCGGAGACAAAGCCGGCTGCTACTCGCAGGCTATGGCGATCCTCCGGAAGGAATGGGGCGACATCTTCGGATGGCAGGATAAGACCATGCCGATGGTCGTTTCCCACATCGCGCCGCATTTCTACTCGGGCGAACACGGTTTCGACGAGCCGCCGCTCCTCTGTGACGAGCTGAACGCGATCGTGAACGCGGCTCCCGACGTTACGGCGCAGATCACGGTATACGATCTGCCGCTTGATTACGTTTCCACCTCGAAGAATATGACGCCCGCGCCGATCCACCCCGCGATCAAGACCGAGGTCGGACGCCGTATGGCGGATTCCGCGCTCGCGCTCGTCTACGGCATCGGCACAGAACCGACCGCTCCCGTGTATAAGAGCATGGAAGTGAAGGGCGACGAGCTGTATATCACCTTCGATCACGTCGGCGACGGGCTTGCCTGCCTCGGCGGCGAGCTGAAGGGTTTCACGATCCGTTCCGGAAAGACCTTCGTGCCCGCGCACGCCGAGATCGTCGGGAAGGATACCGTGAAGCTGAGCAGCCCCTACGTGAAGGATCCGGTCGCCGCGGCGTACGCGTGGACGATGATGAATCAGTGCTCCAACCTCGTCTCCACCGTGGGCGGCAAAACGTTCTGCGCCGCCGTTCCCTTCCGGACCTCCGTCGAAAAGAACGTATCCTATTACCGTCCGCACGACTGGACCTACTGCGAGGACGAAAAGCTCTGGCGTTCGACCGGAGGCGAAGCGGGCTTCGCGTACGCGTGGAAGAGCGCGGCCGGGTTCGTTTCGATCGACGCCGGAAACGCGTATCGCGGCAGCGGTGCGGTGAAGCTCGATTACACGGCGGACGGCGAGGGTATGATCTCTCTCAGCCCGAATTTCAACAGCGGACTTGCGAAAAATACCGACTTCGATTCCGATTACACGAAGTTCCAGATCGTTCGCTTCATGGCGAAGAACGGCTCGGATGCCGACCTGAAGGTCACCGGGATCCGCTTCAGGGATTCCAACGGCCGCGTTTACACGGCGCCCGCCGACGTGACGCTGACGAAGGCGGACGGCTGGAAGGCGATCCGCGTCGAGATCGAGGGCAATCTTACGAACGGGACGGGTGACGCGAAAAGAACGGTCCTGAAGGATATTACCGACGTTGATTTCCTGTTCGAGGCGACTGCCGGAGCACAGGGCACGCTGTATATTGACGATATCATCCTTTCCGCCGAGATCGCCGACGAACCCGCTCCGGAAGCGACCGGAGAAGTCTCCGAAAATACCGGAACCGATCCGGAACCGAAGCCGTTCCCGATCGCAGCCGCCGCCGCGATCGCAGCGGCAGCCGCAGCCGCGATCGTCGCGGTCGTCGTGCTTCTGAAGAAAAAGAAACGCTGACCCATATTTCCGAAAAGAATCCCCTCCTTGCGGCAATGTCATTAAGTTAAGGACACAAAATCGCGTGAGTGTCATCGCGGGATAATGTGCTCGTTAAGTTAAGACATCAAAAAAAGAGAAAAGCATCAGATTGAAGAATAATCTTCGTTGCCGTTCTGAAATATCTTTGGAATGTTGTTGAGAATAATCCGATGTATAAGCTTATCATCACCAAAGATAAGCTTTGCGTCGGCTGGGACGGCAAGGTAGTAAGAAAGGTTCTGGACGCGCTTAATGGCAACGATTGACGAAGCCTTAGCTAAGCTGCAACGGTCCCCCTTCCGTGCCAAATTCCATTTGACAGAAAAGGACAAGCAGTACGTCGCTGAAAAAGGACTGAATGTTATCCGTGAACATGCCGCTGACTTTGTAAGGCAGCGGCTTGCTCCGGCAGTTATTCCGAACGACGGTAAACAAACCCCAATGCGCGGACACCCGGTCTTCATTGCGCAGCACGCTTGCGCTTGCTGTTGCAGGGGTTGCCTGAACAAGTGGTACAAGGTTCCTCTCGGAACAGAACTGACCGAAAGTCAGCAGGCGCGGATTGTGAATCTTTTGATGGTTTGGATAGAAGAGCAAATCAAAACAGATAATTGATAGCCCCTCGGCGACAAAAAAATGAACCCCCTCCCTCGTTTACAAAAGTAAACTTGGGAAGGGGTTTTTCCGTCATTAGGGCTTAACTTAATGACATTGCTCCTTGCGGACGGGGATTCTTTTCGGTTTCCGTTCTGTTTTTCCGTTTTTCATCATAACGTTTTGGAAGAACAGGAGGGATCGGGTGCTTTCGTTTCTGAATACTTTCGTTTTCGGTCCGCTGCTTCCGGTATTTCTGATCTGCTCCGGAATTTTTCTGTCGTTCCGGCTTTCCTTTTTCCCGTTTTGTCATCCGGTGCGCTGTCTGCGGGGAATGCTGCCGGGGAAGGAGAAGGGAACGCTTCGACCGACCCTGCTCGCTCTCGCGGGAACCCTCGGCGTCGGGAATATCACGGGCGTCGCGGCGGCGATCACGGCAGGAGGACCGGGCGCGCTCTTCTGGATGTGGGTCTCTGCGTTCGCAGCCTCCTTTGTCAAATACGCCGAGGTCGTCCTCGCGCTGAAATACCGCCGCAGGGAAGGCGCGGGCGCGCCCTACTACATCCGGGACGGATTGGGTCTGACGCGCCTTGCGTGCTTTTTCTCGGGCGTCCTGCTGCTCGCGGATTTTACCGTCGGCTGCCCGGTGCAGGTATTTGCCGCCGCGGAGGCGCTGCGCTTTTCCTTCGGGATCCCGCCCGCCGTCACGGGGCTCGTCTTTGCCGCTCTCGTTCTGCTCGCGCTCTTCGGCGGAAAGGAGCGGATCTCGTCGCTGACCGCTGTGCTCGTCCCGGTCCTCGCCGCGTTTTACGTTCTCGTCTCCGCGTTCATTCTCGTCCGCGGTGCCGGTGATCTGCCGGAGGTGTTCCTTTCTGTTTTCCGCTCGGCGTTCCTGCCCGATGCCGGAAAAGCGGGTGTCGGCGGGTTTCTGCTTTCCCGCGCCCTCCGTTTCGGTACGGCGCGCGGCGTGCTTTCCAACGAGGCGGGCTGCGGCACCGCGCCCTTCGCGCACGCGGAGGCAAAAACAAAAGTCCCCGCGGAGCAGGGACTTTTCGGGATTCTGGAGGTAATGATCGACACGCCGGTCCTCTGTACGCTGACCGGGCTCGTGATCCTTCTGTCGCCGGAGCCGATCGGGTCCGGCGGCGGGACCGGGCTTGCGATCCGGGCGTATGCCGCCGGGGCGGGGGAGACTGCCGGAAAAGCGGTGGCACTTTCCTGCGCGCTTTTCGCTTACGCCTCGGTGATCGCGTGGGCGTATTACGGGACGGAGGCGCTGACCTTTCTCGGGATCGGCGAAAAAGGAAAGCGCTGCTATCTGTTTCTATCGGGCGCGTTCACGGCGGTCGGCGCTCTGTTTTCTCCCGCTCTCGTATGGGAGCTCGCGGACCTTTCGACGGCGGTGATGACCGTAACGAACACGTCCTGCGTCCTTCTCCTTTCGGGTGAGGTCAGGAGCGAAACGGAAGCGTATTTCAGACGGGAAGGGGATGCTTCAGCGGGGTTCCGACGGTCGAGGCGAATAGTTTTTCATCCTCCTCGGTAAAGGGGACCAGAAGCGATTCGTCGCGGTTCCACAGCGTCTGCGCGGGCTGCTTGTCCCCGCAGCGGAGGATATCGACGATATCGGAAACGACGGCGCTCGCGGTGGGGAGCTTTCCGGCGCCTCTGCCGTAGAAGAGCAGATCGCCGACGGCGTTTCCGTGGACGGCAATGCCGTTGAACACGTCGTCAATGTGGGAAAGCGGATTGGAGCCGAGAACGGCGCAGGGAGAGACCGAGAGCGCAACGGTGCCGTCGGCGTGCTTCACGGCTCTGCCGATCAGCTTGACCGAAGCGCCCGAGGCGTTCGCGTTCTTCACGTCCCCGGCGGTGACGCGGGTAATGCCCTCGCATTCCACCTTTTCAAAGGGGATCAGAACGCCGAAGGCGACGGCGGCGAGGATGCAGATCTTGCGGCAGGCGTCGTATCCCTCGACGTCCGCGGTGGGATCCGCCTCCGCGTAGCCGAGCTTTTTCGCGGTCGCGAGGGCGTCCTCAAAGGAGGTGCCCTTGTCGCGCATTTCGGTGAGGATATAGTTGGTGGTGCCGTTCAGGATGCCCTCGATCGCGGTGATCTCGTTGCCCGCGAGCGCGTCTCCGGTCAGCGGACGGAGGATCGGGATCCCGCCGCCGACGCTCGCCTCGAACAGATAACGGACCTTCTTTTCCCGTGCAAGCGCGAGAAGCTCGGGACCGCAGTCGGCAACGACGGCTTTGTTGGAGGTGACGACGTTCTTCCCGGCAAGGAGAGCCGCCTTCGTGAAATCGGAGGCGGGATGCACACCGCCCATCATTTCGCATACGACCTTCACCTCGGGGTCGGAAAGGATCGGCGCGATATCGTGAACGACCTTATTCCCAAGGGGATGCTCCGGGAATTCGCGCAGATCGAGGATATAGGCGATTTCGATTTCGTCGGAAAGGAGCGCGGTGAGCTTTTCGCGGTTCATGTCGATGACGTCCGCGACGCCCTGACCGACCGTTCCGAATCCGAGAATGGCAATTTTCAGCATATGAATACCTCAATATTATATTGATTCACGTTATTATAGCATCGTTTTCTCCCGATTTCAATACTTTCGGGTGAAATTGTGTCAAAAAGGGAGAAAAAACGCTTGACAAAGCGGAACCCCGCGGATATAATAAGATTGTTGCGGGACACCCCGTAAGTCGAAAGAAAGGATCCCTTTCGGGGGATTTGGTGAACAGGCATGTTTGAAACCGTAAAAAATATTCTCGTTGAAGAGATGCAGATCAAGGAAGAGGACGTAACGCCCGAAGCCGAACTGATCAACGATCTCGGAATCAACTCTCTTGAGCTCGCCGATATGATCCTCATCTGCGAGGAGCGCTTCAATATCGAGATCAAAGACGAGGACATCCATAAGTTTATTACCGTCGGCAACGTTGTCGACTATCTGAAGGAAGCTACCGGCGAAAACTGATCCGGCAAGCGGTCATAAAGAACCTTACGGGCTGTCGCGATGCTTCCGGGGACCGGGAGCGGGCAACAGCCCGAACTTTTGAAGAGGTGAATTCGTATGGGTTGGGCAAAAACGCTTCTCGTCGTTCTGCTCGCCGCGGCGCTTGCCGTGGTTCTCGTCCTTCTGTTTTTCGCGATTCGCAGAACGCTGAACCGTCAGAAGGCGAAAAAACTGATCGCGGAAGGAAAACGCGACGGGGCGCTTCTGTGCCGCGCCGTCCGTGCGGCGTATCCCGGCGCGGCGGTTTACCGGAACCTGAAGATCCCGGTCACGAAGTCCGACGGCAGCCGCGCGTATATCCGTTCCGAGCTGACCGTGGTCGGCAAAAGCGGTATCACCCTGATCTCCTCCCACCCCTACGGCGGAAAGATCGACAATCCCTATCACGGGGATTGGGTAGCGTACGAGGGTGACGATCCCGTCATCTTCCGCAATCCGCTCGAACGCGGCTCGTCGGTCGCCGGGGCGATCGGCAGGAATCTGAAAAAGCAGGGGCTGAGCAATATCCCGCTGACCCCGCTCGCCGTTTTCCTCGGGGATCACCTCTTTTTCAATCACGAATCCGACCGTGTCCTCCGGCTCGACGAATTCCTTGACCGGCTCGACGCGCTTTCCGCAAACAGCTTTCTTTCCGCACCGGAGAGAAAAGCGGTCTGCGGGATCCTCTCCGGCTATTCGGAAAACAAACGGTAATACCGTACGAAAGACGCTTTCCCGCTTCGGGAGAGCGTTTTATCTTTTTCGGGAAAACCGGGCGGTTTCCGTCTTGACAAGCGCTCTTTCGCGGTGTATAATATCGTTCCGATGAATCGCAAAAAGGAGCGGCAGACCATGGAAGAAAAGACGCTGAAGCGAAGCCGGGTGATGTATATCATCGAGGCAGGGCTGGAATATCTGATCGCGATCCTCGTTTCGGGGACGTTTCTCGCGCAGCTTACGGGCGCGCTCGGGTTCAGCGACAGCCTGACCGGGATCCTTTCCTCGATCATTTCGCTCGGCTGCCTTTTTCAGATGCTTTCGGTCTTTTACCGCAGAAAAACGGTAAAGAAATACGTCGTCGGGCTCAGCATCGCGAATCAGCTTCTCTTCATGCTGCTTTTCGTGATCCCGCTCGGGGAGAATATCCCCTCCGGCGTCAAGACGGCGCTCTTCATCGGGCTGATCGTGATCGCGTATTTTCTCTATTACATCGCGCATCCGAAAAAGATCAACTGGCTGATGTCGCTCGTCGATCCGGCGGAGCGCGGCTCGTTCACCGCGGTCAAGGAGATCATCTCGCTCATCATGGGCATCGTATTTTCGCTCCTGATGGGCAGGCTCGTCGATTATTACAAGGACAGAGGGGAGATCCGGACCGCTTTCCTCTTCTGCGGCGCGGCGGTCTTTCTTCTGACGGTCGGACACACGCTGACGCTGCTGTTTTCCGCAGAGCCCGAAATGCCGCAGCCCGAAAGGAAGAAGGGCGCGATGCTTTCCCTTCTGAAGGACAAAACGGTATGGAAGATCGCGCTTCTGTTCTCGGGATGGTACCTCGCGAGCTACGTTTCCACGCCCTTTTACGGGGCGTATCAGATCGAAACGCTCGGCTTTTCCCAGTCGCTTTCTGTCGCGCTTGCCTCGGCGGGCTCGGTGATCCGGATGTTCGTGGAGCTGCCGTGGGGAAGGTACGCCGACCGCAATTCCTTTGCAGCGATGCTGCGCGGGTGTATGATCTTCGCGTTTCTCTCCTTCGTCAGCGCGGCGTTTGCCCGTCCCGGGACGGGGATCGTCTGCATCGCCTTGTATCAGATCTTTCAGGGGATCGCGGCGGGCGGCATCAGCAGCGCGCTGATCAACGTCGTTTTTGAATCCGTCTCCCCCGAAAAGAGAGCGGATTCCCTCGCCGTCACGCAGGCGATCGCGGGGACCTGCGGCTTCCTTGCGACCCTTGCGGTCAGCCCGCTCATTTCCTTCGTTCAGAATAACGGAAACCGTCTGTTCTCGATCCCGATCTACGCCCAGCAGGTCACGTCGGTCATTTCTGCGGTGCTGATCGTGCTGACCGTGCTGTATCTGACCTTCGTCATCATGAAGAAAAAGAAAAACTGATCCCTCTGCAGAATACGAAACACGCCGGAGAAGACGAACGCTTCTCCGGCGTGTTTTCGTGTTTTCATTATTCGCGGATGATTGCGTCGAAAGGAACTCTGCCTTCGTACGCGTTCCACGCGACGGCAAGACCCTTTTCGCGGTTGTATGCAAGCATCTGCCCGCGCATACCGCCTTTTCCGATCCATTTTCCGTCACCGGTCATGGGATTGAACTCGTAGCCTCTTTCCTCGGTGAGACGCACGAATTCGCGGCTGACGACCCGCTGACCGAGCCAGTCGCCGTCACGCAGCCACAGCACGCCGAGCTTGACCATATCCTCCGTGCGGAGATAGATCCCGGTCGCGCCCATCGGATAGCCCTGCGGGCAAGTGGACCACGCGATCTCACCGTAATTCATCACGTCGAAGAGAACGGGGCGCAGAAGATCGAGGACCGATTTTCCGGTCACCTCGGAGAGCATTCTCGAAACGACGTAGAAGGAAGCGTCGGTGTACTGGAAATGCGTACCGGGTTCAAACGGAAGGGGCGTCGCAAGGACGATGGCAAGATAATCCTTCGTGTTCCATTTTCTCGCGTCCTCGGCGTCGATATCGAGGAGCCCGCGCCCGAAGCCGGCGCCGTGGGTCATCAGATGATGGAGGGTGACGCGGTCCCAGTTTGCGTCGTACGAGGCGGGGAAGTATCTGCCGAGAACGTCTTTGACGCGGGTCTCCGGAGCGATCAGACCCCGGTCGTACGCCAGACCGACCGCGAGAACGGTGTACGCCTTCGCGATCGAGTAGCAGTTGAAGGTGGGATTGGAGGGGGTGACGACCTCGGTGCGGGAGGCGCCCCCGGCGTCTGCCTCAACGAGGGTATAGAGATTCAGATGCGCGGCTCTCACGCGCTCGGTATAGCTGATATCGGTAAGTGCCATAACGGTACCGCCTTTCGTTGTTTCTGTTACCGCCATTATACCATTATTGACCGTAAAAAGCAAGAAAAACCGCGGAATCGGGACGCGATTCGTCCGAAATTCTTGACAAGCGGGGACCTTTGCGGTAAAATTCAATTGGAATCCAATATCCGGAGGAGAGAAACGATGAAAGACGAAATCAGACTTCAGCAAATGATCGACGCGGGCGGAGAGGTCAGGATCCCCGCCGGGACGTACGAAATCGAAAAGACCCTTGAGATCGGGGACGACACCCGTCTGTTCCTCGACCGGGGAACGGTCATCCGTCTTGCCGACGGCGCAAACTGCCCGATGCTGACCAACCGCGTCGCGGAGGGAAAGAAGGTCACCTCCCGCTTCACCGTGGAGGGCGGTCTCTGGGACGGCAACAACGTGGGACAGAAAACCACGGAGCTCGGGATGAACTTCGTCGGCGTCCGTGACTTCCGGATCAAAAACCTCACCGTGAAGAATCCCGGCTGTTTCTGCATCATGCTGACCGATTCCGAGTGCTATACCGTTGAGGACGTCGTTTTCGACTGCAACAACGCGACGCTGAACGAGGACGGTCTTCACGTCAACGGTTATTCGAGAGACGGATATATCCATAATCTCAAGGGGCACACCAACGACGATATGGTCGCGCTCAATTCCGACGAGGGCGATTTCATCAGCCCGGAAAACGACATTGAAAACATCACGATCGACGGCATCTACGGCGGTGACAACGGCTGGACGGGCATCCGTCTGCTTTCCCGCGTCGCGCACGTCAGGCATATCACGATCCGCAATCTCTACGGCGCGTATAAATTCAACGCCGTTTCCTTCACCCATTGGAACAACAGCCCGAAGAACTTCGGCTATTTCGACGATATCCTTCTCGAAAACATCCACGCCTCCTCCTGCCGTCTGACCGGCACCGGGCACGGGGGGCTGATCTGGTTCCAGCCGGATGTGGTGAACGTCGGCACGGTCGTGATCGACAAGGTCTTCCGCACCGAGGGTGAGGGGTATCTGAATTCTACCTCCCTGATCGAGATCGGCGACCGCGTGAAGATCGGGACGCTTTCGCTTTCCCGTATCTTTGAAAAAATCCCGGACGGAAAACCCACGCTGAAGATCGGAAAAGACGTTACGATCGGGAAGCTGATCTCCGACGGGACGGCGGAAGGAAACTGAACGATGAAAAACTCGAGAGAGACCGTTTACGATATCTTTACCCGGAAAAACGTATCGGGAAAAGCGTTCTGGACGGGGAACCCGAAGCCGGAGGCGACGCTGAACTGCGCGAAGGCGTGGGGGATCGAGCCGACGAACGAGGCGGTTTATACCTATCTGAACGACGACGTCCGATGGATCCCCGCCGACGGAGGCTACCGTCATCCCGAGGGACGCCCCGCCTTTGATACCTCGCTCGGGATCAGAAGGGAAACGCTGAGCGCGCCCGGCTGTCTTGCCGACGCGGAAACGCTTGCCGATCTTGACAAATATCCGTGGCCCGACGCGAAATACTGCGATTTCACTCATATTTACCGGAAAATCGAACGGTTTCCCGATAAAATGGTGCTGACAGGAATGTGGGCGTGCTTCTTCCATATCGTCGCCGACTTTCTCGGGATGGAAAACTATTTCATCAAGATGTACGAGAACCCGATGATCGTCGACGCGATCACCGAGCGTGTCGTCGATTTCTACGTGGAAGCGAACGAAAAGTTTTTCGCGGGTCTCGGCGACCGTGCCGACGCGATCTTTTTCGGCAACGATTTCGGTACGCAGCTTGACCTTTTCATGTCCCCCGAGCTTTTCCGCCGCTTCGTTCTGCCTTCCTTCAAACGGATCATCGCGACCGGAAAGAAATACGGCAAGATCGTCGTTCTGCATTCCTGCGGCTCGATCTACCGCATCATTCCCGATCTGATCGACAGCGGCGTCGACGTCCTTCATCCGATCCAGGCGCGCGCGACGGGGATGAGCGCCGACGATCTGAAGCAGTATAAGAACGACCTTTCCTTCCTCGGCGGGATCGACGCGCAGGGGATCATGGTCAACGGTACGCCGGAGGAGATCCGCAGGGAGGTCTTCCGCGTGCGGGATATCCTCGGTCCGGGCATCGTGATCTCCCCAAGCCACGAGGCGATTTTGGGCAACGTCCCGCCGGAAAACGTTCTGGCACTCGCAAAAGCAGCGAAAGAATGAGAAAAAAAGCAAGAATTGCGGTGCCGGCACTCGCAAAAGCAGCAAAGGAATAAAAAATGTACGAACTGATTCAATTAACGGAACACGATTATTATATCGACTGCCCGGCGAAGGTCGGCGTCGTCGTTTACGGTACCGACGCGTATCTGATCGACGGCGGGAGCGATAAGGACGTCGGCAAAAAAATACTGAAGCATCTTGAGGCAAACGGTTGGACGCTGAAGGCGATCTTCAATACCCACTCCCACGCCGATCACATCGGCGGGAACCGGCTCCTGCAGGAGCGGACCGGCTGCCGCGTTTACGCCGCCGACGGGCTTGAGCGTGTCTATACCGGGACGACGGTACTCGAACCGATCGGACTTTACGGCGGACTTCCGTTCCGGGAACTGCAGAGCAAATTCCTTCTCGCACAGCCGAGCGAGGTCCTGCCGCTGACCGGGGACATTCTGCCGGAGGGAATGAAGGCGCTCCCGCTTCCCGGACATTCCGACGGGATGACGGGCTTTCTGACGGCGGACGGCACCGCCTACATCGGCGACTGCGTTTCCTCGGAGGAGACGCTGAACAAGTACGGCATCGTTTACCTCTGGGACGCGGAGCGCGCGCTGCGATCGCTGGAAACGCTTTCCGCCGTGGAAGCAAAGCGTTTCGTCCCCGCACACGCTCCCGTGACCGACGATATCCGCCCGCTCGCCGCGAAAAACGCGGAGGCGATAAACGGCGTGAAGGAAAGGATCCGTTCCTTCCTTTCGGAGCCGATACCCTTTGAGGAACTGCTGAAGCTTCTTTTCGACGCCTGCGCGATGAAAATGACGGCGCAGCAGTACGCGCTGATCGGCAGCACCGTGCGCTCCTATCTGACCGGACTCTATACGAACGGGGAAGTGAATTACCGTTTCGCGGAGAACCGGATGCTTTGGTATAAGCTCTGAATCAAAAAACCGGATACCGCAATTCTGCGGTATCCGGTTTTTTTACGGTTCGGTTTCTTTTCGTACCGGTCTTTCCGACTCAGCCGCGGCAGGGCGGGAACGAAAGCGCGGTTTTTGTTTTGGACTGCCGTCAGTCATGCTTGGGGGTGACTTTCGAGAGACCCATAATGATGAGGACCAGAACGAGAACGCCGAGCGGCACGCCGAGGTAGGCAGCGGAGCTCGTTTTCGTATCTTCTTCGTCGGTTTCTTCCGCCTCGGTCACCCTCGGTGCTTCGGTTTCGGGAACGGCCTCGGCGGCTTTCACGTTGATCGTGATCGGCTGCGTGGCAAGGGAGTAACGGATGGTTTTCGCGTTTTCCGCGGTCGCGAAGAAGGTGAAGGTGCCTTCACCGGTAAAGGTGATACGGTTTCCTTCGATCTTTCCGATATCGTTTCCTTCGAGCACGACGAAGGCGGGATTCACATCGACGGCGGAGCGGTCGTAGGCGACGGCTTCCGGAAGCAGAGTCACGGTATCGCCGACCCTTGCCTCGGTATCGCAGGCAACGGTCAGGCTGCGCAGATATCCGCCCATCGTGACGGCGTTATTGCCGGTCAGACCGCTGTAACCCCAGAGCATATAGTTGTTGTACGCGGTTCCGTCGAAGGTCCACGGATAGACGCCGATGCCGCGGAGAAGGGCTGCACGGGCGGCTTTCGTGCCGTAGCCGGAGTACGAGGGGTTCAGCGTGGCGTTCAGCTTGCCGGTCTGCGCCATGACGGTCTTCATATCCGCGTCGGATTCGTTTTCGTCCATCAGGTTCCCGCAGAGGAAGCCGAGCGACATTTCGGGGTACTGGATCCCGGTCTCCTTGAGCTGATTCATATCAAAGGAGATCACGCCGCAGCGGTCGTACAGACCGTATTCCTCGATCATCTCCGCCATCAGCGGGACGATTCTCGGATTGGCGCTCTTGATCTCAATGAAGAAGCGGCAGTCGGTGTCCTTGAAATACTCGAAGTATTCGCGCAGGGTAGGGATCGTGCATTTGTTCTTTCCTTCGACGTTTTCATAGCCCTTGTTGACGTAGAGCTTCTTGAGCTGTTCGAGGGAGGATTTTTCGACGTCGACGTTCCTGTTGCAGGTTCTGCCGGTATTAGCGTCGTGCATGATGACGATCTCGTTGGCGGTGGTCAGATAGATATCCAGCTCCACGACGTCGGCGCCCGCTTCGTAAGCGGCGATCGCGCTTTCCAGCGTGTTTTCGGGATAGGAGGCGGGAAGACCGCGGTGACCGATGTTCAGGGGCACGCGCGTCATCGTCTTCTGCGGGAGCTGCTTTGCCTTTTCAAGCAGGGAGTCGGTCGCGTCGGAGACGACGCCGAGCGCACCGGAAAGGAGCGCGTCGTACAGCACCGTATCGGAGGGTTCTTCGGGGACGTCGACCCACACGTTCACCACGCCGTCGTAGAGAGCCTGTACGGCTTCCTTTCTCGCGGCGCAGAGGGGGAGCAGGGCAACGTGAGCGAGGTTTTCCTTGACCGCTTTGCGGATCGAAGTGATATCGGCGGCGGTCAGCCCGGTTTTATTTGCGTAGGTTTCGGTGAAATCGACGATACCGCGGATCTGCGGCATTTCGTTGCGCGCGTTGCGGACGACGGAGGTGTTCTTGCTCATGATCGCGCAGTCGTGGAATTTCAGCTTCGAGAGGGCTTCGGCAAGAGCGGGGACCGCGTTTTCGTCATCGGTTTCAAAAACGGGAAGGATCTTGTATTCCGTCTTCTTCATGAAATCGGCGATGGTGCAGAATTTCTTGCCGTTGGTCCCTACGATCTCGGCGGAGGTGTTCAGACGCAGAATGGCGGAGGAGGGCTTGTTCGCAGCGGCGGCGACGGCATCCAGCTCTTCGGCGGAGTTCACTCTCCGTGCGAGGGCGATATCGCCGACGACGTTGGTGGAGGGCTGTGCGATCGTGACGAAATCGCTGTTATAGGCGACCTCGTCGTTCCGGGCGTTCAGCAGGATCTCGTCTGCGGTCAGGGCGCGGTCGTAGAAACGCAGGGAGCGGAAGGTGGTCTCGTAGTTACGGGAGGGGTCGGAATGACCGAAGAACAGGTCGTTCGCGCCCATCGCGCTCGGGCTTGCGGCTTCGGCTGCCTTTTTGCCGTTCACGTAGATGATCGTCTTGCCGCCCACCTTGTAGGTAATGGAGATCAGGCTTTCGGGGACGAGATCGAGCGCACCGGCGACGGTCGGGCGCTTGGTCGCGGGGTTGCCCGCAAATTTGAACTCCAATACGTCGGTGGTAAGACGGCGGAACAGCGAGAAATTGTCGTTGGAGGAGTTGATGAAGGTGTTGAATTCGGTCCCGAGGGATTTGAGACTGCCGAGGTACATTTCAACGGTGAATTCGCTGCCGTTGACGAGATCGACGATCGCCTTCGGGAAATACTGTTTGGAGGATTTCAGGTGAAATCCCTCGTCGGTGAAGTGATTATCCGCGTCGGCGGTGATCTGTATATCGTTATTGCCGACGAGGTCTTCCCAGACCCCGGAATCGGGTTTATGTCCGGAGCGGGTGTTCCGGACACCGTCGTACAGAGAGACGATCCCGGGGGCGTAGCCGTTCGAGGTATCCGCCGCGAGAGCGGGAAAAACCAAAGAGGAGAGGAGCATAACGGACGTCAAAAGCAGGGCATTGATTTTCTTGAACATGATCGTTTTCCTTTCCGAAGAGGATTCGCTGAATCTTTCGCATAACATTATATATGATTCTACATAATAAGTCAACATTTTTTGCGCGCAGGTCACAAAAAGAAGGAAAAAACCTGAAAATAATTGAAAAAACGGGAATGGGAACGGGTGCGGACGAAACCGGTCCCGCCCCTGTCCGGAAGGCGTGAAAACGCCGCACGGGGAAAACGGGAAAAGGCGCTTTTTCCGCGGGAGGTCAAAAAAGACTTGTGTATGCTGTTTCCGTATGGTATAATACGGGAAAGAGGTGAAACGGTATGGATGCCGCAATCGGAAAAAACGAAAAAAGGCTGCTTGCCGAAGAGTATCAGATCGGGCAGATCTTCCGTCCGGAGGGTTACGGCTGGCCCGGCGACTGGGAGGGAAGAGCCCTGCTCGCCTTTCTCTGCCATTT
The DNA here is from genome assembly GCA_024404495.1 of Lachnospiraceae bacterium. Classification (GTDB taxonomy): domain Bacteria; phylum Bacillota; class Clostridia; order Oscillospirales; family CAG-272; genus CAKRZE01. The sequence goes on from JAKSPT010000017.1 coordinate 21,658, forward strand.
TGAAATGACGGGGCGCAGGAACCCCTGCCTGACGCCTTTTACGGAGCAGCTTCCCGCACGGCTGAACGAAAACGGATGCCTCGGAAAGCCGCGTGACGTTTCCGCGCCCGCCGACGAGCAGATGCTCTCCGGGCACAACTGGCTGCTGCGCGGACTGATACGGTACGCGGAGCTGTTCTCCGACCGGAACGCGGCTGCGATGGCGGAGCGGATCTTTGAGAATCTGTATCTGCCGGTTCTCGACCGCTACGAGGTCTATCCCGCGTCGGAACGGAAGAACGGCGGCGTCAGCGGGGAAACGGTCGGGAAGGCGGACGGATGGCTGCTTTCCGGTGACGTCGGCTGCGCGTATATGTGTCTCGACGGCGTTTCCCGGTATTACGCGCTTTCCTCCGATCCGCGCGCGAAAAAGTGGTTTGACCGTGCGGCGGAGATTTTTGCACGCACGGATATCGAAAAGGCAGGCTTTCAGACGCACGCGTCGCTCTCCGCTGCGCGCGGGGTGCTGAAAATGTACGAATCGACGGGAGACGAACGCTATCTCGGCACGGCGCGCGCGCTTTTTGACCGCTATCTCCGGTGCGGAATGACGCTGACCTACGAGAATACGAACTGGTTCGGCAGACCGGATTCGTGGACCGAACCCTGCGCGGTGGTGGACAGTCTGATGCTTGCCGTCGGTCTTTTCCGCTCGACCGGGGAGGGGGAATACCGTACCCTTGCGCGCAGGATCCTTTTCAACGGGCTTTCCTTCTGTCAGAGGGAAAACGGCGGAGCGGGTCCGAACACCTGCGTGACCGTAAATACGCCGGAGCTGAAGATTTTTATGTACGAGGCACCCTTCTGCTGCACGATGCGCTACGCGGAGGGACTGCTTACGGCAAAAAGGAACGCGGCGCTGTTTTCCTTTGATCCCGGCGCGAAGGAGGAAACCGATCGCTTCGGACGGCATTTCAAAGACGACCTCCTGATCGTGAAAAACGGGGATCGGACCGTTCCGCTCTTTTCCTGCCGTGATATCCCGGAGGAGGAAGCGAAAAAACTGACGCTCAAAGTCCTTTGGTGATCCGCAGTCCGCACCGCTTCCGTTTTGCGGTCTCCGTTATGAAAAACGCAAAAAGCTCCCGCCGCGAGGACTGCGGCGGGAGCTTTTATATGGAAATAAAAACCGGAAAAGCTTATTTGCGGAGCAGGATCGCCTGCTTCTTTTCCTCGTACTCTGCCTCGGTGATCTTGCCGTCGTCGAGGTCGTAGCCGAGCTGGGTGAGCTCCTGCTCAAGCTCGATCTTCGGGTCGTAGGAGAGCATCGGAGCGATATCCTTGCCCTTGATGCGGCGGTCGATATAGTTCTTCGTGAGCTTATAGACCGTGGGCGCGAGGAGGATGACGCCGATGAGGTTCGGGAGCATCATAAGTCCGTTGAAGGTATCGGAGATGTCCCACGCGAGGGAGGAGGTCATCAGGGCACCGGAAACGGTCATCGCGACGAAAATGATACGGTAAACGATCGTGCCCTTCTTTCCGAAGAGGTATTCGACCGCCTTGGAGCCGTAATGCGACCAGCCGAGGACGGTGGTGAAGGCGAAGAGGAACATCGCGACCGCGATGAACTTCTCACCGATGTTGCCGAAGGAGAAGACCGAGTTGAACGCCTTCGCGACGAGGGTCGCGTCGGTGACGCCCTCCGCGAGGGTGCCGGTCGCGAGGTCGTAGATACCGGAGGTCAGAACGACGAGCGCGGTCATCGTGCAGACGACCATCGTGTCGGCAAAGACCTCGAAGATGCCCCAGATACCCTGTGTGACGGGTTCGGTGACGTTCGAGTTGGAGTGGACCATGACGGAGGAGCCGAGACCCGCTTCATTCGAGAAGACGCCGCGCTTGAAGCCCTGCGTCATGACCTTGCTGATGACGACGCCGACGCCGCCGCCGATCGCGGCAACGGGCGTAAAGGCATTCTTGAAGATGCAGGCAAATGCGGCGCCGATCTGGGAGTAGTTGACGCCGACGATCACGAGGCTGCCCGCGACGAAGAGAAGGACCATGAAGGGAACGATCTTTTCGGCGAACGCCGCGATGCGCTGCAGACCGCCGATGATGATAAGCCCGGCGATGATGAGGATCACGATGCCGATCACGAGGGAGTAAACGGTGACTTCACCGTACAGGGGATTCGACAGCGCCTGAATCGGGAACGCGGATTCGACGTTCGCGACGATCTTGTTGACCTGACCCATATTGCCGATACCGAAGGAAGCGAGGATGGCAAAGAGGGCGAAGATCACGGCGATGACCTTGGCGACCGTCTTGTTGAACCACTTCTTGGAGCCGAGACCGTCGCTGATGTAGTACATCGCGCCGCCCGACCACTCGCCGTCTTTGTTGCGGCGGCGGTAATACATACCGAGAACGTTTTCGGAGTAGTTCGTCATCATGCCGAAGAAGGCGGCGAGCCACATCCAGAAGACCGCGCCGGCGCCGCCGATGACGATCGCCGCAGAGACGCCCGCGATGTTGCCGGTGCCGACGGTGGCGGCAAGGGCGGTGCAGAGTGCCTGGAACGGGGAGATGGACTTCTTATCCTTGCTGTGGGAGATGACGCTCTTCTTGAACATACTGCCGATGGTTTCCTTCATCCAATGCCCGATGTGGGTGACCTGGAAGAAGAAGGTGACGAGCGTCATGAAGATGCCCGCGCCGATCAGCAGCCAGACGCCGACCTTCGTCCATACGAAGGTATTGATGACGTCGTTGACCTTTGCGACCGAATCGAAAAATGCCTGCATGGGGAACCTCCGTTTGAATAAGAATGAAAAGAGCCGTCCCGAAACGGACAGCTCCAAAAATCAACATACCAATAGTATGGGATATACGGCTCTGTCCTTTTGCCTGAGAGATTCGCTTTCGCTTGCCCCTTCGGCACCCGCTCGCGCGGGATTCTCCAGAGTGCCGTTCATCTGCAGTCTTCACGGGTTTACCCGTACTTGAAAGTGTTGCTTCTTCAGCAGACCGAGGTCTTTTTCCTGCAGACTTCACGCGGCTCTATGCCGATATCATAGCACAACGCGCCGGAAAATGCAAGTCTTTTTTGTGATTTCTGCAAAAACGGCAGAATTCATAAAGAATCCGGGGAATACGCGGGGCGTTTGTATATATTGTTCGGAAAAGGGAGGCACATTCATTGACAAACCCTCACGCTTGTGATAGAATACGGTTGAAACTGAACGAAAACGGAATCTGGAGGAAATACGGAATGAAAAAGAAAACGTCGGTATTCACCCGGAAAGCGGCTTCGGCTCTGCTTGCCGCGCTGCTCCTTTTGCCGGCCGTGACGCCTGTCTTTGCCGCCGCGGGGTTTGAGAAAACGACCGCGGCGCTTTCGGAGGACGTTGAGGGGGAGGCGATCGTCCTCCTTGAAAACGACGGCGTGCTTCCTCTTGAAAAGGGGAAAAAGCTCGCCGTATTCGGCGCCGGACAGGACGGGCTGTTCTATAACGGCGGAGGCGGCTCCGCCGGGACCAACGGCGACCCCGGAACGACCGCGCTCGAAGCCCTTCTCGACGCGGAAAAGGAAGGAGCGGTCTCCCTCGTATCCTCTCTCGTTTCGTTCTACCGTGACCTCGCGGAAGAGAAAATGCCTTCCGACGAGACGATCTCCGCGGCACGGAAGGAGACCGACACGGCGCTCCTCTTCCTCAGCCGTTTCAGCTCGGAGGGGACCGACCGCAGGGCGGTGAAGGGCGATTATTATCTTTCCGAGGCGGAGGAAAAGCTTGCCGACCGCGTGACGACGCTGTTTCCCAACGTGATCGTGATCCTGAACCTCTGCGGCGTTACCGACCTCACCCGTTTCGCGGGTGAAGACGCCGGTTATCCCGCCTCCGCGATGCTTTCGATGTGGATGCCGGGACAGCATGGCGCGTCGGCGCTGCCGAAGGTGCTGACCGGAGAGATCAATCCCTCCGGAAAGCTGATCGATACCTACGCGCGCTCCTACGACGATTATCCCTCGCAAAGCTTCGGTACCGATGTGATCGAGTATTCCGAAGATATCTACGTCGGTTATCGCTATTTTGAAACTTTCGCGCCCGAAAAGGTACTTTATCCCTTCGGGTACGGTCTTTCCTATACGACCTTCTCGTTTTCCGATATCACGGTGAAGACCGACGCGGGGAACGAAACGGTTTCGGTCACGCTCACCGTCACCAATACCGGTTCCGTTTCGGGAAAAGAGGTCGTTCAGGTCTATTTCGGGCATCCCGAAAAGAACCGGCTCGGCTATCCCGTAAAGGAGCTTGCCGCCTTCCGCAAGACGAAGCTGCTCGCTCCCGGGGAAAGCGAGAAAATCGAGCTCCGCTATGCCGTTTCCGATATGGCGGGCTACGACGATCTCGGAAAGATCCGGCAGTCCGCTTACGTTCTCGAAGCCGGGGATTACCCGGTTTACGTCGGCAATTCGGTCCGTGCCGCCGTTCAGGCGGGTACCGTGACCGTGCCCGAAACGAAGATCACGGAGCAGCTCACCGAGCGCTGCGTTTCGGTGATGCAGTTAAAGGAGAGAATGGTGAACGCGGACGGACTGCGGTACGAAGGGCTTCCGCAGAGAGAGCCCGTTTCCGCGGAGGAAAACGACGCGCTGACGACTGTCGTCACGGCAAGCGGCGTTTCGGTCCTCGAAGCCGAGAATTATTATAAAGCGGAGGGCAACGACACGCTCGTCGTGATGAACGGCGCCCTTCACAATACGCATAACAAGGGGACGCTGTACTACCGCGTGAAGGCGGAGGCGTCCGGTTCCTATCTCGTTTACGTCAATACCGCGCAGGGCTCCTCCACCGGAAAGAACTGCCTCACGGTCACGGTCAACGGGGAAAAACAGGACGGTTTCGTCCTCGACGTCAACGAAATGACCGCAAGCTGGGAATCCTACCGCTATTTCCCGTGCGGATATCTCTGGCTCGACAAGGGCGAAAACGATATCGAAATGGTGATCCGCGACGGCGCGGCGGGCAATATGGAAAGCTTTCGCATCTGTCCCGAAAAAGAGGGGGATACCGAAACCGCCGACGTATCGGGAAAGAAGAACGCGATCTTTGCGGAGGGCGAGAGCGTGATCGAGGCGGAGGATTACTCCTCCACGACCAATTCCTCGCTCGCGAAGAATCCCGCCGGGTATCTTGAAAACCTGCATCTTCCGGGAACGATCACCTATACCGTGTACGCGGAGGCGACCGCGGATTATATGTTCGCGGTAATGACCGGCGTCGGCAACGAAGGCGCGGAGGATTCGCTTTCTGTCCGCGTCAACGGTATTTCGCAGGCGCACGTCAGGCTCGGCGTTTCCGGGACCGGAGGCTGGGACAAGCCCGCAAGATTTGACGGCGGGTATATCACGCTCCGCGCAGGGGAGAACACGATCACCGTCGAGCCTGCGGGCTGCGGCAACCTTGACAAACTGATCTTTACCCGTGTTCCCGGCGGCGCGACCCGCCAGATGGAGGATAAGGAGCAGGTCCCCGAGAGCGGGATCATCCCGCTGAAGGACGTGTACGGGGGCAAGGCGACGCTTGACGCGTTTCTGGAACAGCTCACCGCTTCCGAACTGATGTATCTCGTTCACGGAAGAGGCGGCTCGTCCCAATGGGGCGGTCTTGATCGCTACGGCATTCCTTACTGCACCGTCTCGGACGGCGGCGGAGGACTGCGCGACGGAACGTGGCTCCCGGTCGCGACCGCGCAGGCGAGCACGTGGAACCCCGACCTTCTCGAAGACCTCGGTCTCCATATCGGCGGGGAAGCATGGGATCTCGGCGTCGATATCTGGCTCGGTCCGGCGATGAACATCCACCGCAATCCCCTCTGCGGCAGAAACTTCGAGTATTTCTCGGAGGATCCGCTCCTTTCGGGTAAAGTCGCGGCGGCGCTCGTCCGCGGTGTCGCGGCGCAGGGGATCTGCACGACGCTGAAGCATTTCTGCGCCAACAACTGCGACTATAACCGCAATACCTCGGACAGCCGTATGTCCGAACGCGCGCTTCGTGAGATCTATCTGAAGGGCTTTGAGATCGCCGTCAAAGAGGGAAAGCCTTCCGCCGTGATGAGCTCCTACAATTATCTGAACGGCTGTGAGACCTCCGAAAACGCCGATCTTCTGACGGGCATCCTGCGCGGAGAATGGGGCTTCGAGGGTCTTGTCATGTCCGACTGGTGGAACGATTCCAACGAGGCGAAGGAGCTGCTTGCCGGCAACGACCTGAAAATGCCCGAGGGCACGACCTCCGATATGGTCAATGCGATGATAGGCGGAACGCTGACGAGGGAAGTGCTCAAAACCTCGGCGGGGCGCGTGATGACGATGCTGCTGAACGCCGAACGGGTGAAAAAACTCCTCGATCCCGCGTACGAACATAAGACCGTGACCGAGATAAAGGGGGAAAGCGTCCTGCCGTTCCGTGAGGGCGGTGACGAACCGACGGAGGAGACGCCCGCGTCCCAAGCCGGTCTGATCGCCGGGATATCGGCTGCCGCCGTCTGCGTCGCCGCCGTGACGGCGATCCTCCTCGTGAAAAAGAAAAAATCCGGAAAGGAATAACGCGATATGAAAAAATCGATCCTGCTTTTGCTTTCCCTCGTCCTATGCCTCGGGCTCTTTGCCTGTGCGGGAGAGGGCGCTCCGAAGGAGACCGTGCCGGGCACCGAACCCGGGACCGAGCCGCCCGCGACCGATCCCGATACCGTTCCGCCCGAAACCAAGCCGCTTTCGAAATTCACCAATCTTTACGACGCCTCCTCCGCGCAGACCGGATGGGTCAACGGTTCGGGCACCGAGAGTCCGGACGGCTCCTTCTATACCTCCGATTTCATCGAGACGTACGACGGCGACACCGTTACCTCCGGTCCCGCCGTGCCCGGACAGGGCTGGCACCTCGTCCTCTTTGCCGAAAACAAACAGGCGATCGGCGACGGGACGACCGCAAACGGCGTCCGCATCCTCGAGGATTTCGACGGCACCGCCTCGATCATGGAGTATTCGGTCAAGAAAACGGACGTCGCCTTTGTCCGCTTCGTTTCCGACCGCAGATACCACGACAGCTATCTCGTCACGCTCGACGATCCCTTCAATTCCGACGATCTTGCGGAATATTGCGGTATGACGAGACCGGTGCTCGAAACCTTTGCGAGGGAAGCGAATTCCCCGCTTGAAGGGATGCGGGTCCTCTTCCTCGGCGACTCTCTCGGCGCAGGACAGTGGGACGACGGACGCGTCCGCGCGTGGGCGGGACGCATAGCCGAGCAGTTCGGGACGATCTCCGACAATCAGGCGATCGGCGGCTACTGCTTCTCGAATATCCGCGGCAGCGGACCGATGATCCTGAATCAGCTGAACAAGGTCAGGCGCAACGAATACGATATGGTCATCCTCGAGGGCGGCGTCAACGACGCGTGGGGCACGGTCGACGGAACGAACAAGGTCGCTCCGGTCGGCGAAATGAGCGATTCCTTCGACCCGGACGACTTTGACGTCTCCACCTTTGCGGGCGGCTTCGAGAAGACCCTTTCGATGGTATTCGATTATTACGGTGACGCGACCGTCGGCTATATCGCCGTCTTCAATATGAAAGCGGCGACCGGCATCGGCAAGGTGACCGAAATGGAGCCTTACTACGATATGGCGAAAAAGATCTGCGAAAAGTGGGACGTCGCCTATCTCGATATGTATCACGACGACTACGTGAACGACGAGCTGATGGCAGTCACGACCTCCAAGTATCTGAAGGACCCGGTCCATCCGAACAAGGAGGGCTACGACCGCATCTCCCCCTACATCGGCAAGTGGATGGAAACGCTCGTCGGCTGAAAACAATCAAAAACGCTCTCTGCCTTCCGGCAGAGAGCGTTTTGCTGTATTGCGTTATTTGTATTCGTGGGTCACGATGTAATCAACGAGCTTGACGTACGCCTCACCGGTTAGATGGAGACCGTCTCCGCCGTTGTACTGTTCAGGCAGGCAGCCGTCCCCGTCGGCGAACGCGGACCACACGTCGAGGTATTTTGCGCCGTACATCTGCGCGAGCTGGGCAATATAGATATTGCCGAGGCAGATATTGTAGTTGTTAGAATTGTTATCCGATACGCAGGTTTTCGTCAGCGGAAGGATCGCACTGAGAATGATCTTCGTGTCCGGGGACTCGGTGCGGATCGCTTCAATGACTTTTCCGTATTCCGTCTTAAAAACTTCTTCGGTCAGATAGCCGATGCCGTTGATGCCGAGCGCGATGACCATGACCTTCGGCTGCTTTTTTCTGAGGCACTCTTCGAGGGGCAACTCAATGCCTTCATCGGGGTAAAGAATCCAACAATTTCTTCTTTCGAGTACTTCATAGAGTGTAATGGTGTGGTTTTTCGGTGTCCAGACCTGCTTCGTGTTTTCCCCGTCCTTCAGGAAGTGGTACCATTTGTTGTATGCCTGAAATCCGTAGGTGCGCGAATCTCCGAGAAAGATGACGCCGTCGAGGTAATCGTCTCCCGCTTTTTCGGTTTCGTGCAGGATGACGTCCGAGAAGTATTTTTCCATATCCACGTCAACCGCGTGCCCGGGATCGGCGGGATCGGCTTCGGGGATCGGGACGATCGCGTAAGGATAGGTTTTAACCTTCGATTCGGGCGCGGGGGCGTATTCGATCGGGGGTTCGGTCTCGGCGGGAGGATCGGTCACGGGCGCGTTCGTTTCGGGCGCTCCGGTCGCGGGGGGCGCCGTTTCTTCGGGCTTCGTTTCTCCCTGCGTGACTTCTCCGGTGCCGTCCGTCGGATCCTTTTCCCCTTTGCCTCCGGTCAGCGTGAAGATCAGCAGAACGGTGAGCACGATCGCGGCGACCGAAAGCAGGATCACGTCACGGTATTCCCCGATGCCGCCGTAATCCGGTCTCGCGGGCTTCCTTGCGGGCGCGCTCATTTTCCGCCTCCCGACTGAAAGATCGAATCGTAGGCTTCGGTTTTTCTCCGGTTTTTCCTTACCGCCATCACGATGAAATAGACCGGAACGGCGACGAAGGCGTAGAGCAGGGCGAAGATCAGAACGACCATCAGACCGGTCTTGCCGCTTTTCAGGAAATACCCGCCGAGAACGAGGAAGCAGAGCGTGAAATCGGCGGTGAGCAGTCCGAGATGGATCAGCGTGCGGAAGGCGGGATGGACGTTTTTCGCACCGAAGATCAGATTGGAAACGGCGGCGAGGAAGGAGAAGAGCAGGATCACGCCCATCCCCTTCGGCGTGATGCCGGGGCTGGAATATTCATTTTCCGAGGAGAAGAAGATCGCGGTGAAAAGAAAGGAGAGCAGGGTATAGATCGCCGCGGTCGGATAGAGGATCCGGAAGGCGAGTGATTTCAGGTCTTTCATACAGGCATATCTCCTAAGAGTATTACGTTTATTATATCATTGAAATCAACGACGGTGTGAAAAAAATGTGTATAAAAATAAAATTCTTTCGCAAAGGAAAAAAACATGCGGAAAACGTACTCTTTTTCCGGTCTTGCCGTTGACAAAACCGAGAAAAAAATGTATAATAAAACGGAATATACATATACACCATTCAAGGACTACCCTGAAAAAGAGGATTGATTATGGCAGACAGAAGAACAGCAAGAGAACAAGCGTATTTCCTGATTTTCGAGAAGGATTTTCAGCCCGATATGATCCCTGCCGAGCTCTACGCGCAGGAACAGACCGAGCAGGAATGGGAATACGATCCCTACACCGAAAAGGTCTTTCTGACGGTGTGCGAAAACATGGAAACGATCGACGGATACATCGCGAAATACGCGAAAAAGCGTTCCCTCGCACGCATTTCCAAGGCGGCGCTCGCGGGACTGCGGCTCAGCATCGCGGAGCTGCTTTACCTTGCGGAGGAGATCCCCTTCCGCGTCTCGATCAACGAGGCGGTTGAAATCCTGAAAAAATACGACGAGCCGGAGACCGTGGGCTTCGCGAACGGCATTCTGAACGCCGTCGCGGATGAGCTCGGTCTGAAGGATACCGGAACCGAAGTGACGGAATAATGGTCTTTCTCGGAATCGACACGAGCAACTACACGACCTCGGTCGCCGTGACCGACGGGAAAAAGGTTCTCGTCAACGCAAAGAAGCTGCTTCCGGTCGGGCAGGGGGAGCGCGGGCTCCGTCAGAGCGACGCGGTCTTTTCCCATCTGAAAAATATGCCGGAGGTGGTCCGCGCGGTCGGGAAAACCGACGGGATCGCCGCGGTCGGCGTTTCGGTCTCCCCGCGTGACGCGGAGGGATCCTATATGCCCTGCTTCCTTGCGGGGGTCTCCCACGCGGAAATGCTCTCGTCCCTCCTCGGCGTGCCGCTTTACCGCTTTTCCCATCAGAGGGGACATATCCGCGCGGCGCTGTATTCCGCCGGATGTGAGGAGCTGATCGGCGGGGAATACCTTGCCTTTCACGTTTCGGGCGGGACCACCGAGGCGCTTCACGTGAAAAACGGCGTCATCACCCTCGTCGGAAAAACTGCCGATATCAGCGCCGGGCAGGCGATCGATCGGGTCGGCGTCGCGCTCGGGCTTTCCTTTCCCGCGGGAGCCGCGCTGGAAAAGCTCGCGCTTTCGGCAGAGGGAGAAAAGCTGCCGGAAAAGCCGAGGATCACCGTCCGGGACGGAGTGTGCAACCTTTCCGGGCTTGAAAACAAGGCGCAGACCTTTCTGAAAAAGGGCGTTTCCCCCGGGGTGATCGCGCTCTATACGCTGACCGCCGTGCGGGATACCCTCGTGAAAATGTCGGAGCAGATCTCGGAAAAACATCCGGGTCTCCCGATCCTTTACGCGGGCGGCGTGATGAGCGACAAAATGATCCGCGGGGCGCTTTCCGCTTCGTTCGACGCGCGTTTTGCCGAGCCCGAATACGCCTCCGACAACGCGGCGGGCATCGCTCTCCTTACCGCAGACAGATATTTTTCGGAAAATCATGGAGAATAATACGATACGGGCATTGACCGTTTCCCAGGTGAATACCTATATGAAGATGGTGACCGACGCGCAGGGTCCTCTGCAGAGCCTCTGGGTGCGCGGGGAGCTGTCCAACTTCGTGAATCACCGTTCCGGTCATTTCTATTTCACCGTCAAGGACGCGGAATCCGCTCTGAAGGCGGTGATGTTCCGCACCGACGCGATGAAAGTGAAATTCCGCCCGGAAAGCGGGATGAAGGTCCTTCTTCACGGAAGGATCTCGGTTTTTACGCGTGACGGCGTCTATCAGCTTTACGCAGACGAAATGCAGCCCGACGGCGAGGGCGCGCTCGCGCTCGCCTTCGAGCAGCTCAAAAGAAAACTGGAGGCGGAGGGACTTTTCGCGCCCGAACGCAAGCGCCCGCTTCCTTCGTTTCCCGAGCGGATCGGGGTCATCACCTCGCCGACCGGAGCCGCCGTCCGGGATATCATCAATATCACCGGCAGACGCTGTCCTTCGGCAAAGGTGATCCTTTTCCCGGCGCTCGTGCAGGGAGACGGCGCCGTGCCGTCGCTGATCCGGGCGCTGCGCTATTTCAACGCGTATCACGCCTGCGACGTCATCATTCTCGGGCGGGGCGGCGGATCGCTCGAAGACCTCTGGGCGTTCAACGACGAGGCGCTTGCCCGTGAGATCGCCGCTTCCGATATTCCCGTGATCTCCGCCGTCGGACACGAGACCGATTTCACCATCAGCGATTTCGTCGCCGACCGCAGGGCACCGACTCCCTCCGCCGCGGCGGAGCTTGCCGTCCCCGACAGAGCCGAGCTTCTGAACGGCCTCGCGCAGGACCGGGACCGCCTGACCGCGGCGCTTCGCCGCACGGTCGGCTTGAAGCGGGAAAAGCTGAACGGGCTTGCCTCCCGCCGCGTCCTCGTCTCCTACAAAAACGTCCTTGACGACCGGCGGATGGCTGTGGCGGACGCCGGGATCCGGCTGGAAAAAGCGATGAACGGACTTCTCGACCGCACAAAGAGCGCTTTCGGAAAGGAAGCGTCCCTGCTCGAGGCGTACAGCCCGCTGAAGGTACTCTCCCGCGGCTATTCCGTCGCCTTCGACGGGGAGGGAAAGGTACTGAAAAGTGCCTCCGGAGTGAAAAAAGGCGACCGCTTTCTGCTCCGTCTTTCCGACGGGGAGATCGGCGCTTCCGTCGATACCGTGAAACCGAAAGCAAGGAAGGAAACCGAACGTGAATAAGAAGATCAGTTACGAGGACGCGCTGAAGCGCCTCGAAGAAATCATTAAGCTGCTTGAAAACGGGGAATCCCCGCTTGACGAATCGCTCGCGCTCTACGAAGAGGGCGTGAAGCTGGTCAGGGTCTGCTCCGACCGGCTCGACGCCGCGGAGGAACGCGTGCGGATCCTGACGACCGACAGACAGAAAGAAAACGGAGAATACGAAGATGGACTTTTCGACCCGGCTGAATGAGCTTGCCGCTTTTATCGACGAAGAAATGAAGAACCGCCTTCCGGAGACCGATCCGGACAGCAGGGTCCTTTTCGACGCGATGCGTTACAGCGCGGAGGCGGGCGGAAAACGCATCCGTCCGGTGCTCGCGCTCCTGTTCTCCCGTCTCTTCGGCGGGAAGGACGAGGACGTGCTGCCCTTTGCCTGCGCGATCGAGATGGTGCATACCTATTCTCTGATCCACGACGATCTGCCCTGCATGGATAACGACGATTACCGCCGCGGAAAGCCGACCAACCATAAGGTCTTCGGCTACGCGAACGCGGTGCTTGCCGGGGACGCGCTTCTGACCTACGCCTTTGAGGAGCTGATGACGTCTCCCGCTCCCGCCGGAACGAAATGCCGCGCCGCCTCTCTCCTTGCGCAGATGGCGGGACCGAACGGCATGGTCGGCGGACAGATCATCGACGGCATCGGGGAGACCGAAAAGCTCTCCTACGAAATGCTGCTCAAAATGAACCGGCTGAAGACCGGCTGCCTTATCCGCTGTGCCTGCCTGCTCGGCGCTTACGCCGCGGGCGCGGACGAGGAAATGATCCGCCGCACGACGGTTTACGCCGACGCGGTCGGGCTTGCCTTCCAGATCGAGGACGATATCCTCGACGAAGGCGAGGAAGGGAAGACGACCTTCCTGACCTATCTGACCGTGGACGAGGCGAAGGAAAAGATCGCCGCGCTGACCGAAAAGGCAAAGGAAGCAATTTCGGTCTACGAGGGCTCGGAAACGCTGACCGCGCTCGCCGACTATCTCGCCGGACGGAAAAAGTAAGATGAGACTCGATCTCTGGCTGACCGAAAACGGTTACGCCGAAAGCAGACAGAAGGCAAAAATCCTGCTTTCGGACGGCAAGGTGCTGATCGGCGGCAAGCCCGTCACGAAGGCGGCGTACGAAATGACGCCCGAAAAGGAACCTATCGTCGAGGTGATCGGCGAGGCGCTCCCCTACGTCAGCAGGGGCGGGCTGAAGCTCAAGGGCGCGATCGACGGCTTCGGGCTTGACGTAAAGGGGCTTACCTGCCTCGATCTCGGCGCGTCGACCGGCGGCTTTACCGACTGTCTGCTGAAGGAAGGGGCTTCGCGCGTGATCGCGGTCGATTCCGGCACGGCGCAGCTCCATAGATCGCTCCGCGCCGATCCCCGCGTGACCGTGATGGAAAACACCAACGCGCGCTCGCTGACTCCCGCCGATATCGGGACGTTTGTTGATCTCGTCACCTGCGATCTTTCGTTCATCTCGCAGACGAAGGTTTACGGCGCGGTCGCCTCGGTCCTGAAGCCGGGCGGGCTCTTCGTCAGCCTCGTCAAGCCCCAGTTCGAGGCGGGACGGGAGCATATCGGCAAGAACGGCATCGTCCGCGACCCGAAGGTGTACGACGCGGTCAAGGCGATGATCGTGAAGGAAGCCGGAAGCTTCGGTCTGATCTGCCGCGGGATGATCGATTCGCCGATCACGGGCGGGGACGGAAACCGCGAATTCTTAGCGCTCTTTGTGAAAACGGAGGAAAAACCGGATGGAACTGCTGCTGATCCCCAATCCCGAGAAGGATAAGGGACTTGCCGTGACCGGAGAGGTCGTACGGTATCTGAACGGTCGGGGCGAAACGCCTTATCTTGCTCCGGGGCTCGGGCTTCCGGACGCCGCGCTGAACGTGCGCCGTGAGAAACCGGACGCGCCCGACGCCGTGATCGTGCTCGGCGGGGACGGTTCGATCATCCGCGCCGCGCATTACGCCGCGAAAAAGGGCGTCCCGATCCTCGGCATCAACCTCGGCAGGCTCGGCTATCTCTGCGAGCTGGAAAAGGACGAGATCCCGCTCCTTTCCTCCCTGCTGAACGGTAATTACACGCTTGAAAAACGGATGATGCTTACCGCGCGGGTGTTCCGGAACGGAGAACCCGTTTCCGAGCCGATGCTCGCGCTGAACGACGTGATCCTCTCCCGCGGCGTGGAGCCCGTCCTCGCCGATTTCTCCCTTTCGGAGAACGGGGAAAGGCTGACGGTCTACCGTGCCGACGGATTGATCTTCTCGACGCCGACCGGCTCCACCGCGTATTCGATGTCGGCGGGAGGACCTGTGATCGACGACGGGCTCGACGTGATCGCGGTCGTTCCCGTCTGCCCGCACACGCTGTATTCCCGCCCGCTGATCTTCTCGGCGTCGGCGGTCCTCTCCTCCGAGAATCTCTGCCGCGGGCAGGGAAAAATGTACCTTTCGGTGGACGGGGAAAAGACGATCCCGCTCGAAAGCGGCGATACCGTCCGCGTGGAGCGCGCCGCGACCGAAACGGCTCTGATCCGCCTTAACGAAAAGAACAAAACGCACGGCTTTTTTGCCGCGCTGAACCGGAAACTGAAAGATTTTTAACGAAAGGAAACGCCCGAATGAAAAGCAAACGCCAGGAAAAGATCATCGAGATCGTGACGAATCAGGTGATCGAAACGCAGGACGATCTCATCACCAGTCTGAAGGCATGCGGCTTCGACGTGACGCAGGCGACCATTTCGCGCGATATCCGCGAGCTGAAGCTGGTCAAGGTCTCCGCCGGGGATCACTGCTACCGCTACGCGCCCTCCTCGCACGAGGAAATGGAGATCTCGGTCAAGTACGGAGAGATCCTGAAAAGCACCGTGACCGGGGTCGACCTCGCGAACAACATCGTCGTGCTCAAGACCTATTCCGGTATGGCAAACGCCGCTGCGGCAGCGATCGACGGGATGGGATGGAAGGAGATCGTCGGCTCGATCGCGGGCGACGACAATATTTTCGTCCTGATGCGCGACAGCGCGGGCGCGGAGGAATTCGTCTCCAAATTCCGCAAACTTCTCAAGTAAGACCGGGGGAATACCGATGTTATCCTCACTTCATATCGAAAACCTCGCGGTGATCCGCTCCGCCGATATTGACTTTGAATCGGGCTTTACCGTGATGACCGGTGAGACCGGCGCCGGAAAATCCATGATCATCGGCGCGATCAATCTTCTGCTCGGGGAAAAGGCGTCGAAGGACGCGATCCGTTCCGGCGAGGAAAAGGCGGTCGTTTCCGGTCTGTTCCGGGGGCTTTCCGGGGAGGCGCTGAAAACGCTGAACGACCTCGGTCTGTCGCCCGACGAGGACGGGAACCTTCTCCTGCAGAGGACGGTTTCGACCGACGGGCGCTCTCAATCCCGTCTGAACGGCAGAACGATCCCCCTTTCGATGCAGAAGGAGGTCGCCGCGAAGCTGGTCAACATCCACGGGCAGCACGATACCCAGACGCTGATGAATCCCGCGACGCATCTTGCCTTTCTCGATTCCTACGCGGACGACGGGGAAGCGCTTGCCGGGTACGAAAAGCTCTGGGAAAGCTGGACCGGACTGAAGAAAAAGATCGGCGAGCTGACGAAAAACGACCTTGAAAAAGAGCGCACGATCGAGCTTCTGAAATATCAGATCGCCGATATCGACTCGGTGAAGCCGGTCGAGGGCGAGGACGACGAGCTCACCGCGAAAAAGAAAAAGATCATGAACGGCGAAAAGATCCGCAAGCAGGCGAGCGTCATTTACCGCGCGCTCTACGAGAACGAAAAGGGTCTTTCCGCCTCCGATCTGATCGGAAAGGCGGTCTCCGCCGCCGAGGCGATCTCGGATTATCTGCCGGACGCCGCCGGAACGATCGAAAAACTGCGGGAATACCGCTTTGAGCTTTCCGAGATCGGACAGAGCGCCGGGGTCCTTCTCGACGAGGACGAGGAAGACGCCGATACCGCGCTCGATAAGATCGAGAGCCGGCTCAACGATATCTCGAAGCTGAAAAGAAAGTACGGCGCGACGGTCACGGCGATCCTCGAATACCGGGACCGCGCGAAAAAGGAACTGAACGAGATCGAGCTTTCCGAGGAAACGCTCGAAGAACTGAACGCGGAGCTCGCTGCCGAAGAAAAGCGGCTTTCCGCGGCGGCTGACCGTCTGACCGCGATCCGCAGGGAAGCGGCAGCCTCCCTTGAAAAGCAGATGACCGAGGAGCTGGTCTTTCTCGAAATGGGTAAGGTGCGCTTTTCGGTCTCGATCCTGCCCGCGGGCGGGGAAAACGGCACGCGGTTCCGTAAAAACGGCGCCGACGAGGTCGAATTCCTCATTTCCGCAAACGCGGGCGAGCCGCTCCGCCCGATGTCGAAGATCGCGTCCGGCGGCGAGCTTTCCCGCATCATGCTCGCGATCAAGAGCGTGGAAGCCGGCACAGCACAGCCCGCATCGATGATCTTCGACGCGCGCGACACCGGCGCTTCGGAACAAACCGCGCAGAAGATCGGCGTCAAGCTCCGCCTTTTGGCTGAGCACGGGCAGGTCCTCTGCGTCACCCACTCGGCGCAGATCGCCGCCGTCGCGCACAGACAGGATCTCATCCGCAAGGGAGAGATCGGCGGCAGAACCGAGACCGAGGTGATCCCGCTCGACAGAGAGGGAAGGATCCGGGAGATCGCACGGATCATGGGCGGCGCCCAGATCACGGAAAAACTGCTTTCCACGGCGGAAGAGCTGCTTTCCGAGTATAACCGATAAGGAGACCCGAAGAATGGAAACGACATACGGAGTTCCGACCTGCGCGGCACGTTTTGAGGCGCGGCTGGAACGAATGAGAGAGGCGGGCACGCTCACCTATGAAAAAGACGCATCTTTGAAAAAAGCGTCCTCCTTCCGCATCGGCGGAACCGTCGATTACGCCGTTTATCCGATGACGGCGGGGGCGCTTGCCGAAACGGTAAAGGCGGCAAAGGAGCTTTGCGTTCCGTTCCGCGTTTTCGGCTGCTGTACGAACGTCCTCTTCGACGACGAGGGGATGCGCGGCTGCGCGATCTTTCTGAAAAATCTCGACCGTGTGACGGTCGAGGGCAATTTCATTGCCGCCGAGGCGGGCATCCCCGATACCACCCTCGCGCGCATCGCGATGAAGCAAGGGCTCTCCGGGATGGAATTCCTCTACGGGATCCCGGGCTCGGTGGGCGGCGCCGTCTATATGAACGGAGGGGCTTACGGCGGCGAGATCGCGCAGATCTGCCGCTCGGTGACCGCGCTGAACCTCACGACCGGAGAGACCGAAACGAGGGAAGGCGAAGAAAACGGCTTCGGCTACCGCCATTCCGCTTATATGGACGGGAATCTGATCGTTCTTTCCGCCGTCTTCGAGCTGACGCCCGGCGAGCCGGAGATCATCCGCGCGGCGATGGAGGATCTGATGGCGCGAAGAAGGGAAAAGCAGCCGCTTTCCTACCCGAGCGCGGGCTCCTTCTTCAAGCGCTGCCCGCCGTATTTTGCGGGAAAGCTGATCGAGGACACGGGTCTGAAGGGTCTGACGGTCGGCGGCGCGCAGGTGAGCGAAAAGCACGCCGGTTTCGTTATCAACAGAGGCGACGCGACCTCCGCCGACGTGAAGGCGCTCGCACTCCTCGTGATTGACAGAGTACGGGAAAAATACGGTGTGACGCTGAGCCGCGAGGTGGAATACGTTCCCGTCGTTCCCGCGCAGGGAGGAAAAAAGTGAACGATTCCTTTTCCTTCCGTACCAAGGAGGACCTGACCGCCCTCCGTCCGAAATCGCGCTGCTGCCGCAAGGCTTACCTTTACGGGATGCTTTTCGGCGGGGAACGCGGCGCCGACGCCTTCTCCCTGACCCCGGAAGCGGCGGAGGAAGCCGGAAAGGTGCTTTCCTCGCTGAAGGACGTGAAGGAGGAACGGAACCCGAACGGGACGTTTCCCGTTTCGATCCTTCCCGGAATGCTTTGCGAAGCGCTCACGGTGCCCGGAGCCCCGATACGGTTTTCGGACCGCACGGTCTTCGTCTGCGAGCGCTGCGTTTCGGCGTTTCTTCGCGGCGTGTTCCTTTCCTGCGGGACGGTGACCGATCCCGAAAAGACCTATCATCTTGAATTTCTGACCGGGGACGAGCAGAGAACGGCTTCGCTTGAGGCGTTTCTCGGTGAGACCATCGGTCATCCCCCGAAGCGTCTGAAGCGCAGAGGGAGAAACGGCGTTTCGCTCTACTTCAAGGACAGCACGGCGATGGAGGATTTTCTGTCCTACATCGGCGCGCAGAAGGCGGCGTTCTCGATCATGAACGCCAAAATCCTGAAGGATATCCGCAACAACGCGAACCGCCACGCCAACTGTGACGCCGCGAATATCGGCAAAACGGTCGCCGCCGCGCAGACGCAGATCGACGCGATCATTCTCATCGGCGACGCCGGAAAAGCGGACGAGCTTCCCGAGGAGCTGCGCGAGACCTTCGATCTCCGCGCCGCGAACCCCGACGCGACCCTTTCCGAGCTTGCCGCGATGCACAGCCAGAAGATCAGCCGCTCGGGCGTGACCCATCGGCTGACGAAGATCGTCGCGTTCGCGAAGCGTCTCGAAGCGACGATGAATACGGCCGGGACGAAGGATTGACTCCCGGAAGCGGGACGACCCGCAAATCGGATCAGGAGATACAGACGATGGCATTCGTTCACCTTCATCTTCACAGCGAATACAGCCTGCTTGACGGCGCCTGCCGGATCCGCGAGATCCCGAAACGGGCGAAGGAGCTGGGACAGACCGCGGTCGCGCTGACCGACCACGGGGTCCTTTTCGGCGCCGTCGATTTTTATCAGGCGTGCGTTGACGAGGGGATCACGCCCATCATCGGCTGCGAGGTCTACGTCGCTCCCGGCTCCCGCTTCGACAAGACGGCTTCGTCCGAAAAGAATTACGACCATCTCGTCCTGCTCTGCGAAAACGAGACCGGATACCGCAATCTGATCCGTCTCGTTTCCAAGGGCTTTACCGAGGGCTTTTACTCCAAGCCCCGTATCGACGAGGAGCTGCTTTTCTCCCATAAGGAGGGGCTGATCGCGCTTTCCGCCTGCCTTGCGGGAAGGATCCCGCGTCTGATCCTCGCGGGCGACGTCGCGGGGGCGGAGAAATACGCCTGCCGCATGGCGAAGGAGTTCGGTTCCGAACGCTTCTATCTCGAGCTGCAGAACCAGGGCATCGAGGGACAGGCACAGGTCAACGCGACCCTTGCCGGCATCGCGAAGCGGAACGGCATCCCGCTCGTCTGCACGAACGACGTCCATTACCTGCGAAAGGAGGACGCGCAGACGCAGGCGGTCCTCAAATGTATCCAGACCAATACCACGATCGACGCGGGCAGACCCGAAGCCTTCGCGACCGACGAATTCTATCTGAAATCGGAGGAGGAAATGCGCGCGCTGTTCGCCGCGTTTCCCGAAGCCGCCGACAATACCGCAAAGATCGCGGGGATGTGCCGCTTTGCCTTCACCTTCGGCAAGCTGCATCTCCCCCGTTACGATCTGCCCGACGGAAAGGACCCGAAAAAGTATCTCCGCGAGCTTGCTTTTTCCGGTCTGGAGCGCAGGGTGAACGCGGGAGAGATCGTTTATACCGACGAACACGGCGCGGACGATTATAAGTACCGCATCGAATACGAGCTCGTCGTCATCGGCTCGATGGGGTATGCCGAATACTTCCTCATCGTCGCCGATTTCGTCAACTACGCAAAATCGGTGAAGATCCCCACCGGTCCCGGGCGAGGCTCGGGCGCGGGAAGCCTCGTTGCCTTCCTGATCGGGATCACCGAGGTCGATCCGATCCGTTACGGGCTCCTTTTCGAGTCCTTTCTGAATCCCGAGCGCGTCAGTATGCCCGATTTCGATATCGACTTCGGGGACGAGAGAAGAGACGAGGTCATCCGCTACGTCGCGGAGAAATACGGGGAGGATCACGTTTCGCAGATCGTCACCTTCGGTACGATGGCGGCGCGTGCCGCCGTCCGTGACGTCGGGCGAGCGCTCGGAATGCCCTATTCCGAGGTGGACGCCGTCGCGAAGCTGATCCCCGCGGAACTGAAAATGACGCTGAAAAAGGCGCTTGAAACGCCCGAACTGAAAGCGAAGGTCGAAGGGGACGACCGCGCCGCAAGGCTGATAAAAATTTCAATGGCGGTGGAGGGAATGCCCCGCCACGCCTCCACGCACGCGGCGGGCGTCGTCATCACCGACCGCCCGATCTCCGAGCTCGTGCCGGTCTCGACGAACGGCGACGTGATCGTCACCCAGTACGATATGGACACGGTGGCGAAGCTCGGGCTTCTGAAATTCGATTTTCTCGCGCTCCGGTACCTCACCGTCATCGACGAGACCGAGCGCGCCGTCCGGTCGATCGACCGGAATTACGTTCCCGAAAAGCTCCCGCTTGACGACGAGGCGGCGTTTGCGCTGATCGCGTCGGGCGATACCGAGGGGCTGTTCCAGCTCGAATCCCCGGGCATGAAGCGGATGCTGAAGGAATTCCGTCCGCGCTCGGTCGAGGACATCATGATCGCGCTCGGGCTTTACCGTCCGGGTCCGATGGAATCGATCCCGCGCTTTCTGGAAAACAGGAGGACGCCGGAAAAGATCGTTTACCCCTGCGAGGCGCTGAAGCCGATCCTCGGCGAGACCTCCGGCTGCATCGTCTATCAGGATCAGGTCATGCAGATCTTCCGCGCCGTGGCGGGATATTCCTACGGCAAAGCCGATATCGTCCGCCGCGCCATCTCGAAAAAGAAGGCGGGCGTGATCGAAAAGGAACGCGAAAACTTCATTTCCGGCGCCGTGGCGAACGGAATGGAGG
Source organism: Lachnospiraceae bacterium (assembly GCA_024404495.1). Taxonomy (GTDB): domain Bacteria; phylum Bacillota; class Clostridia; order Oscillospirales; family CAG-272; genus CAKRZE01. Next base: position 42,796 of record JAKSPT010000017.1, read on the forward strand.
AGGCGACCGCCGCCGCGCTCTTCGGTCAGATGACCGATTTCTCCAACTACGGTCTGAAAAAGAGCCACGCCGCGGCGTACGCGCTCATTTCCTACCGCACCGCCTATCTGAAGGCACATTATCCGGTCTGCTACTACGCGGCGCTGCTTTCCTCGGTGCTCGGCAGCCCGGCAAAAATGACGCAGTATATCGCCGCCTGCTCGAAAAAGGGCATCCGCGTCCTGCCGCCCGATATCAACGAGAGCGGCGTGCGCTTCACGGTCAGCGGGAACGCGATCCGGTTCGGTCTGCTCGCCGTGAAAAACGTCGGCGGCGGATTCCTGAAGCGCATCATCGAGACCCGGCGTACCGGTTACTATTCCTCCTTTTACGAATTCCTTTCCCGCCTTTCGGGCGGGGAGATCAACCGCCGCCAGATCGAAGCGCTCGTGATGGTCGGCGCGTTCGATTCGCTCGGCGTGGAGCGCAACCGCCTCCTTGCCGCGATGCCGTCGCTCGTGGAGATGTTCTCCTCGCGCTCGGGCAGCGTCAGCGGACAGATGGATCTGTTCGGCGGCGCGGAGGTCGGCTTTTCCTATCCCGAGCTGCCGCTCCTCTCCTTCCGCGACAAGCTGAATATGGAGAAGGAAGCCTCCGACCTGTATTTCTCGGGGCATCTGCTCGACTCCTACCGCACGCATATCGAGACCCTTGCGCCCGCCGAGATCACCGAGATCCTTTCCTCCTTCGGGGAGGAAGCCGAGGAAAAGGTGTATAAAGAGGGCGATACCGTCACGCTTTGCGGCATCGTTTCCCGCGCGGTCTCCAAGGAGACGAGATCGGGCGAGCCGATGGCGTTTCTGACGCTGGAGGACCGCTGCTCTTCGATCGAGGTCGTGGTCTTTCCGAAGGCGCTCGAAGGGAAGAACGAGTATCTGAAGCAGGGCAGCGCGATCTGCCTTTCCGGTCAGATCAGACTGCGGGACGACGATCCGCCGAAGATCATTCTGTCCGCCGTCTATCCGCTGATCCCGAGCGAGCGCTTCCACCCCGAGACCTACCGCAATCCCTTTGAGGCGCAGCCCGCCGGTTACGGCGGCTGCGGAGCGTCCGCACCGGTCTCCCGCCCCTCCGACGCACGTTCGGAACGGTATCAGGTGCAGCGGCTGCAGGGGGAACTGCCCTACGCTCCCGACCGGAAAGCGGAAACCGGAAGGGAAGCCGCGCCGCAGCCCGCTCCCGCGCGGACCGAACGTCCCGCGCCCGACCTCCGGGCGATCGGCATTCAGCCGCAGAGCACGGTGCGCCGTCAGATCGGACCGCTCGTGTCCCCCGGTCCCGGTTATACGCTTTACCTCAAGGTGCCGGATATGGAGGGAAAGCTCTTCCGCAAGGCACTGAACCTCGTCGAGCTTTTCGTCGGCACGACTCCGGTCGTGTTCTACGACGCCTCCACCAAGGCGATCCGGAAATACAATCACGGGATCGACGCGATCCCCTACGTCGTGGAGGAGCTGAATCTCCTTCTCGGGGAGGGCTGCGCCGTTCTGAAGCAAAAATCATAAAATGATGCGGATCCCTACACGCAATATTTTTACGCAATTCATCCCGCGTTCAAAAATGCGGTATATAATATCTCGGATAAGAAGAAACGAAACCGTTATTAACCGATAAGAAATGGAAAGGAAAAATATCCGGATGTCTTCACGGAACAGCAATCCCGTCAACTGGGGCGAAGAGATCGCAAAGACCTTCAGGCTTTGCGGCAAGGTCATTCTTCGCGTTCTCGGATACGTTTTCAACGTGCTCGCGACCTGCCTGCTGATTGGTCTGATCACCGGCACGGTCGTAGGAGGCGCTTTTGTGCTGTACGTTTTCAACCGGGTGGACGCCTCGGTCGACAACATCGACTTCCTGAAGGTCAGCGAAAACACGACGACGAAGATCGTCTACGTCGATCAGACCGACGCCGGAAACGGCTCGGGCGATCTCATTGAGGCGGTCGATCAGCGCCTTTACGGATCGGAAAACCACATGTGGGCGCCTTACTCCGATTTCCCGGATGATCTGAAGGACGCGATCACCTCTGTCGAGGATAAGCGCTTCTGGGAGCACAAGGGCGTGGACTGGATCACGACCGGAAAAGCGACCCTGAACTACCTGCTCGGCACCGGCTCCGCCGGCGGCTCCACGATTACGCAGCAGCTCATCAAGAACGTCACCGGCGACGACGACGTTTCGATCCAACGCAAGGCGCAGGAGATCATGCGCGCGCTTCAGCTCGAAAAAACGATGACCAAAGAGCAGATCCTCGAGCTTTATCTCAATACCATCTATCTCGGCGAGGGCTGTTACGGCGTCTCCGCCGCGGCGTACAAGTATTTCGGAAAAGAAGTAAAGGACCTTTCGCTGCTCGAATGCGCGGCGCTGATCGGCATCACGCAGAACCCGACCAAGTGGGACCCCTTCCTGCATCCGGAGAATAATCAGTACCGCCGTCAGGTCGTTCTGACCTGTATGCACGACAATAAGAAGATTACCGACGAGGAATACTATTCCACTTGGGGGCTTGATCTTGAGCTCTTCTACGGGGAAGAGGAAACGGACGATCCCTCCTCCGATCCCGCACCCGTGGAAAGCGGCGTGAACTCGTGGTACACCGACGCCGCGATCGAGGAAACGATCGGGCTGCTGATGGAAAAGTACGGCTACACCTATGAAATCGCCGCGCAGAAGATTTATACCGGCGGTTTTCAGATCGTTACGGCGCAGGATCCCAAGCTTCAGGCGCTGGTCGAGGAATATTACAGTGACGCCTCCCATTTCCAGAAGGCGGATAATTCGCTCATTCAGCCCGAAAGCTCCTTCGTTCTGATCGACCCGAACACCGGCTGTGTCAAGGCGATCGCCGGCGCGAGAGGGGAAAAGCGGGGCAACCGTATCCTGAACTACGCGACGCAGACCTCCCGTCCCTCCGGTTCCTCCATCAAGCCGCTCTCGGCTTACGGTCCCTCTCTTGAATACGGGCTAATCACCTACGGCTCCTCGGTCGACGACGCGCCGGTCAACTTCGGCGAAAAGGTGACGACCGAGTACGGCTACACCTATTATACCAAGTCCGCGGGTTATCCGCAGAACTCGGGCGGCAACTATTACCGCGGTATCGTTCCGATCCATTTTGCGCTCCGCAATTCGATCAATACCGCCGCTTACCGCCTTGTGATGAACCTCGGCGTTGACCGCTCCTTCGATTTCGTTACGAACAAATGCCATATTTCGACGCTTGTCGGCGAATACGACAAGAACGGCGTGACCGATAAGGCGTACGCGCCTCTCGCGCTCGGGCAGCAGTCCTACGGTGTGAAAAACGTCGAGCTGACCGCCGCCTATTCGATCTTCGCCAACGACGGCGTTTACAACCATCCCCGTTTCGTCCTTCAGGTGCTCGACGGCAACGGCGAAGTCCTGATCGACAACGTACAGAAGAGCGAGATCGTCCTTTCCGAAACGACCGCGAGCATCATGACCAAGATGATGCAGGAGGTCGTTACGGACGGTACCGGTCACGGCTTCATCACCCTGCAGAACATGGTCGACACCGCCGGTAAGACCGGTACGACGCAGAACGCGTGCGACAAATGGTTCATCGGCTACACGCCCTATTATATTGCCGGCGTCTGGTTCGGCTATTCGATGCCGCAGGCACTCGATAACTTCGGCGAAAACTGCGCCATGTCGATCTGGGACGGACTGATGAACGAGATCCACCGTCCGATCGTTGAGGCTGCCGCAGCCGCCGGAGAAGAGCTGAAGCATTTCGAGCTCGCAGACGGCGTCATCGAAGCGACCTATTGCCGTGATTCCGGCAAGCTCGTGACCGACGCCTGCCTCGCCGACCCGCGCGGAAGCCGCGTGGAGATCGGTTACTTTACGGCGGATTCCATGCCGACCGAGGAATGCGACTGCCACGTTCTCGTCGATTACGACGGCGTACACGGCGGCGTCGCGTCCAATACCTGCCCGGAGGACAATATCGTGCAGGTCGGTATGATCACCGTGAAGCGCTCCTTCCCGGTACAGGTCCTGATCGAGGACGCACAGTACGTCTATTACCCGCTCCCGTCCGGTATTGAGCCCGGCGGAAGCGCGTCCGATCCGTTCTTTATCAATATGCTCCCCGAGGAGACCTACGTCGGTCACACCTATACCGGCGACAGTATGATCCAGTTCAACCGTGCCTGCCAGGAGCATCCGTACGAGGAGGAGACCGAGCCGCCCGAAACGGATGAAGAGACCGGACCCGACGCGGATGAAGAGACCGGACCGGACGAGGACGAAGAGACCGGAAAGACGGATCCCCCGGAAACGAAGCCGCCGAAGACGCCCGAAACGCTTCCGGACGATTATCTGAATCAATGAGGCTGACGAATGGATATCTCGATTTTTGAGGGCAACACCTACGATTCGACCGTGATCCTCGGCAAATATTATAAAGAAGCGTTTCCGGAGGAGGAACGGATCCCGCCGGAAAAGATGATCCGTCTGATCGGTTACGGCGTGTATCATCTTCTGGTCGGCTGCTTTTCGGAATCCGGAACGGCGTTCGGCTACGCGTTTCTGTGCAACTCTCCCGACGGAAAAAGTGTTCTTCTCGACTATTTCTTCATTCTTCCCGAATACCGCGGGAAAGGATACGGGGAGATGTTTCTGAAAGGACTGAAAGAGCGTGCAAAGGGGCAGATGCTGATCTTCGAGGCCGAAAAGAGCGAAACGCCCGGTGACCTTATGGAACACCGCATCCGTTTCTATCTTCGCAACGGCGCCGTGATCCTCCCGTTCCCCTATCTGTTCCCGACGCGGACGGGCGAGCTTCCGATGCACCTGATGACCCTTTCGGAAATGCCGGAGGGCGGTTACGACGGTGTGAGACTTCGCTCTTTCCTTTCCTACGCGATGGAGCTTCTTCATTCCGATACCGATTACAAAACCGTTCTCTCCCATTATCTGAACGGCATTCCCGATAAGATCCTTTTATAAAAACAAAACCGCCGAAGACGGCCGTCTTCAGCGGTTTTGATGTTTTGGGGGATTACGCCATTTTGTCAGCCATCTGCGTGCCGCCGAGAATATGGAAGTGGATATGCTTTACCGACTGGCAGGCGTCGGGACCGCAGTTGGAAATGACGCGGTAACCGTTTTTCAGCCCCTCTGCGGCGGCGATCTTCGGGATCGTCTCGAAGATATGGGCGATCAGACCGCTGTTTTCGGCGTTGATGCCGTTCATATCGGGGATGTGCTCCTTCGGGATCACGACGATATGGGTGGGCGCCTGCGGATTGATGTCGCGGAAGGCGAGGATCTTTTCATCCTCGTAAACCTTGTTTGACGGAATGTTTCCGGCAACGATCTCACAGAAAATGCACATAGTATCTTTCTCCTTTTTTCGGATGATTTTTCTCATGGTGGCAAACGAGCGCACGATGCCGAAGCCGGCGCTCTCGTAGACGTAGCGGGCGGGATTGTTGTCCCCGGTGAAGAGGGACATAAAGGTCGCGCCCTTTTCGGAAAGCCCTTTGCACAGTCCGGCGAAGAGCGCCTTTCCGATGCCGTGATGACGGTATTCTGTCCGGACGGCGATCCCGCAGAAGAGCCCTCTGCCTTCCTTTGAGACCGAGAGCGGACCGGTGTAGCCGATGACCTTCCCGTCCTTCACCGCGACGACGATATCCTCGTCAAGCCTTGCCATCACGCGTCTTCGCCAGCCCTCGTTGCCGATATTGTCGAAAAGCTCGGAAAAGCCGCCGTGGCGGGAGCCGTCGTAATACGTGATCTCGATCCCGTTTTCCCGCAGGCTTTCCAGCCTCCGCGCCATTTCGTCGGGCGTTCGGTACTCGGAAAGCGGCAGATAATAGGTGTTCTGCACCGTCCACGCCCGGTAGCCGAGCGATTCGTAAAACGGATAGGCGGCGGTGCTCATATCGACGCCGGGCTGTCCCGCGTGGTCGTGCGGCGCGTGACCGGGAATGAACCACGGCAGCTCGGTCGGGTTATAGAAAACGAGCTCGATCTTTTTCATTTCCGGATGTGCCCCGGCAAGGGCACCTTCCAGCTTTTCCGCGATCGCTTTTCCGTATCCCCGTCTTCTGTATTCCGGAAGGACGCCGATATAGGTGATATATCCGGTTTCTCCCGCGCAGTTGCCCGCGCCGAAGGCGATCACGCGGTCACCCTCGTAACCGACGAAAACGGCGGGACCGATCGAAGGATCGAGAAAAAGCTCCTCAAAGCGTTCCGCCGTGATCGGCTTGAAGAGCGTGTCTCCGTTTTCACAGAGCAGATTGAAGATCATAACGCAGGCGTCAGCCTCGTTCCGGTATTCGCGCACGGTCATGGGATCACCTCTTTTCTTCAGTATAGCATACCGCGGGGAAAAATACAAGGGAAGAAGAAAAATTCGGAAAAATAACGGTCGGATGTTGACAAGAGGGGAAACAGGGGTTATAATAGTATCGGTGAAAATTTTGAATACAGGAGGTTCATTATGACCGTTACGAAAAAATCCGTGATCGGCGACGTTCTTGATTTCGACGCCGGCACCGCTGAGTTCTTCTTCTCCATCGGTATGCACTGCCTCGGCTGCCCCGCTTCCAGAGGGGAGTCCATCGAGGATGCCTGTGCAGTCCACGGCACCGACGCCGACGAGCTTGTCAAGAAGATCAACGAGTACCTTTCTTCCAAAAAGTAAAGGCAAGGGGCTTCGGTTCAGACCGTCAAGCCCCTTTTCAACGCTGTTTTATGAGTGATACGATCCGTTTGTCAAACCGCCTGCAGACCGCGGCGGATTTCGTGAAACCGAACGCGCGGGTCGCCGATATCGGCACCGACCACGCGTATCTCCCGGCATACCTGATAATGAACGGGATCGCCTCGGCGGCGGTCGCCTCCGATCTGTTGGAGGGTCCGCTGAAAAGGGCGAAAGCGACGCTGGACAGGTATCTGCCGGAGGGCGGCGTTCTCCTTCATCTCGGGAACGGTCTTTCGGGTCTGGAGGAATTCCGGCCCGATACCGTAATGATCTGCGGGATGGGCGGGGAACTGATCGCCTCGATCCTGACCGACGCGGAATGGGCTTGGAAGCCCTCGGTTTCGTTTATCCTTCAGCCGATGACGAGACCCGAAACGCTGAGAAGATTCCTTTTTGAAAACGGCTTTGCGATCGAAAAGGAAAGGCTCGCAAGAGACGATAAGCTCTATACCGTCCTTCTCGTCCGTTATACCGGAGAAAAGCGGTATCTTCCCGAAACCGAAGCCGTGATCGGCTTTTCCGATCCCGCGGATTCCCCCGAGCTGTTCCTTGCCTACCTTGACCGCCTTCACGACGTCTATCTCGTGCGGCAGCGGGGAAAGGAAAAGGCGGGTATCGGACACGCGTCCGAGGACGGGATCCTTATTGCGATCGAAGAAATGAAAAGAAAGGCGGAACCGTATGAACGCTGCGGCATTTTACCGGAAACTGAATGAAAAGATCCCCGAATCGCTGCGCTGCGAATGGGATAACGACGGGCTGATGGTCTGCTCCGATCCCGGCCGCGAGGTGAAGAAGGTGCTGATCACGCTCGACTGCACCGACGACGCCGTTTCCTACGCGGATGAAAACGATTTCGATCTGATCGTTTCCCACCATCCGCTGATCTTTCATCCGCTGAAAGCGGTCACCGATCCGAAGCTGATCCAGCTCATCAAGCGGGATATCCCGGTCTTTTCCTTCCATACCCGTCTTGACGCGGTCAAGGGCGGCGTCAACGATACGCTCGCTTCGCTGCTCGGTCTGGAGGACGTCGTCCCCTTCGGGGAGGACGGAATGGGCAGGATCGGGTTCCTTCCCGACCGCGTGTCCTTCGGCGCCTTCGTTTCCGATCTGAAGGATCTGCTCGGCGTGCAGTCGGTCACGGCGGTGCGCTGTACCGGCAGCGTGGATCGCGTCGCGGTCCTCGGCGGTTCCGGGAAGGATTATATCGCCGACGCGGAGGCCGCGGGAGCCGATACCTTCGTGACCGGGGAGGCGGGCTACAACGCGCTGACCGACGCCTCCGAGGGGACGATGAACGTGATCCTCGCAGGGCACTATTTTACCGAGCAGCCGGTCTGTCAGACGCTGCGGCGGATGCTGCTTTCCATTGACCCGAAGCTTGAAACCGAAATCTACGAATGCAATAAGCTGCTTCAATACTGATATATGCTCGGCGGCAGTACCGCCGGAAAGGAACCTTTCTTCGGAAAGGGAATACGTATTATGAGAAAAACGAAAATCATCTGCACGCTCGGCCCCGCCTCCGATACCGAGGAGATCATCCGTGAGCTGATGCTCTCTGGTATGGACGTCGCCCGCATCAATTTCTCCCACGGCGATTACGAGGGGCATAAGCATAAGGCGGATATCGTCAAAAAGCTGCGTGAGGAGCTGAACCTCCACACCGCGCTCCTGCTCGATACCAAGGGACCCGAGATCCGTCTGAAAAAGTTCAGAAACGGCAGGGTCGAGCTGATCCCCGGACAGACCTTCCTTCTTTACGAGGACGACAGGGAAGGCGACGAGAACGGCGTTTCGATCACCTATTCCGGTCTGTACGGCGACGTACACCCCGGCTCCCGTCTGCTCATCGACGACGGTCTGATCGAGCTGAAGGTCGAATACACCGACCCGAAGGAGATCCGCTGCACGGTCATCAACGGCGGCGTGATTTCCGACCGCAAGAGCATCAACGTGCCCGGCGCCTCCCTTTCTCTCCCGTTCCTCAGCGAAAAGGATAAGGAGGATATCGCGTTCGGCGTCCGCGAGGGCTTCGACTTCATCGCCGCTTCCTTCACGCAGCGCGCAGAGGATATCCGTCAGATCCGCGCAGAGCTGAGCCGACTCGGCAGCCCCGATATCCGCATCATCGCGAAGATCGAGAACGCGAAGGGCGTCGAAAACATGGACGAGATCCTCAACGAGGCGGACGGTCTGATGGTCGCTCGCGGCGACCTCGGCGTCGAGGTCCCGATGGAAAGCATCCCGTTCTATCAGAAGCAGATGATCTCCAAGGCGTACCTTGCCGGCAAGCAGGTCATCACCGCGACGCAGATGCTCGAAAGCATGACGAAGAATCCGCGTCCGACCCGTGCCGAGGTCAACGACGTGGCGAACGCGATCTACGACGGCACGAGCGCGATCATGCTGTCCGGCGAGACCGCGAGCGGTCTGTATCCGATCGAGGCGGTGAAAACGATGTCCCGCATCGCGCTCCGCACCGAAAGCGATATCGATTATAAGGAAAAATTCCGCGGCTTCCGTCTGAACGACGGCGCGAATTCTGTCGTCAACGCGATCTCCCACGCGACCGTGACCACCGCGCACGATCTGAAGGCCTCCGCGATCATCGCGGCGACCAAGAGCGGACAGACCGTCCGTTTGATCTCCCGCTACCGTCCCGCGATCGACATCATCGGCTGCTCGCCCTCTCCGCGCGTCTGCCGTCAGATGAATATGAGCTGGGGCGTCCGCCCGCTTCTGATGGGCGATTACAACTCCACCGACAAGCTCGTCGCAGCCTCGGTCGATCTGACCTACCGTGCCGGCTTCGTCAATTACGGCGACCTCGTCGTCATCACCGCCGGGATCCCCGAGGTCTCGGGCACGACCAATATGCTCCGCGTCCAGCTCGTCGGCGATATCCTCGTCACCGGCAAGGGCGTTTCGGGCGGGAAGGTCTTCGGTACGCTCCGCGTCTGCAGGGACGAGGACGAGGCGCTGAAAAACTATAAGGCGGGAGAGGTCCTCGTGCTTCCGCACGCCTCCGACCGCATCATTTCGCTCATCCGCTCCTGCAAGGGCATCGTCTGCGAGGAGGGCGACGCGGAATCCTACGCCGCCGTTGCCGGGCAGGCGCTCGACATCCCCGTGATCGTCGGCGCGGGCGGCGCGACCAAGCTTCTGCATACCGGCACCTCCGTGACGGTCGACGGCACCCGCGGAATGGTCTACATTTCGCAGACCGAGGACGGAATTCTGACCAAATGAGTTCCGCGAAGGAAGTCGGACGGGCGGGAGAAAAAGCCGCCCGGGATTATCTGAAGCGCAAGGGCTACCGCATCATAGACCGCAATTCCCGTCTGGCGCACGGAGAGATCGACATTATCGCCGAAAACGATACGAATATCGTCTTCGTCGAGGTCAAGACGAGAGAGAAGCGCAGCGCCCGCTACGCGAGACCGGGCAGGGCGGTGAACGCCTTGAAAAAGCAGCGCTTCGCAAGCGCGGTACGGGTCTATACCCGTTTTCATCACACCGATCTTCAGCCGAGGATCGACGTGATCGAGGTACTGTACGAGGAATTCGACAACGGCTGCGCCGCGTTTGAATTCAATCATATCGAAAGAGCTTTCGGAGGAATGAGCCGAAGATGAAACTGTTTGATCTGCACTGTGATACCGCGCTCGAGCTGGAAAAGGGCGATTTCGACCTTTACGGCAACGACGAGCTTCATATTTCGCTGAAAAAGGCTTCCGTATTTTCCGAATACCGGCAGGTTTTCGCCGTCTGGTCGGAGCACCGTCTGTCGGCGGAGGAGGCGTGGGAACGCTTTCTCACCGTGCGTGACGATTTTGCGAAACGGCTGAAAACGGTCGACGCCCCGTGGTTTCACCCGATCCTCGGCGTTGAGGATTCGGTGATCCTGAACGGAAAAACCGAAAGGCTTGACGTTCTGTACGAGTCGGGCGTCAGGGTCCTGACCCTCGGCTGGGCGGATACCAACAGCGTCTGCGGCTCGTGGAATACCGACGAAGGTCTGACCGATTTCGGAAAAGAAACGGTCCGCCGCTGCTTTGAGCTCGGGATCCTGCCCGACCTTTCCCACGCGTCCGACCGCACGTTTTACGATACCGCCGCGATCGCGAAGGAGGTCGGCAAGCCGGTCATCGCCTCCCATTCGGTCTGCCGCGCCCTCCGCAGTCACGGCAGGAATATGACCGACGATATGCTGAAGACCCTGTTCGGCACCGGCGGCGTCGTCGGCGCGAATCTCGTCTGCGGCTTCCTCACCGACAAGGGGCTCGCCTCCCTTGAGGACGTCGTGCGGCACATGATGCACGCCTACCGCCTCGGCGGAGAAGACCGCGTCTGCCTCGGCTGCGACCTTGACGGAACGGGTTCGCTTCCCGGCGGCATGAAGGGGATCGGCGACCTGCCGATGCTGTACGACGCGATTTGTAAATTTACCCATTCGGAACGGATCGCGGAAAAGATTTTTTATTCAAACGCACGAAATTTCTTCTCCCGCTGGATTCATTCATAAACATCTGTTATAATACGAAAAAAGCGCCGTTTTCCGCCCGATCCGGGCACGGCGATGATCCGAGAAAGGATGCTTCCCGGAATGGGAGCAAAACGAAACATGAGATATATCAGCACCAGAGGGTCCGGTGAGGTCACTACCTCCGCCGGCGCGATCAAGCAGGGCATTGCGAAGGACGGCGGTCTTTTCGTGCCGGAAGAGCTGCCCATTCTGACCGACGCTTTTCTCTCCGAGCTCTGCGCTCTTTCCTATCCCGAACGCGCCGCAAAGATCCTTTATCTTTATCTGAACGACGATTACACCGAGGAAGAGCTTCTTGCCGACTGCAGGGAAGCGTATTCCGAAGAACGGTTCCCGGGCGGTGCCGCTCCTGTCGTCCGCATCGGCGATAAAACCGAGGTCCTCGAGCTCTGGCACGGTCCCACCTGCGCCTTCAAGGATATGGCGCTTCAGCTCATGCCGAAGCTGCTTTCCCGCGCTCTCGTCAAGACCGGGGAAAAGCGCACCGCGTATATTCTCGTCGCGACCTCCGGCGATACCGGCAAAGCCGCGCTCGAGGGTTACCGCGATGTGGAAAAGGTGAAGATCTCGGTCTTCTATCCGGTCAGCGGCGTATCCGCGATCCAGAAGCTGCAGATGGCAACGCAGGAAGGAAGCAACGTCACCGTCCATTCGGTCGTCGGCAACTTTGACGACGCGCAGAACGGCGTCAAGGCGATCTTCGCCGATAAGGAAGCGATCGCCGCCGTGAACGAAAAGGACTGCTTCTTCTCCTCCGCGAACTCGATCAACTGGGGCCGTCTCGCGCCGCAGATCGCGTATTATATCTCCGCGTACTGCGATCTCGTCAACAAGGGCGCCGTTGCCTTCGGGGAAGAGATCAACGTGACCGTCCCGACCGGAAACTTCGGCAACATCCTCGCCGCCTATATGGCGAAGAAGATGGGGCTTCCGATCAATCATCTGATCTGCGCCTCCAATCAGAACAGCGTTCTGACCGACTTCTTCAAGACCGGTATCTACGACCGCAACCGCCCCTTCTATACGACGGTGTCTCCCTCGATGGACATCCTGATCTCCTCCAACCTTGAGCGCCTCCTGTTCTATACCGCGGGCGCGGAGGTGACCGGAAAACTGATGGCGGAGCTGAAGCAGAACGGCAGATACGAGATCTCCGCCGACCTGCTGCGCCGTCTGAACGTTGTCTTTACGGGTCTTTGCTGCCCGGACGACCGTGAGATCCGCCGCTCCATCCGCCGTACCTTCGATCTCTGCTCCGGCTACCTTGCCGATACGCATACCGGCGTCGCGCTTTACTGCGCCGAAAAATATCAGCTTCTGGTCGACCGTCAGCGCACGATGCTGATCGTCTCCACGGCGTCCCCCTATAAGTTCTCTCCCGCCGTTCTCGCCTCTCTTACCGACGAGGTCCCCGCGGATGAATTCGATTCGATGCGGAAGCTGAGCGAGCTGACCGGGACCGAAATTCCCGAAAAGCTGATCGGCGTCCTCAACAAAGAGGTCCGCTTCGACCCGGCAAAGCCGATCAAAGCGGACGAAATGAAGGATACCGTCGTCGCGGAAGCATAACGCCGCGCGCGGCGGAGGTCAGCGCGCCTTCGGCTTGAAGGTGGCGCAGACGGTATCCGAACAGGTACACGCCGAGATCGGTCCGATCGACACGTTGTCGGCAGTGCAATACGAATCCCCGTCGTGATAGCAGCACCCCTGCACGTCGCAGGAGACGCCTCTGATATGACGGGGTTTCTCGTTCTTTTTCTCGTCTTTACGGATGAAAGTGTCCATTCGCTTTTTCTCCCTTCTTTTGTCTGCGTTCCTATTATGGACGGAATATCGGGGCTTCATTCAGCCCCGGGAAAGGATCTTTCATGGGACTTTACGTTCTCTCCGACCCGCATCTCTCCCTCGGCACCGATAAGCCCATGGACGTTTTCGGCAGACGGTGGGAGGGCTATACCGATAAGCTCCGCGAGGGCTGGCTGCATACCGTCGGCGCGGAGGACAGCGTCGTTCTTCCCGGCGATATCTCGTGGGCGATGACGCTGGAGGAGGCGCTGCCCGATCTGCGCTTTCTCGATTCGCTCCCCGGCACGAAATATATCGGTCGGGGCAATCACGATTATTTCTGGAATACCGCGGCGAAGATGAACCGCTTCTTTGCGGAAAACGGGCTTTCCACCCTGCGACTTTTCTATAATAACGCCGTCTATGCCGAGGGGATGATCCTCTGCGGGACGCGGGGCTGGTTCACCGAGGAAAAGAACGCGCCGAAGGACGCGGATTACCGCAAGATCGTCGCGAGGGAAGCGGGAAGACTGGAGATCAGCATCGCACAGGCAAGGTATCTTGCGGAGCTGCATCCCGGGGCGGAAACGCTCGCGTTCTTCCATTTTCCGCCGGTCTTCCGGGATTACGTCTGCACCGAGCTCGTTGACGTCCTGAAAAAGTACGGCATCCGGCGCGCGTATTACGGGCATATCCATTCGGTGTACGACGAGCCGCCCGAAACAGAATACGACGGGATCACCTTTTCGATCGTTTCCGCCGATTATCTCGGTTTTATCCCGAAAGCGGTCGTATCGGGGGAGAAACCCTCCGAAAATAATGAATAAATTGCAAACAGTACCCCGTAGATATTGACTTTATCTGAAAAGTTGGTAAAATAGATAATTGGACTTGAATAATTCTTTTGGAGGATTGAATATAATGAGTTTCAAGAGCATGAACGAGGTCGAAAAGAACCTCGTCGAGATCGGCTTCACGATTGATAAGGAGACCTTCGAGAAGGCAGTCAACGCCGCATATAAGAAGAATATCGGCAAAATGTCCATTCCCGGTTTCCGTAAGGGCAAGGCGCCCCGCGCGATGGTCGAAAAGCTGTACGGCAAGGGCGTTTTCTACGATGACGCTCTGAACGCCGTCGTTCCCGCCGCTTACGACGAGGCAGTCACCGCTTCCGGTGCCGACGTCGTTTCCCAGCCGCAGTTTGACGTCGTTTCCATCGACGAAAACGGCGTTGAGATGAAGGCTAAGGTTTACACCAAGCCCGTCGTTGAGATCGCCGACTATAAGGGTCTTGCCATCGACCGCGTGATCGCTCCCGTCACCGACGAGGAGATCGACCGTGAGATCGAGGCGGCAAGAAAGAAGAACGCCCGCGAGATCGAGGTTACCGACCGTGCCGCCGCGAAGGACGACACCGCCGTGATCGACTTTGAAGGCTTCTGCGACGGCGTCGCGTTCGACGGCGGCAAGGGCACCGATTATTCGCTCAAGCTCGGCTCCGGTTCCTTCATCCCCGGCTTCGAGGATCAGGTCATCGGTCACAACGCCGGCGAATCCTTTGACGTCAACGTTACCTTCCCGGAGGATTACGGCGAAGCCTCTCTCGCAGGCAAACCCGCCGTCTTCAAGGTGACGGTCAAGTCGATCAAATTCGAGGAGCTTCCCGCGCTCGACGATGAGTTCGCGAAGGACGTTTCCGAATTTGACACCCTCGATGAATATAAAGCTTCCGTGAAGGCAAACATCGAAAAGCGCCACAACGACGCGGCAGACGCCGACGTTGAGAATAAGGTCATCGAGGCAGTCATCGAGAAGCTGAACGCCGAGATTCCCGAGTGCATGTTCGAGAACGAGGTCGATCAGGGTATGCAGGACTACGCACAGCGTCTCAGCATGCAGGGCATCGACTTTGATACCTACCTCAAGTACACCGGTATGAAGGCAGACGATCTCCGTCTCCAGCTCCGTCCCCGTGCCGAGAAGCAGGTCAAGAGCCGCCTCGCGCTCGAGAAGATCGCAGAACTCGAAAAGATCGAGATCTCCGAGGATGAGATCAACGCCGAGATCGACGAGATCGCGAAGAACTACGGCATGACCGCAGACGACGTGAAGGCAAGAGTGGATTCCTCCCTCATCTCCGCCGATCTGAAGCTGAGAAATGCCGTCAAGCTCGTCAGGGAAGCGGCCGTCATCACCGACAAGGCTCCCGAAGAGACCGAAAAGAAAGACTGATCCTCTGCCGCCTATTTGGAAAGGATGATTCACAATGGCACTGGTACCAACCGTAATTGAGCAGACCAACCGCAGCGAACGGGCGTACGATATCTACTCCCGTCTGCTGAACGACCGCATCATTTTCCTCTCGGATGAGGTCAACGACGTGACGGCGTCCCTCGTCGTCGCGCAGCTCCTCTTCCTCGAATCGCAGGACCCCGACCGTGACATCCAGCTTTATATCAACAGCCCCGGCGGATCGGTCACCGCGGGAATGGCGATCTACGATACGATGCAGTATATCAAGTGCGACGTTTCGACGATCTGCGTCGGAATGGCGGCTTCGATGGGTGCCTTCCTTCTTTCCAGCGGAACGAAAGGGAAACGCTACGCGCTCCCCAACAGCGAGATCATGATCCATCAGCCGCTCGGCGGCGCACAGGGTCAGGCTTCGGATATCAAGATCCACACCGACCATATCCTGCGCATCCGCGACAGACTCAATTCGATCCTTGCCGAAAATACCGGCAAGCCGATCGAGGTCATCGAAAAGGATACCGACCGGGATAACTTCCTTTCCGCCGATGAAGCGATGGAATACGGTCTGATCGACAAAGTGATCGCAAAGAGAATCTGAACAAAACCTGCAGGGGAATGATCCGGCGATCGTTCCTCTGCTGTCTTATTCCCATTCGCCGGAGAAACGGACGATCTATGGCAACGAGCAAAAACTACGGCGAAGTCAGGTGTTCCTTCTGCGGCAGAGAAGAAAATCAGGTCGATTTTCTGATCCCCTCGATGACCGGCGCCTTTATCTGCAATTTCTGCCTCGATACCTGCAACGAGCTGATCGAACAGCAGACGCAGCGCTCCTCCGGCGGAGACGGACTGACGATGAAGACGCTTCCCAAGCCCGCAGAGCTGAAGGAGGTCCTCGACCAGTACGTCATCGGTCAGGACGAGGCGAAAAAGGTCCTTTCCGTCGCCGTTTACAATCACTATAAGCGCATCCTGCAGAAGCCTGCCGTCGGCAGAAAAAAGAAGAAGCAGGAGGAGGACGACGAGGTCGAGCTGCAGAAGAGCAACGTGCTTCTGCTCGGTCCCACCGGCGTCGGCAAGACCTATCTTGCCCAGACCCTCGCCAAAACGCTGAAGGTCCCGTTTGCCATCGCCGACGCAACGACGCTGACCGAAGCCGGTTACGTCGGCGAGGACGTTGAAAACATCCTGCTCCGTCTGATCCAGGCGGCGGATTTCGATATCGAGCGTGCGGAAAAGGGGATCATCTATATCGACGAGATCGACAAGATTTCGAGAAAGAGCGAAAACCGCTCGATCACCCGTGACGTTTCGGGCGAGGGCGTGCAGCAGGCGCTTCTGAAAATTCTTGAGGGTACGGTCTCCAACGTGCCTCCGCAGGGCGGCAGAAAGCACCCGAATCAGGAATTCATCCAGATCGACACCTCCGAGATCCTCTTCATCTGCGGCGGCGCCTTCGACGGGCTCGCGCAGATCATCGGGGAACGGAAGGGCAAGCAGGGCATCGGCTTCGAGAACGAGGTAAAGACGAAGAACGAGCAGAAGGGCGGAACGATCTACAAGGACGTTACCGCGCACGATATCGTCAAGTACGGTCTGATCCCCGAGCTTGTCGGCCGTCTTCCGGTCATCGTCGGTCTTTCCGATCTCGACGAGGACGCGCTCGTGCGTATCCTCCGCGAGCCGAAAAACTCGATCGAGAAGCAGTACGTCAAGCTTTTCCGTCTCGACGGCGTGAAGCTTACCTTTACCGACGACGCGCTCCGGAAGGTCGCCGCGCTTGCAATCGAACGCAATACCGGCGCGCGCGGACTCCGCTCCATTATGGAATCGGTGATGAACGACATCATGTACGAGATCCCCTCCCGTACCGACGTGAAAGAGGTCGTCATCACGGCGGAAACGGTTACCGATAAAAAGCCCCCCGAGCTGATCCTGAAAAAGAAGCAGACGCCCGCTCCCGAAAGCACGCCGGAAGGCACGCCGAAAGGCACGGAGCAAGGCGCCGACGAAGCGGCAGAATAAAGAAAAACGGCTGAACGATCGTTCAGCCGTTTAATTATTTATTCTTCGCCTTCCGGGTAGCCGTCCGGGTTCTTCATCGCCGCGTAATAGGAATCGCGGCACATTTCCTTCAGACCGCGTTTTGCCTCCCAGCCGAGCAGTCTCTTTGCCTTGGAGGGGTCCGAATAGACCGCGGCGATATCGCCGGGGCGGCGATCCGCGATCTTGTAGGGGAGCTCAGCGTGGTTGACCGACACGAAGGTCGAAATCACGTCGAGGACGCTGTATCCGATCCCAGTGCCGAGATTGATGGCTTCAAAGCCTCCCGCCGAGCTGAGGGCAAATTCCGCCGCCCTGACGTGTCCCTCAGCAAGATCGCAGACGTGGATGTAGTCGCGGATGCAGGTACCGTCGGGCGTCGGGTAATCGCTGCCGAAGACGCTGAGGCAGGGAAGCTTTCCGGTCGCGGCACGGAGAACGAGGGGCATCAGGTTGTTCGGGATGCCGTTCGGGTCTTCGAGAAGAAGTCCGCTTTCGTGCGCGCCGATCGGATTGAAATAGCGGAGCGAAACGGCGGTGAAGGAAGGATCCGCGACGACGAGATCGCGGAGGATCTCCTCGATCA